>JANXEF010000002.1 GCA_025057895.1 Archaeoglobaceae archaeon | reverse complement strand
CTCGAGTGGAGAGATGTTGACAAGAGTTGTTTACCAAAACTTAGGAGTGATGAAAATTCAATTGCCATCGTTTCAATTGCAGAAGGATGCGTTGGACGTTGTTCTTTCTGCGCAACCAAATTCGCAAGAGGAAAGCTGAGAAGCTTCAGCATCTCAAAAATTTTAGAAGAAGTTGAAAAAGCTGTTAAACTTGGTTTTAAGGAAATTCAGCTAACATCGCAGGATACAGGATGCTATGGGCTCGATAAAGGAGATTTTCTGCTTTCAGAACTGCTGAAGGGGATAAGCAGAATAGAAGGGGATTTTAGAGTGAGAGTTGGAATGATGAATCCACAACACGCAAAGGAGCAAATTGAGAGATTGCTTGAAGCTTTTGAGAGTGAAAAGATATACAAATTCTTGCACATTCCAGTTCAGAGTGGAGATAATAGAGTTCTCGAGGATATGAGAAGAGATCACACTGTTGAGGACTTCTTGGAAGTTGTTGATGCTTTTAGAAGCAAATTTGAGATAACTCTTGCGACAGACATAATCGTTGGCTATCCTACGGAAACTGAAGAATCCTTCTGGAAAACCCATGAGCTTATAGAAGAAGTTAAACCTGACATGGTGAACATAACGAGGTTCTCAAAGAGAAAAGGAACTCCAGCAGAGAAACTTAAAGAGATTCCTGGATGGATTGTAAAAGAGAGATCGAGAAAGTTAACAGACCTTTGTGTCAGAATAGGCTTAGAGAACAACAGGAAATTTATTGGAAAGAGTCTTAAAGTTTTGATAACAAGCTATGGAAAGAAGTGGATGCTTGCAAGAACAAATTCTTATCGGGCTGTTATAACCACTGGAAAGCTTGGGGAGTTCAAAAGTGTGAAAATAGGCACTTGCAGACACAACTACTTACTGGATGAAGAACTTTTGGAGCATGAGAGTTCTCAAACCCTTCGATCCTTGGAAACCTAACCCTACTCATAAAAGATCTCACAACCAAACCATCGAATAGAAGTATCTAATATCCCCCTTGACCTCAGTTTGTTAGAGATATTTTGATAGTTTATGAGTAAGGTAAAGATCACTCATAGAAAACCGTTTCATAGAAAAATAAAAAAGAGACGCTAACTCGATAGTGGATTTGAACCTGTAAAATACAAGCCACGGGCGGGATTTGAACCCGCGACCACACGCTTACCAAGCGTGTGCTCTTCCCGCTGAGCTACCGTGGCTTAAATGAGTTTTCAACTCATAGGAATTAAAGATTTTCGATATCGTACTTGTCAGCCTCACTATAAGGAGTTGTCATCAGAATCCTTATTCTCTTTGCAGTCTTCTCTCCAACTTTTGGAACCTTCATAAGTTCTTTTTCGTCTGCAGTGGCTATTCTCTCAATAGTCTGAAAGTGTTCGAGTAAATTCTTTGCTATTACACCTCCAACGCTTGAAACAGCTGAAACGACGTATTCTTGTTCCTCTCTAAGAGTTCTCTTCGTTTTTGCAAAATGTTCAACGATTTCTCTTCTCCTTTCCTCCTGTTCTCTTTTCGCAATCGCTAACAGAAATTCAGCTGTATCTTTTTCATCCTTCGTTCTTATGATGGGAATTCCAAAGTCTACTGCTATCGTTGCCATTGCTCCACGAATTGCGTTTGGATGCAGTCTTTGGTATATGTTGTCACCTTCGATTAGCAGAATTGGTCTCTGATAGCTCTTGAGTTTGATCATCTGCTGAAATATTCTGTCTTCGATAACACTTTCACTTAAATCCTCAACAGTTTTTCTCTCTATTGCAACTCTATCACTAAGGATATAATCTGCAACCTCAAGATTCTTAACTTCGAGTGCAACACCTGAATCCCTCAGATACTTAACTACCTCGCTTCTCATTTCCCTCGAATCTACCAAAATCTTTATACCTATGGGTGAGATCAACTTTAATTGTTCAACAGGTTTTTTTTGATTTTCAACTATTGCCTTTATCTCTCTTATCCTTTCATACATATTTCTCTCTTTTTTGAGACTGATGAAATAGTAGGCCTCATCTCTTGTTCCTCTTGCCATTAAAACTATTATTCTGCCCTTTCTACCTCTCCCAGTTCTTCCTTTTCTTTGTATTGCTCTTATCTCTGAAGGAATTGCCTCATAGAAGATTACAAGATCTGTGGATGGAATATCTAGTCCCTCTTCACCAATAGATGTAGCAACTATGAGTTTGTAAATTCCTTCTCGGAATTTCTCCAAAACTTCAATCTGTTCCCTCTGTTTCATTCCTTTTTCGTTTTCTCTATCAGCCTGTCCAACAAATTTTGCACTGGGAGTTATCTTAGACAACTCTGAAACGAGAAAATCTGCAGAATCCCTATAGTTCGTGAAAACGATTATTCTTGAATCTGGTTTATTTTTTAACTGATCAGAAACTATTTCTTTTAGTTTTAGAATTTTTGGATGCTCTTTTGTTATTCTTAAAGCGAGAGTCAACGCATTTCTAAAGTTGGGATCGCTTGCTATATTTTTTGATGCTTTGCTACTTCCTTTCATTGCACCTTCTTTCAATAGCTTTCTAGCATAATTTCTGAAGCTTTCGATGCTCTGTGTTTCTAAAAGCTCAACTGCATGAGAGAGTTTTAAAATCTCTGCAAGGAGAGATGAAGTTTCAAAAAGTTCAGTTCTTTGCGAGCTTGCTATTTCATTCTGTAGAATTTGCTGAAATTCTAGTAATTCTCTTTTTGTAGCCTTCTCAGGAATTTCGATGCCAAGATCCTTTAACTTTTTAATTCTTATTTTTATACTTTGCTCTAATTTTTCTCTTACGATGATGATTTCCTTGGGAACATCTAAACTTATCCACTCTATTTCTTTTTCACTCACATATGGTTTAACATCATCGTCGAACTCCGTTCTGATTTCTATACCCTCTATGAATAAGTTTTTAATGATTTCGAGTACTCTTTCTTGATCGCTTCCAGGAGACGCTGTCAGAGCAAGGATCAAAGGTTTTTTCGATCTTTGAATGTATTCTCTCGCTATGAAGACGTAACTGTAATTCCCAACAGCTCTATGTGCTTCGTCAAATATGAGAAGTACAAAATCTTCTAGATTTATTCTACTCGCTATTATATCGTTTTCGACAACCTGTGGTGTTGCTACGATTACCCTCGCAGTTTCCCATAGTTTAACCCTTTTTTCTGGTACATCTTCACCACTGATTGCAACGATTTCATCTTCTCCGATTTTTAGAGTTTTTTTCAAGAAGTTTGCATGCTGATCAACCAGAGGTCTTGTCGGAGCTAAAAAAAGAGCTCTTCCATTTTCGTTGAGCAATCTTGAAGCCAAAACTAGAACAGCTATTGCAGTCTTTCCAAGCCCAGTAGGAATTATTACGAGTGTGTTTTTCAACAAAGCATTTGTTGCTATTGCTAATTGATAAATTCTCCTTTCTATGGTTTCCTCCCTGATGAGTGGGTGCGTTACGTATTCCACAGCCTCTTTTTATCTCCTAAAATAAATCTTTTTCCCTGAAGTCGATAATTCTTCAAAGTAATATTCTAAATTTTTTAAAATGAGTTTTTTATACTTCTCAGACCGATACCTTTATCAATGTGGATGATGACGCAAATCATGTCTGGCCAGTTTGGCAAAGAAGAGATCGTCCATATTCATCTCCTGCTTTTTCAGATCAAAAAGTTTTTTGAATCTCTTGGAATTGAGAACGAGTATTTTAGAGCCTATGAGACTCTAAAGATTTCTCCTGTGCAAATTTTCAGGCAGAAAATGGAACATAGAGAGGCTATCATGAAGCTCTGCTATGGCATAATGAAAGCTCTTGGTCGTGAGGAGGAATTGGACAAGATCTGTTACATGATAAGGGGGCTTATGCGAGATATGGAAGAAATCAGGGAAAATACTTGAACTTTGTTGTTTCTCTATACTTTTTCCAGTTCGTTTCCCTTTTCTCTCCACTCTTTATCTTTTCTATAACCTCAATTGCTCCTTTTTTATTTAGAGGCCTATTGTTGTTACCACATTGGTAGCTGTAAGTGCATCTCGGACAACCATCGCTTCTCTTGCAATCACATTGGGTTAGAACTTCGTAAGAGATCTCAAAAGCTTTTTTAATTCTTTTAAAAAGAAGTTTGCTCAAACCACTGCCTCCTATAGCACTATCGTATACGAATAAATCCCCCTCAGGAGTAGAGATTCCACCTATCTCTCTACTACCACCACCAGTTAGAACGTTACTCGACTCGATTAAGACGTGTTCAACTGCGTGAAAACTTCCAGAATAAAAATCTTCTAAGTCTTCTCCACTAGGAAAAGGACATGAAAATAGAAAACCTTTTGTTCTAAAAGAAAATTCCACTGGTTTACTTAATAAAAAGACGTCCTTTTCTTCCCTGAACACATTCCTTCTCAAGTAACCATAGACTGAAATCGAAACCTGAAAAGTGGCATAATATGCCTCAACCGGTTCTTGAATTGAACTTTCGATTTCAAAAACTTTTGGAATCGATGTGTATAGAGGATCTGTGACTTCTTCTCCATTTTCAACCATCTCAACTTCTGCTCTTAGTTCCTGGAGATTTATCTCCTTACATCTATATCTCTGCCCGTTATGGATTAATATCGCACCAGGAAAAAGTTCCTTCACTGCTATTGGCAGAACTCTTTCTCCTATTTCTTTTCCTTTGTAAAGAATTCTTATTCTATCTCCTATTCCACGCATCGAAAATCTTTCCAAAAATAGATACCCTTTATCCGTGAGACTCAGAAATTTGCCATCTTTCACGAGTTCTTCAGAAATAAGAAGTTTTAAAATTTCTGGTTTCAACTCTTCAGCTCTAGTTTTTCTTTCTGCAATCATTGAAAGATACTGGAACTTCATTACCTCTTCATTATCCTTTTCAACATATCCATTTGCCTGGTTTAGGAAATACTCGTCTGGATTCCTTTTATAATAAGCTGAAATAGGATCATCACTCCTCAGCAGAAGAACTCCAATACTCTCTTGCCCCTTTCTTCCTGCCCTACCAATACGTTGTAAAAATTGTGAATATGGGACGAGTTCTGAAATTACTACATCTACATCACCTATATCGATACCCAATTCAAGCGTTGGAGTTGCAACGACGACTCTTATTTTCCCACATCTGAAATTTCTTTCAACTTCATCCCTCAAATCTCTGGTCAATCCACCTTTGTGGACAGCTGAATTAACCTTTGATTTTCTCAGAACCCAGTTAATAGTCTCAACAACTTTGTAACTATTCCCGAAAACCAGAATCTTCTTTTTTGGAAATTTTTGAACGATCTCTTTTACTGTCGAGTAAACATTGCTGCAATCCACCATTATAAAGTCTAAGATAGTTTTTCTGTGATCACCATGAACATGTACAAACTCTCTCTCAAAAAGCTCTTCAGCGAACTCTTTAGCATTTGCAAGTGTTGCAGAAGTACAAGCAATTTGAAAATCTGAGAATTTTTCGAGTCTTTTGACTAGATAGTGCATGTTAGAACCAAAGAAACCAGTATAAGCATGTAGCTCGTCTACAGCTACAAAGATGACTTCATTCACGAATTTTCTGAAGCTAGGAGTATTTCTTAGATGATAATCCACCATGTCAGGATTTGTAAGTAAAAAATCTGCCTCTCCTGAAAAAACTGCCCTCCTTTCATTCAGACTTGAGTCTCCATCAAATCGAACAACTTTGATCCCTAAGGCTTCTGAATAGTCTTTGATCTTCAATTCTTGGTCCTTTGCGAGTGCCTTTGTTGGATAGAATACGATGACTTTTCCCTTACTGGTTTTATAAAACGCTGGTATCATAAAAGCCTCAGTCTTGCCAAAACCAGTCGGGGCTGTGATCACAACATTTTTACCATCAATCAAAAGTTCCATCGCCCTCTTTTGGAAGGGATATAGTTTTTCGATTCCTCTATTTCTAAGAACCTCTGAGAGTCTCTTTGGCAAAAAATTTAATGATTCTGTTGGAACTTCATTAAATGGTTCAAAAACTCTGTAATAAACGATTTCATCCCTAATTTCAAAAATTGGCTTAAGAAATTCTTTGTAGTTTTCCATTAAAAGCTTAAGATTTTTTTCAATTACACCTTTACAGATACATCTTTTTTTAAGCCTTTTACACTCTGGACAAAACAAATCCTCAAGCACGAGATTAACAGTGAATTGGAAAAATAAGGTTTTTCAATTTACTAGATTGTTTCAATCTTTCCATCCCTGATTCGCACTATTCTATCAGCATAAGCTGCAAGCGATAGATCGTGTGTTACGAGAACAACAGTAACTCCTTTTTCACAATTCATTCTTTTTATTATCTCCATAACTTGTTTACCACTCTTCGAATCCAGATTTCCAGTTGGTTCATCACATAGCAAGATTTTTGGATCGTTCGCCATTGATCTTGCGATCGCAACTCTCTGCTGTTGTCCCCCGCTTATCTCCATTGGCTTTCTATCCGCAACTTCTTCGATTCCAACCTTTTTAAGAAGTTCAAGAGCTTTTTTTCTTCTCTTATCTTTTGAAATTCCTCTGAAGATCATTGGTAGTTCTACATTTTCCAAAGCTGTAAGTGTTGAAACTAAATTATATTGTTGAAAAATAAAACCAATCATATCTCTTCTTAGTCTCGTGAGTTCATTATCTCTAAGCCTCGAAGTTTCAACACCATCTATAATAACTTTTCCAGTCGTTGGTTTGTCAAGACAACCAATGAGATGGAGTAAAGTGCTCTTTCCACTTCCTGAAGGTCCCATTATTGCTATGAACTCTCCATCTTCGATCTTCATGGTAATACCATCCAACGCACGAACTTCATAATACTGTGTTTTGTAAACCTTGTAAACGTCGACGAGTTCGATCATTAGAATAGAGTTAAAAGAAAAAATAAAAATTTGTCGAATTACTTCCCTTTGAATTCAGGTTTTCTCCGCTGGAAAAATGCATTTATACCTTCAACAGCATCCTGTGTCGAAGTGACAAATCCAAATGCTAAAGCTTCAATGACTTTTCCAACATCGGTTTGAAGTCCATAGCCAAAATTTATCGCATATTTCGCTGCCATTAAACTGAGTGGAGGCATTTCTGATAATTGTTTTGCTAGATTCATTACCTCTTCCTCGAATTTATCAGAATCCACAGCCTTAACAATCCCTATTTTTTCTGCTTCATCAGCATCAATCCTCTTTGCCAACATTATCATTTCTTTTGCCTTTGAAATTCCAACAAGCTTGGGTAATCTTTGAGTTCCTCCCCAACCTGGAATTAGGGCTAAACTGAGCTCAGTTAACCCAATTTTTGCACCTCTCTTCATTATCCTGAAATCACAGGCTATCGCCAACTCAAAACCACCGCCAAATGCATAACCATTTATCGCTGCAATTACTGGTTTTGGAAATCTTTCTAGCTGCAAGAAAACTTCATTACCTTTTATAGAGATTTCAAAAGCTTTTAATTGAGTCAAATCAGTTGCACTCTGTAAATCGAAACCAGCAGAAAACGCTTTGTCACCAGCACCTGTTATAACAAGAACTCTAACTTCTTCATCTCTTTCTAACTCTTTCAAAGCATTTGAAATCTCATCGAGTGTTTTAAAATCCAAAGCGTTTAGTTTCTGTGGTCTGTTGATTATCAACTTTGCTATTCGACCTTCCTTTTTGATCTCCAAGTTTTTATAAACAGTCTTTCCATAATCATAAAAACCTCTGCCTGTCTTAACTCCAAGTTTTCCCTCAAAAACCATTTTCCTTAACATCTCTCTTGGCCTAATAATCTCGTAACCCTTTTCTTTGTGCAATTGCTCAAGTTTCGAAAGTATAACGTCAAGACCAATTTCATCTCCGAGTTCACATACTCCTTTGGGCATGTTTGTTCCAAGTTTCATAGCAGTATCAATCTCTTTCGCATCTGCAACTCCAAGTTCCATGAGCTCAGCAGCTATGTTAACCATAAGTGCTATCAAGCGAAGTTCATCATAACCTTCAATTTTGGCAATCTTCGGCCTTCCAGCACTCCAATCGTAAAAGCCTTTACCAGTCTTCATCCCTAGCTCTTTTTTCTCGAACTTTTCCCTCAATGCATTGGAAATAGGCAAAAATCCCCATTGTTTTCCTGCAAAGTATAGAATATCTAGACCGATGAAATCCGAAAGCTCGATTGGACCCATTGGAAAAGAATACTTACTCAAAAAAACACTGTCAATCTGTTCAGGTTTCGCAATCCCTTTATCGAGATCATCTATCGCTAAGGTTAGATAAGGTACAAGGATTCTGTTCACTATGAATCCAGCGACATCTTTTTTAACAATAACTGGAACTTTTCCAATGCTTTTAACAAATTCAACAGCAATTTTTACAGTTTCTTCACTGGTCTTCTCCCCTTTTATCACTTCAACCAGTTGCATCACAACCGGTGGGTTGAAGAAATGTAAACCGAGAAACTTCTCAGGTCTGTCTGTAGAGTTTCCGAGTTCTGTTATGCTGAGTCCAGAAGTGTTGCTTGCAAAAATACATTCTTTCTTAGCAAATCTCTGTACTTCTGCAAATACCTGTTTCTTCAAATCCATGATCTCAGGAACTGCTTCAATTACAAGATCTGCTTCCTTTACAGCTTCTTCAACAGATAATGTGAACTTTATTCTCCCCATTACCTCCTTTGCTTTCTCTCCACTAATTTTTCCCTTTGAAACAGCTTTCGCAAGATTCTTTTCGATCGCATCCTTTGCCCTGTCGAGGAAATCTTGTTTTATGTCTCTGACTCTAACCTCATAACCAGCAGTCGCACATACCTGCGCTATACCATGGCCCATTGCTCCAGCACCAAGAATAGATATCTTCTTCATCTCTTCCACCCGAAATCGTTTTTGTGGAAAACTAAATAAGTTTTCTCATTTTTGGTTCTATTAAGTAATAGGACTCTTTCTTCTTCTTAGCAACATCGAATGCTAGAACCTGGAAGTCAGAAAAATCAACTTCTTCATCTCCTTTGGCAACGAATAGAATTTTACCATTTTTAAGTTTAGGAAGAAATCTTTTCAAAGCCTTCATTGAAGAAGAAAAATCCATAGTTAGATCATTCAGAATTAAGTTTACTGGATCTATCTTGTCAATGTCAAAAGTGAAAACATTTTCAATGAAAATCTTTACATTTTTTCTTTCTTCTTCTACTCTTTTTAGCTCTTCTTCAAACTCCTCGTTTATCTCTATTCCATAAACGAACTTGGCTTTTTCACTTGCATAGAGTAGAAATCCACCAACAGAACTTCCCAAGTCGAGGACTATTTCATCACCTTTAAAAATAAAAAATTTTTCATCGATTTCCCTTAACTTCCAATAACCAGCAGGTTTATCGTCAAGGATTTTTATCTCTACATCTTCATCTACTTCAATCGAAGGTTTCACTGCGATCTTTCCGTCTACAACCACAAGACCTTGTCTTATCGCTATCTTTGCCCTATTGCGGGATCTGAAATACCCTTTTTTTATGAGAAAGGTGTCAAGTCTCATCTCTTCATTATCTTAGCCGCTATTTTTGCAACCTCCATCGGAGTTTTTCCTACTTCAACTCCAACTTCTTTGAGAGCTTTTATCTTGCTTTCTGCACTACCAATACCACCTTCTATTATTGCACCAGCGTGTCCCATTCTCTTACCTGGTGGCGCAGTAATTCCAGCAATATAAGCAATGACAGGTTTGCTAACTCTCTCCTTTATGAATTCTGCAGCTCTCTCTTCATCTCTCCCACCTATTTCTCCGATTAAGATAACTGCATCAGTTTCTCTGTCTTTCTCGAACATATCGAGAACTTCAACAAAACTCAAGCCAACGATTCTATCCCCTCCAATACCTAACACCGTTGACTGTCCAATTCCGAGTTTTGTAAGGTTTTGTGCAATTTGATATGTCAAGGTTCCACTCCTCGAGACTATACCAACATTTCCTTCCATAAAAACATGGGTTGGCATTATTCCAAGATGACATTTTCCAGGAGAAATTATTCCAGGACAGTTTGGACCTACAAGGATTGCTCTCGTCTCCTTCACTCTGAGATACGCTTTCAATTCATCGTGCACAGGAATACCTTCTGTTATACATACAACAACTTTTATTCCTGCATCAACGGCTTCCATTATGGCATCTGCAGCAAATGCTGCAGGAACAAAGATAATGCTAGCATTTGCACCTTTTTTAACAGCCTCATCTACAGTGTCAAAAACAGGAATTCCAAGAACTTCAGTCCCACCTTTTCCAGGAGTTACTCCACATATTATTTTAGTACCATATCTGAGCATTCTTTCTGTATGAAATCTCCCTTGAGTTCCTGTGATTCCCTGAACGACAGCCTTCGTTTTTTCATCCACAATTATTGCCATTTTGCCACCTCCACAGCCCTTCTTGCCCCTCCTTCCATGGTATCAACAAGTTCAACATTTTTGAGATTTTCTGCAACTATTTTTCTACCCTCCTCTTCGTTTGTCCCTGAGAGTCTCAAAATAACTGGTATATCTATCCTAAGCTCGTTAAAAGCCTTTAATAAACCCCTAGCAACTTCATCACACCTAGTTATACCGCCAAATATGTTCATGAATATAACTCTAACGTTCTCGTCCTTTGTAAGGATCTCCAGAGCTTTTTTTGTCATCTCCGCACTAGCTCCACCTCCAATGTCAAGAAAGTTTGCAGGCTTACCACCTTCGAGATAGATCAAATCCATCGTTGCCATTGCCATTCCCGCTCCATTTGCGATCACACCAACGTTTCCATCGAGTTTCACGTAGTTCATACCCTCCTTCTCAGCAATTCCTTCAAGTCCTTCAGGATAACTTCTAAGACTTTCGAGATCTCTATGACGGAACAGTGCATTGTCGTCGAGCGTTATCTTTGCATCTAGTGCAACAAGTCCTTTTGAAGTAACTGCAAGTGGGTTTATCTCCACAAGTTCCGCATCATTATCTATGAAAATCCTGTAAATCGCTCTTATTATTGTTGTAATCTCTCTCCAGAATTCTTGCGATATTTTAGCTTTGTTAAAAAGTTCTCTTATTTGATAGTCCCATAAACCCCAGCGAGGATCTATTTTGATCTTGAAAATCTTTTCAGGTGACTTTAGAGCTATTTCTTCAATGTCTATACCTCCTGACGTGCTAAAGATCAAAGAAAAGCATTTTTCCACTCTATCAAGCGTTAAGCTAAGATACCACTCTTCTTTTATGTCTGTGAGTTCTTCAATGTAGATCTTTTTTACTTTTTCCCCTTTCAAAGGTTTCCCAAACATTTCTCTTGCAATGCTAACAGCTTCATCAACGTTTACTGCTTTTTTAATCCCTCCAGCTTTTCCTCTCCCACCAACAAGAACTTGGGCCTTTAAAACAGCCTTTCCACCAAGTTCATGCATGATTTTTGTAACATCCTCTACATTTTCTGCCACCGCTCCTTTTGGAACTTTTATGCCATGGCGATAAAAAATTTGTTTTGCCTGGTACTCATAGAGTTTCATAAAACCACTTCGCAATCAAAAGATTAACTTTTTCATTTTTATCTCTATGCTAATCTTCTAAGTACAAAAATTTTTCAAAAAAACCCAAATTTAAAAATAAAACCACTGATTATTTTGATATTCTAGACGAAAGAAGAAAAATAAAAGCCGCCGGCGGGGTTTGAACCCGCGACCTGGTGATTACGAGTCACCCGCTCTTCCAGCTAAGCCACGGCGGCTAAGAATTGTTGAGTTACAGTTAATTAAATTTTTTGTAATCATATTTTAATCTTAGTTTGAAAGTGCTTCCGTTTTCCAATTGTTGAAAATATCTTCAATAAAAATTTTTCACTCATCTTTTTCCCTTTCCTGTTGTATAGCACTTTTTAGATATTCCAAGAATAAATCCGCATTTTTTGGTGAAATGACAAGGCTTAAACCACTCTTTTTTCTTATCTCTATGATATTTTTTGAAGTTGCAAATCTCAGACCTTTGAAAAAGAACATCTTTTTCCAACTATCTCTTCTTATCTCCTCGATATCGCTTATTTTCACCTTGTAAACAAAACCCATCACTATTTCAAGTCTACCATCCCTAATACGATATTTTCTTGGCAAAATAAGCCAATAAGTTGTCAAAATTAAAATCATAGCTCTTATCAAAATCAATTCAGCTTTGGAATCTTCTTCAACTATACCAATAAAAATAGAGAGGAAGAAAGCAAAAAGAACAAGAAAAGGAAAGAATAAAAGAAATTTTACCCAAAAATCGTATTCAGCTCCTTCTTCGATCATATCTCATCGCAAAATTCGTTACTTTTCCCAATACCTCTATTGCAGCTATTGCATTTGGATATAAGGGAAAACCATTTGTCTCATACTCCATTTTCAAAGCATAAACTTCCTCCCTAGGACCTTCTGCTACAAAGTAGACAGGTTTAACAAAATTTCTGAGCTCTCCAAAATCAGGAACATAACTCTTCCACAACACACTCGACCAAAGCACAACGACGAGAGAGTCAACATTTTCATCTCTCAACATAGCATCTATGGCCACTTCATAAGGCTTTTCCATACCGTGATACTCAACCATTGGCCATATATCAAGAGGGTTGTTAATAGCGTGCCATTCAGGAGTAACATCTCTTATCCTTTCTTTTGTCATTTTACTCAAATTCGCGAGTTTTAAACCAGAGAAGTTAACAGCATCCGCTGATTGGACACAACCTGAACCAGTGTAATGTATAACAGCAACTTTATCCCCTAAAGGTAAAGGTTGCATCGATAGAGCTTTAGTTATGTTCAGGAGCTCATCGAAACTGAAAACTCTGATCAAATTTGCTTGTTTGCAAAGAGAATCAAAAATTTCATCATTTCCTCCAATCGAAGCCGTGTGACTCATCGCAGCTTTTTTTCCATATTCACTCCTTCCACTCTTGAATACAACTATCGGTTTACTCGAATTTCTTGCAACTTGGAAAAAAGCTCTTCCATTCCGAAATCCTTCGATATACATCCCCACAACTTTTGTTTTTTCATCTCTGAGCAGATATTCAAGTACCTCATGGTCTTGTACATCTATCTTATTTCCCATTCCAATGAGCTTGCTAAAACCTATTCCTGGCTCATTCGAAGCTATTGATTCCATCATAACTCCTAAAAAAAGTCCTGTCTGAGCTACGATACTTATATTTCCCATTTTAACACTTCTTAGTGGAGCAAAACTCGTTATAAATCCTGTTTCAGTGTTCATAACTCCAGTAGTGTTTGGACCAAAGATGAGAATCCCAGAACTCTTCGCGATCTTGAGCATCTCTCTTTCAAAGATAGCACCTTTTTCACCTTCCTCACTAAAACCGGAACTAACCACCACAACTCCCTTCACACCCTTATCTGCGCAATCTTTCATGATTTCTGGAACAATTTTCGCAGGAACAGCGATTATCGCAACATCTACATCTTCTGGAACATCTTTGATCGAAGGATAGCACTTGAAGCCATGAATTTCTCTAGCATTTGGGTTAACGGGATAAATATTCTCCTTGAAACCATATTTCTTGAGATTCCAAACGATGTTGTTCCCCGGTTTACCTATACTCCTCGAAGCTCCTATTACTGCAACACTTTTCGGGTTAAAAAAGAAACTTATTTCTCTTTTTTCAAAATCAAAAATTCTCTTCTTTCCAATCAGAATTCTTGCGTCTGCAACGAAACAACCCTTTTCGTTTGCAAAAACTGGATTGAGATCCATCTCAACTATTTCTTCTTTTTCAACGAGTTCACTTACTTTCAACAAAAGCTCTACAATTGCTTCAACGTTTGCCTTTATACCTCGATATCCTTCGAGAATCTTGTAACCTCTTATCTCTCTTATCATATCCTCCGCATCTCTTCTGCTTATTGGAACTAGCCTTAAAGAAATATCTCTCAGGATTTCTGTGAATATTCCTCCGAGACCAAAGATTATGTAACTTCCAAACTGCTCGTTATCAGCTGAACCTATGATGAGTTCAATACCCGAAATCATTGGCTGAACGTTTACACCTTTTGCTCCTTCGATTTTAATTAGCTTTCTAAAAGCATTTTTAACTTCTTCTTCATTCCTTATGTCTAATATGACGCCTCCAACATCACTCTTGTGTACAATCCCATGAACCTTCATAACAACAGGAAAACCGATTTCTTTAGCGATACCTATTGCTTTTTCTTCACTTTCGCAAACATAACCTTTCACAGTTATTATTCCATACTTCTCCAGGAGTTCTTTCGCCTCCTCTTCGATTAGTAGCATGTGTAGAGTTTGTCGAAGGATATTTCACCTTTTTGAAATACCCTTCAAACTCAAAACAGTTCCATCTAAGAGTATCGCATCCCAATCATGATATTTGAATCTTCTGAAGACAAAACCTGCTGGTTTTTCGAGATTGACTGCTGTAGAAGAACATAGCTCGTTAAAAGCTGGAAGAACTAATAATTTCCTTCTTTCATCCTGAATCTCTATTTCTCCAGCTAGAAAAGCCCTCTCCTTCAATCCACCTATCTCAGATGATATGACCACAGATGGATGTGCATGTGCAAAGATGAAAAACTTTGAATTCAAAAATCCTTCAGGAATTGCGTGACCATGAAATATCGAATATCTTCCAATCTTCAACGACTTGTAACCACTTATTCCAATGTCATGATTTCCGCGAACTATTAAAACCTCTACAATCCCAGATATCTTATTTAAAAAATCTTGAAATGGGCTCTTTTTACCAAGATGTCTTATATCGCCTGCTATAACGAGTGTCTGAAACTTCTCAGCAAGCCTTAAAACTTTTTCAAGTAATTCTCTATCGTAAAATGGGACAAGACCAAAGTGAAGATCTGCGATTACTACTTTTTTCCCTATAGAGAGGGCATCACCTAGAATCTTCATTTAAAATTCTCTTTTCTACCAATGAGATATACTCAGAAATTTTTACACCTACTTCTTTCGCAACTATCAAAGCTACGATCTCGAAGCTGAGAAGATTTCCCATTCTTTCTTGTTTCTCGCTTATCATCGAAAAGATTTCCTGATAACTCTTCCCAGTTTTTTTAGCTATTTCTCCAACTATCTTATCTTCTAATTCTATTCTACTGAGTTCCTCAGTTTCGAAACTCATGACTAAGAGAAGAAGTCCTCTAGAGTTAAACTTTTTGCTTTTCGTTCTTCTTTCCCTTTTTCTTCTCCTTTTAAAGTTTCTCTAAATTCTTTTCTTTCATTGTATTTCTTTAGTTCCTTTAATTCCTCCACTTCTTCTTCGATTTCTCCTGGAACTCTTTTAGAATTCAACCAAGTTTCATCAATTCGATGAAGATTATTTTTTTCTATGAATTCAAAGACTTCCTTTGATTTTTCCCCAATTAAGAATTCGAGTTCTTCCTTGCTGAATTCATAGAAAGTTACTATTCTTGCACTCCTTTCGATATCAATAGTCCTGAGTAAGAAGGAGATAATAGGTAACATCTCGCTATTAGCCTTTTTTGTTGAAAGATGAGAATATATTGAGATTTTTTTTAGAATTCTATCTCTAATCTCTCTTTTTTGCTTTGTCTGGAAAAGAAGTTGCCAAATTTGGGGGCGTTTATAGCGTATAAACCCCGATTTTTTCTCTTCTCTGATCTGCTGAACTCCATCAGTCATGAGAAATGTAGCATATTTCCAAAGTTGATATGCCTGTCTTCTTCGAACTCTCCCTAGAAATACATCTGCTCTCGAAATCGCTATATATCCCGCCAGTAGACTTTTTTCCTGATATTCTAAAGGCAAGTTCTCTTCTATCCACTGTATCAAATCTTCCGGAGCCTCATCTATAACCATTGCATCACCATAAGCAGAGTAATTCGTTTTGAATATCTTTTGCAGCAGTCTGAATATCTCCACTTCCTGCGCTCTTTTCCCTATCACAATATCTTCAATAGAAATACTATTTTTACCCTCTGCAATAGCTTGCAAATCGTTTATCGCTGCTCTTAAATCTCCTCCCGCATTCTCTGCAATTTTATCGAGTGCCTCTTTTTTACACTCTATTCCCTCTTTCTCGCAAATCTTCTGTAAAACTTTCAAAATCTGTTTTTTTGTTAGTTTTTTGAGTTCTATAAAGTCACAGAGTTTTCTAAGCTCTAGAGATAACTTATAAGGATCGTTTGCGATTAAAACAAGCGGCTGTCTTGGTCTTTTCTTCAATATTCTTATCAAAGCAGTTTCTCCACCTACATCTTCCTTTTTGTGAATGTTATCGACCTCGTCAAGAACTATCAACTTCATTCTTCCATACTTCGTAGACAGAAATTCGCCTTCTTTGCTGATGGTTTCATTAAAAGCACCTTCACCAACAACCTTCTCGATTATTTCCCAGTTTCTCTGATCACTTGCATTCATCTCGACTATTTCCCAGCCCATAGTATTGGCAAGAGCTAGAACTATGGATGTCTTCCCAACTCCAGGAGGACCTGAAAGGAGGAGAGGTTTCCAGCTATTTTCAATCCATTTTTTAGCCCATTCAACCACTTTATCAATTATCTCCTTGTCTGCAACTATTTCGTTTATTTTTGAAGGTCTATATTTTTCAGTCCACAGCATCATCGCAATTTGAAAAGAGAATATATAAGTCATGCCCTTGTAATTCAACTTGGTTGAGAAATTTTGGAAAAGATTAAAAAATTTTTAAAGGTTCCTATTCCAAATCTAGAGATCTTTTCTTTTAAATCTTAAAGAACATCTTTAACTTTGTTTTCCCATCTTTTAAAAGTTCAACCATTTCTCTGTTCAAATCTCTTGCAGATTTGTCTGCAGAGATCAATAAAGTTCTTCCACATATGAAGGAACTCTTTCTTATAACAATGTCTTTTTTGCTGGTGAAGTTGAGCTTTTCATCACCAAAGCCAATAAGAAACTCTTTAATTCCGTAATCTGGTAAAAAAAACTCAACTTTAACTTTTAAACCCTTTTTTAACTCAATTTTTGCCCTCTCTGGGATTTCAAAAACACTCTTATCAGCTCTAACTCCAACTACACAGTCAGCTTTCTTTGAAATTTCTAGATCTTTAGTCACTTCAAGTGTCGTGCTATGTTTCGCAGTTATGTTTGGATGTCCAAAAGCTTCGATCTCAAAAATAATCATCAAAATAATAAAATATAAAAATTTTATTTTCTGTAAAGTGTTATCTCAATTGCAGAAACATTCGCAGTACCTTGCTCACTACTTACTTGCTCAGTCGAAATCTTTATGTCCTTAATATCTACATCAGGCAAAAAGCGCTTTCTGACTATCTCTGCTACATCCACTGCTCTACTGATTGCTCTACCACGGGCCTTTACCGAAACCTCCATTGCTCCGCTGTTAAATTGCGTCAACACTGCCAAAACGTAATTCATAACAGGTTTGTTCCCAACAAACACCGAATTCTCTGCCATTCCCGATCCCTCCTTTTCTTTTTCTTTCTTCACCCATATGAGTTATATTAATCTTTCGTTTCAATTATAGGCAATCTCAGTTTTAAATGAAAATTTAAAAGATCACTAGTCATGTGTGTATATTGCCAAAATTTCTTTTTCAGCCTTTTCAATTTTACAAAATCCAAATCTCTCGAATTGTACAACCCTTCCAACTTCTCTCTCAACGCCCTTCTCTACAAAACCTTCCCAAACATTTTCTCCAAGAACCCTGCATTTAATAGCAAAGCTCTTTGGTAGCCAATGAATGATGTTTTTTCCCTTCTTTGCTCCTAAAAGCTCATAGCTGACGAACTTCGCTTTCCTATCCAAAATCACGTTGCAGAAATCCTTTAGTCTTACATTCTCTCCTCTAAGTTTCTCAAAATCTTCCAATGACACGTAAACAAATTTTTCCCCATTTAAAACCCTTTTCTCATTCTTTTTTGGGTTCAAAGGGATTTCCACGCGATTTTCATTTGGCAAATTTTCGATTTCGATCTCTACAGGATTTGCAACGAAAAAATATCTGTTAGCTTCTGGGTCCACGATTTTTCTGTTCTCTGCAAATAAGTTTTTCATACTTATGTTAACTTCACTTTCACTCAAGCCAAGTGAAATGAAAAATTTTCTTATCGCTTCTGCTGTGATTCCACGTCTCCTCAAAGCTCTGACAGTCGGTAACCTTGGATCATCCCAACCCTCATATTTCCCACTTTCAATCTCTCTTTTTATTAGTGAAGTTGACAGCTTTCCAAACTCGACCACGTTCACCCTTCCCCAATGCATTGTTATAGGATATTCCCAGCCAAAATAGTTGTATATGTATCTTTGCCTCAACTCTGAATCTCTCAAATCTTTGCCGCGAAGAATGTGTGTAGTTTTGCAAAGTCTATCTTCTATCGCTGACTCGAAATCAAGGGTTGGATAGACGAAATAAGCATCCCCAACGAGTGGATGAGGTGTGTAGATTATTCTGAAAGCGACCCAGTCTCTAACAGCTGGATCCCTATGAGACATATCAGTCTTTATTCTTAAAACGACTTCTCCTTCACCATAACGACCTTCGAGCATCCTTTCCCATGTCTCCAGATTCCTTTCTATTTCATTCTCCCTATGTGAGCAGGGAAAACCGCTATCACGAAACTTTTTAAATTCTTCCTTTTTACAAAAGCAGGTGTAAGCTTTTCCTATTTCTATTAACTTTCTCGCATAATCATAGTAAAGATGGATCCTCTTTGATGCATAAATTATTTCATCCGGATTATAACCAAGCCACTCCATATCTTCGAGGTACCAGTCATAAGCTTCGATCATGGGTCTTTTAGTCTTAGGATCTGTATCATCAAACCTCATTATGTATTTACCATCATAAATCTTGCAGTACTCTCCATTTATTACAATCCCCCTTGCAGATCCAAGTGTCGGCGGTCCATTTGGGTTTGGAGCAAAACGCATCACAACTTCCCCTTTTTTGGCATTTGGAAGTGCTGGAAGCTCTAATTCTCTTTCTAAAATTCTCTTTTCAAATGAATATCTGCTTATAAGCTCCTTTTTTTGTTCTTCACTCATTGATTCAAATTCTTTTATACATTCTCTAACAAATTGTATGAGTTCTTTAGCTTTAGCCTTTAATTCTGGTTTCTCTGCGATGACTTTCCCTATTACAGCCTTTTCGTCAGCTTTTCCAAATTTTGCAGAGTTAATCGCAACGTGTTTCATTATGATATCTCTCACGTTCTCTTTTCCACGCTTCAATATATATACTCTCCCTTTTCATTTTAGTTGAGATTCTAGCTATCAGAAAAAAATCGGAGAAAAATTTTTTAATAATAAAAAGAACATTGAGTATGAACAAATTGAGATTCGAAAACGTAGAGATTACCTATTTGAAGCATGCAGGATTCAAGATAAAAGGATCAAAAGTTCTCTATATCGACCCATACGAAATTACAGAAGGATTTGAAAAAGCAGACTTGATCCTCGTAACACACGATCATTTCGATCATCTTGACATGAAATCTATTAAAAGGCTTTCGAGAAGTGACACTACAGTTGTGACTCCAAAGGGTTGTGTTATAAAAGGTTTTGAAAGTTTTTCTTTGGATGAAAGAGATGAAAAGATTGTTAAAGGTGTGAAGATAAGAACTGTTCCAGCCTATAACATCAACAAACCATTCCACAAAAAAGGTGGAGTAGGATACGTCATCGAAATCGACAACGTTAGCATATATCATGCAGGGGACACTGACAGAATTCCAGAAATGAAGGAAATAGAAGTTGACGTTGCTCTTCTACCAATTGGTGGAACCTATACAATGGATTTAAGAGAGGCTGTTGAGGCTGCAAAGGATATAAAAGCAAAGTTATACATTCCAATGCACTATGGAGCCATTCCAAAAACAGAAGCAAATCCTGAAGATTTTAGATTAAAGGTCCCGAATGCCGTAGTCTTAAAGCCAATGCTAAAATGAATTTTTTTGTTCTCTCATCAGTTCTGCAATGGCAAAGTTATATCCAAGAGAACATTTTTCTGGAGAATCTCCTATCACTTTCCAAACTATCACTATTTCACCATCTCTGAGCTCAAGGGGGTGGCAAAGGTTATACATTCCACATTCATAATGTTCACACTTCCTCTCCTCGTATCTAAACTTAGCTCCATCCGTTAGTGTAGATTCGACCAAAGCTATTATTGGGAGCTCAACGACTTCAACTGCCACAACACCATCTTCGTGAAGCTGACATTCCTGGACAGTCCCATCTCTTAGTCCAACGATCTTATATTTTGCTCCTTCTCGCAGTTTCAAACAAGTTTTTTTTATTTTGCAGTTCTCACATTCAGGCTTTCCTCCAAGGAACATGAATTCAACTCCAATCTTAGCCCAATTCTTTCCACAAAGTGTTACCATTCTGTTAACTTCTCCACTCATAACCATCGTTTTTCTAATCATCTCAAAATATTTCAATCTTTGCTTTGAAATCTCCAAAGTTTTTTAACACTTAAAAAAACTAGCATTATGAAACTAGCCATATCGGGCTCAGCGGGAAGAATGGGGAAGCTTGTCGTGAAACATGCTATAAACAAGAATCTAAAGCTTGTACAGGCTTTTGATGTTGTTCATGTCGGAAAGGATGTTGGAGAAGTTGCAGGAATTGGAAATGTTGGAGTCAAGATTGAAAACGACATAGAAAAACTGAATGCTGATGTTCTTATCGATTTTACAACTCCAGAAGCCTGTTTGAAAAATGCAAAGGTAGCAGCGTTGAAAGGAATTAAAATTGTGATTGGTACAACTGGTTTTAATGAGAAAGAGAGAAAAGAACTCGAAGAAATTTGTAGAAAAGTACCTTCAATAATCTCACCAAATTTTAGCATCGGAGTCAATGTTTTTTTCAAAATAGTAGAATTTACAGCCTCTCTTCTTAACAATTACGACGTTGAGATCTTTGAAATTCATCACAGACACAAAAAAGACTCTCCAAGCGGTACTGCGATAAGGATTGCAGAGATAATAAGAGAAGTTCTAGCTAGAAAAGGAAAAGATTTAGAAATGATATTTTACAGAAAAGGAAAAAAAGGAGAAGACTTAGGGATTTTTGGGCTTCGCGGTGGGGACGTTGTAGGAGAACATACGGTTCTTTTCTTTGGTGAAGGAGAAAGAGTAGAGCTAACCCATAGAGCGACTAGCAGGGATTGCTTTGCAATGGGGGCCCTTATTGCTGCAGAATGGATTTCAAAGGTTGATAAACCTGGTATCTACAGCATGATAGATGTTATTGGTTTGAATAGATGGTCAAATCTTTAATTACCTATACGATCTTTTGAATGATGGTAAGAGATCAAGGATTCAAGGTTCTTGAACCCGTTGATAGAGCGATTGAAAAGATGATGAAAAAACTGAGAACTCTTGGAATAGAGAATGTCAGCATTTACAACTGCGTAGGTAGGGTTCTTGCAAGAGACATAATTGCAGAATTCGAAGTCCCTGAATTCGATAAGTCTGCAATGGATGGCTATGCAGTTAAAGCAGAAGATACATTTGGATCTTCTCAGACAAATCCCGCAATACTTAGAGTTATAGGGAAAATCGAAGTGGGAGAAATTCCAGAAATAGAGATAAAAAAAGGTGAAGCTGTAAGGGTCTTTACCGGTTCAGCAATTCCAAAAGGGGCAGATGCAGTCATAATGCTCGAACACACAAGAGAAGAAGGTAACTTTGTTCAAATCTTCAAAAGTCTTCCTCCTTTTAAAAATGTAATAAAGAAGGGAGAAGACATAAGAAAAGGTGATTTGATTCTGAAGAGAGGTGAAATCCTACAACCTCAGGACGCTGGGCTTCTTGCTTCTCTTGGATTTGAATTCGTAGAAGTTTACAAAAAACCAAGAGTATCTGTAATATCAACTGGAAACGAATTAATACCCCCAGGTAAAAAGCGCGAAATTGGAAAGATATATAATTCAAACAACCCCATGATTTGCAACGCTCTCAAAGAACTTGATTTTCCAGTTTTTTCCTTAGGAATTGCAAAAGATAGAGCTGAAGAGATAGAGAAAAAACTACTTAAAGCACTGGAATTCGATGCCGTGATTTTCACAGGAGGGACATCAGTTGGATCTCATGATCTCGTACCAGAGATCGTAGAAAAGTATGGGGAAATTGTTTTTCATGGTGTTGCCATGAAACCTGGTTTACCAACTGCCTTTGGAATCGTGAGAGAGAAACCTGTTTTCATGCTTCCTGGATCTCCAGCTGCAACCTTTTTGTCCTTTCATACTTTTGTTGTTCCTGCTCTCTTCAGAATGATGAATGTCCGAATATTGGAAAGAAAGTGGAGTAAGAAAAAAGGTATTCTTCAATCAAGATTAGCTTCAGAAATCGGTATAAGGAGTAATGTTAGAGTTTTTTGGAAAAATGGTAAAATTTATCCAGTAAAGATTTCCGGATCTGGAATTCTAACCTCAATAGTAAGCACGAATGCGATACTCGTTATTCCAGAAAATTTTGAAGGATACGAAACAGGAGAAGAAGTTGAAGTTACACTTTTCAGAGACATTACGGAGGTTTTCGAATGAGAAAAGTTTTTAGAGAGATAATCACGATTGAAGAAGCGAAAAATCTTCTCCTCAAACACTGTAGAATTCCAAAAGAAATAGAAGAGATTGAAATAATAAATGCAACTGATAGAATCCTAGCAGAAGACGTTTTTGCCTCAGTTAGTGTTCCCCCATTCGATAGAGCAACAATGGATGGCTATGCAGTTAAAGCAGAAGATACTTTCACCGCCGATGAAAACAATCCTGTAAAATTGAGAGTTTTAGGAAGAATAGAAGCTGGAGAATGGTGTGAATTCGAAATAAAAAGTGGAGAAGCTTTTGAAGTCGCTACTGGGGCAACAATTCCTAAAGGAGCAAATGCAGTCGTAATGGTCGAATTCACAAGAGAGAGAGATGGTTTTGTTGAAATCTTTAAAGCAATTGCTCCAGGAGAGAATCTGATGTCTGCAGGAAGTGAAATAATGGTGGGAGAAATGATACTGAGAAATGGAACGAAGTTGAGCCCTCGAGAAATAGGACTTCTCTCTGCATGTGGAATTAGAAAGGTTAAAGTTTTTAGGAGACCACGAATCGCAGTTATTTCTACGGGAAACGAATTAGTAGAACCAGGAATTCCACTAGAACTTGGAAAAATATATGATGTGAACTCCTACACTATCTGCTCCGCAGTTGAAAAGAACGGCGGAATTAGTATAAGAATAGGAATTATCAAAGATGATGAAGAAGAGATCGCCAAAGCTATTCTTCGAGGTTTAAAAATTGCGGATATAGTTATAACAAGCGGTAGCACTTCTGCAGGCTTTGGAGATAGGATGTACAGAGTTCTCGAAGATTTTGCAGATGTGATAGTCCATGGAATTGCTGTTAAGCCAGGAAAACCGACGATAATCGCAATTCATGATAGAAAACCCATATTCAGTCTTCCAGGCTATCCAGTTTCAGCTTTGACCATTTTTGAAATACTCGTTGCTCCACTCTTAAGGGAAATGGCTGGTTTTTATGTTGAAGGTGAAAAAATAGAAGCAAAGCTTGCAACTAAGGTTTTTTCAGAGATTGGAAGAAGAGAATTTCTTCCCGTAAACATCGTTTTAGGAAAGGATGGCTATTCAGCTTATCCTGTGACTGGAAGTTATAGTGGAGCAATTTCTGCTCTGACTTTTAGTGACGGCATAGTTGAAATCCCTGAAGAAGTCCTAATGCTCGAAGAAAATGAAAAAGTAGAAGTAAAGTTGTTCAGTGGAATAAATCCTGCAGAATTTGTCTTCATCGGAAGCCACTGCATCGGTGTAAATCTAATCCTTAAAATAATGAAAGTTAGAGCAAAAATTATAAACATTGGCTCAATTGGTGGTATTCTTGCAGTTAGAAGGGGTGAAGCTGATGTGGCTGGAACACATTTTCTTTGCGAAAATGGAGTTTACAATGAAGAAATGATAAAAAAACTTGAAATTAAAAATGCAGTTCTCGTAAAAGGCTATTTAAGAGAACAAGGTTTTATAGTACCCAAAGGTAATCCCAAGAAGATAAAAAGCTTTGAAGACTTGATAAGAGAAGACATAAGACTAATAAACCGGAACAAAGGCTCAGGAACAAGACAACTTCTAGATTTACATTTAAATGAACTTGCAAAAGAAATTGGGCTTGATTTTAGAGATATTATAAAAAGAATTAAAGGATATGAAGTCGAAGCAAAAACACATATCGCAGTAGCTGTAGCAGTAGCAAATGGAAGAGCTGATGTTGGAATTGGAATAAAAAGTGTGGCAAATCTCTATGATCTCGATTTCATTCCAATCAGAAATGAAGAATATGACTTCCTAATTCCTAAAGACAAAATTGAAAAAGAAGTTGTGAAAAAATTCCTTGCTGTTCTAAATAGCCGGGAGTTTGCCCTTCAGCTTGAAAAAGTCGATGGATTGAAGGTATATGAAAGGACTGGAGAAATTCTCGAAATATGATGGCAAGAATAAGCGAAATATTTGAGTCAATTCAAGGAGAAGGTATTCTTTTAGGAGTTCTGCAGCTTTTTATTCGATTCTGTGGTTGTAATCTAAACTGTTACTACTGTGACACCATCAAAGATTCTGATTTATGTAAAGATGAAGTTAATCGGAAATTTTTGAAAAACCCTATCGAAATAGATTACGTGCAAAAAGTCATTGACTCAAGCAAGGTTCACTCTGTGAGTTTTACAGGCGGAGAACCCATGCTTCAAGCTGAGTTCATAAAGTCTTTAAGAAAAACAAAACCTTTTTACTTAGAAACAAATATGACTTTGCCTGATAAAGCTAAAGAACTAAAGTTTGTCGATTTTGTAGCAGGAGATTTGAAAGTAAGAGAGGCTAGAATAAAAAATTATGATGATATAATCGAAAGAACTTTTAAATCCTTTAAAATACTGAGAAATACTAAAAAAAGGCTTACATTCTGCAAAATAATACTCCCTTCAGAGTTTGAAAACAAAGAAATCATAAATTCAGCTCTACAGATTAAGGATTATGTTTGTTGCTTCGTATTACAACCTGTTTTTGGAGTTGAACTTGATAATATTTTTAAACTTCAGAAAGAAATTCTTGAATTCGCCGATGTTAGGCTTATTCCACAAGTCCATAAGTTAATAGGGGTGAAATGAATGAAGTTCGTCGTTGGTGTGAGAGAAAAATTCAGTGCTGCACACTCGATTCCAGGACATAAAAAGTGTGGAAAAGTACATGGACATAATTTCGAAGTTAGTGTAGAAGTTGAAGGAGAACTGAGAAACGGTATGGTAATGGATTTTTTCGATTTAAAAAAGTTACTAAAGGAGATTCTGGAGAGATTCGACCATTCAATGCTAAATGAATTTCTTGAAAATCCTACTTCGGAAAACATCGCTCTATACGTTTTTCAAGAGCTGAAAAAGAGGAGAGTTAACGTAGTCAGAGTAAAAGTAGCAGAGAACGTGGATAAATGGGCTGAAATAAGAGTTTGACAAAAATATTAATATAAAAATTTAGATAACGAGCTGATATGACTTGAATAAGACATCAGCGTTCAATTTGCCGTGGAAGTATGTTTTTCCAGTGGATAAATCGTTGACCGCAATCTGTGCTGGTGCAAAGAGATTTGGATCGATCTTGTAGAAATCATAGTTCGCAGCTTTGAAAATCTCATAGAATGGTTTGCCGTAATCTTTGCTCGTACTACTGGGTACATTCTTGAGAATTTCATCATACTTTTTAACCGTTAGAAAGACACTGCCGTAATACATCATGCTATCATTCGTAGCACCCATTGCCTTTAAATCGTTTTCGAGAATCGGTGCTATTGGACATCTTCCTGCACCGCTTACGATTAGCTTTGGATCATATCCAATTTCTGTCATCTTGTAAATCGCGGTCTCAACAATTCTTCCCGATATCTGAACACTACCTACTATTGAAGCTGTTGGAGCAACAACTGCATAAACATCTTCCGCATCAACTTCACATTCTTTCGCTATGTATTCAATCACCTTCTCATCCGGCAATTTATTCGCCTCAAGAGCGATGACTGCTACATCTGCATCGTCCTCATATCCTATTTTTTCATAAGTCTTCTTAGGCTTCAAAGCCAAAGCTCTCGCAGGACCGCTACCCATTGCAAAGTATTTCTCAACCTTTATAGCCCATCCAGCTTTTTGACTGCCAAGACACGCAACTGCAGGATGGTCTGTGTACTCACTTATGAAAGCGAATGGGACATCCCTTATGGTGTCAACAACTATGTTCACTTCTGCAAGACCCCCCATGCATATCTGAGTATAAAGTATTCCAGCTTCATAGCTACCAGGAACATTTACACCACAGTCAATAACTGTTGCATTGTTTCCAAGTTTTTTCGACTGAATTCTGAGCTCTTCTTCGTAGTCTAACATCGTTTCGACTATTTCAACAGTAATCTCATTCACACTCAACATCTTACCACCCGAGGAGAAGTGTTGACGAAAGTTTTTATTCTTTTTCTTTTTATCTAATCAACTTCCCCACTTGGCATACTTTCTTCATCTATTTTTTCCTTTACACCAAGAAGGATGAGGTATTCCTTCAGCATTCTAGGAAACTTTGAAGCTTCTACAAATCTCAAGCCAAGTTTCTCACTCCACTTCTTTATTCCTATATCACTACTAACGACTCCTGCCTCGAGTTCCTTGGCAAGCAAAAGAACATCAAGATCTGGAGCACTGTCAAGCAATCCTTGTCTCATAACGGTACGAAACTTGTCCCTAAACTTTGAAATCAGATTTCCAGTATCTTCTTCTAGTTTTTCCGAGGATTTTCCAATAGCAGAAGCTTCAAGAATATAATCTTCTGCCAATCTTCTTCCGCGATTGGTTTTTTGTCTAACTGATATTATATATTCATAAAAAATGGCAGCGGGAATCTTTACTTCATACCTGTTTGGTGTCTTCTTTACAAGCCACGTATCCAGTTTGATGAAGGTGTTTTCATTACACTCATTTCTTCTTAAGAAACTGGTTAGTTCTGAATAGACAGAAGGATAAGGAATGTAACAACTTATCTCTAACTTTAGCCTCGCAAGTGCTATTAAGTCGAGAATTTCGTTCGCAGATTCACATATCGAAGTGTAATGTTCCTTTTCTCTTAGTCCAGAATCTGTAATCGCAGTCGTATCGAGCACAAATCTTTGGCGCATTTAAATTCTTCCAGCACGAAGAAATAAATATCTTTCGTAGGTACTCAGAAAAGTAATTTACAACTTTTAAAACTAAAATAAAGACAGAAAATTTTAAATTCTATAAATGATTTTATTAGCGCAATGGGGAAAAAAGCTTCTAAAAGAAGACTAAGTAAGAACGAGATAGAGAAAAGAGAAAAGCTACGAAAAATTCGGGCTGAGTTCCTTTTAATAATATTTTCCTGTTTTTATATAGCTTACTTCGTTAACTTACATTTTTTCTACGATTGGGACACAGTAAACCTTGCCATAGTTTTTAAAGAAGGTATTTCGATCGAAAATTTTGATCTAAGGCATCTTTTGGTACCCGCCATGGTCATGATTGAAAGCATTTGATCAACTGCTTCCTTTGAATACAAACCAAGAACTTCTCTGTGCTTCTTAGCATTTTCCTCGAGTAAAATCAGTTCATGCCTCCTTTTTCCCAAAGCCAAGAATATTGCCAAAAGAAATGTGCATAGAATTAGCCATGGAGAAATTAAGACATTTATTATGAAGCATCCAGAAATTGCTCGGATTACAAAGCCGGCAGAGATTGTTAAAACATCGAACAAAACTAAATTCTTTAAAAAGGCCGAATAAAGAGAATTCAAGATTAGATAGCTGATTATTGCCATGAGAAACCAAAAGTTAAGCAGAAGAGAGATTAGAATTGAAAAAATCAGGAGAATTGCTGAAAAAGCTATTGCTATTGGCAAGCTTATTTTTCCTGAAGCTATCGGTCTTTTACATTTCTTCGGATGTCTTTTGTCTTTTTCTCTGTCCAGAATATCGTTAAATATATATTGACTGCTTGAAGCTAAGCAAAAAGCGATGAAGCCTAAAATTGTCAGCTTTAGAAGTTCCAAATCGAGCAAATTTTTTGAGAAGACAAGAGCCGCAAAGACTAAGAAATTTTTATACCACTGTTGAGGACGCATTGAGATGAAGAGATCTTTTAACATTCTTATCATAAGTAGTAAATGGTAGATGAATTTTTAAATCTTTAGGAAATTTTGAAATTAAATCTTATATTTTATTTATTTAGAAAAGTTTTCCACTTAAAACTTTTTATTTTTAGTGGTTAATACTTTCTAGTATTACACTTTTAAATTAGGCAAAGAATATATTTAACTAGAATCTTTTTAAGATTTGTAGTGACGAGAACAAGATTACAAAAATTTATGGGAATAATTTTTATTCAAAATATACAATTACGTGAAAGAAATAATAATATATACTCGAAAAAGATAATGAGTTCCGTTATGCTTTAACTGGAGCTACTGGAGCGCGAGAAATTCTTAAGAGAAGACATAAATGAAGGATTTATATTTTTAAGAACCAGATTTCCGCAATTAGAGCAAGATGGGGGATAATGAGTGAGAGATTTTTTATAGCAGGATTGAAAGGAGTTTTTGAAAAAGAAATTGGAATTAAAATTGATAGATAGATAAGGAGAGTAGTCAACTCAGAAATAGCCCTTTAGCTCATATGGCTTCTCTTTCAAAGAATCTCAAATTAATCTAAAGTCACTATTAAAGCCTAGATTTATAACTATTCCTCAAACGTTCCCCATAACTCTGGCTTTTTAAAGTCGATTGTCGAATCTAAATTAAACCGAATTTAATAACGAAGAAATTATAACCTTCAAAAAACTACTCTTAATGAACTCTATTTAGATGTCTGCTAGAACAGATCACTGATGATTTAAAAGTGTGTACAAAAATAATAAAATAATTTAACCTCAGGACAATTCAACTCATGCAATACTTACGGAAAATACCCACAGTAATGACTGCAGAAGAGCTGCTTGACAAAATATTTAGTAAGAGCTCCAAAGTTAGTGGTAAAAATACCAATGAGAGGATCATAAACAAGTTATCCACAATATCTAACATTTCTAGAAATTATTTTAATAAGATAATATTTTCTCATCCAAATTACGATTCTTTGCCAACCTTCTACAAAGAAATGATAGATCTCATAGTTGGAATAAAAGATCTTAAAAAATCCCTTTCTTCGCTCAACTGGGCAGATAGAATGATCCAAAAAATCGTGACAAAGAGTATAGAAAACATTCGAAACGGTAAGGACCCAATAGCAATTTTTAGAAGTGCATGTGGTAGAATTTCTTCAGTCATCGAAGAAATAGACAATGATCTTAGATTTCTGAATGAAGCTAAGCAGAAAATGCGTGAAATACCATCAATTAGAAAAATGCCAACAGTTGTTGTTGCTGGAAGTCCCAATGTTGGAAAATCAAGTTTTGTAGCATTGGTTTCAACTGCAAAACCAGAAATAGCGGATTATCCGTTCACAACTCAAAAAATAATAATAGGTTACACCCCAGAAATTCAAATAATCGATACACCTGGACTTCTCGATCGTCCATTAGCAAAGAGGAATAAATTTGAGAGAAAAGCAATTCTTTGTCTTAAAAATGCTGCAGATGCAATTCTCTTCATATTAGATCCAACAGAAACTTGTGGCTATTCTTTGAGCTCCCAGCTATCTTTACTCGAAGATATAAAGAAGAGTTTTGGAAAACCAATCCTTGAAGTCTACAGCAAATCTGACATGCACAACTTTAGAGACAAATTAGCTTTTTCTGCAAAAAATGGAGAGGGAATAAAAGAGGTTCTGGAAGAAGTTACAAAAATGGCAAAGCAAAGTTATTTACATACATCTACAGTTATTGCTGACTCTGGACAAACTTCTACACAAGCGCAGCACTCTTGACAGTCCTCTGGGCGAGCTACTACACTTTTTCCTTCATTGTTGAGTTCAAATACACTCGCTGGACATACTGAGATACACTCTCCACATCCAGAGCATTTATCCTGATCAACCGTAACAACTGCCATCCAATCACCTCCTCACAGCCAGAGGATGAGAAATATTTATTCTTTTTGCTTTTTCTCTCTATCAGGAAATTACATTCCAAGCATCTTTTCTTCCCATTTTCTGAGATAAACAGAGCTCTGGCTAACATCACTGAAAATACTCGAAGCTCTTTCAACATCTTGCAATTCTATTTTCTCTGAGTTTCTAAGTTTTGCAAACTCGTTAGCAGGAGCGAGTAATTGAACCGCATATCTCAGACTCATCTTTTCTCCAATTTCTGTGAGTCTTTCAATCGCCTCTTTAGAAACTTTTACCCCCATTTCAGCAGCTCTTATCTCTATTATTGCCCTTATCTCATCTCTAGTATACGGTTCGGTAGTTATTATCAGCAATCTGTCAAGCAAATCAAGTGGAATTCCGTGAGGAGCGATTACATCTGTTCCCCTTATCTTTGAAAATCCTCTGTTAGATGCGAGTATTATGATTGGAGCCATCTCCGATTCCATTGCCCTATTCATGAAGGCAAAGAGCTCTATATCTAACATGTGTGTCTCATCTATGAAAAGCACGCCAGGAAGCAGTTCTGCTCTACCTTCCTCGATTAGTCTTCGCACTTGTTCATCCACTGCCTGTCTGACTTCATTATCTATCTCTCTACTCGCCCCACCAAAAAGGCTGAATATGCTCCCTCGCCTTGCATTAGCTTCATCGAAGTCGTGTAGTGTCAATACATATGTGAACTCTCTTTCTTTTTCTACTTTTCCCGAAGGTACTGCAACAACTTCCTCTTCACCAATATCAAAACTCTTTTTCGCTTTTTCACTTTTTCCAAGCTTGCTAATCCTACCAGTTTCCTTGTCTACGAGTATGACATCTCCTATTTCAACACCTTGAGTAAGAAAGTGAAGTGCAACTCTACCACCAACGCTAAAACTCCTCTTTTCATCTTTGGTTGCAAGAGTTAGTGTTGCAGATTCTGGAATCTTTTGCGTTGGATTGTATGGATTTGGAATCATGTTGTAATCCAAACCAACAACTTCTCCTTCAAGAACTGTCCTCTGCTCCCTAATCCTAACACCAATTGCCCTTCTCATCGCTTGTATAAGAGCTTCTGTTTTTTTCATCTCTGCACTGTAGAATTCACTAGCAGAGACATGAACAAATGGGATATCTTTACCGAGTTCTTTGCTTATGGCAACTGCTATAGCTGTTTTTCCAGTTCCAGGAGGACCAGCAAGAAGTATTCCTCTTCCTGCCATTTTACCATCTTTTATAAGCCTAACAATTACTCCTGCAGCCTCTCTTGCTCTTTTCTGCCCCACAAGTCCATCAGAAACATCTCTAGCTTTGAAATTTTCATCGAGTCCTAGTCCACGTATGTGTGAATGGGCACCAACCCTCTCAAACTTCCCAAGCTCCCTTATCATCAGAAATCAGTCATGGAACTGCTATATATCTTGATCGCCAATGAGGGCGGAGGAAGAGATAAATTTTAATAGCCTTAATTATCAAAAGATCATGAGACATGAGGTGTTTAAATGGGTATCCTATCTGCTCTGAAAAAAAAGCTCAGATTCCTCTATAAAATTTTTCTTAGAAAAGATAAGCTTAAAATTGGAATCTATGGTCCTCCAAATGCTGGAAAAACTACTCTTGCAAATAGAATTCTCCGTGATTGGATTGGAGAGATAATAGGAACTCCAAGTGAAATCCCACACGAAACGAGGAGAGTGAAATTAAGAGAAGGTGTTAAGATCCAAGTTGATGGAAAAAGCATAACCATCGACGTAGTCGATACACCTGGAATAGCTGCGAAAGTCGATTTTCACGATTTCCTCAAATATGGTTTAAGTGAGGAGGAAGCAAAAAGAAGAGCTAAAGAAGCTACAGAAGGTGTCATCGAGGCAATAAAGTGGCTTGATGATCTCGATGGAATTCTTCTTGTCATGGACGCTACAGAGGATCCTTTTACTCAAGTAAACGTAACTATAGTTGGAAACATCGAAGCTAGAAAGTTGCCATTGATAATAGTCGCAAACAAAATCGATTTACCAACTGCTTCACCCGCAAGAATAAAATCTGCTTTTCCACAGCACCAAGTAGTTCCAATTTCGGCTTTAAAAGGAATAAATTTGGATTCTCTTTACAAAGCAATGGCTGAAAAGTTCGGGTGATTTACATGGGTGTTCAAGTCAATCTGATATCTAAAGAGAAGTTAAACAAGATGGGTTCAATGGAGAAAATAAGGATGATCCTAGATAATGTCAAAGAAGGAAAAATTGTCGTTCTTGAGAGTGGTTTAACTCCAGAAGAGGAGGCAAAGCTGATAGAATTTACTATGCTTGAAATCGATCACGAGAAATTCGTTGGAATAGAACTAGAGAGTTATCCACAGAGAGAGAAATCTCTCATCTCCAAAATTCTTGGTAAAAAACATGGAAGGCTAACGATAATAGGACCAGCTAATAGATTAAAGACGATTGAAAAGCAAGAAGATTTGATCAAAGCTCTAATTACCTGATATGCCCCATCGTTGCACCAAATGTGGTAAAATATATGTAGATGGAGACATGCGATTGCTTCAAGGATGTGAATGCGGAAATAACAAATTTTTATATATTCCTAAAGAGAGAAAAGAGAGAAAAGAAGTCGAAGAAATTAAAAAAGAGTTCGCTCGCTTTGGAATTGAGAGTATTCGCATAATATCTCCAGGACAATATGAGATCAACCTCGAAAAGCTTTTTGAAAGAGATGAAATAATAATTGCGCTTGAAGAAGATGGTAGATACGTGATTCATTTGCCTTCTTTGCTAAAAAAGAAAACTAAGGAATGATCTCGGTTGTATTCAAAAATTTTGGATATCTTATCTCATCCTTAAATCTCTCTAAAATGCCTCTATATCTCAAGATTGAGTCAACCAGATTTTTTACTGTTGAACAAACGAGTTTAAAACCTTTATCTCCCCACAGTCTCTCCTTGTTGAAAAAGAGACATCTACCACCACAAAAGCTGAAATAACGGCAATTTGGACATGGGTCTGAAATATCAATCCTCTTATTTATCCCGTCCTTTATGTTACCCAAATGGTTCCAATCGAATTCTGGACAAACAGGACATGCTAAGATTCTACCTTCTGTTGTTATAGCAAAGGATTCAAAACCAGAAGAACAGGGAAAGTTTTTAAATCTCTTAAAGATTGCAGTAGCAACACCAAGAAATGGAACTATTCCATGGATCCTCTTCTTCAGCATTTCTGAAACCCAAAACTTCACAAGTCTTCTTATCTTCTTGTTATATTCTTCCACCCATTTTTCGAAGTTTCTCCATGTATTTTCCCTGCTCCATACGGCATCTATCTGCCAATGAACATGGGTAAAGGTATTCAAAGATAAAAGACTCATCACATCCTCATATATATCTGTTTCTTGACTTGCAGTCATCCTCGCAATGATTTCTCCTTTGTAATCTCTGATTCTTCTCACGTTCCTTAGAACAACCTCGTAATTACCTCTGTAAAAATTGTGGACTTCTTCCCTTCCATCTAAGGAAACAAGAATCGTAGAAAACTTTTTCAAGTATCTATCTTCAATTTCGTGAAGGAGCAATCCATTGGTCTGGAGGATATAATGTTTTGCTGAAATCATATCCATTATTTCCTTCATTCTTTCACTTTCAAGCAAAGGTTCTCCACCATAAAATGCAATTGATGTTTTTTGATCTTTTCTTAAAAATTCTTTCAAATCTTCAAGCTCATATTGAATTTTACATGGCATTAAATCTTCATCGAACCCTCCGCAATATCTGCAATTCGAATTGCACCTCGTAGTTAGAAAGAGAATATAGAGCATGATGTACTAAAGGCTCAAAAATTAAAGAAGATCTAGCTCAACCACTTCACCCTTGATGACTTGTATCTCGGTGACCTTGAGCTCTTTCAAAACTTCACCACTTTTGAACTTATAAGGAGTTACTGGAACCACTGGATAGACCGAATCATGAGAATAGGGTAATATCGCTATGAATTCCCCATTCTCTACCCTTAATCTCTGGTAATATTCGAAAATTCTTCCTTGATTAGTTTTTATCTTTGTACTGACTTCCACGAACTCTGAATTTGCTTTACCCCTCACCATTACTCCTTCCACCCTTTCAAAGATTTTGACGTATCCCGTAGCGTTCAGATCAATTGGAATTCCGAACTCCTTCTCGTAAAGGTTTTTATAAACAAACTTTATGAAAATTTCACTCGCGGTAAAACTTGGCGAAATGCCATACCTTGCTCTTTGAATAGTTTCGTAAACTGCAATCTCAATGGGATTTGATTGCTGGAGTAGATTTGTGTAAAACCTCCACTCATCACTTGGTTCACTTTCGTAGATCAACCTGTAATGACTTAATCCTGAGCCGTCATAGATGTGAAGTCTTGCCTCCATTGTCTCATAGTAGAGTTTACTCGGAATTCTCGAAAGCCCAAAAGAGTTTGGAGGAACCATGTAGCCAATTCCAAGATTTCCTTGAGGAGTTAAATAGAGAATTCCGTCGTAATATTTTTCAGCCAAAGGCAAATCGCCTTCAGCCCAAGTTGCCATTGCGTAAAACTTTCCTGTTGCCATTTCTATATCACTGACCACATAACGGACATTCAACTTCTCAGCAACTTTTTCCGCATAACTTTCATTTCTCGAAACAAAAAAAGGCGCAGCACCAGGAACTTCATCATAAAAATTTCCAATTCCCTGTTGGAATGGATTCGCTATTGCCATCCTCTTACCTATAGCTAGGATCCAGTGTCCATAATCCCACCAGCTTATTACTCCATACGTTTCAAATGGATAAGGATAAGTCTCTCCAGCTTTGTTTGGAGTGTAAAGCCTATGATAATACTCTTCAAAACCATTGTCAGGAGTATTATTTCTAAGCCAAACCATCGAATCGAACCATTGCTTGTTCAAAGCTCCAACTCCATGACTCTGCGCTTCTGCTAATGAGTAGGTTGGATAAAAGAGTATGAAAGCTAGAAGTACCGCAAATACAATTCTAAACGGGTTTAAACCCCTCTTCTCTCTGGAAAATGCTCGATAGACATGTAAAATTTCGAATAATCTATCCAAAGCTAAACCAGCAAAGATTGCAGAAACTGCCGCAAAGTAGTAAGCAAATCTATTCTGTCCACAGAGAGCAATGAAAAGAGTGATTGCCCATAGTAACATTGCAAAATCTTTAAGATCTTTTTTTTGGTAAACCCTGTAAACAAAATATAACATCATTGGAACTGCAAAGAAGAAGGCTATACCAAAGTGGTAAAACGCTGGTGCAAGAGTAAAACCCCCTCCCTGAGTGAAGAATGGATAAACTTCTCCAATAGTAAGCGCTCCTCCTCTTGGCTGTAAGTATCCAGTTACAGTTCCGATTGTGATTGAGAATTCTGGAAAAATGGTAGAGATTACGATTAACCCAAGGATTGCAATTAAAAAAAGTATAGTTTCTTTTCCAACCCTCAAGTATTTCCTCAGCTTATCAAATTTGACATCGAACTGCCAAAGAAAAATAGTAGCAATAGTATAAAAGATTAACATCACGAGCTGCATCGGAGAATAAAGTACCGGATTGCTCGGAGCGTTGAATGCAAATGGAAGGTAAACTAGAATTGCAAAAACAAAATAAATTACTGTCAACTTGAAAGTATTTTCTAGAACCCTTATCCTGAACAAGAGTGCCAAGAAGAAAGTACCAACTATTAAAAGACCAAAAGTAAATCCAGCTGCCCAGGTAAGTATGTACATTCCAAAACTTATTCCACCAAGTATTGCGCAAAAGATGCTCTTTCTATTCCATTCCCCCTTTATGAGTAGAATGAAAAATGAGAGAGAGAGACACATCCAAAAAACTTCCCACACGTGGTGGTCGTTGAAACTAAGCATACTTCTGTGTAAAAACTGTCCAGGAATTATAGATATAAGAAAAGCTGAGATCAAAGCTGCTTTATCCCCAAAAGCATTCTTTGAGAGGAAGAAAATAGCAAAAATAGTTAGAATTCCGCCAACTGCTGGAATGAAAACAATAATACTTCTCAAAGCCTCTCCGCTAGTTGATCCACTCAGAATTGCAATAATTGAGCTTAGATAGACGAGAAATGGACCATAATGAGTATAAGTGCCATAAGGATATTGTGTCATTGAATCGAACCAAATCCTAGAGGGGAAGTTATGAATGCAGTTCTCGATGAGTCTATAATAATACCAAGGATCATTTTCACTCAATCTAACAGTAAAAGTGAAAACCCCATCCCATGGGTTCAGGATTCTAATCTTGATTGCCAGAATTATAGGAATTAGTAACAACAACAGATGGATATTCTTACTCAACCGCATATTCTAAGGATTTTGTGCAATTTATAGATTTTGCGGTCAGGTTGACCGGAATTTCAACTAAAATTTCAATAAGGATTTTAAAAGTATTCAAAACTGTTATAAACCGGGCCGGGAGGGATTTGAACCCACGGCTGCGGGATTAAGAGTCCCGCGCTCTACCTGGCTAAGCTACCGGCCCCTGAAGATCTTATCTCCCATCGATTTATAAGATTTGTCCAATATTTCAACGAGTTCTAGGAATTCCGAGAGCAATTTCGATTTTTTATAACCGTGATCGATAAAGTCCCAAGGCAGAGCTTCTTCTAATCTATAACCTTTAAGAAAATGCAAGTATTCTCTGTAATTCCTATTTCCAGCTACCATTTCTGACAAACTCTCATCCCCGCGAGCAAGAATACTTTGAATTACGAATTCCCTCAAATTGGGTAAAGATACTTCAATTCCATGCTTCTTACATTCTTCGAATAGCAGAGATATTTTTCTTTTTAATTCAGGGATTTTTGCAAAGGGAATCCACTGTAATGGTGTATGAGGTTTTGGAACGAGAGGATTCACAGATATTTCAACTCTCTGAATGAATTTCTTTAAAAAAACTACATCTTCAACGATCTTTTTCACATCCTCTTCGAGTTCTCCAGGAATACCGATCAAATAATAAAGTTTAAGCTTTTCAAACGCTTTTGCAGAAATTTCAACAGCATTTCTTAAATCTTCGAAGCTAATCTCTTTCTTTAAAAATTCAGAAAGCTTTGGTGAAGAAGTTTCTGGAGCTAAAGTTAGAGTTTTAACTTTTCCAGCTTTAAGGATTTCGACGAGTTCTTCATCCACAGCATCTGCCCTCAAGGAGGAGGGAGAGATTTCGAATCCTCTTTCAACAAACTTCTGAAGTATATCTTTGAATTGAGGATGGTCTGTGGGAGAGGGAGCTATTAAAGCAACCTTATTAACACCTCTAATCTCGGGAAAATCTTCCAAATTTCTCCAACGTGGAGGAAAATAAATCTGCCGAACAAGACAAAAACTGCATCTTCTTACACATCCACGACCTATCTCAATCAAGAAACATTTTCCATAAGCCCCTTCTCCGATTATTTCATCTTCAATGTGTTTTTCAATTCTACAAAAAACTCTTTTAACCTTCTCTTCCTTTCCTGTGAAGATACCATCTATATCACTCAATTCTTCAACACTTCTAGCTTCTATTATTTCTTCTACTCTATCTTCAGCTTCGCCTATAAAAAAAGCATCGAAAAAAGGCATCAAAGGTCTCGGATTTTCCATCACACAGGGACCGCCTGCAATCTTTATACCTCTGAATCCGCTTCTCTTTATGATCTCCAATGCCTTGAAGTAATCTTTTTCGTAATGTAAGCTGAACATTGCTATCTCAAATTCATTTAGTCTACTTCCACTCTCAAGACTCCTTAGACCATCAAAAACGTCGGAATAGAATCTTTCACAGTGAGCAAACTCGTTGATCTTAGCATAGAGTAACTGAAGTCCGATGTTCGCTATTCCTCCCACGTATCTGTTTGGGTAGACAAGTGCAACTCTTCTTTTTCCTTTCCTAAACCTCTTCTGAAACGGATTGAATTCCATGAGATTAGTTAGTGGGAGAGAATATAGCGATAGTCCTTTGTACAAGAAAAGAAGATTATTAAGATTAAAAAACAAGTTGAACAGAAAAAGATATTAAATCCCTCAAAAAACTTTGCTCATGAACATAATCGAAGTTGCGGATAACCTCTATCTCGTGGATCTGCCACAAAATCTCGAGGGTTTTAGGAAGTTCATAAGCTGTTGGGTAGTCAAAAATGAGAATCTTGCAATGCTAATAGATGTTGGCCCAAGATCAACAATTCCGAAATTGCTAGAAGCTTTGAATTTCTTGAAAATTAAAAAAGTCGAATTCGTACTTCTAACTCACATCCATCTAGATCACGCAGGTGGAGTTGCAGAGATCTTGAATCAATTTACAGATGCAGCTTTGGTAGTCCACAAAGCTGGTAGAAAACATCTAGTTAATCCGGAAAAGCTGTGGAAAGCTTCACTCGAAACTCTTGGTAGTATTGCTGAAACTTATGGAAAACCAAGTGGCATCGAAGAGAATAGAATTTACGAAGGTAAGATAGAATTTGCTGGTAAGAAAGTCGAAATCTTGGAAAGCCCAGGACATGCTCCTCATCATCAAAGTTATCTCCACAACGATTTTCTTTTTGTTGGCGAAGCTTTTGGAGTTCATTTACCTCTCAAAAATGACTACTATCTCCGCCCAGCTACTCCACCAAAGTTCGAATACGAAGTTGCCGTGAATTCTATCGAAGAGCTTATAGCTCTTGGGAGTAAAAAACTATGTTTTGGGCACTTTGGATTCAAAAGAGATAGCATAGAAATTGGTGAAAAAGCTTTAAAGCAGTTAAAGCTTTGGGTATCAACAGTATATGATATACTTTGCAGGAAGGAAATAAAGAACGAAGAGGAGATCGTTAAAATTGCAAAAAAAGATCTAATTGAAAAAGATTCTAAGTTTTCAAACTACAAGTTACTCGACGATGACATAAAGAAAAGAGAAGACTTCTTCATCAACAATACAATAAGAGGAATAAAACAGTACGTATCGGAAAAGTACTGCCTTTGAGGTGTTCTTTTGGAGGCTAAAGACTGGGCTAATTTTCTTGTTGATGTTAGAAAGAATCTGATAAAGATCTTCGCAATCATAGCAATCTCCAGTATTTCTTTTTTTCCATTTTCACCAAAATTGATCTCTTTCATATGCGATGAAATGTTTCCATATCAGCAATTGAGTCAGGAAGATGTTGAAAAGATTGCAGAACAGCTTAAAAGGATTGCCGAAAACATAACCAGCACAGATAATACCACACTGATACGAGAAGAATTGAAGAAGCTATCGAGAATTTCTACATCCTTTTTAGGTCCCGTAGTTTTAACACCAATGGAAGCAATAGTTCTCAGTCTCAAGATGTCACTCGCCATTGGTGTAGCTTTAACCATCCCATACATCATATTTTTGCTATCAAAAGCTTTAAAAGCAAAAGGTTGGCTTAAAGTTTCCACAAAATATTATGTAGTAGCTTCGCTGCTTCTCTTCATCCTTGGCTGCTTTTACGGATTCTTTATCGTTCGTTTAGTCATAAAATTTCTCCATGGTATAACAGTTGCATATGGTGTAACTCCTCTCTACTCCCTCTCAGAGTTTGTAACTTTTGTCCTTTTCATGATTTTAATATTTGGTTTTTTCTTCGAAATTCCAGTTGTAATGTTCTTTCTTGTTCGAAATAGATTGATTCAATATAGAACACTGAAATACTATCGTAGACATGCCTACGTCCTCTTTTTCATCCTCGCAGCAATTGCAACACCTACAGTTGACATTTTCACACAAACAATGCTAGCCTTTCCAATGATCCTTTTATACGAATTAGGAATGTTATTTATAGGATTGAGTCAAAGAGTATGAGAATTCATTAGCTCAAGTTCTGCAACTTTCTCCCAAGTATCTTAATGGAATACCACGATCTTGTTTCCCAACATTTATAAATAGTTGTTTATAAAGATTGTTCTAAAACCAGCTTCTGTAACTTTGATCAACTTTAAACCTTCCCTATAGGTAAAAACGTATCCTTTACTGGCTGGCAAGAAAAAATTCTATTTTTTTCATCGCTCAAAAAAGCCCTATGATTGCTTATTACTTCACTCCAGTTCTCTTCTAAAATATACTTATCAACTTCTACTGCTCTCCTAGGGATCACTCACATTGAAAAGCGATATCTTAACGTTCCAATCTTCCATTCCTATACCCAAGATTAGATCTTCGTTGAGAGGGTGGAGATAAGAAGAATATCCAGGAATTTTCAGTTCTCCAACGATCACAGTTTTTTATGGATCTTTTAAGTCGATGATGAAGAATGGATCGAAAGGTAACAACGTAGCAACTATCGCCGATGGATCTCACTCCAAAAATCCTTTCCATATCTCCAAAACCCCCAAGAGATCCAAAAATTTTCAAATTTGGATCAAGGATGTATAAATCATTTGCATTCATCTGGTTTCATTGTAATCCTTAAAATTCCTAAAATTTCCCATATCTCAACTTGCTTAGCTTGAGCACTTATTTCATACTTATGAAGCTTTTCAATCTTTTCCACAAACCAATCTAGAAATAAATCCTTTTTTTCATCTTTAAACTTCAAAATCTGTTCTGCATAACTCATAGGCGAATAATGAGCAACTTAGATGGCATTTCTTGACATATAAACCACAGAGCTATAAGTTCCAGTGAAGGCTATTGCTTTTTCAACTTTTCAACTGTTAGCATCGATTTTAAAAATCGTGTAAATCGTTTCTAATGGAATTGGTTTGACTAGGTGGTAGATTCTACTGCATTCAACTACAAAATCGACTACAACGGAGTAATCGGACAAATCTACAAATACTGAGATGTTATCAAGTAAATTTTACCATCATAGTCTAGCAGTAACAATCTTTGCGTTCAAATCGATTCTATAATTTTCGGTATCTTATGCCACGATACTATTTTCTTTTAGAATTAAGAAAAGATTGGAGTAGATAAGAAGGCTACCACTGAAGTAGAGTTCTTTTACTTTTTCCATTTGTTCTGTTGTAAAAGCTTTTATAGCAATCGTTTTCTCTTTAGCCTGTCCAACCAATAAATTTTTTCATAAATAAAAAGTCAGAAACTTCACTTTTCGAGATGAAGATCATTTTTCCATTATTTTTCACAATATCTGGCTCATCTATTCCAAAAACCTGTACATTGGTTCCTGAGAATCTATCAATTTCTAAGCTAGTTGGAAATGAAGCAAGTGATGTAGCTAGAAATGATTCTTGAATATTAAATCCTTCCAAACGGAAAATAATAATTTCCAGATTTGATCAAGTATTCTTCAAAATCTTTTGAAGATTTAAAAGCTGTTATTTCCTCAATTTCAATTTAAGATTACTGTAAATAAATTACACTTCATGTTTCAAACTCCCGCAATTCTTTATATACCTAATTAATTCATAATAATTTATATTTTTTAAAATTGAACTTTCATTTCTGAAATTTCTATTTGAATAGAATTCTTTTTATCCTAAAAAGAAAAACTAGAAATATGGAAAGAGAGAAGTTTGGACTAATAGCAATAGCGGTTTTTTCTGCGGTTATGATCATGCATCGTTTTCTTTCCTTATTTGAGATCACAGACTACGTATTACTCTTCTACTCTGCACTTCTAACGGCATCCTTCTGCACTCTGTTGATCAAAAAATAGTTTTTGAAATGTTTTTAATCCTTCCCTCATGATCTGAAAGCTCATCGAGGATATTTCTTATCCTTTCTGCTCCTTCCTTTACGAAAATACAAGCTTTTTCAATCCCAACCTCGTCTTTTATCTCTAAAGCCCCAAAGATGATTGAGAGGGGATTTCTTAGTTTATCTGCAAGAAATTGGAAGTGTTCAAGGCTCTCCTTCAGAACCTCAATTATTTTCTCCTTCTTTTTTCTGAATTCTATGTTTTCACAAGCCAATCTAACAACCTGTAGGAGATCTTGGAATACCTGAAGAACTTCTTCATCGTAATCTTTCAGAAAAATAAAAATTACAGATTGGGGAGAAATTGGTGCTGATATCACTTTATCCTTCTCGATAAAGTAAAAATTCTTTGGTTGATAATTGAGAAATTCATAATCAAGAACTTTTTCTCCCTCTTTTATTCTGTAATACTCTATCTCATCGATAACAAAGACTGCTCTACAAAGATCTAGTTGTATTAATTCATCGCATAAAAATTTAAAAATTCTTTCTTTTGAATCAAAAAGCCAAACATAGCTTACTATCGAGAAGGCGACCATCAGCAGTGAGTTCATGCTTTCAACCTTTTAACTCTTTCAAGAACTTCTCCAAGCTCTTTTTCCAGTTCTTGAACGCTGAACTTTTGTCCTCCAAGCTCTCTAAGCAAATCAAAATGCTCTTCATCTCTTTTCTCCACTTCTTTTGCGAGATCTTCAAGCAATTCATCAGATTCGTCAAATTCAACTTTTTCTGTTTCCGCTTCCTTATTCTCTTCAAGTTTAACTTCACTTTCCACTTTCATCTTTTCAAGTTCTCCAAGATCTGCACTTGGTAAAGATATCTCTGGCAATGAATTGCTTTCTTTTTCTTCTTTCAAATTATTGGAAATTTGCATTTCCGAAAGCAAATCACCTTTCACTTCAAACTTCTTTGCAATCTCTTCAGTAGCTTCTTCGAGTTTCACAATCTTCTCCTTTGAGCTAATATCCGCAGAAACGACTTCTTCGAGTTTCTTGTCTATTTCTTTTATCTTTTTTTCCATATTTTTCCTTGAAAAATTAAAACTTGGGATTTTAAATGGGGTTCCTATCTTTTTTCTCGGCATATAGCTCAAAAAAAGAACAAATCCAAGAAAGGCTACCCCTAATATCAATTCAGGCGGAATTTCAAACATTTTCAACCACCCCCACAATTACTTCAACAAAACTAGGTAAAGAAAAAGCCAATTTGACTATGGGAGGTATTAAAAGCATCAAAATACCAGACAAAGTGAACAGAATCGATGCGTAGTACATGTAAAGAATCCTTCCACCTCCTTTGACTACATTGGAAGCCAGAACATTTGCAACGGTTATCGAAAGAACTATGAAAAATGTATATTGCGCGAGAAGTTCTGTTGGGATTCCAGAGAAAATTCCAAGATTTACTCCTTGTAATGGGATATTTCTGAAAACGTCTCCGCTACCAACCTGAGATGCAAATAGAAGTGACAAGTATTCCGTAAAGATTGTGAGTATCTGATCTATGAAGAGCATTAGTGAAACCATCGCAATGTGCAAGGGTATGATGAGATTTACAAAACCTGAAGCTATTAGATCTCTCTTCAGCCTTAGAAGGACCATTTCTAGATTCGATGAACTAACTATTTCTCCAACAGCATTTGCATCCCCTCCAAGTTCTATAGAGTCTATGAAGATTGGAGTTAACTTCTCGACAAGGTAGCTACCACTTTCTCCAATGAATTTCTCCCAACAAATCCTAGCTTCGAGCCCAAGGGATAGTCTTTTTTGTAGCTCTAATGCAAGATCCCTAAGCTCTCCAAGGTTTTTCTGATCTATTCTCCTTATCGCTTCAGCAATTGAAACACCTGCCCCACCCTTTATTGCTCCAAGACTTCTTATGAAGCTCGTGAAAGCTTCATCTCTTTTGCTTACCTTTTTATCATCTCTCTTAGCTAAGAACCCTATTGGTAATACGGAAAGTCCTATGGCTAAAAAACCATATCCGCCAAATTCGTAATTGCCAAATAGCACAGGAATTAGACCAAAGATTATGAACAAGATTATTCCAAGAAGGATCAGAGGGAAAAGTTTAAGAGCGAAATCTTGCTCCTTTGATTTTATCCTGAAATCATGAATCTTTCTATCTTTTGGTACAGCTTTGAAGAGCATGAAAACACCAAAAAGGCAAATTAAAAAATTTCCGAATGCTGAGAATATGAGCGTTGAAGCTGGATTACTAACACTATATATGACAGCGGAGAGTAAAATAACAACAGATATTAGAGAGGCCGAAACCAAAAGTGAAGTATAAGCATCGCTCCACTTTCTCAGACTTTCAAGGCTTCTATCGTATTCATCTTTCCTTATAGTCTTAAAAGCTTTCCATTCCCGTTCTAGAAACTCTCTATCTGGTTCTCCAGCCGAGATTGCGTTAGCTAATCTATTGAATAGCTTTTTTACTCTTTCAGCTTTTATCCTTTCTGCAACAAGTTCACAGGCTGTTGCGTAATCATAGTGCCATTTCTGGGTTAGATCCCTTACCATTGCGAAATACTTGCCTGGAGAATACTTTGTTTCCGAAGCCATCGCGAATATTTTATCCCTACTCAAATGTGCTGTCGAAAGAGAAGCCATGTAAGTCAGAAGGAAAAGAAGATCATTATCAGAAAGAAAATCCTCTTTCAATCTCTTCAACCTATCGGAGAAGGGTAGTTTTAATTTGAAAACTGGTAACTTTGATGTCTCAAACATATTAAACCTTTATCGAGAGCATACCGCTTTTTGTTATCTTTGAAATAGCTCTAAAGAACTCATAAAAGTCAACAATTCCCTGTTCATGCAATTTTTTGAGGATTTTAGCTCTCTTTTCAACTTCCTCATAGATGAGCTTTTTCTTACTAGGTGGAATACCAAGTCTCGTAGCTATTTTCAGTTCTAAAACGTAAGAACTTCCAAAACCTGTGAAGATGTGCCTATCACTTACAGGATCCCACTGAAAGACCTCTATGAAGCTTACTCCACCTTTCTGTGGGTTGTAGCCAACTATCTCCGAAACACTCAAAACTCTCCTCACCAATTTCCCATCAGGGCGACGGACTGCACTCTGGATAACAACAAAGTTCAGGTTGTCTATGAAAGTTTTTGGAACACTTATTGGTTCTGTTGTGAGTCTTTGAATCAGTTTTTCAACTGTGGCTGCGTGAAAAGTGGACATGACTGGATGCCCAGTCTGCATAGCTTGAAAGGCTATGTTTCCTTCAACTCCTCTTATTTCTCCAACTAGGATATAATTTGGCCTTTGTCTCAACGCTGCTTTTAGCAAATCAAACATGGTCACATCACTCCCAGTACCCTCACCTATCTTACCTCCCCTCGTAGTCCCTCTAGTAACCTCCCTCGTCCAATTTTTGTGTGGAACTTGAAGCTCTGGTGTGTCTTCAATTGAAACTATCTTCGCCTCTGGGCGGATAAAAGCTGTAATCGCATTTAGAAGCGTAGTTTTACCGCTTGCAGTCTCACCACAGATAAAACCGCTCATACCTTCACTGATCAGAAGCCATAGATATCCAGCTATCATGTAATCCAAACTTCCAAATTCGACCAGCTGAAGTACACTGAATGGAACTTCGTTGAACTTTCTAATCGTGAAATTGCTACCGTTCTTACTTATGTCCTTTCCATAAACTATGTTAATTCTGCTCCCATCTGGTAGTGTTGCATCGACTATCGGATCTTTGTAAGTAACAGGCTTCCCAACTCTTTCTGCAAGGCGAAGAACGAATTTGTTAAGAGCATCTTCATCTTTAAACTCTATTACACTCTTAAGACCTTTGAAAATTTTGTGCTCTATGAATATCGGTCCAAGACCGCTGCAAGAAACGTCTTCGATATATTTATCTCTTATATATGGCTCAAGAACTCCTAAACCAACTTTGTCTCTAATCAGCGCATATTCAAGGGCTTTGTATTGCTGCTCTGTAACTTTCAACTTTCCAATGCTATTTCCTTTGAAGTTTAGTTTTAATTTCGGAATAAGTTTAGCTTCTGCTCTTACATTTTCTACAAAACTATCCCTTATTTCACAGATCTTTTGTAAAGCTTCTTTCAGAATCTTCTTCTTCTCTTCAGCATCAGTAGGATCAAAATCTATCCCTGTGATGTGATCCACAAGCCTAATTTCGACCTCTCTGAGTAAATCATCTACTCCAGTAAGTAGGATTGGCTCTATAGGTATGTAGAAGTTTCGAACATCGTTCTTATCCGGATATATGTGAATATAAATCTGCTCATCGGCTGGATAAATCAAATTTGGATTTTCAAGCTCGCCATGCTTCTTTCTATCAAGCTTTTGAACGAGCTTTGGAATACCGATCCTGTCTATTGGAAGAATGTGAATATACTCGAGCAAATGGAGATTTTTTTCGACCTCTTTTTTCATTTCTTCTGGTAGAAGTCTATAGATACCACAATTGATGAGATTTGTGTGTTCATGCTCTTCGCTATCCTTAGGTGTGAATGGAAAGTTAGCAACAACTTGATTTATTCCCTTGGGTTTCATTTTATCTACTTTGCTCATCTTCATGATAATGGTAGTTATTAGAACTTAAACTTTTCTAAGCCCTAGCCTCCGATATGGGTATTATCTTGAGCCCAAACCCAGGATGAACTTCGAAGCTAACTATGTTCCCAGTAGTCTTTTTCGCTCCTCTGATCTTTGAAACCTCTAAAACGCTCACGTATCGATCTCCAACTTGTTCTTTTCTCAGAAACAAATGACAATCACAAGCACTTCGAATTCGAACAAGTGTGTCTTCTTTAAAAGCATGTTGGTGGAGAGTGATTAGAATCGTTTTTCCATTGTCACAGAAATTCTTGAGCCTTGTAAGAAACTCAAGAACATCATCCTCAGTGCTGTATGCAGTGAACATGGTCAAAGAGTCGATGATGATGACATTCTCTTTTGTAGTCTTTATGTGGTTTGCAACAAGGTTTAGAATGCTTTTCATCTGCTCGGGCCCCCATTCCACACCTTCAAGATGTACAGGAAAGATTCTAAGATATCCCCAAGCATAAAAATCGGAAACATCTAGACTTAAAGACTCCAGTTGACTCAACAAACTCTTAATCGTGTTCTCAGTAGTATAATAAGCTATCCTGTGTCCTTGGACTAAACCACCATATGTGAATTGCTGACATAGAACGCTTTTACCAGTATCATTCTCTCCTTCGATTAGAGTTAAAGAGCCAAGTGGAATACCTTCTCCAAGCCTTTTGTCTATCTCATCATTTCCACTTGAAAGAATATTCTTTTTCCTTTCCTCTTCAAGTTCCGAAATACTCTTTACCATTTCAACCACCCTCAACATAAAACTCAAAACTATCACAAACAGCATTTGTTGTGCAAATCAAAAGCGTGTAATTACCTCTTGGTAGTTGAAAATCTATCTCAACCATCGCAGTTTCTTGAGGATCAAAGATTTCAGGATTCGTGAGTTCCTTGACTATAACAAAATTTCCCCTGAGATAATCAGAAACAAAAGAATTTCCATAGACAATGATGTCAAAACTTTCGAAGTTCTTGAACTTCGTCGCTCCAACGTTCTTGAAGAAGATAACTATTTTTCCATTTCCATAACTTGCTGAGATTATCTCCACATTTGACTGCAATCTCTTCACTGCTGAGTGCGTTATTTCTTTATAGCTCTCCATCGCCTGTTCAGCAAGAATACTGTTTCCAACGATTAGTAAATAACCTATTGCAAGAACTACTGCAGAGAGCATGATTGCAACGGCAACAGAATCGAAGCCCATTTCTTCACCTCGAGAATATATCACTGATCTTTACACCATTATAAAAGACATAAGTGAGTGTGTATTGTCCACTAAGAGTTTCTTCGACCTCAAAAGATACTTTTACAGTCTCTCCATATTCCCAATAGTCATCTCCATCTCCGTTCTCTATGGAGAAAGAGAAGTTTGTTATATGCCAGTAGGATTTTTCTGAGTAAAGAAAGATGTCGCCCCTACTGATTAGATCTACGTTTAACGATTTACCGAGGTTTTTTATCCAGAATTCAACACCTTTACTTTCTGAAAAAGTTCTTATGAAGATTATCTCGGCGTCTGTCTGAATTCTATCACTCAGTTTTCCAGAAACAGAGGTATAAGAATGGGCCAAATCTCGAATGGCTGGCATCATAACAGTGATTGCTACAGTAACAGCTACAACAGCTGCTATCATGAGAATCGATGTTGTTACCACCTCCTTTGCCATTACTTTCCCTCATCAACTACCTCTTCTCCAACAAAAAGGCAAGCAGATCAGAGTCGAGAGAATGATCGTTTGGATTTAAAACTCTGTTTAATCTATAAAGCTCTATCAGCACTTCTTTTGATCCATTTACCTTAACGAGATCTGCGAGCTTTATCATCAGTTCCTTGATTCTACTATTAATATATCCTGTCATTTCGAAAACTTCGAGCAGTAGCTTGAATGTTTCGTAGCTGTGCCTTGAGACGATGCTATGAACCCACTCCATCAGATTGAAGAGAGTCATGAATTCCAATTCCTTTTTTTCATCAAAAACTCCCAAGTTCTCAATTTTTGCCTCTCTCTTCTCAATTAGAGGTTTTACTGGTGCCTCAAACATAGCTTTCATTCTTTCTTCTCCTTTCTTTTCAAATTTTTCTACTTCGGATCTACGATCCTCTATTTTCTCAGTCTCCTCAGCTAAGTTCTGTAGTTTTTCCTCTTTTTTCTCCTCTTTTTCAGTTTTGCACTCTGGAATGTTTGTAGGCACAATTTGTATCTGTGGTGCACTTTGTGGGACTATGTTAGCTTCAGCAAGGCTTTGCAAATTCACAAAAGGATTTTCAAGCTTGTTCATTGTTTCGCGGATGTCCAAGAGTAGTCTTTTAATCGAACCCTTGAGCGTCTCTACTTCTCTTTCTAGCTTTTCAAGTCTTCCCTCCTCTGTATCCTCTGTAGCCTTTGCGAGAATCTGATCTACAACTGTTTGATCAACGTCCGCCATGGAGATCACCTAAAAAAATAAAAAATTGAAGATTTTTAACGCAACAGCACCATCACTCTGTCTATACTTGGCGGAGCTTTGAGCTCAATTGGATAAGTTGCACCAATTGGTGGCTTTACTTCGATTACGAAGTTGTCGTTTGGATTCACATTAAATCCCGCCTCCTCTAAGTAGATCGTCACCTCCGCCTTTTCGAATTCCTCAAGGTAGTTATCCGGTGATGAACCCTGGAGAGAGTAGACCCAGCGCACGTAGTATTTCTTTGCTCTATCTCCTGTATTTGGAGGACTACTTCCAGTATAGTACGATAGCTCTTTATAGTCACCATCCGCAGGAACGAGCACAGTGACCAAAGTCTTGTTCAGATCGATCGGCTGTCCTCCAGCTGCTAATTGCAGTGTGAAAGTGACATTGCTGATCTTGTTGCCCGTAGTATTTCCAGTTGAAACTACAGAGCCAACGAGCTCCATGCTACTCGTAGCCTGCTTAACTCCCGTATGAACAACTTCTTGGCTCTTCTGAGTTGCAAAAAAGCCCGCTCCGAGTAAGATATAGCTGAAGACTGCAGCGACTGTTACGAATGCTATTAGCACGATCGCAGCCTCAAGACCTGTAAAACCTTTCTCATTTCTGAAGAACTTCATTCGCATCACCTCATACGTATGTCAAATTAACAAAGCTCGGTGGCAATTGCTTGTTTATCGACAACGGTGCTCCAATTGGAGGTCTGACTTCAATTGTAACGATATCGTTTGGCTATTCTCCTATGTCGCTTTTCCAGCCAGTTGCTGTCACGTTGATCGTGCTCTTATACTTCTCGTTCATCTCCACAACGTTGTCTCCATCTCCGACTATCGACTCATACCACCACCAATCTGTAGAATTGGTTTCATTGTAGAAAACCTGTTTATAGCCAGTTGCGGATGTGATAGCTATTGAAGTCTTGTTCAAATCCACTGGACTGCCACCTGCGGTTTGTGTAACGTAGAAGTAGATCTGACCTACTTTACCATTAGAACCCGTTGTCCCTCCTGCAGAATTTGTGCAGTTCAAATATATATACTGCCCATCAAGTGTGAGTGAGCTCGAAGCTTGCTTTACTCCAGTGTCCACCACTTGCTTCGACTTCTGTGTCGTATAGAAACCCGCGCCAAGCATTACGTAGCTGAAAACAGCTGCAACCACTACAAACGCTATCAGCACTATCGCCGCTTCCAGACCTGTAAATCCTTTCTCATTTTTCTTAAACTCAATCCTACTTCCCATATCACCACCTCTTGGCAATCAGAGCTTTAATGGTAAATATAAATAGTTTTTCTGTAATATTGGAATTTCTTTTTTCTAAGTTGAAATTTTCTATATGAAATTTCAAAATTGAAATTGTCTAAGAGATTTAACGAGGAAATCCTTCAAGAGATTATCTCCTCGATCCAGATGATAAACTTTGAAAACTTAAAGAGAGCAGAAAAGATAAATAGCAAGGATAGGGAAGTGAATAGAATGATAACAATAGAGATAAAAACAAGGAAAAGAAATGAAATTCTAGACATAACTACAGATATTGAAAAATTTCTCGAAGGAAACGGAGTTGTTCTGATTTTCACACCTCACACTACTGCTTCCATAATCCTAAACGAAGCTGAAAGCAGATTGCTTGAAGACATTTTAAGCTTTCTTGAAAAAATTGCTCCATACAATTCGTATTACAAGCATAACGAAATCGATGACAATGCCGATGCGCATTTAAAAGCTTCTCTTCTTGGAAACTCTGTTGTTTTGCCCTTCGAAAACGGAAAGCTTCAGCTTGGTACTTGGCAAAGAATTCTATTTCTTGAATTCGATGGTCCAAGGACCAGAAAAGTCTTCTTAAAAGTAATATGAAAGATAAAAGAGATCATTACTATTGGGAGGCAAAAAAGAAGGGATATAGGAGCAGAGCTGCATTTAAACTGTTGCAGATAAATAGAGATTTCAAACTAATTCGCAAAGGAGATCTAGTTCTAGATCTTGGCTCAAGTCCTGGTGGCTGGAGTCAAGTTGCAGTCGAAATTGGAGCTTTTGTTGTAGCTGTTGACATAAATCCAATGGAAGATTTAAAAGGTGTCACTTTCATAAAAGCTGATATAATGGATGAGAAGCTTATAGATATTCTTCTCGAGATAAGCGATTCATACGATGTCGTTATGAGCGATGCATCTCCAAAAATAACCGGAATATGGACTATCGACCATTTACGCTCAATCGATCTTGCAAGAGCGAGTTTCAATATTGCTAAAAAAGTTCTCCGCAACAGTGGCAATTTCCTAGTCAAAGTATTTCAGGGAGAGGAAATCAAGAACTTTTACGATGACTTAAAACCTTATTTCGCTTTTAAGAAATTTCACAGTCCTAAAGCTTCTAGAAAAAGCAGTGCAGAGATATACTTTGTTGGAAAGGGTTTCAAAAAAATCTAAAAAATTTTTAATAAGATAAAAATAGATCTATTTTTTAATTATTCAAGTATTGCTCCTCTGTCCGAGGAACTTACAAGCTTTAAATATCTCCCAAGATACCCTTTAAGCTCAATCTTCTTTTTCTTCCATTTTTCTCTTCTCTTCATGAGCTCATCTTTTCCGAGATCGACTTCAAGTCTTCTTCTAGGAATGTCTATAGAAATAATATCCCCATTTTCAACTAGAGCAATGTTACCTCCTTCCATAGCTTCAGGTGAAACATGCCCTATACAGGGACCACGAGTTGCACCGCTGAAGCGGCCATCCGTAACAAGAGCGACCCTCTGAAGTCCTAAACCTGCAATCGCTGCTGTTGGTAGAAGCATTTCAGGCATTCCAGGAGCACCTTTCGCACCCATGTATCGAATCACAACGATTTCCCCTTCATTTATTTCACCATTCAAAATGGCTTTCAGAGCAGATTCTTCGCCATCATAAACCTTTGCAATACCTTTAAATTTTAGCATGTCTTCTTTAATCGCAGAAACTTTAACTACTGCTCCTCTTTCAGCTAGATTCCCTTTTAAGATTGCGATTCCGCCTTCGCTCCTATAAGGTCTTTCCACCATTATTATATCTCTACCTCTCAAAATAGCTCCCTCTGCAATTTCGAAAAGTCTTTTACCACTAACAGTCATCTCGTTATTGAAGAACTTCTTAGCTTTCTTTAATATCATTGGCACTCCTCCGCTTTCATCGAGATCGACGACTGTTTCTTTGCTTGATGGATCCAAAGAAACTATATGAGGAGTCTTTCTACTCAATTCATCGAACTTATCAAGTTCAAGTCTTATTCCAGCCTCATTCGCAATTGCTGGTAAGTGTAAAACTGTATTAGTTGATCCACCAATCAGCATGTCCATCGTTATCGCATTCTCAAAAGATCTCTCATTTAAAAAATCCAAAGGCCTCAAATTTTCCTTTACGAGCTCAACAACTCTCACACCACTCAATTTTGCAATTCTTAGCTTTCTTGATGAAGCACAGGGAGAAGTAGAACAATATGGCAAACTCAATCCAAGAGTTTCAGTCAAAATTTGCATCGTGTTAGCAGTGTAAAGCCCTTGACAGCTACCACAGTAAGGGGCACAAAAGTCTTCATAAAGCTTCAACTCTGAATCGCTTATTTTTCCCGCCTTATAAAGACCTGCAGCTTCAAATGCATCTTTTATCGATACTTTTTCTCCTCTAACCTTCTCTGAAAGCATTGGACCACCAGTCACAGCGATAGTAGGAATGTTAAGCCTTAACATTGCCATAAGCATTCCAGGAACAATTTTATCACAGCTACCAACAACGACCAAACCATCGAAAGCGTGAGCTTCTACCATAGCTTCGATGCAATCCGCGATGAGTTCCCTAGAGGGAAGAGAGAAGAGCATTCCACGATGCCCCATTGCAATTCCATCACAAATACCAGGAATTCCGAATTCAAAAGGTATACCACCAGCAGAATAAACACCATCTTTAACTGCTTGTGTTATCTTGTCAAGAGCTATGTGACCAGGTACAATCGTATTGTAGGAATTCGCAATTCCAATAAAGGGCTTCCCCATTTCCTCATCCAAGACTCCAAGGGCTTTTAACAATGCTCTATGTGCAGTTCTGTCAATACCTACCTTAATAGTATCACTTCTCATATCTTTATTCTTTGTAAAAGCTTATAAATTTTTCATGAAATAACTTGAAAAGTCGAAGAGATCAGATAAGAAAAAATTTTTTAAATAATAAAAATAAATAATTAAGTAAAACTAATGTGTTGAACAAGAGAGACAAGGATCATAGGCTCTAAAAAGTAGCTCTGCCAGCTTTTTAAGCTCATCTTTTGGTTTTTTTATGTTCTCAGTAAGTATTGCATAGAGATCCTCTTCTATGTTCGTAGTATTCATCCCGGTAGGGATTATGAGATTCGCTCCGCGTACGATGCCATTTTCGTCAACTGTGTATTCGTGAATCAAAGTACCACGAGGTGCTTCAACAACTCCAACCCCAGTGCCAGCTTTTGTCTGTTTTGGTCTCTCTTCATCTTTAAGTTTGACTGCAAGTTCTTCTGAGATCCTAATAGCTTCTTCAGTGTAGTGAACCATTTCTAATGCCTGAGCTAAGTTGTTATGGAATGGATTATCACTCGGAAATCTAATTGGACTGTTCTTGAGCAAATCACTTGCAATCGGGTTCAGACGATCTTTGAAGATGTTTACCCTTGCAATTGCTCCTACATGAAATCCATGCCCATTCATCACGCAGAACTTCGTGTTCGAGTATGGCTTAAAAAATTCTTTTATGTAATTTCTATACTCCCTTGCCTCAAACTTTAAACCTCTATTTGTAACGAGTCTTCCGGAATATGCCGGAAAATGCTTTCCATCATCAATTGCAAGATATTCCGTAGCTCTTTCGAATCTAGGATATTTAAGACTTGCAAACATATTGAAAGTTTCAATGCAATCATTAATTATGCTCCTAAAATCTTTAGCGAGCTTCTCCATCTCTAATCTTGTTGGTAGCTTCGCAAAACCTCCAGGAATTGAATTGATTGGATGTACAGCCCTACCGCCAACAACTTCAACCCCGCGATTACCGACGGCTCTTATTCTTATACACCTCTTAACAGCTTCCGGAAACTTTGCATAAACCTCAGAAATACCACTTACATTCAAGTAATCTGCTGCTGCAAGAACGTAGAGATGAAGGGCATGACTATGGACAATCTGTGAAGCTATAGCTAGCTCCCTAAGCATCTTTATTTGCTCAGAAACTTCAATACCCATCGCATTCTCTAGAGCTTGGACTGCAGCCAAGTTATGTGGTACTGGACATACTCCGCAAATCCTTGAAGACATTTGTGGGACTTCTTCAGCTCTCCTACCTCTCAAAAAACTCTCAAAAAGCCTTGAACCTTCTTGAATCTCTACACGAACTTCTACAACTTTACCATCTCTGATGTCGAAATGGATTTTACCATGACCTTCAATCTGAGTTACAAATTCATCATAGATCATAATTTCCCCCCTCCTACTTCTTTAAAAATGGGAGCCATTGGAGCGAATTTTCTGAAAAGTCTAATGATATCATCTCTTGAGGCTATCTTCTTTAGAAGTTCAAGTTCTGCATTCATCTGTGGATCTTCAAGAGGACCTCTGCATCCATCACATGGCATTCCAGCAGAAGGACATGGAGCACCACAGCCGCCATAAGAAACAGGACCTGCACAAACAATTCCTTTGAGTAATTGGCATGGGTTTCCTTTACTCTTGCAGTCCATACATACCGGACGAGTGTGCTCTCTAGGGGTTCTTCCAGCAAAAATATCGCTAACAACCCTCTCAAAGTCCTCTGGAACAATAGGACAACCACGAATCATGAAATCAACCTTTATAATTTCAGGTAATGGTTTTATATAAAGAGTCTCTATTTTGTCCGCATTATCTCCATAGACATACTTCTTTGCCTCTTTTATGTCCATGAAATTATTTATTGCAGCAATTCCACCAAAACATGCACAACTCCCAAGAGCTACCACGATATTACTATGCTTTCTGATATTATGGACAAGCTCGAGCTCATGGGTCGTGATGACAGCACCTTCAACGAATGCAACATCGAAATTGTCCCATCTGTTCACTCTTTGCCCAAGACGAAAATGCAACAATTCCACTCCTCCAAGGACCCTATCTATGAACTTAGAATTCACCACTTGGACTTCACAACCTTCACAATCAGTTAGATCAAAAATGGCAACTTTCGGTTTCATCTAAATCACCTCATATGGATTCAGGCAAATGCTTGACGTCAGCATAGTTAAAGACTGGTCCATCTATACAAACGTATCTATTGTTGATCTGGCAATGTTGACATTTCCCAACTCCGCACTTCATATGTCTCTCTAGAGAGATGTAAATCGAAGAATCTGGCATTCCAGCTTTTCTAAACTCTTGAATTACGAATTTATACATAGCTGGTGGTCCACAGACTATTCCTATGGCATCTTTTATCGAATATCCGAGCTTGGCAAAGAGAGTTGTTACAACTCCAATGTTTCCCTTCCAGCCACTTGGTTTTCCATCAGGAAGTTTATCGGAGTCAACAGTCACAAGAAAATTACACTCTTTAGCCCATATATCAAATTCTTCCTTGTATAGCAAATCTGCAGGAGTTCTTGCACCATAAAGCAATGTGACCTTTCCAAAATCTTTCTTTTTGTGCAAAACATATCTAAGCGAGCTCCTAAGTGGAGCCATTCCTATACCTCCAGCAACGTATACGATATCCTTACCTTTTATCGTTTCGAATGGAAAACCTACACCGTAAGGTCCACGAATCCACACATAATCACCAACATTCATTCTGTGAAGCGCATTGGTAACATTTCCAACTCTTCTAACACAAAGATCGATATAACCTTCTTCATGTGGACTTGAAGTTATCGAAATGGGTGCTTCACCAATTCCAGGTATTGATAGCTCAACGAATTGCCCAGGCATATATTTAAAGTCTTTAACTTCAAGTCTGAACACTTTAGTATCACAAGTTTGCTCTACGATCTTCAGAATCTTGCTCTTAAAGGGTTTGTATATGTTCTCCATTTTAAGCACCTCCCAATCTGAATAAAATCTCTCTCATATCTATTTCCGCTGGACAGAAAGTGGTACATCTACCACAGCCAACGCAGCTCGGAACCCCAAACTCATCGACGAAAGTTCTGAACTTATGGGTGTAAACATTTCTATATCTTGCTTTCAGATCCTTTCTAAAATTGTGCCCCCCAGCAACCCTTGCAAAACTAAGGAGAAGACACGAATCCCAACATCTAATCCTTTTACCCTCTTCTGGGACCACAAAAGTCTCATCGATTACGTCAAAGCAATAACAAAGTGGACACACAAGTGTACAGTTTGTACATGCCAAACAATTTTTCGCAGTCTCTTCCCAGACTGGGTTGTTGTAGTCCTCGAGGATTCTTTTACCAATTGCATAGATATCGAACTGCAATTTTTCATCGTAATCTATCTTAACTTCTCTCACATAGACAGTTTCCGGACCAAAATATAGCTGTGAAAGAAGTTTTCTACCTTTTTCCGTCATCGAAAATCCAACATAGTAATCTTCTTCAGCCTTAAGGAAAAGATCACAAGTATTTGTTAAAACATTCGCTCCAGTGGATTTACAAAAGCAAGTTTCTATTGGTTTACAAGAGATACCAACTATTAGCATTTTTTCACGCCTAGCCTTATAATAAAGATCATTCCAGAAAACAAAGTCAAGTCTACCTATAGCATTTACATCGCACATATGCAGAGCAAAGAGAGCTATCTTTTCATTTGGAATGACTTCCCCAAATTCACCATTCTCAAAGACAAAAATTGGCTCTTTATAAGGCATGATAAACTCTTTAGGTGGGAGTATTGTCATCGGGTAATCCAATACAATCTCACTAAAGTCCTCTACTTCCGCGAAGACGTAGTTTTCTCTTTTTTTAATTGGTGCAATGATTTTGTATTCCTTCCCTATATCAGCAAACAATTTTTCTAAATTCTCCTTCTTAATCTTTTTTCCCATCAAAGATACCACCCTTTTGAGACTTATGCCCTGTAACAAACACAGAAATATAAATAGATTGCGAAAATAGGTTTTTAGATATTTTTGATATAAAAATAAATAACAAATTTATAAATTTTAATAACTTAATACGATCTTTCTAACTCTTTCATAGATAACGAATTTAAAAAACACACGCTCAGTCGTTGATACAGAGAAAATGGCCCATCCTATCTCTCTTTGTCTTCAGATAAGTAAAGTTTATCTCTGTTGGCTCGACTTCTATTGCCTCTCTCTTAACTTCAAAACCATATTTCGCAAGTTCTTCTATCTTCAAAGGATTGTTTGTCAGCAATCTTATACTCCTAACTCCCAAGTCCATCAAAATCTGAGCTGAAATACCATAACTTCTCATATCTGGCGGAAATCCCAATTTTATGTTCGCATCAACAGTATCAATTCCTTTTTCCTGTAGATTGTAAGTTAGGAGTTTGTTGATTAATCCAATTCCTCTTCCTTCATGTCCTCGCATGTATATCATAACTCCTCTACCTTCTCTATCTATCATCTTCAAAGCGCTCTCCAACTGCTCGCCGCAATCGCAACGAAGAGAGTGCAGAACATCTCCAGTCAAACATTCTGAATGTATTCTCACAAGAACTTTTTCAGAGCTAACATCTCCTTTTACGAGAACTAATATTTCTCCCATTGGACTTCTATAACCTATAGCTTTGAAGGTTCCATAAAACTTAGTAGGAATTGTCGCTTCAACAACTCTTTCTACGATTTTCTCTGTCTTTAACCTAAACTCTATGAGTTCCTTTATGCTGATGACAGGTATCGAAAAATTTCTTGCAAATTTTTCTGTATAAGTGTGGTCAGCAACTTCACCTTCTGGATTCAGTAAGGGGGCATATACTGCAAATGTTCCAAAGCCTGAAAGTCTTGAGAGATCGGAACACGCCTCAGCGATTCCTGGTCTTTCAAGTACGCCCATTTCTTTTGTTTCCTCAACGAATATTCTCCCAGGAACCTTAATTTCGGATATTGAGAGATCAGAAGAGACAATCTTTTTTATGAATTCTGCTCTTTCCTCAGCAGAGATCTTCTCTTTTCTTGGATCTATCGGAATCTGATTTCCATTGAAATGATAAAACTTGTTTAGCCCAAGAGATGAGATCTTATTCCATGGAAGAGATATTCTGATCTCATCACAATTTCTCATGATAAAATTTATTTTTTCGGCTGTAACGAGCTCTGCAGGGATGCAAAGAAAACTGACATCATCTTCACGAACGATTACGAACTTTCCTGTCTTCAATTGAGAGCTAAGATTCTCCATAGCTCCAAGATCATGGAGAGCAATATAAATATTCTTATACTCAGCAATCCTTTGCAATAGGGATGCGAATTGCTGTGATCGATAAAGAGAGATGTCAACCGAAAAAATGTGGGCAAGAGTGCTTGAAATATTGTCCAAAAGTTAGAACTGGAGATGAGACAGTTGTAATCGCCGAAAAGGCAATAATATCGGAAAAACTCTGCGTCGGCTGCGGAATCTGCATCAAAAAATGTCCAATGAAAGCAATTCATATAGTCGGTCTACCCGAAAGGTTAGAAGGAAAAGAGATTCATCGATATGGTGAAAATGGTTTTGTTCTATACAATCTCCCAGTACCTAGAATTGGAGCAGTAGTTGGAATAATTGGTGCAAACGGAACTGGAAAGAGCACTGCAGTTAAAATTCTCTCTGGACAACTGAAACCAAATCTTGGAAAAAGCTCGGCTGATTGGGATGAAGTTATAGATCGATTCTCTGGTACCGAAATAATGGATTACTTGCAAAAGCTCAGAGATGGAAAAATAAAGGTGAGCATCAAACCACAGTATATCGAGACGATTCCAAAAGTGTTTAAAGGTAAAACAAAGGATTTACTAGAAAAATTCGACGAAAGAGATATTTTTGACATTACAATAGAGAGACTAAATCTTAAAAGTGCACTAAACAGAAATATATCGGATCTGAGTGGTGGAGAGTTGCAAAGAGTTGCAATAGCTGTTTGTTATATGAAAAATGCTGAATTATACTTTTTCGACGAGATTACTCCTTATTTGGATATTTATCAAAGAACTGCAGTTACAAAAGTTATAAAGGAGTTGGCAAAGCAGAAAACAGTCATGATAGTTGAACACGATCTAGCAATTCTTGATATGCTTGCAGATTATGTTCATATAACCTACGGGGTCCCAGGAGTTTACGGGGTTTTCACAAATCCGAAGTCAGCAAGAGTTGGAATAAACCAGTATCTCTCAGGCTATCTTACGGATGAAAATATTAGAATAAGAGAGAGAAGTATAGAATTCGAAGTACTGCAACCACGAGAGGGCGTTTCTGATAAAATACTCTTACAATATCCAGCCTTTAAAAAATCTTTGAATGGTTTTAGAATTATAGTTGAAGGAGGAGACATAAGAGTCGGAGAAGTACTTGGAATCGTTGGGGCAAATGCGATTGGAAAATCTACTTTTGTAAAAGTTCTAGCTGGGGTTCTACAGGATGATGAGAATAAGCTTAAGCTAGATCTGAAAGTCAGTTATAAACCACAATATGTGAAAGGAGATATCGAGGAGAAGGTAGAAGTTTTCCTTAGAAAAATAAACCCTATGATCCACTCCTCTTATATCAAAACTGAAATTCTAAAACCTCTATCACTTGAAGACCTAATGGATCATAAAATCTCAGAACTTAGTGGAGGAGAATTACAAAGAGTTGCAATATCTGCGTGTCTTTTGAGAGAAGCGGATCTTTACTTACTAGATGAGCCAACAGCTCATTTGGATGTTGAACAGAGAAGTGAAGCAGCGAGAGTTATAAGGAGATTTGCTCTCAACAACTCGAAGAGCGTTCTTGTCGTCGATCATGACATCTACTTTATCGATATGGTCAGTGATAGACTTATACTTTTCGAAGGTGAACCTGGAAAAGAAGGTTTTGCAAAAAGAGCTAAAGGAATGAGAGAGGGTATGAACACTTTTCTTTCGAAACTTGGAATTACTTTTAGAAGAGATGAGGAAACAAAAAGACCAAGAGTGAACAAACTCGACTCAAGATTAGATAGGGAGCAGAAGGCAGTCGGAGAGTATTATTACTACTTATGAATATTTTCGATCATCCTTGCACATTTGTGACTTCCAACTATTATAGCGCTTATGACCTTAGATGGAAATATACCCGTTTCAAGAACTCCTGGAATTGATTTAATTCTCCTTTCAACTTCTTCAGGACTTTCAATTGTTCCAAAATCACAATCAAGGATAAAATTACCGTTATCTGTAATAACCGGTCCAACTTTTCCATTGCCCTCTCTGAGCTTTGGTTTACAAATATCGGAAAGTTTTCGGAAAACATAGCCATACGCAAATGGTAAAATCTCTACTGGAACTTTAGCTGTAAGTTTCTCCGAAAGTTTAGATTCATCAACTATGATTATGACTCTTCTACTTGCAAAAGCGACTATTTTTTCCCTCATCATCGCACCTCCTGCGCCTTTGATGCAGTTAAGTTCAGCATCGACTTGATCTGCACCATCTATACATATATCCGGCTCCTTCTCTGCAAAATCTACAGTCTTGATTCCATTCTTTATTGCTGTCATCATCGCCTGGTAACTGCTCGGAATCCCATAAACGGTCAATCCCTCTTTTCTTATCTTTTCACCGAGTAGGTTTAAAAAAATCTCAACAGTAGTCCCGGAACCTATGCCCAAAGTTATACCATCTTTTATAAGCTCGAGAGCAAGCTTAGAAGCGTTGATTTTCCCATTCATCTCTCCAAACCTCTAGATTTTTAAAAGATATTGTATTTAAAGAAATCGGGGTTATAGAAACAAAACCGTTTCGCAAAGCGTGAATATCAGTCCCCTCTTCAGCATTTTCAACTTCAATTCCATGGATCCAGTAATACTCTCTCCCTCTGGGATCAATTCTTTTCTCAACTCTTGTCTCATACATCTTTCTCGCTAGCCTTGTTATCTTTATTTTTCCATTGAACTTCTTTGGAACATTCACGTTTACGACATCGACACAATCTGGAAGACCAGTTTTAAGAATCTTTTTTACTATCCATCTGAGAACTCTTTTTGCATCTTCAAAATCATGCTCACAAGTTGGCTCGAACTTATCTTTTTCATGCATCTCCATCGAAATTGCTATAGCTTTGCTTCCTTGAGTCGCAGCCTCGAGTGCTGAACAAACAGTTCCAGATGTTGTTACAGCTTCTGTAGATAAATTTTCACCTAGATTTATTCCACACACAGTTAGCTCAGGTATTCTACCAATTATCTCATAGATTCCAAGTATAACAGCATCTGTTGGAGTCCCATCGATAGCATAAGCTCTATTATCATTTATTTTCATTTCGTAAATCCTTACAGGTTGCATTATTGAAATACTCCTACCAACCGCACTCATCTGTGTGATAGGGGCTACGATTACAACTTCATCTATTTCGTTAAGCGTTTCATGCGCAGCTCTCAATCCAGCAGAGTAAATTCCGTCGTCATTTGTAAGCAGAATCATATCTCCTTTTCCATTATCTAAGAGCTTTTTTTAAATCTTTCGAAGTGAAGTTAAAAAAGAAAAAATAACAGCATGATCTAGGAAATTATAAATTAATTAAAATTGAACTGGAGTTTCGCAGAAACTTAGATCAATATTCGCATTAGATCTCATTGAATTTTTTCCATAAATTTGCCTTCTACACTATTTCACAACTTCTAAGACCATAGAGGGGCAAACTCTTTTAACACCTTCGATTTTCGAAAGATTTTCGTGGAAAGAGATCAAAGAATCCACAGAATCGCAGATGACTTCTATTATAATTACATGATCACCAGAAGTTAGATAAGCTGCGCTCACGTTATTCATCTTTCTAATAATCTCAACAACACGCCAAAGGTGCTCCGGTTCGACATCAATTCCTGTGAGTGATGAAAAGAGATTGAGTTTTTTAAAGTCAACAATTGCCTTATAACCAAGAATAGTTTTATTTTTTTCCATTTTTTCGATTCTTTTTCTAATCGCCGTTTCCGTTACGTTAAGCATTTTTGCGAGTTCAGTTTTCTTTACTCTTCCGTTCTTGATGAGTTCAATCACAATTTTTATATCTTTATTCTTTTTATTCATTACAACTACTTTTATTCTTGTTTATATAAATTTTGGTTCGATTTTCGAAAGAAAAAGTTATATATCAAAAAACCAATTTTGATTGGTGAGAACATGGTACTGTTGGGAGAAAAGTTTCCGGAAATGGTAGTGAAGAGCACTCATGGAGAATTAAAATTACCAGAACAGTATAAGGGAAAGTGGTTCATTTTGTTTGCACATCCTGCAGATTTTACTCCAGTCTGTACTACAGAATTCGTCGCTTTTCAGAAGAAATTCGAAGAATTCAAAAAGATTAACTGTGAATTAATAGGACTCAGCGTTGATCAGACTTTTAGCCACATAAAGTGGGTTGAATGGATAAAAGAGAGAATTGGTATCAAGATCGAGTTTCCAATTATAGCGGATGATTTAGGAGAGGTTTCAAAGAAAATGGGGCTGATCCATCTAGCAAAAGGTACGAATACAGTTAGAGCTGTATTCGTAGTCGATCCAAATGGAATCGTCAGATTAATCCTTTACTATCCTCAAGAAGTCGGCAGGAACATAGATGAAATTCTGCGCGCTGTAAAAGCACTGCAACTGAGCGATACTAAAGGTATTGCAATTCCTGCAAACTGGCCAAATAATGAGTTAATTGGAAATAAAGTAATAATTCCTCCTGCAAGAAACATCAAAGATGCAATGGAGAGACTGGAAAAGATAAAAAAAGGTGAACTCGAGGGCTACGATTGGTGGTTTGTATACAAGAGTGTTTAACATATTTTTAAATCGATATATTTTCACAAGATTCGTCAATCCTTTTTTCCAGCTCTTTCAATGCATTAACAGTTCTAGGATCAATTTGGGATAAATCAATCTCTTTCATAATTTCCAAGGCTTTATCAAAGATGATTTTCCCTTTTTCAATATTTTTTACATGGTTATATTGGGTCCCAAGTCGAACTAAATTATCAAAAAGTCTTATTTTGTTGTTTTCATCGAGATTTGATCTTAACTCATGAGCCTCAAGCAAAAACTCCTCAGCCTTTTCATAGTCAAATTCGAGATAAAAAACGCCAATTTCAAAAGAAGAAACTGCAAGAAGTTTTTTATATTCTGGATATCTTGAACGCTTTCTAATCTCCAAATAAATAGCCTGGAGAATTTCTTCGAACTTATCTTCCGAATAACCGAGTTCTCTAACATGCTTTCTTAGTCCCTTTACCCCAAACTTACCACTTCCAATCATAGATTTCATTATCTTCGGAAAAACTTGAATGTCAGAGGAGATTCCAAAAACGATGGAAGTCAAATCCTTGAAATGATACTTTGAAAGGAGGAAATTATACGTTTCTTCAGGTAAATGTCCTCTTTTTTCGTACTCTTTCAGAATTCTTCCCCTCTCATCGTGATTCATCTTCCCTTCAATTTCTACCGCAATATCCCTGCCCAATCTGCTTTCAAGGATTTCTATGATCTTCTTCCTCACGACTTCTCTCAGACTGTCTTCGATCATAAAAAAATTCATCTAAACATTTAATTAGTATTTCGTTAGGAGGAGATCTGTTTAGAATTAGTTTTTATTTTTATCCACAACTAGGTAAAAAGATTTAAAATCAGATTGTAACGAATTTCATGAAATTCAACAGATCAAGAAAACTCTACAACGAAGCTCTAAATCTCATGCCTGGAGGTGTAAGCAGCCCTGTTAGAGCTTTTAAACCACATCCTTTTTTTGTAAAAAAAGCAAAAGGATCAAAAATATATGATGTTGACGGAAATGAGTTCATAGATTACTGCATGGCCTATGGGGCTCTTATTCTAGGACATGCAAACGATGAAGTAAGATTTGAAATAGAAAAAAAACTTAGAGAGGGATGGATTTACGGAACACCAATAGAACTCGAAATAAAATATGCAAAATTGATAAGAAAGTATTACCCCTCAATCGAAATGCTCCGATTTGTGAATACTGGAAGTGAAGCTACAATGTCTGCTTTAAGGCTTGCAAGAGGTTTTACTGGAAAAGAAAAGATTGTTAAAGTTGAAGGAAGCTTTCACGGATCACATGACTCAGTACTCGTAAAAGCAGGTAGTGGGGCGACGACTTTTGGAGTTCCAAACTCTGCCGGAATTCCAATAGATTTCGTTAAAAAAACGTTACAAGTTCCATTCAACGATCTTGAATTACTTTCAGACGTTCTTGAAAAAAACGAAGACGTTTCAGCGGTTATAATGGAACCGGTTATGGGAAACTCTTCGCTTATAATACCAGATAAGGATTATCTCAGAGAAGTTCGAAAGATCACACAAGAAAAAGATGTTTTGCTGATCTTCGACGAAATAATAACAGGTTTCCGTATAGCAATGGGTGGTGCTCAAGAATACTACGGTGTCAAGGCCGATATAACAACTCTCGGAAAAATTGCAGGCGGCGGTTTCCCGATAGGTATTTACGGAAGTAAAAAAGAGATAATGGAAAGAGTTGCTCCTTCAGGGGACGTTTATCAAGCAGGTACTTTCAGTGGAAACCCAATAAGCCTTCTTGCAGGGTACACTACCCTGAAAATCCTCGAAAAAAGAGGAATTGTAAATAAAGTAGCGAAAAAAGCCGAGAAATTATGTGAAGCTCTTAAAGATAGTCTCAAAAGAGTTGAAGTAGCTCAAATAGCTTCAATGTTTTGTATATATTTTGGAAAGTCTCCCAAAAACTATTCAGAAGCTCTAAAACTTGATAAAGAGGCATATATGAAATTTTTCTGGAGATTGATCGAGAAAAAAGTATTTTTCCCCCCTTCTCAGTTCGAAGTTTGTTTTATGAGTGATTCACATAGCGAAGAGGATATTGAAAAGACTTTTAACGCTATAATCGAAGCATATGAAACTCAAAATTGGTACCAGGGGTAGCAAACTCGCATTGGCACAGACGAAAATGGTAGTGGAGATGTTAGAGAAAGAGGGTCATGAAGTTGAGATCAAGATAATAAAGACTGCTGGGGATATCATGAAAGATAAACCTCTCCACGAGTTTAAGGGGGTTGGAGCCTTTGTAAGGGCAATCGATACTGCTTTGGCAAATGGAGAGATTGATGTGGCTGTTCACAGTTACAAAGATGTCCCAAATTTTAGAGTAGAGGGGACAAAGATATCTGCAGTTCTTAAAAGAGATAGCCCATGCGATGCGCTCATTTCAAGGGATGGAAAAAAATTTGATGAACTCAAACAAGGGGCTAAAATAGGTACATCTAGCTTGAGAAGAAAAGCTCAGTTTTCTAGACTGCGTGGGGATATTTCTTTCCAAAATCTCAGAGGGAACCTAGATACAAGACTTAAAAAACTCAAAGAGGGACTATACGATGCTATAATCGTGGCTGAGACAGGAATTCAGAGACTCGGGCTGAAAATCAATTATCAGAGTTTTTCACCAGAAGTAATTGTACCTTCTCCAAATCAGGGTATAATAGCTGTTGCCACAAGGATTGGAGAAGAAAACCTTGTCTCCTTTATGAACGATGAAAAAACTTGGATTGAATCACAGGTTGAAAGAATTATTACAAAAGAACTTGGTTTTGGTTGTGCTATCCCTTTTGGAGTTTATGCAAAAGTAAGAGGAGAAAGAATAAAAGTAATCTGCGAAGTTTTAGCTGAAAAATATTTTAGAATTGAAGACTCAATTTCAAAATATTCTATTACCGAAGCTTTAGAGATTGCGAGGAGAGTAAGAGATGGTAGGTAAGGTTTTTATCGTTGGAGCTGGTCCTGGAAAAAAAGATCTGTTGACTATAAGGGCTAATAGTGTTATTGAGGAGGCAGACGTCATTCTATACGATGATCTCATCGGAGACGTTGTTGAAGTTCTAAAGAAAACAAAAGCAAAACTCATAAATGTCGGAAAAAGAAAGGGCACACATAAGTTCGAACAGGAAGAAATTAACAAAATGCTTGTAGAATTTGCAAAATCTGGAAAAAAAGTAGTTCGTTTGAAGGGGGGAGATCCATTTGTTTTTGGTCGAGGAGGGGAGGAAATTGAATTTCTTGCTAAAGAAGGGATAGATTTTGAATATGTACCTGGAGTTAGTTCTGCAATCGCAGTTCCAGGAGTCGCAGGTATACCGATCACACATCGAAACTACGACCCAGCAGTTGTCTTCATCACGGGTCACGAGAGTAGGGGTAGACTTAACTGGGAGGCACTTGCAAAGTTCAATGCAACAATAGTCATTCTAATGGGGCTTTCAAACATTGAAAAGATCTGTAGCAATCTCATCGAACATGGAAAAGATCCTAAAACTCCTGTTGCAGTCGTAGAAAAGGGTTTTTCTAGTGAGCAAAGAGTCATTGAAGGAGAGCTGAGAGATATAGTAGAAAAAGTAAGAGAAGCAAAAATTTCTCCACCAGCTGTTATAGTCATAGGTAATGTCGTAAAAATTCGAAGAGGGCTTTCTAAGCCTGAGAAAAGAGATTAAAGCTATTCTCATCATCTTAGCTTTTTAACTAGCTGAACCAAAATTTATGAGAGGGAGCTCGAAAAGAAAATTAACCTCAGAGATAATATCCTTCATGGTACTTAACGAAAGGGATTTTTCCGACGAAGCTGTTAAGATTTGCGCATTTATAATGGCAGAAAGCGCAAGAACAGCGCCAAAATCTAAGGGAATAGATGATCTCGAGATCATTTATATTGGGAGGGAGAAAACTGAAGAAATTGCAAAGAAAATGGAAGAACTTGCAGAAGAGGACAGAGATTTTTTAAGAGACGCAAATAGCTTGAGAAAAGCAAAAGGTGTTCTTGTTCTTGGAATAAAAGGAAGTAAATCTCTTGGAATTAACTGTGGAGCATGTGGTTTCAGGAGTTGCACCGAATTCGAAAGAGCAAAAAGAGAAGATAAAAAGTTTAGAGGCCCAAATTGTGCTTTTAAAATTGTAGACCTCGGCATAGCCTTGGGAAGTGCAGTTAAAACGTCTGCAATGCTTGGAGTAGATACGAGAATAATGTACCGCGTAGCAATAGCTGTGAAAAAACTTGGAATTGTCAACAGTGATATTCTTTTTGCAATTCCTATTGCATCTGAGGGTAAGAATCCGTTCTTTGATAGAGCAATTCAACGCTGAATCTCAGCAATTTTTGCTTCATATCCGAGTTCCCTTATTTCATCTATTATTTTTTCAATTTTTTTATCATCGTTAAATAGCTCAATTTCTGCTTCTTTTAAGCCAATTTCTCTTACAATTGCTCCATTCTCTTCCAAAGTCTTTATAACAGCGCTTATACAACTCTTACATTTCAGACCGTAAAGAATGAGTTTTACGATCATCAAAACTTCAAAGCCTTGCTCTTTAAAAATATTTACGAAGAAAATTCAGTAAAATTGATAACAAATTTTTTAATGAGAGGTCGTTGACTTCACCTTGAAAATATTTTCCTCAAAAATAGCGTCTCTTCTCTCAAAATTTCAACTTTTTTTCTGAAATCTAGGCTACCAATCCCAAGATCATCGAGTTCGATAGTTAATATACCATCATAGCCAAGTTCTGAAAGCTCTTTTAGAATTGCAGTAACCTTCTCACTATTGCTCGCTCTAACATGTTTCCCACCACCATCTCCACTGACATGAACGTTGCAAATTCGATTTAAAAGATCATAGAAACTATCGTCGTAGTTTGAATGCTTTATATCATAGGTTATTTTGAGATCATAGATCTCCACAAATTTTCTCAGTTCTTCAGCAGTCTTACAAAGACTATTAATTCTTTTTTCTGAATTTTCTAAAGATAGACGAACTCTCTTAATTTTCGAAAAACTAGAAGAGATTCGAAGATACTTGTGAAGAGATTCATAGTCTGCCAAAACAGGCTCTCGCAGTGCAGTTCTTTTTCCAGAATGAATTGTAACGAGAGACCCGTTGATTTTCTTACAAAGAGAGATCGTATAGAGGGTCTCTTTTAAACTTAGATCACTAATCGATTTGTTAACAGAGACTGGATTAAGATCCAAAACTGGTGCATGGAGAGCGATTTCGAAGTCAGAGAAGTATCGAAGCTTTTTAATATCTCTGTCAACCCAGAAGTGAGGTGTTTCTATCCAAAACTCGACTCCGTCGCATCCTGCAAGCTCAACTGCTTTTGCGATCATCTCGGTTGAGTATTCATATAAAAACATCGAAGAGAAAAGAATCATATTCTACGCTTTTTGTAATCCTCAAAAAGCCTTTCAATCGTTTCGAGTTTTCTTTTTCTCATCTCTTCAACCTTTTTCAAGTAAACCTCCTCGAAGTTCGGACTAACAAATGCCATTTCATTTCCAATCAGCACCTCAACTTCTTCTTTTCTTATCCTTGGAATTCCATGGCTGTCAAATACTTCTTGAATAATATGAGACATTTCCCCGCCTACTATAACTGCCTTTATATTCTTTTTACAAAGAATTTCTGCATAGCTTTTACTTCCTCCACTGGCGTCGACTATATAGACTACATCATCCTCGACAATTTTCAATTTTTCCAATTCTTCTTTAGTGAATTTCTTCATGAGTTTAACTTCTTTCCAACCGGAAAGTTCGAGTAATTTCATCTTTTTCAAAAATTCAATTTTTTCCTTCAATGCAAGAATCTCTGAGTCCTTTTTTTTCAATTCAATAAGCAATTCGGAAATCTTGGCTTCTACATTCTTTATATATATCTCCCTTCTTATTTTTTCTCTCTCTTCATCTGAAATCACTGCAATTCTCATTCTCAACTTTTCAATTTCAGCCTTTAGCTCTGATATCTGCTTTCTCAGAATTTCGTTCTCTTCTTTTAATTCTTTGATCTTTTTATCTTTTTTTTCTATCAACTCAAAGAAGTCTATCTCCTGTTCTTCCTTTTTCTCAACTTTTTCCATACTCTGAGGTTCGAAAAGACTCTTCAAAGTTGCTCCACGCAATATCTCAGCTTTAGCTTTCTCCAAATCATAACCTGTAGGAAGTCTTTTCTCGATGTTTCTGAATTTGCTTTCATAATTTTTTAAAGCATCGATCGCAGAGGATAGTGCATCCCTCTCGTGATCATTGAGAAATCGGTACTTTGAAGTAAGATCTCTCTTTTTTTCTGTGCTCAAATCTTCCCTTGGGGAATATAGTATTGCATTAAAAGAGGATCTAACTTTGTTCACGAATTCTGGTGGATTTTTCTTGTCAGTTGCAATTATCACGGGTTTTCCATACGAGTTTATGAACTCAAGAACATCCGATAAACTCCAGTCTTTTTTACTCTTCACCTTGATCAAATTACCACTTAGATCGATGATTGCAACTGCTGTAGTTGTTCCCGGATCGACTCCAATTATCAAATATCTTTTCGACTTTGAAATTGGAATGAACTCTATTTTTTCCTTCTCAATAGACTCGACTTTTACCTGAACATCTTTCGTTTTGAAAGAACTGACTGGAATCTCGCTTATCGGAGCACCTATAATGAATTCTCCTCTTGATATGCCACCAAATCCTCCTTTCACATTTTCACTGTATTCAAGCCCAGAATTGTCTAAAATGTTTTTTATTTCTCTATAAATACCTCTTACAGCGTCGTGAACTCTTCTACTATATCTTTTCTGCCTCCATCCTCCCTTACCAATTCTTCTATTTCTCGAAACGACTATTTTTGTTTTGTCAGTAAAAATAGATACCTCATAACCAACATCGAAACTTGCAAGATAAGCGCAAGCTCTTGCCTCATCGAATGGATCTCGAACATTTATCCTTATACCGAATCTCTTTGCAATAATCTGTAATGGTGCATCGAGTGCGATTTGTACAAGTTTTGTATTCGTTACTTTTAGAAACTGGGCAATATCTTCTTTATTTTCAAACAGCTCACTTATGTTGTCAACTGCAACTATTTTTGGCTTTAGCTCTTTTATCAAACGATAGAGTTTTGATTTGGAGACAACTTTTCTAGTCTCCCCATCATCTCTCAATGCCACGACCGCAAATTTCCTGTTCCCGATCACATCTATTCCCATTATCACTGATAATATTTTCCACGATGGAATTGATATCTCTTTCTATGCCATAAGTTCTGCGAAAATATCTGAGCAAAGTTATGACATCTCTCTTTAGAATTTCATTCCAACCCTTTTCCCCAACTTCAACGCTCTGGGGAAAATCGATTATCCAGAAACTATCGCTTACAAGAATGTTATATTGACTCAAATCCCCATGAACAATCCCGCGACGATAAAATTTCGCTATCTCCTTCAATATCATATCTAGAAATTCTTCTGCATTATCAACCTTGACTTTGTAAAGTTCTCTTGCATCTATCAACTCCATTAGTACCGCGTTTCCCTCATGACCATAAACTTCTGGAACTGCAAGTCCTTGTAGTTTTTTTAGAGCATCGAATTCTCTTTTTGCTGATCTCACAGAAAGAACAGAAAAATTTAATGTTCCATAATTTCTCTTTTCAACTACTTTTTTAAAACTCTGATAACCAAGCTTGTGGAATTTTATCACAGCTTCGCCCTCTTTCGAAATACAGTTGTAGACTAGACTTTCTTTCCCTTCTCCCATTTTTTTACCAATCGCACTAACATAACCGTTCTCAACAAGTCTGTAAAGAGAGTAAATACTTAGGCCAGTAAAAGTTAAAGTTGAGCCCTCATACTTCGTATATTTGTTTATCACAACCTTTTCATCTCCCAAAATTTTTAAAATTTTCCTAACTTTTTCTTCCTCTACTTTTGCAAAATCGCTTATAACGTTGATTGGAACAAATTTATAACTCCAGAGATTCTTGAAAATAGCATCAAGAATTTTCCAGGAATTTTTTCCAATTCTTTTGTATAACTTCGAAATATCCATGTCTATGCTAAGATAGATAGTTTTAATCTTTTTTTTCATGAAAAATCGCTCTAAATCTTATGTTCCTTTCTTTTGAGTTTGCTAGCTCATGTTATATTTTTGATTTCTCTCTTCCAACTTTTCCGACAAGCTTTTATTTTTAAACAAAGAATCTGCTATGATGAGAGCTGTGATAATGGCAGGAGGATATGCGACGAGATTGTGGCCTATAACAAAAACAAGGGCAAAACCTTTACTTCCAATTGGAAGTAAAAAAATAATAGATCTCATTTATGAAAAAGTGATTGACCTTGAACTTTCTGTAGTTCTTTCCACAAACAAAAGGTTTGAAGATGATTTTAGAGAGTGGGCAAGAGGTAAAAAAGTGGAAGTAATAGCCGAGAACACCAAAAGTGAAGAAGAGAAGCTTGGAGCTGTAAAAGCTCTAGCAGAGATTGCAAAGGAGATCAAAGACGATTTACTCGTAGTAGCTGGAGACAATGTTTTTTCATTCTCTTTAAAAGAGCTTTACAATAAGTTTGTGGAAAAGAGAAGGCCTTTTGTTGCCCTCTACGATGTTGGTGATTTAGAGCTCGCTAAAAGGTATGGAGTTGCAGAAATGGAAGGAGATAAAGTGATTAGATTCTATGAAAAACCTGAAAAACCACCTTCATCACTTATAGGTATTGGTGTTTATTTCCTACCAAAAAAAAGTGTCGAAATTCTCCTGGAATATGTCGCAGGTATGAAGAGAAGTGATAACTTGGGAGATTTCATAAGTTTTCTTTGCGAGAGGGAGGAAGTTTACGGACAAAAATTCAATGGGATCTGGTATGATGTTGGAAACGCCGATTCTTACATTGAAGCTTTCAAGAGTTATACCGACCACTACGTCGACAGATCCGCAGAGATCGAGAGATCTGCTAAGATAATTGAACCTGTAGTCGTTGGGAGAGGTGCAAAAATCACTGGAAGAAGTATAATTGGTCCCTATGCCTTTATCGGAAATCAATGCAGAATTGAATCTTCAGATGTTAGTGAGAGCATAGTTTTTGAGAGGACGAGTCTTTCTAATGTAAAGCTCTGGAGAAGCATTGTGGACGATAAATGTGAGATCAGAAATATACAGCTTGTCGGTTCGATAATAGGAGGAAATGCAAAAATACAAGGAGGATGAAAGCTCTAATACTCGACGGATATGTTGATGAACCATCTTGTCTGGGTGTACCTCCATTCATATCTCCATATCCTCGATTTATTAGTGGTGTACTAAAAGAGGCCAAGATAAGTGCACTATACACGACGATCGATTCATTTAGAGAAAGACCAGATATAAAAAGAAAAGTTAAAGATTTTGAATTTCTCTTCATAATCGCTGGTATTGCAGTTCCTGGAAATTACCTCGGAGGTAAACCATTGAGTAAAAAAGAGATATTTTCCCTAAATCTAGCAAAGAAAAACATTCTCGTTGGACCAATTTATCTTGAATTGAGTAAAAAAGAGATATCAGCTCTAGAAGACAGTTCGATCGAAGTTCTCAAATTTCCATTCGAAAGAGTACTATGCGAAACTCTTGGTGTTAAATTCGAATTTGACAAACTTCTCATCATTGGCTCCGAAATCGTAACTCAACATCCATGGTTTCCAAATGTTATCTGCGAAATAGAAACATATAGGGGCTGCTATTGGTCAAAATGCTCCTTTTGCATTGAAAGATTCCAGAAATTTTTTGTTCGCAATCCAGAGAACGTTGTTTCAGAAATAAAGGCACTATATGATGCTGGTGTTAGACATTTTCGTATTGGTAAGCAAACAGATTTTTTCACATATCTAGCGGATTTCAGCTACGATTTCCCCAAACCTAACGTTGAAGCTATTAAAAATTTCCATCGTGCAATTTGGAATTCTTGTCCGAAGATAAAAACACTCCACCTAGACAATGTAAATCCAAAAACAATTACAGAATATCCTGAAGAATCAAAGGAAATCATAAAGGTAATTTCCATTTATCAGACGCCTGGAAACGTTGCTGCCTTTGGTATGGAAAGTGCAGACGAAAGAGTTGTGAAAAAGAACACTCTCTGTGCAAACCCAGAAGAAGTCATGAAAGCGATAGAAATCATGAACAAATATGGTAAAACAATTAGTTATAATGGTTTACCAGTCTTTCTACCTGGAATAAACTTTGTTATCGGTCTAAAAGGAGAAACAAAAGAGACTTTCGAAAAAAATTTCGAATTTCTTAGAGAAGTACTAGAAAGAGGTCTACTTCTGAGAAGGATAAACATAAGACAAGTAAAAATTTTCTCTGGAACTCCGATGGAGAGAGAAGGATATAGCAGACTAATAAAGCACAAAAAATATTTTTATACTTTTAAAAACCGTGTTAGGGAAGAGATAGACAACAAAATGCTCAGAAAAATTCTTCCAAAAGGTAGAAAAATAACAAATCTTATGGTAGAAGTAGAGGGAAAAATAAGTTTTGCAAGACAAATCGCGACCTATCCAATACTGGTAGGACTCATTGGACGATACAGTAAAGGTATCTTCATAGATGCAAGAGTTGTAGACTACGGTTATCGGAGTGTTACTGCAGTAGAAACACCACTTAACATTAACAGAGCTAAATTGGAGCAATTAGAAGCTCTTATTGGAGCTAAAGCTGTTGAAATTGCAAAAAGAAGACCTTTTAGTAAGTTAGAAGATCTAAAGAACTATATCGAAAACGCAGAATTGTTTTTCATGGTGGAATAATAACCTCGAAAAAACTCATCATGGTAAGAATACCATTAAAACATAAATAAAAAAGATTGAAAATCGAAAAAGCTATAAACGAGGAGATGCATGAAAATGAAGGTGATAAAATGAATATATTCGACAACTTTTTAAGCTCAGTATGTATCTTTAAAAATAGAGATGTTCTGAGGCATAGTTATACCCCTGAGAACCTCCCCCACAGGGAGGAACAGATAAAACAGCTCGTAGAACTTCTCTCCCCATTACTGAAAGGGGGTACTCCATCAAACATTTTTATATATGGTAAAACCGGTACAGGAAAGACTGCTACTGTTAAACTAGTAATGAAAAACCTCGAAGAAGTCAGCAAAAAAGTGGACGCAAGAGTAGTCGTCCAGTATCTTAACTGTGAAATAATAGACACAGCTTACCGTGTTTTAGCAACTATTGCCAGAAAACTCGGAAGAAATGTTCCTATGACTGGTTGGCCTACAGATCAAGTTTATGAAGAAGTTAAAAGTACTGTAGAAAGCAAAGGAGCAAAAATGGTAATCGTACTCGACGAAATCGATAAACTAGTTAAAAGAGCAGAAGAAGCACTTTATAGTCTTACAAGAATTAATGCAGATTTATCGAATGCAAGAATTTGTCTAATAGGTATTTCAAATAACCTAAAGTTCAAGAACTTTCTTGACGCGAGAGTTTTAAGCTCACTGAGTGAAGAAGAACTTGTTTTTCCCCCATACAATGCGGAACAGCTCGAAGATATTCTCAGACAAAGAACCAAAATAGCTTTCAATGATGGAGTTCTAGAAGATGGAGTAATTCAGCTTTGTTCTGCAATTGCAGCTCAAGAACATGGAGATGCGAGAAAAGCTCTTGATTTGCTACGAGTAAGTGCAGAGATTGCCGAGAGAGAAGGAGATAACAAAGTAAGAATAAAACACGTGAGAAAAGCTGTAAAAAAGATAGAAACCGACTACATGCTCGAAACTGTTCGAACTTTACCACTTCAAACAAAAATTTTATTGTATAGTATGACTTTACTCGCAGAAAACATGGAGAAGTTCACAACTGGGGAAGTTTATTGCGTTTACAAAAGGCTTTGCTCAAAAATAAGCGTTGAAGCATTGACTCAGCGTAGGGTGAGTGATCTTCTTTCAGAACTCGATTCTTTAGGGATAATAAATTCAATCGTAATCTCAAAGGGCAGATACGGTAGAACAAGAGAGATGAAGATAGATTCAGATGTCGAGGCACTAAAGAAAGCTCTAGAAGAAGATTACAGACTACAAGAACTTAAGAAATATGAAGAGGAGACTAGAAAAATCTTGAAACTTGGTATTTTTGAGACTTAAATATGGAAAGAATCAAGATTGAAGTTGAAAAGATAAATATTTCAGTCTTAAAGAAATCGAACCTACCTCTTTTTTACATCCATGGCTCTGGTTGTGATTCAACTTTGTGGATTGGGCAGCTTGAAGAGATTGGAGGTTATGCGATTGATCTTCCAAATCATGGGGATAGTGATGGAGCAGAGATCGATAGTGTTGAGGATTATGCTAAATTCGTTGTTCAAGTTGTTAAAAAAACATCTGGAAAAGGTATAATAGCTGGTCATAGTCTAGGAGGTGCAATAGCTCAGATGATTTATCTAAAGCATAGAGATTTGGTCAGAGCTCTAATATTGATCGGAACTGGAGCTAGACTTAAGGTATTTCCAAAAATTCTTGAAGAACTCTCGAAAAATACTGATGAGGCTGTTAATTTTCTTTTAGATTTAGCCTTTGCAAAAAAAGAACTCTTGAAGGATTTTAAAAAAATTTTCAAGGATAGAGTGCAGATTCTCTTAAGAGATCTTAATATTTGCAACAGATTCGATATAATCGAAGATTTTAAGGTTGGAAAACTTAGATTTGAAATTCCAACCTTAGCAATTGTTGGAGAGAAAGATTTACTAACTCCAGTGAAGTATTCAAGATTTTTCGCAGAATTTGGAGCAGAGATCGAAATCATCGATAATTCAGGTCACATGGTCATGCTCGAAAATCCAAAAAGAGTGAACGAAGTCATCAAAAGATTTTTGAAGAAGCTAAACTTTTGATTATTTTTTCTTCTATTTCCTCCGGTAATGGAATTAATCCATCGAAATCTTTTTTTAGATAGTTAAGCGCGAGTATACCTGCAGAAAATGTTATATCCATTGCTTCAATAGGAGTACCATATCCAATTGCAAGATTTGCTGCATAACCATCTACCATAAGGTGATATTTTTTTCCATCTTTCTCATAAGTTTTGAGAATTCCAAAGTCCTCTAAAAGTCTGCCATTAGCATAAAATTTTTCTGCACCCATGTTCACAACAATTGCATCATCGGAAATACAATCTAAATCTACTTTGGAATCTGTACAAAGGACTACAATATCTGTTTTACAATTTTTTGAAACTTTATAACCTGCAAAAGTCGCTTTAACTCTTTTTTCATCTTTTTTATCCCAAACAAAAACCTCACAACCAATTCTTCTCAGTATATCTGCACATCCCTGACCAACTTTTCCAAATCCAATGATCTTAACCTTCTTTCCAGGTAAAAAAATGTTGAGTTTGAGAAGTGCCTCGAGAAGACCTAAAGATGTCGCATGAACACTCTCTATTTCCTTTAAGTTAGATGAGTCAACCGAAATGGCTTTAATCTTACATCTCATCCTCTTTAAGTATTCTTCCCCAGTCTTCGTAAGCTCTACAACATTTATTTCCTCCTTCCCTGCTCTCTCAGCGATTCTTGATAACACTGCAGAGCAGTCAAAAAAATACCTAGCTTTTATAGCATCTCTTTTTCTGACAATTTTTATCCCAAGTTCTTCAAGCCAGTTAACAGCTTCTTTTTTTGTCGAATACTCATCGAGTTTTACTGGAAAAACTTTGGTATATTTTGAGAGCTCATAGATCATGCATGCTGTTTTAAATTCTAATGGAACGCAAATTGCAACCTCTTCAACTTCTATATCTTTTGCAAATTTTTTCAAGAGTTTCATTCTCTGATAAAACCATTCCATTGAGAGCATAGATTCTGTTATAGGAAATATTTATTAAATTATTGTCCTATACCTACCATGGATTGCTTCGAGTGTCTTGAAAAGATAATAAAAGAGAGGAGAAGTCATAGATTTTTCATCGACAAACCTGTTGAAAAAGAAAAGTTAGAAAAGATTCTTGAGCTTGCCATGTGGGCCCCTTCCGCGATGAATAGACAGCAATGGTTTTTTGTAGTTGTCAATAGAGAGAGAATGCAGAAGTTAAGAGAAGTTATAAAAGAAAGCTATAACTCAATCCTTCCAAGACTTCAAAAGTTCTTTGCAGGAAATCCAAAGGTCATAGATCTCACAGAGCAATTTTTTAAAACCCTAGGAAATGCACCAATCGTTATCTTTGTCTACTACACACCAACTGGAGATGATTTTGCAGATTTACAGAGCGTTTGTGCTTCAATACAAAATTTACTGCTATCCGCACATGCCTTGGGTCTTGGAACCTGTTGGATGACAGGGCCTGTGTACATGGAAGAAGAAATAAACAAAGAACTTGGAATAAAGGATAAAAAGCTCGTAGCTGTAATTCCATTGGGTTATCCTGCAAAAAAACCCCCGATACCTCCAAGAAGAGATTCAGATAAAAAAGTTCTCTGGATGATGTAAAAATTTACCATTCTTTTTTCAGAAATTGATAAACCATTCACAAAATATTTAAATATCGTCCCAGGAACTTTGCCTTATATCGGTGATCACATGTTCAAGCATATAGTGAGAATAGCTGATACTGATCTCGATGGGAACAAAAACGTCGTTCATGCTCTAACAAGAATTCCAGGTATAGGTATAAGGATGGCAAGAAGTATAGTTAACTCAGCAGGATTAGAAGGAAAGAGAAAACTCGGATATCTTCCTGATGAAGACTTAGAGAGGCTCAGAAAACTGATCGAAGAAGAAATTGAAAAAATTCCATCTTGGATGTTAAACAGAAGGTTTGATCCTATTACTGGACAGAATTTACACTTATTATCAAAAGATGTTGAGTTCGCGAGAATGCTAGACATTGAAAGAATGATTAAAATGAAGTGCTACCGTGGCGTAAGACACGCAAAGGGAAAGAAGGTAAGGGGTCAAAGGACAAGATCAACTGGAAGAAAGGGTAGAACTATAGGAGTTATAAGGAAGAAAAAGTAAAGGTGATCTCATATGGGTGATCCAAAGAGGGGCAGGAAACGCTACATAACTCCTGTACGTCCCTGGGATAGAAGTAGGCTTGAAAGAGATACCCAGCTAGTGATAAAATATGGATTGAGAAATAAAAGAGAGCTTTGGAGATTCCAAAACTTACTCAGAAAATATAGAAGAGTTGCAAGAGAATTACTCGGAAAAATAAATCTTCCTGGAAAAGAAGGGGAAATCGCAAAAGCTAAAGTCCAGGCTGTGACAAAAAGACTGCAAAAATTTGGGATTCTTTCAGAGAATTCAACACTTGATGATGTTCTGGGCTTATCTGTTGAGAATTTCCTTGAAAGAAGGTTACAGACGATCGTATATCGTCAGGGACTTGCAAAAACTATAAAGCAGGCAAGACAAGTGATCGTCCATGGACATGTAGAAGTGGATGGTAGGAAAGTTACATGTCCGAGTTACATAGTACACAAAGATCTCGAATCAAAAGTCGCGTTAAGGGTGAAAGGTAATGCCTGAAAAGATCAGATGGGGTATAGCACATATCTATTCATCCTTCAACAACACGATAATAACGATAACGGACATAACAGGAGCTGAGATCATTGCAAGAGTGAGTGGAGGGATGATTGTAAAAGCTGCACGAGATGAGGGGAATCCATATACTGCAATGCAAGGAGCTCTTAGAGTTGCGAATATTGCAATGGAAAAAGGAATAAATGCTGTACATATAAAGGTTAGAGCCCCAGGTGGAAATAGGTCAAAAATCCCAGGACCAGGAGCACAAGCTGCGATAAGAGCATTAGCAAGAGCTGGATTGAAAATAGGAAGAATTGAAGATGTTACTCCAATCCCACATGATACGTGTCGTCCACCAGGTGGGAAAAGAGGTAGGAGAGTCTAATGACAAAAATCGAATTTTTAAAAGAGGATGAAGACAAATTAGTTTTTATTTTAAAGGATGCTTCACCAGCTTTGGCAAATTCGATTAGGAGAGCGATGAAGTCTCTTGTTCCAGTTCTAGCTATCGATTACGTCGACTTCTATGTGAACTCAAGCTATTTCTACGATGAAATGATTGCCCATAGATTAGCTATGCTTCCAATAAAAACAGAATTGAGAAGATTCAACATGCAAAAAGACTGTATTTGTGATGGCGTCGGATGTCCGAGTTGTCAAGTTTCATTCAGACTCAACATCGAGGGCCCAAGAATAGTTTACTCTGGTGATTTTGTTAGCGATGAGCCTGATGTGCACTTCGTATACAAAGATATCCCAGTTCTTGAACTCTTTAAAGGTCAGCAGTTGATGATAGAAGCAGTTGCAAGACTTGGAATTGGAAAAGAACATTCTAAATTTCAGCCTGTGTCAGCTTGTTTTTATAAAATAATTCCAAAAATAGAGATAGATGATAGATGCAATCTCTGTGGAGAATGCATTTCTGTATGTCCTAGGAATGTTTTTGTTTTAAAAGACAGAATAGTAGTAAATCCTCTAGATTGCTCACTTTGCATGGAGTGTGTAAAATGCTGCGAGCAAGAGGCTTTAAGAGTGAGCGAATCAAATGATTTTCTTTTTGTCGTCGAATCAACAGGAGCAATGCCAGCTAAAAAAGTTTTAATTCAAGCCATAGAAATTCTAAAAAGTAAGGCAGAGAACTTTAACAAGACTTTAGCAGAAATAAATGTTTAGAGTTATTCCTGCAATTGATTTAAAGGATGGAAAAGTTGTGCGACTTAGACAAGGAAAAGAAAACGAGATAACTTTCAAGGCAGAAAACCCAATTGAAATTGCAGAACATTGGATAGAAAAAGGTGCAAAAGTTTTACACGTAGTCGATTTAGATGGAGCTTTTAGTGGGGAACTCAGACACCAAAAAGAAATAAAAGCTATAATTTCACTCGGCATAGAGGTACAAGTTGGAGGAGGAATAAGAAGTTTTGATGTTGCTGAAAGACTTTTAAGACTAGGAGCTCAAAGAGTTATCCTAGGAACGCTTGCCGTTAATAAAGTAAAAGAAGTACGAGACTTTGCGAGTAAATGGAAAAACAGAGTCATTATAGCAATAGATGTGAAAGGAGAGAGGATAGTAGTCAAAGGCTGGAAAGAGGTTACTCGATTAAAACCTCTGGAATTTGTAAAGTTATATGAAGATTGTGATCTCTCTTTTCTCTACACCAACATAGACGTGGAAGGGTTGTTATCTGGAATAGAAAGAAGAAGAATGGATTTTTTAACAAAAATAAAGCGTCCATTTTACGTTGCAGGCGGAGTCTCTTCTCTTGAAGATATTGCATTTGTTAAAAAAATTGGTGCAGCAGGAGTAATACTTGGCTCAGCTCTATACATGGGAAAGATTAAATTCGAAGAGGCGCTTGAATTTGAGTCATGAAAAAAGTGAATAGAAAGACTTACGAGACTGAAGTTTTGGTTATCTTCAATTCCGAAAAGACGGAAATAAACACAGGAATCGATTTCTTCGACCATATGCTTGGAACTTTATCAAAGATCTCGGGTTTTAAAATGGAGATCTTAGCAAAAGGTAAAGATGTCCATCATATAATAGAAGATGTAGCTATTTGCCTCGGAAAGAGTATCTCAGAAGTTGAAAAGAGAGGAATTGAAAGATTTGGTTATGCTATTGTTCCAATGGATGAATCTGTTGCGATTTGTGCAATAGACTTCAGTGGAAGAGGGTTTTTTGTTTTTGAAGGAGATTTAAAAGATGGTTTAATTAGAGTAGAAGATTTTTTACACTTCTTCGACACTCTCTGCAGGAACTCAGGTCTCAACCTCTATCTCGCAGTCAAGGGAAGAAACTCGCATCATATGATGGAATCATGCTTCAAAGCCTTTGCATTGTCTCTGAAACAAGCTTTGAGAAAGACCGGTGAAGATTATAGGAGCACAAAGGGTGTATTAGATTGATCTTCTGTGAGAAAGTCAGCAAGAGATTTGGAGAGAAATTCGCTTTAAGAAATGTTTCCTTTAGTTTCAAAAAAAATTTAGCAGTCCTTGGTTATAATGGTGCAGGTAAAAGTACACTTGCAAAGATATTGGCAGGAATAATAAAATCAGACTCAGGAAAAGTAAATGTTTTTGGTAAAGATCCTTCGAAAAGTATTGAAGTTAGACGTAAAATAGGGATAGTTACACATAATCCCATGGTGTACAAAGAGTTAACAGTCGAAGAGAATCTAAGATTTTTTGCAAAACTTTACGGAATTCGTGAATGGAACTGGATACTTGAAAAACTTTCTTTAAAAGGAAAGTTGGAATTAAGGGTTTTAGAGCTCTCACGTGGTTATTTACAAAGATTGGCGATTGCAAGAGCTTTCATGATAAAACCATCCTTACTCATTCTCGACGAAGCTTTCACTTCACTCGACATAGAAAGCAGAGAAGTGCTCTGGGATTTGATTCATAGCTTTGATGGATCTCTTTTTTTGTCTACACATAATTTTGAAGATGTAAAGTTCTGCGAAAAATTCCTCGTTCTCAAGAATGGTCAAGTAGTTTATTCGGGTGATTGCTACGACAATGCTGTCAATGCCCTCGATCTTGGAACTCGTGAAGAAAGATCTCAAAATTGAAGTGAGGAGCAAAGCAAGTTTAAATCAGATTTTTTTATTTTCATTGACTACTGCTTTCCTTTTTAGTTTTTCAATAGATGCTGAAAAATTCTTTGCTCAAATACTTTTTCTTGTAATTCTTCTCTCTTCAATTCTTGCGTGCTCTATTACAGTGCTTCGAGAATTTGATCTTGAAACAATAGAGGGGCTAAAAGCAGCGCTAAGCACAGTAGATATCATCATTGCAAAAATGATCTCAAATATAATACTCGTCTTCATCTTAATCTTTTTAATAACTCCGATTTGCTATATCTTATTTAACTTAAATGGTGATTTTATTCTACTCCTTTCATGCCTCATGATCTCTTCATTACCAATTTCAAGTGCTATAACTCTAATTTCTCCAATATCTGCCTTCACAAAGGGGAGAGAGATGCTCTTACCTGCGATACTTTTTCCAACAATTTTTCCTATCATTTTACCATCGATCAAACTACTTAACCTTGCCTATAATGGCTTTTTTGACGTATTTAGTGCTTTATTTTTGATTTCATATACGAGTCTAATCTTAACTTTGGCTTTGTCGATCTCGGAGCATCTTTTCTGATTGTGATCCCGGGTTATTATAGCTCTCTTAAATTTTATGGATAAATATCTATTCTTTTGAACCCTAAAAGCGATAAAAAAATAGATTTTCTCTATTAAAAAAATAAAAAGTGGTTCTAGATTGAAGATAATCTTAATAACCTCAAAATCTACTTCCCCTAAAAGATAAGAAATCTAGGTTCTCTCTCAATTTCAAAACGATACTTTTAAATACCAAAAAGAAATCGAGAGTTTAGGGAGGTTATAAGATGCCAGTCCGTCCTTTAGATGTCTTGAACAAGTCACTGAAATCTCCAGTCATAGTTCGCCTTAAAGGTGGAAGAGAGTTCAGAGGAACGCTCGATGGTTATGATATTCATATGAACTTGGTCTTATTGAATGCTGAAGAGATACAGGGGGGAGAAATAGTACGGAGAGTAGGAAGTGTCATCATCCGTGGAGATACTGTTGTCTTTGTCTCTCCATTCACGGGTGGTGGATAATGTCAGATGGGACTGCTGCAATGGGGAGAAGAAATAGAAAAATGGTTCACATTCGATGTAGGAGATGTGGGAGAAATTCATTCCATTGGAGAAAGAGATACTGTGCTGCATGCGGTTTTGGGAGAAGTAAAAAAATTCGGAGTTATAATTGGGTAAATAAAACAAAGGATAGTAACTGATGTGCGGTATTGCTGGAGCTTACAGTGAGAATTCTCTTGCAGGGAAATATGTTTATTATCTCCTCTTCTCCCTCCAACACCGTGGCCAAGAGTCTGCAGGTATAGCTTTTTTTGAAGATAAACTCGAATACAAAAAAGGTATTGGTCTAGTATCTGAAGTTTTTTCCGAAAAAGATTTACTCCCAGCAAAAATCGCTGTTGGACATGTCAGATATTCAACCACTGGAACCTCCAAAATCGAAAATGCTCAACCGTTCGTCGTTAAGTCCAAAGCCGGAACCTTAGTGGTTTCACATAATGGTAATCTCGTAAACTATCAGACTTTAAGAAGAGAACTAGAAAATCAAGGAAGTGTTTTCACAACTGACACGGATTCTGAAGTCATAGCTCAGCTTTTATCGAAGTTATTAGTGAGCAAAAAGGACATTGAAAGTGCTCTTTCAGAGCTGAGCCAGAAAATCTTGGGGAGTTATTCCTGCATCCTAATATTGAATGATACTCTTGTCGCCTTTCGCGATCCTTTGGGCTTTCGTCCGATTTGTGTTGGAGAGCTAAGTGATGGCTATGTTGTGTGTAGCGAAAGTTGTGCAATCGATGCTCTCGATGGAGAGCTCATAAAAGATCTCCACCCAGGAGAGGCAATTTTAATTCAAGATGGCGAACTCGAGTTCATAAAGTTTGCAGATTGTATAAGAAAGTCTTTTTGTATATTTGAATACATTTACTTCGCTCGTCCCGATTCTATAATAGATGGTGTCAGTGTCTACAAAGCTAGAACAGAGATGGGAAAAATTCTTGCAGAGGAGTCCCCAGCAGATGTTGAATTTGTTTCTGCTGTCCCAGATAGTGGAATAACAGCAGCCATAGGTTACGCAATGAGACTAGGGTTACCTTATATGGAAGCTCTGATAAAGAATAGATACGTTGGTAGAACCTTCATAATGCCAAAACAAGAACTCAGAGAATTACTCGTCAGAATGAAAGTGAATGTGATAAAGGAGAATGTTGAAAGAAAAAGAATTGCACTCATCGATGATAGCATAGTTAGGGCCACGACTTCTAAGAGGATTGTAGAAATGTTAAAAAAAGCCGAAGCTAAAGAAGTTCATTTCCGTGTAGGTAGCCCACCAATAATTGCACCCTGCTACTTTGGAATCGACATGAAGACTAGAGATGAACTCATTGCCTCGAAAAATTCTTTAGAAGAAATAAGAGAAATAGTTGGTGCAGATAGTTTGAAATATCTTAGCCTTCAAGGACTTCTTTCTGCAGTTAAAAAACTCGGTGGTAAAGGATTTTGCATTGCTTGTCTAACATCTAGATACCCAGTACCAGTACCTGGAGAGATATATCTATCGGAAGGCGTAAGGCAACCAGAGGGCCAAGAGTAGAACCAATAGCATTGCAAACATGAAAATTGTAAAGTTTCTCTGCTTCTTCCTCTCCCTTTCAAGTCTTGTTTGACATTCCTCACCGCATACGAACTTATCTACTTCGATAGCTTTTCCACAAATAACACAATGCCTATGAGGGACTAGTGGCATGAAGACATAGAGTTTTAGAGAAATAAAAATGTTGCTGAGCACAAAAACAAAAGCCAGTTTTGTAGATAACTTTTTATAATGATGTCTGTAGTTTCACCAAAAATACCTTAAAACTTTTATGTTGAATGCTCTTTGCCTCTTCCATGAGCGAGATCATGGAAATGTTGATCAGAAGAGGCTTTATTTGGCAATCTTTTGAGATATATGGTGGAATGGCTGGATTCATAGATTATGCTCCTCTAGGTAACAATCTCAGGAGAAAGATCGAAAATATCTGGCGAGAATTCTTTGTTATAAACGAGAGGGTTGCAGAAATAGACACTCCACTCATTGGGGTTGAAGAAGTTTTCGTAGCATCTGGTCATGCTACTTCTTTTGTTGACATTGCAATCGAGTGTCAAAAATGTGGTAGAGTTTACAGGGCAGATCACTATATAAAAGATAAACTCAACATAGAAATAAACAGCTCGATAGATGCCATAAAAGAAATTCTAGAAGTCTATGATTTAAAATGTGAATGTGATGGAAACTTCAGCGAACCATTCTCCATGAATTTGATGTTTTCAACAAATATAGGGGCGGGAAAAGGTAAGAAGGCCTTTCTTCGTCCTGAAACTGCACAAGGAATTTTCATCGCTTTCAAAAGAATTTCGAATTATTTCAGGGATAAGCTGCCATTTGGAGTTGCACAAATAGGAAGAGCATTTAGAAATGAGATAAGTCCAAGACAAGGTGTAATCAGACTAAGAGAATTCAATCAAGCAGAACTTGAATTTTTTGTTCACCCAAGGGAGAAAAAACACTCTAATTTCAGAGAGGTTGCCGATGATGAGCTAACTCTTGTAGACAAATTTGAAAAAGTACATAGAATCACTCTGTCAAAAGCTGTTGAGAGAGGAATAATTGCCAACGAAATCCTAGCATATTTCATCGGAAAAACTAGAAGATTTTTATTAAAAATTGGAATAAAAGATGAAAAAATGCGTTTCAGACAGCATAAGGATGATGAAAAGGCTCATTATGCTGCTGATTGCTGGGATGCAGAAGTACTCACAAGTTTTGGATGGATTGAGGTTGTTGGAATCGCTGATAGAACTGACTACGATCTTTCAAGACATTCAAAATTTAGCAGGGAAGATCTTAGTATCTTTATCTCATATTCAAAACCTCTAGTCGTTAAGATAAAAAAAGCTGTTCCAAAGATGGATGTTCTTGGACCATTTTTCAAGTCAAAAGCAAAAAAGATCGCAGAATTACTTGAAAAAATCGAATTTGAAGGTGAAAAAATCGAGATAGAGCTAGAAGGAGAGAAAATTAAACTTAGCAATGAATTCTTCGAAGTTAAAGAGGTCGAAGAAGAAATTACTGGAGAGAGAGTTATCCCACATGTCATAGAACCATCTTTTGGTCTTGACAGAATAAGTTATGCTGTTCTCGAACATTCCTTTGATAAAGACATAGTGAAAGGGGAAGAGAGAAGAGTTTTACGTTTAAAAAGATGGCTTGCACCCATAGAGGTTGCCGTACTTCCCTTACTCTCCAAAGAGCCATTCACAACAAAAGCAATTGATATAGCATCTTTACTCAGAAAAAATGGTTTTTATACAGATTACGATGACTCAGGGAGTATAGGGAGGAGGTATAGAAGATACGATGAGATTGGAACACCATTTTGCATAACAGTAGATCATCAAACTTTCGAAGATGATACAGTAACAATCAGGGATAGAGATTCTACTGAGCAAGTTAGAGTGAAGGTTTTAGATCTTCCAGAAATTTTAAAGGAGTTGATGACTTCAGAAATAGGAATCGAGAATTTCGGAAAGAGGTTCCAATGATTATACTCTCAGGTGGCACAGGAACTCCGAAATTGTTGAGAGGGATGAAGGAAATTTTAGACTTCTTTGTGATAGTGAACACAGCAGAAGATGTTTGGATATCTGGAAACAAAATATGTCCTGACATAGATTCCGTTATCTATGCTCTCGCAGAGATCATCGACGAAGAAAAATGGTGGGGAATAAAGGATGATACCTTCAAGACACATGAAACGCTGAAGAAACTCGGTTTTAATGAAAACATGAGAATCGGCGATTTAGACAGAGCAACACATATACTGCGAAGTGAAATTTTACGAAAAGGACAATCTCTTGTTGAGGCAACAAAAAAAGTTGCAAGAGCCTATGGGGTAAAACAAGAGGTTTTTCCGATGTGCAATGAAGAAGTTGCAACGATTGTTTTAACCGACGAAGGGGAGATGCACTTCCAGGAATTCTGGGTTAAAAGAAAAGGAATGCCAGAAGTACGAGATGTGTACTTCAAAGGTATTAATAGAGCTAAAATCCCGCCAGAAGTTAGAAATATAATCAAAAAAGAGGATGAAGTTTTAATAGGTCCAAGTAATCCTATATCAAGTATATCTCCAATACTTGGCGTTGAAAACATGCGAGAAATCCTAAAAAATAAAAAAGTCGTTGCTATCTCACCAATAATAGGTAAGAATCCATTTAGTGGCCCAGCAGGGAAATTCATGAGAGCAAAAGGGTTCGAAGTCTCGCCGCTCGGAGTTTTTAAAGTATATGAAGATTTTCTCGATGTACTTGTAGTCGATGAGACAGACTCTACTCTGACTTCAGATAAAATCTTTGCAACCAATACGATAATGCGCTCTAAGGATGATGCTGTGAAATTATCTGAATTCGTTCTGAAGATCTTTGACAGAATATGAGTAGATTTTTAAAAAATTTTAAAAATTTAAAATATCCTCTTCACTGCGAAAATTGTGAAGGTATAAGTGATGTCGAGAATCCAAGGCATCATCCAAGTTATGAAATAACACTAGAGTGTAACTTGGATTGTATTTTCTGCTATTCCAGGATTGCAAGAGAGAGACCTTTCAAAAAAGGATATTACGGAGACATGGATCCAAAAGTCATAACGATTTCCCAGTTCGGAGAACCACTGCTTGTTGGAGAAAAAGAAATTGTTAGAATTGTAAGAGAGCTTAGAAACATCTTTGGAAATGTTAGACTTGACTTACAGACTAATGGAATTCTTTTAACTGAAAAAATCTGTGAAAATTTCGATATCGTAATGATAAGCCTCAACGCAGGTAGTAAAGAGAGATATTTCCAGATAAAGAAAAGAGACTTCTTTGAGACAGTCGTAGAGAAAATAAAGATGAGTTCTAAAATAACCCACACCATTGTTAGGACTATCTTTATACCAGGAATAAATGATGATGAGCTTCCAAAAATTGCTGAAATCGCGAATTCTGCAGATGAGTTTTTTCTACAACCAATTTCAGTTTACATAAAGAACAAAGAACTTCTAGAAAAACTAGATTTGGTAAGAACAGAAAGCATTGCAGAATTTTTGAAATTCGCTCTTAAACTTTTAGACATAGCCCCAACGAGGATTCCTGGTTGTTTTTTGTTGAATTTGAAAAGAGTTCTAAAGGATATAGAATTTGAAGATTTAAAGTTCCTTAAAAGGGATGTTTTCGCAGAATTCCCTGAAATTCGTAGAGATTGGCGTTTCAAGATTTAAAAATTAAAGTGATCAAATTGTTCTAATATGTACACAATCTCCTGAATAAATTTTTTTTCCATCAACAACTATTGCCCCATCCTTGCCTAATTCTGCAATTCCTTCGATCTCCCCAGTGGGTGTTATTACTCTAACTTTTCTGCCAACGGTTTCGCAGAGTTCAACGTATCTTGCAAAAAGTTCTTCCCACTTACCGGCCAGAAGATCTATGTAATTTATAGCAAAATTTCTCGTTACTCTTTCAAAAGCTTCTTCTCTACTAACTGGATAAAATGAACTCAAATTACAGGCAAATGAAACTTCTCTTACATCATTTTCAACGTTTATACCTATTCCAATTATAGCCTTCTCCCCAATGGTCTCTCCGAGTACTCCACAGAACTTTTTCCCAAAAAGTAAAACATCGTTTGGCCACTTCAATCTCGCATTCTCGAAAGCCTCAGCTACTGATAGAGCAGAGATCAAGGTAAGCTTTGTAAGGCTATAGAGTGGGAGATTGATTGAAAAGTATAGTCCCCCTTTTTTACTTATCCATTCTCTATCGAGTCTTCCTCTACCTTTTTTTTGTTCTTCAGCGAAAAAAATTGAAAATATTTTTCCAGATTTTGCCCTTTCGTTTGTGGAATCGATCGATTCGTAAAAATAGAACTCTTCAATAAAGGGAAGATTTCTAAAAGCGATGGACGCAAATTCAAAAGCCTTTCCCTCAGCGGTTTCTCCTCTTCTAATTCTGAACTCTGAAAACGATTCCTGCATATCCCACTACAAAGCTTTTATCAGAAACTTCTCCACTAGTAGAATAATCAACGAGCTCTGCATTTGCTTTTTTTTCTTTAGCATAATTCATCGCAACAGCGATTGCTCCATACCCACATACGCTGGCATCGATCTCATAGATAGTACGATAATATTTCGCAATGTTCATCGAGAGAACAGAATCTATCACTATTTTATCTCTTTTCCTACATTCAATATCTGGCAGATAGTGATGCATGTCGGAAGATGCGATTACTACGATCTTCCTACCAGTCTTATTTTCAGCATCAATAATTTCTTTTGCAACCTCTTTTGCAGTATATTCGTCTTGTAGATGGAGACAGATAACTATAATTTTGAAATTGGAATGTAAATACTGCAGAAAAGGAATTTGAACTTCTCCACTGTGCTCTTCTGAGTGTGCATCTTCATCTTCTGCAATCATATCCTTTGGCAGGGCCTCAATGAATTCCAAATCACTTTCAACTTTTCCAAGAGGTGTTTGCCAAGTCTCCTTTGAAACTGCAACGGGTAAACCATAACCAGTGTGATTTGGACATACTATTACAAAGGTTTCAGCATCAGGGAGCATTGAGTGAACAACTCCAGCAGTTTTTCCAGAATAAATGTATCCTGCATGCGGTGAAACGCAAGCTACAATCTTAAAATCTTTTTTTGGATTCGTGAACCTTCTCAACATCTTCTCCAACTCTTCCCTTCGCGAAGGATAAAAAGTTCCAGCAACAACTGATTTGCGCATAGAGATGGTTGTACTCCAATAGATTAATTTTCCTATACCTTGCTGTAAGTAAGCGACGTGCAATGTTTTAGAGAGATTTCTTCCTTCATTTCTAAGACAAGTTTACAAGCTTGACAGATTTTCTGTGAAGTTGGTTCTCCACAGATTTCGCAGTTATTCAATTTTACTTGAGGATTTGTGATTTTAAGACAATCCCAAATCTTTTCAAAGCTCCTAAGAACTGAAATTTTCCTACCAGGATGCTCTTTTTCGAATTCATATATGAAATCCCTCACCGGTGCTCTGATGGGTAACTCGCTATAAGGACATTCGTCAAAAATGAGAGAATATCCTCTGACAAAACCATAAATTACGACTTCTTTCTCATAAACTTCTCTGAAAGGCTTTATCCTCATAACAAGTCCTTCTTGTTCTCTTTGCGGAATAATCCTTGCAAGCCGATCAATGTCTGCATTTATGAAGTTCATGAGTATAGTCTGAGCTTCATCATCTAAGTTATGTGCTGTTGCGAGTTTTGTCGCTCCTAATTCACGTGCAGTTCTGTTAAGCAAATATTTCCTGAAAACTCCGCAGTAAGAGCAAGGAGACTTTTTTCCAATTTTTACAATTTCGTCGAGTGATGAGCCAAAGTTATCTATAAAGCTAACAATGTAATGTTCTATACCAAGGTTTTTTGTTACTTTACTTGCAACTTCAACAGTCTTTTCCCTGTAATTCGCAATCCCTTCATCTATCGTTATTGCAAAAAACTCGAGATCATGTCTTCCACCATATTGTTCAAGCAATAGGTTAGAGAGAGTTACGCTATCCTTTCCACCGCTCAGCGCTATGGCAATCACATCTCCACTCTCTATCATTCTGAATTTTTTTATAACTTTTCTAACTTTTTTCTCAAAGAAACTTGTGAAGTGTTTCTTACAGAGATGCTTTCCAGAATACCGCTGTAAGTAAATTGCATCTCTAAAGCAATAAGAGCACTTCATGGTTTTAGATTTTCCTTGCTGTATATGACTCTCAGATCTTCAACTCCATCTATTCCTACTACCTTTTTTGCAATCTCTTCTACTTTTTCTTTTTCAACTGCGTGAACCATAAAGTAAAGTGAGTAATCCCACTTCTCGTTAGTAAATCTTTCGATCAAATGTGTTATTTGTGGAAAGTCTGTCAAAAGTTTCCTTGCAAGATTTTCAGGGTTTTTAGCTTTCACTACATTCATTCCGTTGAATTTAAAACCTATTCCTCTTTCGCTTAAAACCCCACTAAAGTCTCTCACAATACCTCTCCTCATCAATTCTTTGATTAAATCCACTGTTTCTTCTTCATCAATGCCAAGTTCAACAAACGGTCTTCGCGAGATAGGTAAATTTTCGAGTCTCCTTATACTCTCATCTAAACCAAGCTCTGCAATTGTAGTAACCCTTTCAGGCTCAAAGCTGTAGCTCCACGAAATGCCTTTGTAAAGATCGTATTTTACATCCATCTTGTAAACCTTTTTCGTTGGTAAAATAATGTAATCTTCAACTCCTATTTCCTGAGCAATTTTCAAAACAATGTTTTCTATCTCTGCAATGTTCCTACATTTCAAAGTGAACCAAACATTGTATTCTGAATCTCTTAAAAAGTTATGCTTAACCATTTCACCTAACTCGTTTATTCTACTTGCCTTTTTCTCATCAACTTTAAAACCAACAAGAGAGGATTGTCTAAAATTTGGAAAAGCTCGATAGTTCATATTAGCTCCATATCTTTTCAGAATCCCAAGTGCCTTGTATTCTCTCAACTTCCTTTCAATCTCTTCGTATTTTTTTCCAATTAACTCCGAAAGATCCTGAAGAGGGTTTGTTGAAATTGGGAGTCTATACTGGATAGCCATTAGAATTTCAAAATCCAGAGTTACGAACTTCACCCTTCCTCACCTCTTCTTCGACTATTTTTTCGAGTAATCTCTTCGCTTCCTCAATTTTTCCTTCCTCAGAAAGCCTAATCAAATCCTTGTATGAACTCGCAATTGCATAAACACGCATTCTAACGTTTATAGGTATTTCTCGAGACTTCATGTACTTCTTAAGATACTCCATAGCAGATAGATAAGTAAAAATAGTTCCATCCTTCTCAAGAAGAGTTTGGAATTTGTCTCTTACTATCCTTGCTACAACTCCACTTTTTCCTTCAGTTGTCACTGCAAATCTTATCCCATCTTTTCCACCCTCAAAAGGCACAACGACTTCTGTTTTTTCAGCATCATTCGCAAGATTTAGAAGAAATCTATGTTTTTTGGAGAGCTCAATAAATTTTCTGTTAAAGTTCTTATCACCTATTGCAACTACCACAAGATCAAACTCTGAGAGTTCTTCTCCAATTTTTTCAACACTTCTCTTTATAAGTCTGATTTTTCCCTCTTCTTCAAGCTTCTTAAGTTCGTCTGAGAACTCAAGACTAAAAATAGTTACGTCTGCTCCGACTCTAAGGAATTTTTTTGCTCTTAAAGTTCCCACATTCCCCCCACCAATTATAGCAACTCTTTTTCCCGAAAACTCTATGAAGAGTGGTATTCTCATTCAAAAGCTGGTTTCACGAGGAAATTTAACATTATCGCCAAAGACATTTCAAAAAGAAAAAGATATTTATATGGCCTCAAACTCTTTATATGTTCGTGCCATGGAGACTCGTAGCTTCATGGCACTGTGAAGCTTGTGGTGCTTGTTGCGTACAATACAGAGTAAGATTGAGGACCTACGAATTCTTAAAGCTAAGAAAAACAGGTTTTGTTGAAGAAAGAGCTGGAAGATTCTATATAAAAAAAATTGGAAAATTTTGTCCGTTCCAATCTGGAAATCTATGCTCCTTAGGGAATTTTAAACCACTTGTCTGCAAAATTTATCCTTTCTCTATTTTGAAGAGGGGTGAAGAACTTGCGAGTTTTGAGTTTGAAGGTGAAGAGTTTTTCGTTTATGTCGACAGCTTTTGTAAAAATGTAAAAATTAAAAAAGATCCAAAACCCTCGATCGAAAAAGAAGTGATAGAAGCACTGGAAATAATGATAGGAAGAAGATTTGAAATGAACTTACTTACAGCTAAATTAATCCAAGAAACTCGAGTGCTTCAACAACCCCATATCCATCGTTTGAAGGAGTTACAAGATCTGCAAGTTCTTTAAGTCTTTCATCAGCGTTCGCAACTGCAATTCTAAATCCTGCAACTTCAAACATTTCAATGTCATTCTCAGAATCACCAATCACTGCAAAATCTTTTAGATTTACCCCTATATGTTCCGAAATGAAAATCAAAGCTCGACCCTTGCTCACAGCCTTATCTGATATGTGGTAAGCAAAACCAGAATCGAGAAGTTTAACATCGAAATCCTTCAGAATTTCTCGTGCTTTTTTGATGTCAAAAGTTCTTCGCATACAGACCTCAGATTTTCTATAATCGAAATCGAGTAGTTCAATGTAGAAATGTTTCTTTAATTCTTCAAGAGCTCTGATACACTTCTCCTTACTTCCAAGGATTATGTCTTCACCATCGTAGCTAAATCTAACGACTCCACCATTTTCACAAATGACAATATCGGAAACTCCTATCATCTTAGCCACAGCTCTTGCAAAGCATGGAATGTTTCCAGTTGCAAGAATTACTGGAATATTCAACTTTCTTAAGGCCTCAACAGCTTTGCAGTTTATTGCTCTCTTTCTGTCTGTAATGGTTCCATCTATATCTACCGCAATTGCTCTTGGCTTAAACATTCAGCTCTCTCTCTAGTCTTTTTGAGCTCTCCACTTCTCTGAGCGAGCCACTTTGCAACATCATCCCAAAGAGCCATTCCTCTCCTCGAGACCACAAGTCCAACATGGCCAACATCTGCTTTGAAAACTGCTTTATCTTTACTCCCTATACAGTCAAGGAATTTAAGTGTACAATCGGGAGGGGCTAAATGATCCCTGAGTCCAACAATTGCAGCGGTTGGCATTGTTATACGTTTTGGATCCACTCTTTTTCCTTTTACATAAAGCTTTCCCTCGGCCAAAGCATTGTTTTGATATAGCTCCTGGTTGTATCTAACATAAGCTCCCGGTGCTACGTTTACACCATCATGAATCCAGCGCTCCATTCTAAAGAAGTCATCTAAGAAGTTTTCATCTTCTGCATTGAGAAAAAGATTGACGTATTTTCCAACATAGTTTTCCCAAGGTTCAAGGATTTTGAACCTTTCCGTGAGGAACCAAGATGGAACATAGCCAAATGGTGCAACGACTTCTTCTGGATTGAAGAAGCGTTTGTCAGATAGAGTTACAAATTTTCCTATGCTTTTGTCGAAGTATAACGTAGATGCTAGGAATATTATGTTCTTAACTTTTTCTGGATAGAGTGCTGCGTAAATTGCGCTAATACCACCTCCCATGCAGTAGCCGAGAATGGAAACCTTATCTGACTTCGCATCGCTTTTTACATCTTCTATGAAATCGTAGAGAAAGATGTCTATATAACTGTCCAGAGAGAACTGATCTGCTACCGTAGCATCCCCCCATCTCACGAGGTAAACGTTAAAGCCAGCATCAAGCAGTTTCCTTATCACGCTTCTCTGAGGGCTTAGATCCAGGATATAAGGTTTGTTTATCAGCGCGTAAACGATGAGCACTGGAACTTCAAACTGTTTTTCAGTTCTTGGTTCATAACGGAAAAGCTTGACACCATTGTCGGATGAGATTTCAACTCTTGGAGTAACTCCGATTTTTACATCCGGAATTAGATAAGGCTTATCTTCGGTAACTGGAAGAAAACGATTGTTCTTCAAGAACCATTCAGAAAGTTTCAGAAACCTTCTATAATTACAAAGAAATTCATGCAACAATTCAACCACCTCCCTTAATTTTCTCTATTTCTTCTCTCAAACTCCTTATATCTTCCCTTATTTTCCTAGTTTCCTTCTTTATGTCTCCCTTGAGATCCACATATGCTTCTGAAAGAGCTATTATATCTTTCCTAGAAACCATACCCATCGAATGCAAAAAAGCGCTCATGAAGTTTTGGAGACTTTGTAAACTTCGTAGATATGCGTTGTTTATCGAATTTATGATTGCAGAGATAACAGCGTTGTCCATGTATTCTGCATAAATAATCTCCAACCTTTCCATTGTTGCTGTAACAGCTCTTACCACCCCTCCAGAATCTCTTCTCGCTAAAGCCTGAGTTATTTCAATCAAAAAGCCCCAATAAGCTTTATTCAGTTCAAAAAGCAATTTTGCATTTTTATGATAAAACTCTTCAATTTCTCTGTCCTCAAGTTCTCGTAAGTAAGTCCTGGGATTCATCAAGGTTAATAAGAATTCGTTAAAGACTTTTGCAGTTCTAAAAGCTTCCTCAAAAAACTTTGTGTCCATCATGCCAAATAGTACTCATGGAATTTAAAAATCTTTTTCCCATCAAAAAATTTCCTAAATAAAGATCATCAGATACAGAGATCAGGAAAAACTTATTAACTTTATGACAAAAAAGATGCGATGGAAATAGCAAGAATGTTCATAGGAACCCAAGAGCTAATTTGGATTGCTTTGATTGTCCTGATATTATTTGGAGCAAGTAAAATTCCCGAAGTGGCAAGAAGTCTTGGAAGAAGTGTTGCAGAGTTCAAAAAAGCTCAAAAAGAAGCAGAAATTGAGTTGAGAGAACTCGAAAAAGATTTGAAAATTTCAAAAGAAGAGAAGAGAGCAAAAATAGAAAAGATTGCAAAAGATCTAGGAATAAGTACAGAAGGAAAAAGTGATGAAGAACTGCTTGAAGAAATAAACAAAGCTTTACCAAAGGTTGAAAAAGCTAGACCATAATGCTTTAATCGAATTTTATTTAGTTTTGGGATATCTCAATTTTTAATTCATAGCTCCAAATTCTCCAAGCTTAGAGTTTTCGAAGAAATTAAATTTAGGATAACAAACTCTTATTATGAACTTGAGAAGTGCAATGGCTGAAGTAAGACCAAGGATTCTGGACATCGATCTAAGACATTACGAGGTTCTCGAATATTTGAAAAAAATGGGTCTTCTGGATGAGCCTATCATATTTAGGGTTGAGGGAAAAAGGGTTGCAAAAAACTTTTTAAATTCAAGAGAGGTTCTTGGAAAATTTTTAAATATAAATCCAAAGATGATTGCAGTTGAACTCGCAAAGAGATATGAGGGGAAAGAAAAGATTGAAATAAAGGATTTTGAAGAACTCAACCTGAAAAGAGTCTCGAATTTAATGGATTTACCTATAATAAAATATTTTCCAAGAGATACTGCAAGATACGTTACAGCTGGAATAGTTATAGCAAAAAGGGAACACTATAACGCGAGTTTTCACAGAATGATGCTCTTGGATAATAAAAGATTTGCAGTTCGGCTCGTTGCTCCAAGACATACGTATCTAATGTGGAGAGAAGCAGTTAAAGATGGCGAGGATTTGAAAATCGCCGTTTGCATTGGAGTCCATCCTTTGTTCATGCTCGCCTCAGCTACAAGGGTTCCTTTTGGAGAGGAATTTAGTTATGCTTCAAAACTCATGAATGGGCTAAAACTGTTCAAAAAAGATTATATGCTTGTTCCTGATTCTGAAATCGTTATCTTTGGACGAATAACTTCAGAAACAACTTCAGAAGGACCATTCGTAGACTTGACTGGAACCTACGACGATATCAGAAATGAACCCATTATGGAAATCGATGAAATCTATGTAAAGGATGATTTCATATACTATTCTATAACTCCAGGTAGTAAAGAACATCGAATTCTAATGGGGGTTCCATATGAACCCGTGATCTATCGTTTTGTTTCAAACGTTTGTAATGTAAAAAATGTTACAACAACAATTGGTAGCAGAAACTACTTTCATGCAGTCGTCCAAATAGAAAAAAGAACTGAAGGTGATGCAAAGAATGCAATTCTTGCAGCTCTTTCAGCAAATCCAAGTTTGAAAGGTGTTATAGTCGTAGATGAAGACATAGACATTTTTAGCTACGAAGATATCGATTACGCAATAGCTACGAGATTTCAACCAGATAAGGGACTCGTAATCATTACTGGAGCCCGTGGAAGTAGCCTAGACCCATCTGCTGATGAAACTACCGCAAAATGGGGGATAGATGCTACAAAACCATTGAAAAATGCAGATGCTTTCGAAAGAGTGATCTGATATTTACAACCTAAAAAGATTAATCTCAAAAACTGCCCACTATCATAGCAAAAAACTTATTTAAAACTTATTGAAGAAATAGAACAAATGGCAGAAAAAGAGGTTGAGCTAAAATATCTCATACTTCGTCCACTTGGATATCCTTTGAAGGCAAGCTTTGTCGAATATCCAAAAGTAGATAACCCAAAAGTTTTCAACGTTTACGCAAAGGAACAATGGAGGGGAGAGTTGGTCTATAAAGGTAAGCTTATCTTTGACATGAAGATGTTTCCCGATTTTGCTTTTGAAGTTGTTGATGCAGTTCCACCTTCCGGCTACATATCAGACTCGACCAAGATAATCGTAGAATCCGAGATGAAAATAATAGAAACAGAAATAGTCAAAAATTTGAAACTTGAAGACGTTGTTGGACAGGAAGAGGCGAAGAGAAAGGCAAGAGTGATCCTAGAATATTTAAAAAATCCCAAAAAATTCGGAAAATGGGCTCCAAGAAATGTTCTATTCTATGGTCCACCAGGTACAGGAAAAACTATGACTGCAAAGGCTTTAGCAAATGAGGCAAATGCTCCATTCGTTTCTGTAAAATCGACAAAACTCATAGGAGAACACGTAGGCGATGGAGCAAGGAAAATACATGAACTATATGAGAGAGCAAGGGAATTGGCACCATGCATCGTATTCATCGACGAATTCGATGCTGTTGCTTTGGACAGAAGTTATCAAGATCTCCGGGGTGATGTGGCTGAAATAGTTAACGCAATTCTGACCGAGCTAGATGGAATACAGAACAACGAAGGTGTCTGCACAATTGCGGCGACAAATCGAGTTGAGTTCATAGATTCCTCGATAAGGAGTAGATTCGAGGAAGAGATAGAATTTAAGCTTCCAAGTTATGAAGATAGGCTCGAAATTCTGAGAAGAAATGCAAAAGAGTTGCCTATAAAAGTTTCTGCAAAACTTGAAACTATTGCCGAACTTTCAGAGGGTCTGAGTGGAAGAGATTTGGTTGAAAAAATCATCAAATCCACTCTACATAGAGTTATAGTAGAAGGAAGATATGCGATTGAAACTGAAGATTTCCTAAACTCTCTCGAGAAACTCAAGATTTCATCGAAACAACCGCCAAGACACATGTTTGTTTAAATTATTCTTGCAATCAAGATTGCAAGAAAAATTAGACCAAGTTTTACACTCGCAAGTTTGTACATCTTTCTTGCATTCGATTTTTCTGGACTTAAAGCAAATTTTAACGCCCTAAAGAGAAAGTAAAGAACTGCAGGAATTGAAATCAAAAGATAGAGTTGATGCATTGGCAATACTAAAAAGAGCACCAGCAAAATAATGAATATAAGGAGAGTTGAAAAGATTATGATTTCTAAAGTCTTTTTTACTCCAAAGACGACTGGAAACATAGGGATACCAGCTTTTCTGTAATCCTCCTCATAGTATATAGCGATGAACCATATATGCGAAGGGATCCAAAGAAGTACGATCGAAGCTATAAGAAAACCTGGTAAAGTAAAACCTTCAACCGCAACCCATCCTGCCAATGCTGGCATTGCTCCAGCAAATCCTCCAAGAACGATCGAATAGGGGCTCTTCCTCTTGAGCATAATAGTGTAAACTATTATGTCAAAGAATAGCCCCATGAATAAAACAAGAGCAAATTCGAACCTGATCAAAAGGGCCAAAACAAAACCAAAATTAAATAAAAGAATGCCATAAATTGCACAGATCTTTGAGCTCAATTCCCCTGAAGGAAGTGGTCTATTTCTCGTTCGCATCATCAGCGCATCTATGTCACGATCGAGCCACATGTTGAGTGCAGTTGTCCCTGCAATTGTGAAAAAAGCTGCAATCGCTGGTATAACATTTCTTCCTCCTGCAACTATAAAAGTAATTATAAAAGTAAGCATCAACAAGAATGTCTGTTTTGGTTTGATCACCTCGATCAAAGCTTCGATTATAGGAATGAATTTCATATAGAAAAAACTCACACGCTTTTAAAAGTCTTGTGAAAACCTCTTAGATGATAAAAAATTTATAAAGTTTTGGATTATTTGGGTCATAAAAATTTAGATGCAAAGGTTTCTGGAATTCTATTACAATCATCAAAAAACTTGCAAAACTTACAGTATTCTCCTTCATTTCTTTCTGGCAAAAATCCCTTCTCTATCATCTTCAACCTTTCGATCAGCTTTAGAGCTTTTCTCTTGAGATTAAAACTCGACTCAGCGATTCTTATCTCACCAGAGTAAGCATAATATAAAAAAATTTTATCAAAAACTGTAACAAGAGATATAATTCCAGCTCTTATCAAATCTTGAAACCAAACTCCAATTTTTGGGGCATTCAAAGATACGAAGAGTGGATATTCATCATTTTTGAACTCGACTATCTCGTCTACAGTTAGAGTTATTCCAAATTTCTCAGAATTAAAAACAACGTCCCAGTCTAAAGCCCTAAATTCCTCCAAAGCCTGAGAAAACTTGAACTTATGTACAGCTTGGTTAAAAACTTCTTCAGAATAATTTTCATTCATAGTCTTTGCTCTTTCTCTAGCCCATTCGATTCCAAAACCTCTTCTCAAGCTTTGATAAATCTCACGAACTGCGTTTTTCTCTGTAAAACTTCTCTCACCAAATTTAAACCTATAATACGCAAGTCTTGGACACGTTAGATAGCTAATTATATGGCTCAGTTTTATCATGATATCATATCAGTCAGTGGGATAATAAATCCATTCAATCCGATATCGAGAAGGTTTTATAAATGTCAAAATCATTATCGATATGGAAAGAAAGTGTTTCTTTTGTAAAAATTGGGCCCCACATTTGCATTACTCCCTCATCGGTTTATTTTTTTAAAAACAGAACTTTTCTTCGAGGACTTTTTTGCGAATTCTTTGAATATAGATCTTTCCAAGGGAAATTTTTATTGTGTGAGCGTTGTAAGTGTGAAATAAATTTAAAATTTAGAATAGATCGAAGAACACGTTTTAAAAAGACGTAAAGTGTTTTTCAGCGTCTTAATAGATCCAGATTTTAGAGAAGAGATCTATGAAGGTTGATCTCAGTTTAGCAATTGGCGGTCCACAAGGCAGTGGAATCGAAACAGCCGGAAGAATTGCAATTCGTGATTTTGCTTTAAAAGGTTTCGAAGTCCTTGGCAATAGAGAATGCCATAGTAACATTGGAGCATACAGTTATTACTATATAAGAGCTGGAAAAACTCCTTACGTCTTCCTCTTGATGCTGAAAGTATTTTTACACACATAGAAAACCTAAAAAAAGGGTTTAATCATCTGTGATGTAGAAGTATTGGACGAGGAAGATCTTGAAAATAGCTCCGATGAGTCTTTGGCTGAAAGAGAGAATAAAGAAATATGGAGAATCTGTAAGAGCTAAAGATGTTATCAGCAATCAGAAAGTTGTTTCACTTCCAATTAAAAAACTGCTAAAAGAGAGTTGATGAAGACACGATTAAAAAAGCGGTTAGAAAAAAACAAAGAGAGAAGAGAATTTAATTGCAGTCGAAATCACACTTAGAGTGGTAAAAGAATGTGACAGAAAAGAGATATCTGATAATTCTAATTCATTTTCTCGAAAACTCTTGGTTAGTGTTAATGAAATCGTCGCTATCGCCAAGATCTTATCTGGTTTGAAATTCCTTGACTACTATCCGATAACAACTGCAAGTGATGAGGCACTTTTTGATTGATGAGAGTAAAACTTCAATTGCGATCCAAGCCGAAGATGAGATTTCTGCGACTGGTATGGCACTTGGAGCATCTCTTGCTGGAGTGAGAGTGTCTGTCACAACTAGTGGTCCAGGATTAAGTCTGATGAACAAGATGATTAATTTCGCTGTTCAAGCGGAAATTCCAGTTGTTATAACCGTTTGGATGCGCGCATCTCCAAGCACATGAATGGCAACGAGGACTTCGCAACAAGACTTGCTCCATGCAATATTCTCTGGACATGGAGATACACAAAAAGTTTTTATTGCTTCAGGAGACCATAAAGAAGCTTTTGAAATCGCAGAAGAATTTCAGATCCCCATAATTCACCTTCTTGACAAGTTCTGGCTTCATCGATTGTAACTCTTGATCAAGGAATTATTCCCCATAGGACCTATGAAAAAAGCTTCATAAAAGCAGATAATGAAAGATACCAGATAACCGACAATTGGGACGGGTTTTAAGCTCATAGGTTAACAAGTTATGATTTTAAGCAGTCTTGAACACGAAAAATTCGGTTTCGCAACAGAAGATCCAGTTATCAGGGAGGAAATGATGTTAAAAAAGATAAAAAATTCGAAAAGATTGAAAGAAGTCTATCTGGAAAGATGTATTCAGTATATGGAGATAAATGCAGACGTTACGATTTTATCCTTCGGTTCAAAAAAAACGTAATATTGAACGCTATTGAGGAAATTAAAGGTGTTAAATTTATTCAATTTCGAATTCTAAGTCCATTTCCAGATATTTCAAAAGAGGTTAGTGGTAAAGTTCTTTGTATTGAATCAAACCTTGGACAACTTTCACTATTGACCAGAAGTAGTTGTAGAGTCGATACTGTGGCAATTAAAGTAAATGGAAGGTCTATCTATGATGAAGAGGTAAAAAAGCTATAATCCCAATTAAAAATGGAGTTAAAGAGATATTACTTGATGAGGGAGAATGAATATAAAACTTCTACATGGATTCAGTGGTGTCCAGGCTGTGGGAATTATGGAATCCTGAGCGCTTTTCTTAAAGCTCTAAAAGAGCTCGCAATTGCACCTGAGAAGCTGGTAATTGTTGGTAGTATAGGTTACGCATCGAGGATATTTTACTACATCCAAGGGAAGTAATGTTCACACAATCCATGGAAGAGCGATCCAAGTTGCAACTGGTTTAAAATTATCAAATCCAGAGTTAAAGATAATCGTATGTGGAGGCGATGGAGATATTCTTGGCGTAGGTGCGGGACATTTCATCGCCTGCTATAATAGCCTACAGCTGTGGTTACTCCTTTATCACTAGAGCTTATGCTTATCACGTGAAAGAGTTAAAAGAGATAATTAAAGAAGCTATTAAACATCGTGGTTCTGCTTTAATTGACATTCTCCAACCCCGTGTCACCTACAAAGACCTCATGACAAGAGATTGGTTTGAAAAGAGAATTTATTATGTTGAACAGCAACTGGGATAAAGAGAAGTACTTTAAAAGATAAAAGAAAAAGAAAAAATACTACTTGGTATATTTTATAGAACTGAAAAAGAGACCTTCGAAGATTTTATCAATTCTCGAAAATTCAAAGATTTGCAAAAAATAAGAGTTTAACTTTTAAAAAGATTTGAAGTCTAGGTTTTAGTAGATCAGAATTAGCAACAGAATAGATTTTAATTCAAACTTTTAATGCTTTCTTATTGTTTTAAGAGCTCTATATGCTATCTTCCAAAGACGGAATAGGTTTTAAGGTTCCAAGTCTTTTAGATCGAAAGTTTTTTCTACCATTTCCACTTCTGCTCTTACTGACTTAGAACTCATATTAGAGTTAAAACATGCTGGGGGAGTTGAAGTGAGATTGCAAGATCACATACTTGTACCGAAACATGAGATTTTAAAGGAAGAAGAAGTTGAGAAACTCTTGAAGCTGTTAGGAGTCAGTAAAGAGCAACTACCAAAGATTAAGGTAACAGATCCGATAGTTAAGGAGATAGGAGCAAAAGCTGGGGATATTATCAAGATAACGAGAAAAAGTCCTACAGCAGGTGTTAGCATCTTTTATCGTTTTGTTGTTGAGTAAGGTGGTCATATGCTAAACACTCGTATTTTGGCAAGGGAATATTTCACTCATAGTAGACTTGTAAAGCATCAGATAGATTCTTTCAATAGATTCATCGATGAGGGGCTTCAAAGAGTTATAGATGAACAAAAAGTAATTGAACTCGAACTTCCTAAAACTTACATAGAACTAGGGAGAATAAGAGTTGGTTTTCCAGTAATAAAAGAAGCCGATGGTCCACAAACTCCTTTGTTACCAAGCCATGCGAGGTTAAGAAATCTCAACTATGCTGCACCTATCTATCTTGAAGCTACCGTCTACGACGAAGGAAAACCTTTGGAAAGAGAAATAGTCGAAATAGGTATGCTTCCGGTGATGGTTAAATCGAAAGTATGCAATTTGTGTCCAGAAAGAATAGAAAAAGTTCTCGAATTTATTTTAAAAAAGAGTGTTGATTCGCTTAGCTATGAAGAAAAAATCTATCTCGCTGGTGAAGATCCTGTTGATCCAGGTGGTTATTTTATAATAAATGGAACTGAGAGAGCAATAGTTACCCTTGAAGATCTGGCTCCGAACAAGGTTTTACTTGAGAGAGAGGAAAAATATGGAGAGATGGTAGAAGTAGCAAAGTGCTTTAGTCAGAGAGCTGGTTATAGAGCTTTGATTGTTGTTGAGAGAGCAAGAGGAAACATTCTTGAGGTGACATTTCCTCAGCTTCCAAAACCAATAAAATTTGTAAGTCTCATGAGAGCTCTTGGTGTTGAAAGCGACCAAGATATTGTTGAAATGGTGAGTTTGAATCCTCAAATAATGAGATACCTGCTCCAGAACATCGAAGATCCCGAAATATCTGATATTCAAACAACTGAAGACGCGATCGAATACATAGGAAAAAGAGTGGCTCCAGGACAAAGTAGAGAGTATAGAGTCCAAAGAGCTGAGCAAGTACTTGACCAATATTTCTTACCACATCTTGGAATTGAAAAAGAAGCACGAAAAGCCAAGGCCTTTTTCCTTGCAAGAATGGCTGAACTCATTTTTGAGCTCCACCTCGGCCTAAGAAGAGAAGATGACAAAGATCACTATGCGAACAAAAGACTAAGGCTCGCAGGTGATCTGATGGAAGAAATCTTTCGTGTAGCCTTTCTCAGACTTATAAAAGATGTGAAATATCAGCTCGAAAGGGCTAAGATGCGTGGAAGAAGTATGAAACTTTCAACCGCAGTCAGGAGCGATGTTCTCACTGATAGAATAATGCATCCAATGGCAACAGGTAACTGGATGGGGGGTAGAACAGGAATTTCGCAACTAATAGATAGGCATAATTTCATCTCTTTGATATCTCATCTGAGAAGAGTCATTTCTCCACTTTCAAGATCGCAACCCCACTTCGAGGCTCGCGATCTGCATGCTACCCACTGGGGTAGAATTTGCCCATCTGAAACTCCTGAAGGTCCGAACTGCGGGTTAGTGAAGAATTTTGCACAGTATGCAGAAATAAGTGTTGGTGTAGATGAGAAAGAGATAATAGGATTCCTTCCAAAGCTTGGTGTTGAAATGCTGAGGGGTTGAAGATGGGAAAGTGCAGAGTTTATGTTAACGGAGCTCTTGTTGGATTCCACGACAATGGAAAGGAACTAGCAGAAGAAATAAGAGAACTTAGAAGAAAAGGAAAGATTTCAAGTCAAATTAACGTTGCATATTTCTCCGATTCCAATGAGGTGAGAATAAACACAGATCCTGGTAGAGCAAGAAGACCTCTTATTGTTGTGAAAAATGGAAGACCATTGCTAACCGAAAAGCATATAAAGAAGTTAGAAACCGGTGAACTGTCTTTCGAAGATCTCGTGAAACAAGGTTTAATAGAGTTCCTCGATGCTGAAGAAGAAGAGAATGCTCTTGTGGCTGTTTATGAAAAAGATTTGACTCCTGAACATACGCATCTTGAACTCGATCCAAGCTTGATAGTTGGAATATGTGCAGGCAGTATTCCATATGCTGAACACAACGCTTCTCCAAGGAACACGATGGGAGCTGCAATGATAAAGCAGGGCCTTGGAATCCCATACTTGAACATAGATTGGAGAACGGACACTCGTGGACACTTGCTCCAGTATACCCAGATTCCAATAGTGACGACAGATACACAGCTAAAAATGCGATATGATGATCGTCCATCAGGTCAGAACTTCATAGTAGCTGTGCTGAGCTATGAAGGTTATAACATCGAAGATGCGATAATTCTGAACAAAGGAAGTGTTGAAAGAGGAATTGGAAGAAGCATCTTCTTTAGAACCTACGAAGCTGAAGAAATGCGTTATCCTGGTGGTCAGGAGGACAAGTTCGAAATTCCTGGAGCAGACATTTCAGGCTTCAGAGGATCAGAAGATTATTCTCATCTCGACGAAGATGGTTTGGTACATCCTGAAACTGAGGTTGGACCTGACGATGTATTGATAGGTAGAACTTCGCCTCCGAGATTTCTCGAAGAACCAGAAATTGGTATTTCACCACAGAAAAGGAGAGAGACTTCAGTTACGATGAGAAGTAATGAGAAGGGGGTTGTAGATGCTGTTCTCCTAGTCCAATCTGAAAATGGACTAAAACTCGCAAAAGTAAGAGTGAGAGATCTCAGAATTCCTGAACTAGGAGATAAGTTTGCCTCTAGACATGGACAGAAAGGAGTTGTAGGTTTAATAGTATCTGAAGAGGATATGCCTTTCACAGAGTCTGGAATTGTACCAGATATGATACTGAACCCTCACGCCATACCTTCAAGGATGACTGTAGGACATGTTTTGGAAATGATCGGAGGTAAGATAGGAACACTTGAAGCGAGAAGAGTTGATGGTACTATTTTCTACGGAGAAAAAGAAGATGATATGAGAAGCTTGCTCAAAAAATATGGTTTTACACACACTGGAAAAGAAGTCATGTACGATGGGATTAGTGGAAAGAGATATCTAGCAGATATCTTCGTCGGTGTGATTTACTATCAAAAACTCTATCACATGGTCGCTGGCAAGATACATGCAAGAAGCCGTGGACCTGTACAAATTTTAACCAGACAACCGACAGAAGGGAGAGCGAGGAAGGGTGGTCTGAGATTTGGTGAAATGGAGAGAGACGTTCTCATAGGCCATGGTGTAGCGCTTCTTCTCAAGGACAGACTACTCGATGAATCTGATAAAGTAGACGTTTGGGTTTGTGGAAACTGTGGACATGTTGCAATGTTCGATTATAGAAAGGGAACTGCTTACTGCAACGTGTGTGATGATGATACAAATGTATTCAAAGTCAGTATGAGTTATGCTTTCAAGCTTCTCCTAGATGAGTTGAAATCGATGATGATCGCCCCAAGACTTAGACTTGGAGATAAGGCCTAGGTGATTTTATGTATCCAAAAAAAATTTCCACTATAAAGTTCGAAGTACTATCCCCACAAGAAATAAGGAGAATGAGTGTTGCAAAGCTTAACAATCCAGAAACTTATGACGATGATGGTTTTCCAGTCGAAAGTGGCTTGATGGACACAAGACTTGGTGTAATAGACCCTGGACTAAAATGTAAAACTTGTGGTGGAAAAGCTGGTGAATGTCCAGGACATTTTGGTCACATAGAGCTCGCAGCACCAGTTGTTCATGTCGGATATGCAAAAATCATCGCCCGTTTATTGAGTGGGACTTGTAGAGAATGTGGAAGAATTTTGCTGAAAGATGAGAGAAGAGATAAGTTCATAAGAGAAATAGAGCGTCTCAAAGCTCTTGGCCAAAGTTATGAAGAAGTTCTGAAAGAAGTTTTTAGATTAACAAAAGCCGCAAAGAAATGCCCACACTGCGGAGCAGAACAAATAGAAATAAAATTCGAAAAACCAACTTCTTTTTATGAAATTCTTGACCCAGAAAAAAAAGAGGAGCAGAAACTAACGCCAAAAGATGTGAGAGAGAGACTCGAAAAGATCATAAACGAAGATCTCCTTCCCTTCGGGTTGGATCCAAAAGCAGTTCGAGCCGAATGGTTTGTTCTAACAGTTCTTCCAGTACCTCCAGTTACTGTTAGACCTTCAATAATACTCGAAACTGGACAGAGGAGCGAGGATGATTTGACACACAAGCTTGTCGACATAATTCGGATAAATCAGAGATTTATCGAGAACCGAGATGCTGGCGCGCCACAACAAATACTCGAAGATCTTTGGGAACTTCTCCAATACCATGTCACGACATATCTGGACAACGAAGTTAGCGGAATCCCACCAGCAAGGCATCGTAGTGGAAGACCTCTGAAAACTCTTGCACAGCGTCTGAAGGGTAAAGATGGAAGATTTCGTGGTTCACTTTCTGGAAAAAGAGTTAACTTTTCTGCGAGAACCGTAATAAGTCCAGACCCATGCATCAGTATTGGTGAGGTCGGAGTTCCTGAAGAGGTTGCAAAAGAGCTATCTGTGCCGATATTTGTTACTCCAAACAACATCGAGGTTGCAAGAGAATTCGTTCTAAGAAAACAAAGCCCAAAGGCAAGCTATGTAATAAGACCTGATGGAAAAAGAATAAGAGTAATTGACACCAATCAAGAAGAAATTGCAGAAAAACTCGAACCAGGGTGGATCGTTGAAAGGGAACTAATGGATGGAGATATAGTTTTGTTCAATCGCCAGCCATCATTGCACAGAATGAGCATTATGGCTCATCATGTTCGAGTCCTGCCTTACAAGACTTTTAGGTTAAATCCTGCAGTTTGTCCCCCTTACAACGCAGACTTCGATGGAGATGAAATGAATCTTCATGTTCCACAGAGTCTTGAAGCGCAAGCAGAAGCAAAGATACTCATGGCAGTTCAGGAACACATCTTATCGCCAAGATTTGGTGGCCCAATACTTGGTGGTATCCATGATCACATAACAGGTCTTTATCTGCTGACAAGAGGAGAAAAGAAGTTCGAAAAAGAGGATGCAATGGAATTTCTTAGAGCTGTAGATCTCTCTGAAATTCCAGCTAAAGATGAATACATGGGTAAGGAAATATTCAGCTTCATTCTTCCAAAGATTTCGATAAAATTCAAAGCAGAGATCTGCCAAGGTTGTGCTATTTGCAAAGAAGAGAGTTGTGAGAACGATGCATATGTTATCATAGAAAATGGAAAAATGCTAAAGGGTACGATTGATGAAAAGGCCGTTGGCGCTTTTAAAGGTATAGTGATCGATGAGATTATGAGAAAATTTGGATCAAGTATTACGAAGAAGTTCATAGACGATATGACTAAGCTAGCGATCAGAGTAATTACAAGACTTGGATTCACAATTGGAATTGATGATGAGGATATTCCAAAAGAGGCAGTTCAGCAGATCGAAGAAACGATTTCTGAAGCTGAAAAAAGGGTTGAAGAGTTGATAAGAGCTTATAAGGAAGGAAATTTAGAGCCAATGCCTGGAAGGAGTTTAGAAGAGACTCTTGAGTTGAGAATAATGCAAGAACTAGGTAAAGCGAGAGACAGAGCAGGAAAAATAGCAGGAAGATATCTTGGTATGGACAATTCCGCAGTAATAATGGCTGTAAGTGGTGCAAGAGGTAGTATGCTAAATCTCACGCAAATGGCAGCCTGTATAGGGCAGCAATCTGTTAGAGGAGAAAGAATTACGAGAGGTTATGCCTACACCCACAGAACTACGAGTCATTTTAGGTCAATGGATCTAGGATCGAAAGCAAGAGGTTTTGTTAGGAGTAGCTATAAATCTGGTCTCTCACCAATTGAATTCTTCTTCCATGCCGCAGGAGGTAGAGAAGGCCTCGTAGACACAGCAGTGAGAACTTCACAGTCTGGTTATCTACAGAGAAGAATGATAAATGCTCTACAGGATTTGAAAGTCGAATACGATGGAACTGTTAGAGAACAAACATCTGGAGTAATCGTTCAGTTCAAGTATGGTGAAGACGGAGTTGATCCGATGAAGAGCTTTAGAGGAAAAGCTGTTGATGTTAAGAGAATAATTAGAGAGATTATGGAGGTGAAAGAATGAGCTATGATACTATTCTCGCCGAATATCCCCTTCCACCATCTGTAAAAGAAGAAATAAAAGAAGAACTTGAGAAAATAAAGGTTAAGAAAAGTGTTGCGAAGAAAATCGTAGATTACTGCTACAAAGCATATCTTTCTAATTTGCTTGAACCTGGGGAAGCTGTTGGAATCGTTGCAGCACAATCTATAGGCGAACCTGGAACACAAATGACAATGAGAACTTTTCACTATGCTGGTGTCGCAGAATTAAACGTTACACTTGGTCTACCAAGGCTAATAGAGATACTAGATGTCAGGAAAAATCCTTCTACTCCAATGATGACAATTCGACTTCTGTCCGAATATGCAAAAGAGAGAGAAAAAGCAAGAGAGGTTGCAAACAGAATTGAAGCGACTTATCTCAAAGATGTCGCAGAGATCGAAGTTGATCTAAAAGAGACAATTATAACAATAAAACCAGATTTTGAAGCTTTGAGAAGAAAAGATCTCTCTATCGGAGAGCTAAGAGATAAGATAGAAAAAATAATCAAGAAAAATGCTGAGTTAATTGAAATTAACGGAAAATTCATTGTGAAAGTCTCCAAGGAATCATACAAGCTCTTGATGGATGTTTTCGAAGAGCTTAGAGAGCTAGTTGTGATGGGAATAAAAGAGATAAGAAGAGTTATAATAAGAAAGGAGGGTGAAGAATACGTACTATACACCGAAGGATCGAGTTTAAAGAAAGTGATGAAGATAAAAGGTGTTGACTTCACTAGAACGATAACAAACGATATTTACGAGATCTACGAGGTACTTGGCATAGAAGCTGCAAGAGCTGCGATAATAAAGGAGGCAATTGAAACCTTAGAAGAACAAGGTTTGGAAGTCGATGTTCGCCATATAATGCTCGTTGCAGATGTTATGACTGCAGATGGCGAGTTGAGACAAATTGGGAGACATGGAGTTGCTGGAGAGAAGCAAAGCATCCTTGCTAGAGCAGCTTTTGAAATGACAGTTAACAATTTACTCGACGCCGCTTTAAAGGGTGAAGTAGACAACTTGAAAGGTATAACGGAGAACATAATTATTGGACAACCCATAAAACTTGGAACTGGAGATGTGGAGCTCATAGCGAAATTAGGGGTGAGAAGGTGAGCGATGTCGAGATGATCGTGAAAAAAGCACTTAAGAGTGGAAAATACTATTTTGGAAGTAAAAGAACAATAAAAGCCCTTAAAAAAGGGGAAGCAAAAGTAATTGTGGTTTCCAATAACTGTCCAGAAGAGTTTTTAAGTGAGATTAGGAAATTCAATGTTCCAATCTACGTTTTCGAGGGAAATAACATACAACTTGGTGAATTTTGTAGAAAACCATTCAGCATAGCCTCGATGGCTATACTCGAAAGAGTTGAGTGATGGATATGGAGATGAAATTGTCTTCAGAGGAAATAAGATATCTAACGCTTTTTGAAAATCTAACAGGAGCTAGCGTGAAGGATTGCATAGTCTATGATGAAAAAGTGATTTTTGTAGTGAAAAAAGGAGACATGGGTCTAGCAATAGGAAAAGGTGGAATAAACGTTGATAGAGCTAGAGAGCTTATAGGGAAGAAAATAGAGATAATTGAACATTCTGAAGACCCGGCCGAGTTCATTTCAAACATATTTAAGCCAATAAAGGTAAACGTTAAAATTCTTGACAAGGGAAGTGCAAAGAGTGCACAGATAACAGTTTCACCTGATTTGAAGGGAATTGTCATTGGTAAAGGTGGCAAAAACATTAATAAAGCGAAAGAATTAGCTAAAAGGCATCACAACATCGAAGAGATAGTGGTAAGGTGATGGTATGGGCTACGGGTTGTTCGCAGCTAGAAAGATGACCGAAGTGAAGAAGAAATTTAGATGGAGTCAGAAAAAATACGTAAGGAGAGTCCTTGGCTTAGCAAAGAAAGCAGATCCGTTAGAGGGGGCTCCAATGGCCCGTGGTATCGTGCTTGAGAAGATTGGAATTGAAGCAAGACAACCGAATTCAGGGATAAGGAAAGCTGTTAGAGTTCAGTTGATAAAGAATGGAAGACAGATAACAGCATTTGCCCCAGGAGATGGAGCGATAAACTTCATCGATGAGCACGATGAAGTCATTGTGGAAAAAATAGGGGGTAGGATGGGAAGAAGTATGGGAGATATTCCAGGAGTTAGATATAAAGTTATAAAGGTGAATGAGACGAGCCTTAAAGAGCTTGTAAGAGGAAGAAAAGAAAAGAAAATGAGGTGAATTATGGTATACGGATTAAGTGAACAAGATTTGCTCGTATTTGGAAAATATAGTGTTAAGGATGTGGAAATTAAGGACCCTGCATTGAAAAATCACATCTGTCTGGTTCCTACTTTTACACTTCACACTCACGGAAAGCATTTTCATGCTTTCGGGAAAGAAAAGGTCTTCATAGTAGAACGTTTGATAAACAAAGTTATGCGTAAAGAAAGAAACACTGGAAAGAAAATGTCAGCCTACAACATTGTCAGAGAAACATTCGAGATAATAGAAAAAAAGACAAAAAAGAATCCAATTCAAGTACTTGTTGATGCAATTGTGAACGCTGGACCAAAAGAGGAAGTTGTTAGACTGAAATACGGAGGAATTGCAGTTCCAAAGGCTGTCGATACTTCTAGCCTTAGAAGGGTTGATGTAGCTTTGAGAAACATCGTCGAGGGGGCGAGAAGAGCTGCTTTTAAATCGAAAAAAAGCATAGCTTACTGTCTCGCAGACGAGATAATTTCTGCTGCTAACAACGATACAAAGAGCTATGCCATTTCAAAGAAGGAAGAAGTAGAAAGAGTCGCAAAGTCAGCGAGGTGATAAAAATGACTAGAGCAAAGAAAATGGTTGAAAGAATGAGCGAGCTGATGTGGAAACCAGATAAGATCAGAAACATGGGTATCGCTGCACACATCGATCATGGGAAAACAACATTGAGTGACGCTCTGATAGCTGGGGCAGGGATAATAAGCGAAGAGTTAGCAGGACAGCAACTTTACTTAGACTTCGACGAGCAGGAAAAAGAGAGAGGAATAACGATTAATGCTGCCAACATTTCGATGGTCCATGAATACAACGGAGAGGAATATCTGATAAACCTCATCGACACTCCGGGACATGTTGACTTCGGTGGCGAAGTTACGAGAGCTATGAGAGCTGTTGATGGTGTTATCATCGTTGTCGATGCTGTTGAGGGTGTTATGCCTCAAACTGAGACAGTCGTGAGACAAGCCCTAAAAGAGGGAGTTAAACCTATTCTTTTCATCAACAAAGTCGATAGATTGATAAAAGAGTTGCAGTTAACACCACAACAGATGCAGGAGAGACTGATAAAAGTCATAAATGATGTAAACAAACTTTTGAAATCCATAAGCCCTGAAAAATTCCTAGATTGGAAAGTAGAAGTTGTAAAAGGTAATGTTGCATTTGGATCCGCGTTGCAGAAGTGGGCCGTAAGTGTCCCATCACAGAAAACAACAGGAATAGGTTTTAAGGAAGTATATGAGTATCTAAAAAAAGGAGAAGTAAAAGAGCTATCAAAGAAAAGCCCTGTTCACATTGTGATACTCGACATGGTGGTAAAACATTTGCCAAATCCTCTTGAAGCACAAAAAGAGAAAATAAGAATAATTTGGAGAGGAGACATAAATAGCGAGGTTGGAAAGGCAATGGTAAATTGCAATCCAAAAGGACCTGTTGTTTTGATGATAACGAAAATTGTCGTCGATCCTCAAGCTGGAGAGGTTGCAGTCGGGAGACTTTTCAGCGGAACTATTAAACCTGGTACAGAACTCTATGTAATCGATAGAAGAGCGAAAAATCGAGTACAGACTACAGGAATTTACATGGGTCCAAGACGTGTAGAAGTGGAAGAAATACCTGCAGGAAACATAGTAGCTTTAGTTGGATTAAAAGATGCTATAGCTGGATCAACTTGTACAGAAATCGAAAAAATTGAACCTTTTGAAAGTATAAAACACTATAGCGAGCCTGTAGTCACAATGGCGATCGAGGCAAAAAATCCAAGAGATTTACCAAAGTTAGTTGAAGTTTTGAGAAAACTTGTAAAAGAAGACCCAACTCTACAACTCACACTCAACGAAGAGACTGGAGAACATCTCCTGAGTGGAATGGGGGAGTTACATCTGGAAGTCAAGGTTGAGAAAATAAGAAGAGATTATGGTTTGGAAGTCGTAACATCTCCACCAATAGTCGTTTTCAGAGAGACAGTCGTTCAAACTTCTCCAGTTGTAGAAGGTAAATCACCAAACAAACACAATCGCTTCTACATAGTCGTCGAGCCACTACCAGCAGAAGTTGGAAGAATGTTCAGAGAGGGAGAAGTAGACTTCAAAATGGATAAAAAAGAGAGAAGAAGAAAGTTACAGGAGGCAGGACTTAATGGTGAAGAGGCAGTAGGTGCTTTAGAATTCTATGAAGGCAACCTGTTTTGCGATGTTACCAAAGGGATTCAATATCTCAACGAGACCATTGAACTAATTCTCGAAGGCTTTAGAGAGGCTATGCGTACTGGACCGTTGGCAAGAGAGCCATGTATGGGTATAAAAGTTAAGCTTGTAGACTGTAAACTTCACGAGGATGCCGTTCATAGAGGACCAGCACAAGTAATCCCAGCAGTAAGATCTGCTATATTCGCTGCGATTCTCCAAGCAAATGCGACCCTACTTGAGCCATATCAGAATGTATATATAATGGTTCCACAAACAATGATGGGTAATGTTACAAGAGAGATCCAAGGAAGGAGAGGACAAATCCTCGATATCAAAATAGATGGAGAGATTGCTACTCTTACGGCAAAAGCTCCAGTAAAGGAAATGTTTGGTTTTGCAGGAAGTATAAGATCCGCAACTTCTGGAAAAGCTATTTGGAGTACAGAACATGCGGGTTTTGAAAGAGTTTCTTCAAACCTGCTTGAGGAATTTGTTATGGAAGTTAGAAAAAGAAAAGGACTAAAACTCGAAATTCCAAAGCCAGAGGAGTTCCTTGCTTAGGGAATTAAAAGATAGAGAAAAAAGAATTTTGAAAAATGCCTTAAAATTTTTTAAATCCTCTGATTTTTTAAAAGAAAAAAAGATAGTCCTCAAAGGAAGGGAAGTACTTGCAGTCTCAGAAGAGCTTTACGAATTTTTGAAAACTGGTATAGATTGTATTTTTGGGGTTAAGCTTGGGGAAATTGGTAAAAGATTTCGTATGACGATCGAAGGCTCTTTCTGGTTGATGAAAAATGAGAAAAAGAAAATATGGGTAAACGAAAAAGGGGAAATGCTGTTTCTTTATGGTAGAGATCTCTTCACCGAGTCTATAATAAAAGTTGGAGAGTTCGAACAGAACGAAGTCGTCTTCATCTGTAACAGATTCGGAGATATCATAGGAATAGGTAAAGCAAGATTTAAAGCTGATCAAATCCTAAAGCAAGAAAATAAAAAAGTTGTAATAGAAAATCTCGTAGATAGAGGGGCTTATCTGAGACATGAAAAGATTTATGATGCTTTTTGATCTTGCATTTTTAATTATTAAAATAAAATAATAATAAAAATTATTGTTCTGGGGTTAGCCTTGTCAGTATTTTTTGATCAGTTATAACTCCAACTGGCTCTCCTTTATCAGTTACAACAAGGATGCGGACTTTTTCATCTCTCATCAATCTTATTGCTTCTCTTATTCTTGTATCCTTTTCAACAAGTACAATTTTTGGTCTCATCACTTCCTCAACTTTAGCTTCCAACTTTCCATCAGCCACTGCTTTTGCAATGTGATCAAGTGTTAGAATTCCAACAAAATTTTCATCTTTTTTAACTGGGGCACAGTAGATCTGTTTTTCAGCTAAAAGCTTTGCTCCCTCTACTACTTTCGCATTCGCTTCGACCGAAATGATCGGTGAGCTCATGTGCTCTCCCACTGTATCCCTCGGCAATGCGACTATTTTTTCGATGTCAACTATAACTGTGTTTGCTGTGTCGTCTCTTCCAACAACCTTCCCAGAGATTATGAGCTCGTTGACAGGTGTTGGGCCGAATGTTACTTTGTCTCCAGGAACTATCTTTTTTATATCTCCGAGTAATCTCACTCTTGCCTGGCAGACTTCTGGATGAGATATGGATGGTAGATCTATTTCTTCAACTGACAAATCATCCATTAAATTATCGTTTACTATTACTGATACCACAACACTTTCTTCTGGCTTAGTAATCGAAAGCAATTCGTATGCTTTTGAGGTTGGTCTATATCCTCCTTTAGGACCGGGAACACCTTCTACTAGTCCAAGAGCTCTCAAAGCTTGCATTTGATTTCTTACAGTTCCAGGATTTCTGTTTATCAAATCAGCAATTTCTTCACCTTTTATTGATCCACCAGATTTTTTCTTGTATAAAGTTATCAAAGCATAGAGTATATCTTTCTGTATCTGAGTAAGTTCGAGGTCCATTCACATCACCTCCAAACTCTAATTTAAATGTTTAGCATTGTGCGTTTAAGATATTTATAATTTTCCCTATGTCTATTCTTCCTAATTTGAATTTAATTATAAGGTTTTAATTTTAAAAATGAGTCTTGAAAATTTTCTAGATAAAAAAATATCAAAATAAATCATTCTAAAGGAATAATTCTCTTTTCAACCTTTTCTTTAGGAATCTCTATTTCGAGGACACCATTCTTGTAACTCGCTTTGGTTGCTTCGATCTTTAGCCCTTCAGGTAATGCTACTTTTCTGTAAACTCTACCATATCTTCTCTCTCTTCTTATGAAGTCTCTGCCTTTCTCCTCTGATTCCTCTTTGCTTTCAGCCTTTATAACTAGATTTCCTCCCTCAAAAAATAACTCTATTTCCTCCTTCTTAAACCCCGGAAGATCTGCGAGAACTCTTATCTTATCTCCCTCGTCTATAATGTCAACTGAAATCGTTTCTCTGAACTCCCTAAGAGGCTCAAAACCCTCAAAGAGCATTCTATTCAACCTCTCAACAGTCCTTCTCAATTCTTCAAACGGATCGATCCATCCTCTTCTCCACATATACATCACTAACCTAATGTTAGGGATTTCAATATATAAAGATTTTGCCTTTAATAAGGAGTTGCAAGACTTTCTTCATCTTTATAAACATGCTCGTCTATAATCATCTCTCCATCAACAATAGGTTTCGGCTCTTTTACTGCTTCTATTCTGAAAAAAGAGGAAGTATACCAATTGTAATTGGTCTTAACTCCCAACATTTTGTATATTGGCAGCTTTTCTTCAAACTGAGAATAACTCTTCTCGTTTGCAGGATAAATATTAAATCTTCTTCTCACATCGGTTATTACAAACCCCATCTCGAGAATCATTTTCTCTATCTCATACCATTTTCTCCTCGATGCTTCAAGAGTTGTTAGTCCGAAATATCCGGCACAGCCAACTCCCTTCAGAGTTGAAACTCCTCGAGAGAGAAAAAGCTTGATACCATCTATGGTTTCCACTGGATCTGTTACAAAAACATCAAATTTCTTATAGAACTCTTCTGGAAACTTCTTCTGCACGTCATAAACATAAGCTGAAATTCCCAAATCATTAGACTTAGAGATCTTGTTTATGAATTTCACAAGTCTCTCGTCTACATCTATGACGACTATCTCTGCTGGCAACCCAGTCAGCGATGCAGCAATACTGAAAAGATCATCATCTCCAACGATGAAGAATTTACCATAAATATCGCCGCGTTCGTGTATGAATTCCAATCTCCTTATCACCCCTTCTTCATCTATGAACCCTTGATCAAATCTTTCAACTGCTGGCGGACGATCTTTACAGATATTCTTGAATTCGGAAAGAATTTTTGAATAAAAACCATCAATTAAATATCCTGTACCTTCACAGAAGCTACAATGAGCTTCAAGATTTATAAACCCCCTTAAAATTTCTTTTCCTTTCTCCGTAATTCTTAGTATTCCTTTCGAGAATTCTAAAAATCCAGAAGATATGAGATTTTCCATCGCTTTTACGAACTCGAGGAGCGAAGCATCTTGTCTATCTATTACTTCATAAACACTCCTTTCCCCACTTAAAAGGCTTTGAAGAATTTGAACTTCAATTCTATCCATAATTTAACCCCTATCGAGTACATAATGTTTATAAGATTTTGGTTTAAATTTCTCGAGGAAAAGTTTAAAAGTTTTTTCGGCCTTGGATGTGTCACCACAAGTAAATATGTCGAGATTAACTAGTTCGTATTCAGGCCATGTGTGTACTGAAACATGGCTTTCGGATATTAAAACAATTCCTGTAACACCATGAGGATTGAATTGTCTGTAAATGCTTCCTACTTTGTTCAAACCAGCTTCATAAACCACCCCCTCGACGATTTGCCTTACTATTTCCTCCCTTGCTATGAGCTCTGGATTTACCCCATAGAGTTCCGCGATGATATGCTTTCCGACTATCATATTCATCACCTTCCATCAGATATCACCCCCATTTTTGAAGTCTGCAAATTTAGGTTCATTTTTTTAATATTTGGGCAATTATTCAGTTTTCCCAAGATCTACTAGATTTACTCGATCACAGACAAAAAAAATCTAAATTTGCTTGATTTTTAAATTTTTCGCTAAATTTGAACGGAAATATAATCCCAGAGCTCGAACTGAAAACTCCAAAAAATACTAGACTCAAGATTACGAGGATTTTCTGATAATTTTACTTTAAAACTAATTTTTTTACTCCTTTTCTATTCATAGGGGAAAAAAACTATTATTTTTAGTTAAAATAATTTCAATAGCTTCTTGCTGTAACCGCAAGGAATCCTTTTTCACCACAAACAAGACAATTTCCTTCAAGACTGTAATTTAAGAAATCTGGTAACTCTTTAAGCCATCCGAGTAATTTTCCTCCTCTATTTTCTATCTCCTCACCGCAAGTTTTCTCTTTACAAAGGTAAAGTAAAACCACTGAGCTTCTAATAAATTCATCTATTTTTGAAAGATCATTTATAAATTTCAATTTTTGTAAAATCGAATGGATTGCTCCTTCTCTGAGTCTTTTTCTGATTTCTTCACTCCAATTTTTGATCTTTTCCTCATTTATCTCTTCAACAGAGACCGAAAATTTTCTCCTTTCATTTCTGAAAGATACAACTACTTCTCTACTTTCAGCCTCTCTTGGGCCAATTTCAAATCTGATTGGTACACCTTTAAGCTCCCATCTGTAATACTTAGCCCCTGGTCTTTCCTCACCTAGGTCGATAAAATATTTAAAATTCTTTATTCTCTCTATGACTTCCTCGCAAAATCCAAGAACTTCCTTTTCTTTCCCTTTGTAAAGAATGGGTATCAATACTATCTGTATTGGTGCAACTTCAAAAGGTAAAACCAATCCAAAATCATCGCCATGAATTCCTATTAGAGATGCAATGCATCTCTCTGAGATTCCGTAGCATGTTTGATGAACGTAATAATGATTACCGTCAACTGCTTCATATTTTATATCAAAAGTTCTAGCAAAGTTATCACCAAGATGGTGAACAGTCCCAATCTGTAAAGTACGCCCATCGGGCATTATTGTGTCAAAAGCAATCGTATAAACTGCTCCAGGGAACTTATCCCAATCAGGACGACGAATTATCATATAAGGTATTGCAAGAAAGTCATAGAACTCCTTATAACATCTAATAGCTCTCTCCACCTGTTCTTCTGCCTCTTCATAGCTTCTGTGTGCTGTATGTGCTTCTTTAAACGAAGTTATTTCCCTGAGTCTTATGAGTGGACGAGTATGTTTAGTTTCGTATCTAAAGGTATTAACAATCTGATAAACCCTAAGGGGTAAATCCGCATGGTTTCTTATCCACAACTTGAACATTGGATACATTGCTGTTTCACTTGTTGGACGTAGAGCGAGTTTTACATCTAAAGGAGAGAAACCACCATGAGTTATCCAATAAACTTCATCTTCAAAACCTCTTATATGTTCGCTCTCTCTCTTAAGTTCTGTCTCAGGAATTAGTGCTGGAAAGTAAACTTCGCTATGTTCTCTGTCCATTATCTCTCTCAATTTCCCATAAACTAGCTGCCTAATTTTAAAACCGAACGGAAACCATACATATAACCCTTTAACTGGGTAGCGAACATCCATTATCTCCGCAAATTGAAGAATCTCGTGAAACCATTCTGAGAAGTTATCCTTCTTTGGCAAAGTCATCGGAATAAGTCGGGAAGCAATATTTATTTTTTACCGAATTGGCTCAGAACTCAAAACCCTCATCACACCTTCAGTGGGGTCCTTTCATCATCGCCATTTGAGTTTTCTAGATGAAAATAAAAGTTTTTCACTCTAAAAAATTTAAAAGTCACAACTTTTGTAGATCGATTTTAAAAAATTCAGAATTTAGATGACAAGATGTTAGAAATTCGACAAGATAGGTATTTTAAACTGGAAGTTGTCTATAATTCGAGAATGGAGGATGTGAGAGAGATATTGGGGGGATTGGATTTTGAAGATACGAGTCAGATAAAAGTTCCCGAGAGGTTAATAGACCAAGTAATAGGACAAGATCATGCTGTTGAAGCTATAAAAAAAGCTGCGGTACAAAAAAGGCATGTGATGCTCATAGGCTCTCCTGGAACAGGTAAATCTATGCTCGCAAAAGCAATGGCAGAGTTGTTACCAAAAGAAGAACTTGAAGACATCTTAGTATACCCAAATCCACAGGATCCAAATCAACCAAAGATAAAAATCATCCCAGCAAGTAAGGGAAGAGAAATCGTCGAAGCTTACAAGCAAGAGGCAATGAAGAAGGCACAAGCAAGGAATTTTATGATTTTCTCCTTGGTATTTCTCGTAGTTCTTTATACAGTATTAACAAATCCTGCAAACTTCATCTGGGGGCTAATCGCCGCAATTCTCCTCTTAATGGTAGCAAGATATTTCATCCCAAGAGAAGAAAGGAACGTTCCAAAACTTCTTGTTGACAATTCCGAAAAGAAGACAGCTCCCTTCGAAGATGCTACGGGTGCTCACGCAGGAGCTTTGTTTGGTGACGTGCGTCACGATCCTTTCCAAAGTGGTGGGCTCGAAACACCTGCGCACGAGAGAGTTGAATCGGGAGCAATTCACAGAGCTCACAAAGGAGTTCTTTACATAGACGAAATCAACACTTTAACTATTGAATCACAGCAAAAATTGCTGACAGCTTTGCAAGATAAGAAGTTTCCAATAACTGGGCAAAGTGAAAGAAGTAGTGGAGCAATGGTTAGAACTGAACCTGTACCCTGCGATTTTATCCTCGTTGCTGCAGGAAACCTTGATGCACTCATGGGTATGCATCCCGCGCTTCGAAGTAGGATTGAGGGTTATGGTTACGAGATTTATATGAACGACACAATGCCGGATACGAAAGAAAACAGACAGAAACTCGTGAGATTCGTTGCACAAGAAGTCGTTAAGGATGGGAAGATTCCACATTTTGACAGATATGCTGTAGCGGAAATAATAAGAGAAGCAATGAGAAGAGCAGGAAGAAGGAATCATTTGACTTTAAGATTAAGAGAACTCGGAGGATTAATAAGAACTGCAGGAGATATTGCGAAAAGTGAGGGTGCAAGCCTTGTAAGGCTTGAACACGTTTTAAAAGCGAAGAAAATAGCAAAGACTGTTGAAGAGCAACTTGCAGATAAATATATAGAGAGAAGAAAAGATTATAGGCTTTTCATAACTGATGGATACGAAGTTGGTAGAGTTAATGGTCTCGCAGTTATCGGCGAATCGGCAGGTATTGTTTTACCAATAATCGCAGAAGTGGCTCCATCTATGAGCAAATCGGAAGGAAGAGTGATTGCTACTGGAAGATTGCAGGAGATTGCAAGAGAAGCTGTTATGAACGTTTCTGCGATTGTTAAGAAAATTCTCGGAAAAGACACTTCGAACTACGATGTCCACATCCAGTTCGTAGGTACTTACGAAGGTGTAGAAGGCGATTCAGCAAGCATAAGCATAGCAACTGCAGTAATCTCTGCAATTGAAGGCATTCCAGTTGATCAATCAATTGCAATGACTGGTAGTCTTTCAGTTCGTGGAGATGTATTACCAGTAGGAGGAGTTACACAGAAAATAGAGGCAGCAATTCAAGCTGGACTCAAAAAAGTAGTGATTCCAAAGGGAAATATAGACGATGTTCTTCTCGACGCGGAACATGAAGGTAAAATAGAAATAATTCCAGTTTCAAGGATTGAAGAAGTTCTCGAACACACTTTAGCTGATGGTGAAAAGAAGATGAAACTAATAGCAAAATTCAAAGAATATGCCTACGCTTTAGCAAGCTGAACAAACCATTCTTTGAGAATTTGAAACTGCTCATGTGTATTAACAATCTCACAATCCATTGGGCTTTTGAAAAAGAAAGCCATTTCTTTAACAACACCACCAATACCTTTTTTCTTTGCTAGCAGCAAAAGCCTTGCAATGTCAAGGATTAGGGGTGAAGCTACGATCGCATCGATTGCATCCCAGATGAAATAGAACTTCATCAATTTACCAAGGAAACCTTTGAAGTGAATAAAATCAAATGCAGTTTTGTTATCAACAAGACTTGGGAAAAAAGCAATTTCTGTTATGCTAAAAGGTGAATAACCAAGAGTCTTTTCAAGAACTTTATCCTTGCTTATTATCTTGGTTTCTCTGTTATCTCTTGCAGATAAAACTTTTCCGTCGTAATCACCAAGGATGTTATAGCTCATCCAGCCAACAACTTTGAGATTTCTATATGCAAACATTGGGGCGAGAGTTGTTTTCACAAGTGTTTCTCCAGTTTTACCATCGTTTCCAGCATGCGGGACATTTTTTTCTTTAGCAAGCTCTTTTAAAGCTGGAATTGAAGAGCCGACACTCGGGGTGAAATTCGCATATGGTAATCCAAGCTTTATCGCTGAATAAGCATAGAGCATACTTGCTGTCGCGAACTCTTTCGCGTCTCTGTCGAGCATCTCCTCAAATCCCTCAATACTACCATGAAATTTTTTATTCAACTTTGGCAGAGCTTCCGTGGAGGCAACATTGATGACAACGGTTTCTTTATCAGCAAAATTCTTCATGTCTTTCATTAGATTCCTCACTATCTCCTTGAGAGTTAAACCACCATCCTCGAGAGTTTGAATGTTTCCAAGTTCTCTTATTCCTGAACCACAGTTTAAAGCCGTCCCTTTCAAAGCCGAAATTTTCTCAAGATCTTCTTTAACTGCAATTAGAATTTCAGAATCAAAATGTTTGTTCAGTTCCCAGTGTTCTCTACATGCTACGAAGGCATTTGGCAACATTCTTATTTCATGTCCCCCGAATTCAAAATCAAGAGGGATGATGGATTCGATTTCTATGAAGGGGTCAACTGTTGTGAGCAGCCCAGTTCTATCAACGATTTCTCTCTCGATAGCTTTAGCGCCAGCCATTGCAGTTGTAGAGACGATTCCGTAAGCACCGATCAACCAAAGTTTCATACCTTCACCTAAAGTAGTCCCTAACGTTTTCAATCGATTTTTTGACAAGTTCTACTGCCCATTCCACATCTTTTAGATCTACAACCTCCACGGGGCTGTGGATATATCTTGCTGGAATGCTAACAACACCAGCGGGGATTCCTTCTTTAGTTAGGTTTATTGCAGTAGCATCTGTTGTTCCACCTTCTGCAACTTCAAGTTGATAGGGAATACCATTCCTTTCTGCTGTTTTCTTAATCCATTCCAAAACTTTTTGTGAAACAATCAAACCTCTCCCAGAAGCGTCGACTATTGTTATCACCGGTCCTTTTCCCAAGGCTATATCCATGTGAACACTTTCGTTTCCCGGAAAATCAGTCGAAACACATGAATCGACTGCAATAGCTATATCAGGCTCTAGGAGAAAAGCAGATGTCTTTGCACCTTTCAAACCAACTTCTTCCTGTATAGTTGCGACGAAATGAATTGTTGCCGAATTATTACACTTTCTAAAGCTTTCTATTGCAACAGCTACTCCAACACGATTATCAAAAGCTTTTCCGGTTATTCGGTTATTCACAAGCAATTCGACTTCTCTGTCTATTGCCACAGGTGTTCCTACATCTATCCCAAGTTTTAGAACTTCTTCCTTACTCCTTGCCCCAACATCGACAAACATATCTCCTATCTCTATTGCTTTCTTCCTCTCCTCATCCTTCATCACGTGTGGAGGTTTGCAGCCGATGACTCCGTAAAACTTCTTCTTTCCATACAAAACGACCCTTTGTGCAACTAATATCTGTGAAAACCAGCCACCAATCGGAGCAATTCTTATGAAGCCCTTTTCATCGATCTTTTTAACTACAAATCCTATTTCATCCATGTGGGCCGATAACATTAGATCTAGTTCATCTCCATTTCTGGTTGCTATAAGATTTCCGAGTTTGTCCACTTTGATCTCATCTGCAAAATCTTCAAGCTCAGCCTTGATCAATTCTCTGACCTCTCCTTCAAAGCCACTAACACCATGAGAATTACTAAGTTTTTTGATCAGCTCAATCATAAACTCACCTCGTTCTCGATGCTATGCCTTTTTGCAAGATCTTCTTCGCTCATGTTTTTTCTTTCCATTATTTCTGCAACAATCCCCTCGAGGAAGAAGAGAGCCTTTAACTCAAAAATAGTCCCAAGAGGTGCAACTCTTGCAATTTCTTTTCCCAAATTGCTCTTTAAAATTATCGCAAAATCTGCAATCTTTGAAAGTCTTGAATTCACTGAAGAAGTTATTGCTACAACTTTTGCTCCAAGTTCTTTTGCTTTCTTTGAGAGTCCAACGACATAACCCGTTTCTCCGCTACCCGAAATAGCAATTAATAGATCATCCTTTTCAACCCTCGGTGTAATTGTCTCACCCATAACAAAGACTGAGTAACCGAGATGCATTAATCTCATCGCAAAAGCTTTTGCTACCAAACCACTTCTACCTATTCCAGCGACAAATATCTTTCTTCCATTCTCGATAAAGAGTATGAGATCGTCTATTTTTTTTTGATCATACACTTCTCTAATATTCTCTACTATGATATCGATGAATTTCTGCACAACTGCTGTTCTCGAAAGGTTTAATAAGCGTATCTATGAGATCGCAAATCTTTTTATAATTGATAGTGAAACTCATTTTTTATGTCATACTAATATTGAAAGTAATCTAATTTTTTTAGATGATAAAACTATTAAACGGACTAAGACTTATGATCTACGGAAGATAACGATTTTTAAACTAAAAAATGAGAAGCTGGGATGGGAAAATTTTTATTCAAGATTCAGTCAAAGATTTGTGAAAGTTGCCATAGGTGGGACCTTCGAACCTTTGCACGAAGGACACAAGAAACTTATAGACACAGCAATCAAAATAGGGGGAAAAAACATTACCATTGGAATTACGAGCGACGAAATGGCTAGAAATAGAGTTAGATGTGTATTACCTTTTCTCGTGCGTGCTGAAAACGTTAGACGGTTTGTGATTCGCAAATACGGATTTGAACCAGAGATAGTGATGATAACAGATCCATTCGGTAAAACGCTCGAAACTGATTTCGATGCTCTAATTGTTTCTCCAGAAACATTCGAAATGGCTTTGAGAATAAATGAAAAGCGTTTAAAAATGGGTAGAAAAGAAATAAGAGTGATAAAAGTAGATTGGGTTCTTGCTGAAGACGGTAAACCGATTTCTTCTACTAGGATAAAAAGAGGTGAGATAGACCGTTACGGAAAAAGAATTTGATTGATCCTATAAGTCATAAATAGAAAAATAAGGAATAAGTATATAAATTTATATGTTGACTACATGTTAGTTTAGCTCATATTAATTTTACAAAAAGTTAAAAAGCTGAAACATTACTTCTCACGTGGAATTTGGCTGTCTTTCGCTGTCCCACAAAAAGTCAAGAATTGAAGAGATAGAAAGAGTTGTTAAAAATCCCAATCTCAATCTTATTCTTAAATCCTGTTCATTTAATGAGTTCGTATACATAATAACTTGCAACAGATTCGAAATCTATGTCTATGGAGATCTTGTAAAAGAGAGACTTGAAAAACTTGCTAGAGACTTAGATGTTGAAAATGCAGAAATATTCTATGCTGAAGATTGTCTCAGACATTTGATGAGAGTTTGCTCAGGGATTGAGTCAATGATAGTTGGCGAAAACGAGATCCTTGGACAGGTAAAAAGAAGTCTCAGGAAGTGCGAAGAAGCTGGCATTGCTGGTGAGAACTTGAAAAGAATATTTTTAAAAGCTATCCAAGTTGGTAGTAAAGTCAGGAAAGAGACAGGGATTTCGAAACGTGCTTTAAGCATAGGTTCAGCTGCTGTCGAGCTTGCAGAGAAAGTTCTTGGTTCATTGAAGGGGAAAAAAGTGCTAGTAGTTGGAGCAGGAGAGATGGGAAAACTCGTGGCAAGAGCTATGAGAAGAGATGTTGAAACTATTTTCATTGCCAATAGAACTTTTTCAAAGGCAGAAGTTCTTGCAAAAAAATTAAACGGAATTGCTGTAAAATTCGATCGACTTACAGAGTTTTTAAAGATCTGTGATGTTGTAATCTCCGCAACCTCCGCTCCACATGTTGTTATCACAAAGGAAGTAGTCGAAAAAGTAATGAAGGATAGAGATAAAAAACTCGTGATCATAGACATAGCTCTTCCAAGAGATGTAGAGGATTCTGTAAGATCTATATCGAACGTTAAACTCTTTACGATCGATGATTTGAGAGAAATAAGCGAAGAAAATTTGAAAAATCGTCTTTTTGAGGTTAAAAAAGCAGAAGAGATAATAGAGAGAGAGCTTAATCAGTTTAGAGTTTATGTTAGAGAACTCAAAGCAAATAAAGCAATAGATGCGATGTATTCTCTTGCAGGAAGATTTGTTTATGAAGAAATAGAAGAACTCTGTAAAAAACTTGAAAAATTCGGTATTGATGGTAATGTTAGACCACTTCTCAAGGCTTTTGCAATCTCTCTGATAAAGAAATTCCTAAGCGAACCAACAACAAAGCTCAAGATTGCTGCACGTAATGGAAACTTCGAGTTGATAAATGCAGTAGCTGAGATCTTTGGTGGTAAGAATGTTTCCAAAAGTGAGGATGAGAAGATTAAGAAAGGAGAATTTGAGAAATCTATTTCGAGAGTCGAAGCTCAGCATTGAAGATCTAATAGTTCCCATTTTTGTGGATGAAGTTGCCAAGGAGAGAAAAGAGATAACCTCTATGCCCGGATACTTCCGAATTCCTCTTGAAAAAGTTACAGAGGAAGTTAAAGACTGTATGGAACTTGGCTTAAAAGCTTTCATATTGTTTGGAATCCCTAAAAAGAAAGATGAGATTGGAAGTGAAGCATTCAAAGATGAGGGAGTAATTCAAAAAGCTGTTAGATCCATTAAGCATGATTTCCCCGATGCGGTAATCATTACAGACATTTGTTTGTGTGCATATACGACCCATGGTCATTGCGGAGTCGTTAAGAATGGAAAAATCTTAAACGACGAAACTTTAAAGATAATTGGAAAAATAGCTGTTAGCCATGCAAGAGCTGGTGCAGACATAGTAGCTCCTTCTGGAATGATGGATGGGATGGTGAAAACTATAAGAGAGACGCTAGACATACAGGATTTTTTTGATGTGGCGATCATGAGTTATTCAGCGAAGTATGCTTCCAATTTTTATTTTCCTTTCAGAGAGGCTGCCGAAAGTATTTACAAATTTGGAGATCGAAAAACTTATCAGATGGATTTTCACAACAGCGATGAGGCACTCAGAGAAATAGAGCTAGATATAAAGGAGGGTGCTGATATCGTGATGATCAAACCAGCTCTTGCTTATCTCGATATAATAAGAAGAGCTAGAGATGTTTTCAGAATTCCAATAGCTGCTTACAATGTTAGTGGAGAATATGCGATGATTAAAGCAGGAATAGAGAAGGGATGGATTAGCAAAGAAGTCATCTACGAGACACTAACAGCAATTAAACGTGCAGGGGCAAACCTAATAATCACTTATCATGCAAAGGAGGTTGCGGAATATCTACGGAGCTAATTTTATATTCCTAAACTACCGAAGAGTATACAATGAAGGTTGAGATAGAAAAGCTCAGATTTGGCACAGAACTTGTAAAACGTGGATTTGCAAAAATGCAGAAAGGAGGAGTAATAATGGACGTCACAAATGTAGAACAGGCAATAATCGCTGAAGAAGCTGGAGCGGTCGCAGTCATGGCACTACACAAAGTTCCTGCAGACATAAGAATTAGTGGTGGAGTTGCCAGAATGGCTGACCCAAAGAAGATTGAAGAGATAATGGATGCAGTAACTATTCCAGTGATGGCAAAATGTAGGATTGGTCATTTTGCAGAAGCAAGAGTTCTCGAAGCTATTGGAGTTGATATGATAGATGAAAGTGAAGTTTTAACACCTGCAGACAATTTCTTCCACATATATAAGAAGAAATTCGTAGTTCCTTTTGTCTGTGGAGCTAGAAACCTAAGCGAAGCAGTAAGAAGAATATGGGAGGGAGCAGCAATGATAAGAACAAAAGGAGAAGCAGGAACTGGAAATGTTGTTGAAGCTGTGAAACACATGAGACTGATAAATCATGCTATTTCTATAGTCCAGAGAACAAATGAAGAAAAGCTTTATTCTCTTGCAGAAAAATTTGCTTCTAGATATCTTGAAGTTTCCAAGATTGTAACTGAAGAAACTGGAATTAGAATTGAAGAGGAAATTGTTTATGAGCACTTCACTATTGAAGAGATCGTTGAAGGTATTTATGAGATATTGCTCGATATAAAAAAGCTGAACAGACTTCCAGTCGTTAACTTTGCTGCAGGTGGAGTTGCAACTCCTGCAGATGCAGCTATGATGATGCAACTAGGCGCCGATGGTGTTTTTGTAGGATCAGGGATCTTCAAATCTTCAAATCCAACCAAATTCGCAAAAGCCATAGTTGAAGCTGTTCAACACTATGATGAACCAGATATCATCGCAGAAGTTTCAAAAGAGCTTGGAGAACCGATGAAAGGGATCGAAAAGTTCAGTGAAACCGAACTCTTACAGACCAGAGGTACATGAAAGTTTCTGTTGTTGGAGTCCAAGGAGACGTAGAAGAACACGTTATAATAACGAAAAAAGCGATGCAAAATCTCGGAATAAAAGGGGATGTAATCATCACGAGGAAATTTGGAGCAGTTTCAAAAAGCGATGTAGTGATAATCCCAGGAGGAGAAAGTACAACTATCAGTAAACTCATATTCGCAGATTCGATTGCAGAAGAGATCATTCAACTCGCCGAAAGTGGAAAACCTATCATGGGAACTTGTGCTGGTCTCATAATCCTTTCCAGATTCGGAGATGAACAGGTAGAGAAAACGAGAACAAAACTTCTCGGTTTACTGGATGTAAAGGTAAGAAGAAATGCTTTTGGAAGACAAAAAGAAAGCTTTCAGACAAAACTGCAGATGAAAAGGATTGGTGAAATAGATGCAATTTTCATAAGAGCCCCAGTCATCGAAGATGTTGGTGAGAAAGTAGAAATTCTTGCTAAATTTGAAGATAAAATAGTAGCTGTTCAACAGGATAATATATTGGGATTAGCATTTCATCCAGAATTGGTCTCAACAAAGGTTCATGAGTATCTTTTGAGCCTTGCTCATAATTTATGATTTTCCCTCCACTACTTTTAACCAATCACAAGAATTTTTAAAAATCGAATATAGTTATTTTATGAACGAAATCGAGAGAAAATGCCTCTCAAATTTACTTAGTATTCTCGAAAATTTCTATGAGCAAATGAAGGAAGGAAAAATACCAGAAATTGAAATATCAACTAGAACTAAATTCAACATAGAGTTCAACGAAGATTCGGGAGTTTGGATTTATGGTAATAGAAAATCCACAACTTCAGCTAAAACAATTAAGGGTGCTCTTAAAATCCTCAAAATGGCCTATGTTATAGGTTTCTTGAAAGAACAGCTAAGAGTGAACAAATCTTCGACTTTAAGAGAACTCTACTACATAACCGAGGGATGGGGCTATGCGAAATTCGAAGAACAAGATGAGAGCGATAGACTTATCGAAGATCTCGAAATTCTCTCAGACTATCAGAGAGAACACTTCCATATTCGCCCAGAAGAAGATGGCGCTACAATAGTGGGGCCAATAAAAATTCGTGAAGAGACGAGAAGAGGGATGAAAGAAATCCATTGTCAGGACGACGTTGGTGAGGGTGGTTATCAAATTCCTGTCAACGTTGACAAAATTCAATTTTTAGAGAGCAATGCAAGATTTGTAATAGCAATTGAAACTGGTGGCATGAGAGATAGACTTGTTGAGAATAGATTCGATGAGAAATTCGATGCGATAATAGTTCATCTCAAGGGACAACCAGCTAGAAGCACGAGAAGACTATTAAAAAGGTTGAACACTGAACTAAATTTACCAGTTGTTGTTTTCACAGACGGTGATCCTTGGAGTTACAGAATATATGCAAGTGTTGCTTATGGAAGCATAAAATCTGCCCATCTTTCCGAATACCTTGCAACACCTAAAGCCAAATTCCTTGGAATTACACCTTCAGATATCGTTCGCTATGATCTTCCAGCAGATAAACTGAACGATGAGGATATCAAGGCTTTGAATGCTATTTTAACAGACCCAAGATTTGAGACAGAATTCTGGAAAAAAGAGGTTAGATTGCAACTTGAACTCAACAAAAAATCAGAACAACAAGCTCTAGCAAAATATGGTTTGGATTACGTCACCGATGTTTATCTGCCAGAGAAGCTTTCAGAGATTGGGATAACTTAATCCAAGATCTTTTGATAATAATATTAAATTAAAAATCAAAATTTAAATTTCATATACCTAGACTTACAATCATTTCCTTTCCTCACGATACGATGGAATTATCTTGTTCGAAAAAAATTCAAGTACAAATTTTGGATTTGGGCCCATGTTTATCAAAACAAAGTGTTTAACTCCTGCCTTTACAAACTCCTCTACTTTGTTAGCACAGTCTTTAGGCGTTCCTACTATGGAAAAGTCTTCAATAACTTCGTCTGTAACATAACTACCGAATTCCTCGTATAGCTTTATTCCATCATCTGTTACGAGTATCTCGGAGTAAAGATTTTCAGACAAATGACTTGGGATTTTCAAACCATAGGCTTCTGTAACCATTTTAGGAGAGAATGCTACTTGTGACCTTATTTTTCTAAGATGATTCATAGCTTCCTCATATTTTTCCGCCACAGCAACATAAACATAAAGTCCAGGCTCAAAATTATCCAGAACGCGTCCAACTCTATTCGCAGCTTCTTTGATTTCCTTCAAGTGTTTCTTGTAAAGTTCAGGACTTCTTGATGTCGGTAACCAGCCATCTGCTATTTCTCCTGTTATTTTACGAGTCCTCTTACCATTTGCTGCAAAGTATATAGGTACAGGATTTCTCTTGGGTTTTATTTGGAGAAATGCATTCTTAAATTTCCAGAATTCTCCGTTGTAATCGATTTTATCCTTTAACCAAAGATCTCGGACAACTTTTGTGAACTCAACCATCCGTTTAACTGGTTTATTCCAAGGAATACTAAAATGTTCAACGTTCATAGCCTCTCCAGCCCCTAAGCCAAGAATTATCCTACCATGAGAAATCTGATCGAGAGTTGCAACCATTTGGGCAAGAACTGCTGGATGAATCCTATGCGGATCTGAAACACAAGTTCCTATCTCGATTCTTTGAGTCTGTGATGCTATAACTGCCAGAACTGGCCATACGTTTGGAACTATGCCTTTAGGTATCATCAAAAGATGATCTGCTGCCCAAATCGAATCAAAACCAGCTTTTTCAGTTATCAGTCCTACCTTTATCAGCGAATCTACAGGAGAGACGGGGATTGGTAATAGCTGTCCAAACTTTATCATTCCAATCCTCTCCATAGCTGAACTCAAATCTTCGCAGCTAAATAGATAGCTTCATAGACTGCATCTCTTATCCTCCTTGGCATAACACAATCTCCGATCGAATATATAGGTATTTTCACATCTAAACTAATCTTTCTTGGCTTCATTCCAGTAGCAACTACAACACTATCGCATTCCACTTCTACTTTCTCTCCATCTCTAAATCCAACTATTTTCCCTTTTTCAATTTTTTCAGCCTTGAAATTACAGATCCACTTCACATTCTTATTTTTCAGTTCTCTTATAAGTGCAAAACTGTAGTTTCTCTCGACATCTGAGGCAATGGTTGAAAGAATTTCAAGTATTGTGACATTTTTCCCTTTCTCAGCCAAATAGAGTGCGGTTTCACAACCAATTCTTCCTCCACCAAGCACTGCAACTCTTTGACCAACATCAGCTTTCGCCGTAAGAATGTCTACTGCTTTAATAGCTCTCTCTATCCCTTTTATCTCAGGTAAACAGTGCTCAGAACCAATTGCAACAACTATAGCATCTGGTTTAAATTCTTCAATCTTTTTATCAAAATCAAAACAGTTCAAAACAATATTAACATCTTCTAACTGTCCTCTTAACCATTCCAGGTATTTTCTCAGATCAGACTTGAAAGTAGGAGCAGAAGCTGGTATTAAATTTCCACCTAGATCAGAGTTTTTCTCAATGATTGTAACTTCATGTCCTCTGAGCTTTGCAATTCTCGCAAATTCCATACCAGCAACTCCTCCTCCAATAACAAGTATTTTCTTCTTCTTTTCAGCCTTCTCAAAATTAATTTCCGGATTGATAGAACATTCAGCTCTGAACTGTCTAAGACTAAAAAGTCTGTCTATGCAATCGTTACACCTTGTGCATGGTCGAATATCTTTCATCCTATTTTCCTTAATTTTTATCACGAGTTCTGGATCGGCAAGTAGAGCTCTACCAAGAGCAACGAAATCTATTTTTCCATCGTTAACAAGTTTTATGGCCATCTCTGCAGAAATTCCGCCCACACCTATAACAGGTATATTAACCGAAGACTTAACTTTGAATGCTCCATCAAGTAAGATCCCTCTTTTCACGATCATCGGAGTTATTGCAAACCCACCACTAACATGTAGACAATCTGCCCCATGCCTTTCAAGCTCCATAGCATATCTTATGATTTCCTGGTCAGAAACACCAGCATAAGATGGAAAAGAACCATCTATTCTGAAAATAATTGGGATTTCGACTCTTTTCACAGCCTCTAAAACCTCTAAGGAAAATCTAATCCTATTCTCAAAATTTCCACCGTATTCATCGCTCCTCTTATTCGTATTAGGAGAAAGAAATTGACTAAAAATCCAACCATGGGCAGCATTAATCTCAACGATGTCAAAACCACAATCCTTAGCTCTCCCAGCTGCTTCCCCAAATAGTTCCACTATTTCCTTTATCTCCGCATTACTCAACTCTCTAGCCTTTGCCTTAAAGCTATGTCTTCCGTGCATGAACATCGAATATTCAATCTCCGAGGGGGCAATCGGTTCGTTATTTTCTATTTTTGGGCTTGCACAGCCTCCAGGATGTAATAACTGAATCCCGGCAACGGATCCGTTAAACTTTATATCCTCAGCTAGTTCGTTCAATCCAATACAGAACTTGTCAGAGTAAATTGCAAGCCCTCCGTGTAAATCAGTTCCTCTCACATCAACACTTGCTCCTTCAACGATCACTAGACCCACAAAATTTCTAGCAAATTTTCTATAGTGCTGAATTGTCTTATCTGTCACATAACCTTCTTTTGCAAGATTCATCGCCATTGCAGGAAGCACTACTCTGTTTGGTACCTCCAAGTTTGCAATTTTGTATGGTTCCAAAATCTTCATGATTGAAGCTAGTTTCGAAAATTTAAATGTTTTTAGTCATTGGCAGAAAGATTGAAATATCGAAAGAATTAAAATCGATAAGCGGGGTAGGGTAGTCAGGTAATCCCGGCGGGCTCATAACCCGCAGATCCGTGGTTCAAATCCACGCCCCGCTATTAGCAGTATTTTCCCCTTCCCCGCTCTTTATTTCAAAAATTTTCCAAGTTAATATATTTTTCAAGTTGAATAAGATTAAAAGAGAAGATAATAGAAATAAAAAAGCCAAATATTTTAAACCTTTCTTCTCAAAAATGAATATTATAGAATAGCTTTTTGAGGTTTTATATCAAAAGATACCGCAATGTTTTTAAGCAAAAAGTTTTAAATAATTTAAAGAACCCGCCTTAGCTCAGCCTGGGAGAGCGCGGGACTGTAGTTTGCCACTCCGCTGGCAAGCGGAGATCCCGGTGTCCCCGGTTCAAATCCGGGAGGCGGGATTTCTATTTTTAGTTTAATTACCATCAACTTAGCATTTGTAATTTTATTAGAGAGATTTTTCTATATTCGATTTTTTATCTATCAAAATACCGAACTAAAACATCATTCTTTCACATGGTGTTTTTAAAAAAGTGGAATATATCTTTATATTTCAATCGAGAATTCTATACAACGTATCTCTCTGTTTCGGTATTCTTTTTGCTCTTTTTATCAATTCTCGCAGTTCTTTAGGACTTAAAAATTCTCCACTCGTAGCTCCAGCCGATTTAGAGATGTTCTCTTCGATCAATGTTCCCCCAAGATCATTTGCTCCAAAGTTTAAAGCAGCTTGTGCAAGTTTAGGTCCAAGTTTAACCCAAGAGGCTTGAACATTCTTGATTTCAGGATAGAGTAAAATACGAGCGATCGCTATTACAAGTAGATCCTCAAATCCACTCGCACCTCTAGCTATCAGGCCAAGATCGTTGTTCTTCCACATGAAGGACAGTGGTATGAATTCTGTAAAGCCATCGGTTTCTTCTTGAATTCTCCTAATCAGCAATATATGATCTATTCTTTCTTTCCAACTTTCCACATGACCATACATCATCGTTGCTGTTGTTGGTATGCCAATTTTATGTGCTTCTTTTATTATTCTAACCCAATCTCCAGTTTTCAGCTTATCAGGACATATTTCTTTTCTTATGCGATCGTCAAGTATTTCTGCTGCTGTTCCAGGCATCGAATTGAGTCCTTTCTTTTTTAAGATCTTCAAGGCTTCAAAAGTTGATATTCCACTATTCCTAGCCATATGGTATACTTCCATTGGCGAAAAAGCATGAATGTGAATTTTCTTCGAAACTTCTCGAACTGTTTCAAGAATCGATATATAAAAATCTATATCTGCCCCTGGTAACAATCCGCCCTGAATACAAACTTCTGTACAGCCAAAATCCATTGCTTCCTCCACTTTTCTTCTCATCTCTTCTAGAGATAATTTAAAACCTCTGCTATTTCGAAAAGAGCAAAATTTACAATTGTTGATACATATGTCTGTAAAATTTATGTTTCTGTTAACGACAAAAGTAACAACATCACCTACAGCTTTTTTTCTGAGCTCATCCGCAAGTTTAAAAGTTTCATAAGGATTTGAAACGAGTTCAAAAGGATCCAAAGCGAGCGTATCCATCCTCATCCGAGTACACCTCTATTAGCCCACTGACAGCGCTTCCAAACAATTTAAGCTTTACGAATTTTGGATATACAGGAAGTCGTTCTCTAAGGGTGAACCCACCTATTCTCTTTCTTAAATCACTTAATGAAGGCCATGGGAGCTCTGGATTTATATAATCTGGAGTAATTTCAGAAATTCCACCTAAATCATTCGCTCCTAGTTTTAGAAAGGGATAAATGTTCTCTATTAGATTCGGAGGTATTTGAATTGCCACATCCTTTGGTAAAATTTTTCTCGCAAGCTCTACAGTTCTCAAAATCTCCTCAAAACTCGGTTCTTTCCAATTTTCCATTCTTGTTCCCTTTTTTGGTTTGAAGTTTTGTATTATCACTTCCTGGATGTGTCCAAAATTTTTTTGGATCTCAGCAATTACCTCAAGAGAATAAGCTCTGTCATATTCCTTTTCTCCGATACCGAGGAGTAAACCAGTCGTAAATGGTATCTGCAATTTTCCAGCATTTTTGATTGTTCTTATTCTTTTCTCAGGTTTTTTTCCAGGACTTTCCGAGTGACATTCAAGTTCAACAGCCTGTTCGAGCATAAGTCCTAGGCTAGCATTGAAATTTTTCAGTTTTTCTAGTTCTTCTTTACTTAGGACTCCTGCATTTGTGTGTGGAAGAAGTCCATGACTGATTGCTAACTTGTTCATCTCTACCACATAATCAAGAAAATTTTTGTAACCCCAAAGTCTCAAAATCTTCCTAATCTCTGGATAAACGTCTGGTTTCTCTCCAAACGTAAAAAGAGCTTCTTTTGCATTTTTTGCCATTAAAAAAATCTTTTCTACTTCTTCTTTTTGCATAATACTTATTTTTTCGCTCTTAAATCCACAATACCAGCATTTGTTTCTGCAGTTTCTTGTCAGAGGAAGAAAAACATTTCTTGAATATGTTACGATCACATATATCGATCTCCTCTCAACTAAAAAAATTCTTCTACACACCTTTGAATAAGCTTTTCGTATTGATTGGACAACAATCGAAAGTTATTTTTACTCCATAGTAGGTCTTTGTATGATGGAAAAAAGAAAACTGCAGTTGATTGGTGGCTCAAGTTATATGGTGAGTTTACCAAAGGATTGGATTAAAGCAAATGGATTAAAACAAGGGGATGAAATAGTCTTGGAAATAGAAGATAAAGTTATCACGCTATATCCAAGAGGTTTTAAAGAGGACATCAGAATTTCCAAAGTAGAGATTACAGATTTCAGGAGATATGACGAGAAGTTTCTAAGAAGATTCATTTACGCTCTCTACATCCAAGGAATTGACGAGATCATAATTACAGACAAAAAAATGACTTCTAGATTGATTGCAAAGATAAGTGAGATTGTTAAGAGTCTAATAGGAATGGAGATAATAGATGCAAGTGATAGAGTCGTCTTGAGATGTCTCACAGTTACCGATTTCGATATGTATGGAGTTGTCAAAAGAATGACTCAGATAGTTAGAACAATGATTGGAACAATACTAGAGGCTATAAAAAAATCCGATTTTTCAGCTCTCCCAGAACTAAAAAATCTAGAAGATGATACAGACCGACTTTATTTGCTTGCTATAAGGCAGGAACATAGACTTGTAAGAGAATTTTCAAGCCCAGCGAAATGGAATGAACTACGACTAATTCTTGGAATAAGAACAGTTGCAAAACTGATCGAGGAAATAATAGACAATCTTGAAAATTTCTCAAAATATATCGTGAAATTGTATATAAAAGGAGAACTTGAAACTCTCGAGATTTTTTTAATCGAACTTAATAAAGCTTTCGAAATGGTTTCAAATGCCTATTTTAATTCAGATCTTGAAATGTCTGAAGATTCTATACAACTCTTTGAGGAAATAGAGAAAAAAATGATCGAAAAAATCGAAGGTAGTCCGCAGTATCGTATTAGCCTAGAATCTCTACTCAGTACCTGTAGACACATGAAATCTATAGGTGAGATAGCATTGAATAAATCTGTTAGAGAATCCTTGAGAGCAGTTGAATAAATGAATGAGCAAAAAGCTTAATTCTTCGATGTAAAAGAATTACTGATGAGTGATGAAATTGTAGATCTCGAAGAAATACCTGGAGTAGGTCCTGAGACTGCAAGAAAGCTTAGAGAGGCTGGCTTCACCACTATAGAAGCAATTGCAATCGCATCTCCAGCTGAGATTTCGTCAATTGCAGGAATTGGGGAGTCAACCGCTTTGAAGATAATTCAACACGCAAGAAAGATGTCAAGCATAGGTGGTTTCGAAAGTGGAGAAAAAGTTCTTGAAAGGAGGAAAAACGTGAAAAAAATAACAAGTGGAAGCAAAGAACTAGACAACCTTTTTGGAGGTGGAATTGAAACACAAGCTATTACAGAATTGTTTGGAGAATTTGGGAGTGGAAAAACACAACTATGTCATCAACTAGCTGTAAACGTTCAACTTCCAGAAGAAAAGGGTGGATTAAATGGATGTGCCATAGTTATAGATACTGAAAACACCTTTAGACCAGAAAGGATAATCCAAATGGCTTTGGCAAAAAACCTAGATCCAAACGATGTTCTCAAAAACATATATGTTGCGCAAGCTTACAATTCAAACCATCAAATGCTTTTAGTTGACAACGCTAAGGAGCTCACAGAAAGATTAAGAAAAGATGGAAAAAATGTGAGACTTCTAGTAGTTGATTCTCTGACTTCACATTTCAGAGCGGAATATGTGGGCAGGGGAACGCTTGCTGATAGACAGCAAAAACTCAACAGACATATGCATGATCTAATGAAGTTTGGAGAACTCTTCAATTCTGCAGTCGTTGTGACAAATCAGGTTATGGCAAGACCCGATGTTATATTTGGGGATCCAACAAAACCGGTTGGAGGGCATATAGTTGCTCATACAGCTACTTACAGGGTTTATCTAAAGAAGAGCAAGGGTGACTTGAGGATTGCGAGACTCGTGGATTCTCCTCATCTACCCGAAAGCGAAGTCGTTTTTAGAGTTAGCGAGAGGGGAATTGAAGATGCGAAGTGATTTCTTTTAAAATTTAAAAGCTTAAATCGTTAAATTAGAAATCCTTATATCTTTCTTGATAAAACAAAAATCATGGAGTTCTATAATGAAATAAGACTTCAAAACTGGATAAAAAAGATAAACGAGATTAGAGTTAGTGAGGAAGATCCTTCAACGCTCATCGTTTTCGATCAAATGCTTGAAGACGTGATAATAGCTTGTTTCAGCATTCTGAATGCTATTAAAGAGAGGGAGATCAAGAAATCAGAGGCTTTAAAGGAAATAGAAAAAATAAAGAATATTTTTAATAAAAATTATAAATTTAATTCAGATCTCAAGGAAGACTTATTCTTTCTGACTTTAGAGTCAGTTAAAGCTGTTCTTGCCTCTTTCGAATACTACATCGAAGGTAAATTCAGCAAGAAAGATATAAAAGGATTGATAAACGATGCAATCGAAAATGAGAGAAAAGGTAGACGGGATATAGCATTCGATGCTGTTGCAAGGATTGGTGCAAAGGTTATCCGTGGAGAGAAACTTCCAGAATTGAACATACCCGAGGATGATGCGATACTGAGCTGGATTGATGGGATTGATGCGATCTCGATGATCGTAGAACTTTCAAAAATCGATTCTTCACAAATTGGAGATGAAGCTGAAGAATGAAGTCGTAGATGCAAGCAATAAAGGAATTGGTTATGACCTCTACAGAGCTCTTTTCTTGAATTATGGAAAAAGAGGAGAGAAGGCTTTTTTATACCTGTTCCAGCGTAGAGTTAAGAAATATCTTGATTTCTTCATAGTTGTTGGAAGGAATGAATACATAGTTGAGGATTTTTTCTGTACATGTCCTGATTTCCAGCTCAATCTCAGGAGTAGAGAGCCTTGCGCTCACATTATTGCAGTAGAAGTTGCAAAAATCTTGAAATTTTATGATGAAATAAACACATACTATGCCGATTTCCAAAAAATTTAAAGTTTTATACCAATTTTTTTTGTGGACGTCATAGTCGCTGGATTAGGAATAGCAGGAGTTTTTGCTTTAAGAAGTCTTTCAAAGTCATTGGATGTTGTTGGAATCGATAAAAGAGAGAAACTAGGTCATCCTGTAAAGTGTGGAGAGATAATACCAACAAAGAAAGAAATGAAGAGACTTCTACCAGAACTCGGAGATTACAGTTTGTTCGATATATCGAAAAGATTTGAGAGTAACAAAACAGATGTTATTTCTTTTTTCTTTCCAAATGGGAAAAGTTATGACATCAATTTTGAATTTCACGTTGTAAATAGAGATAAAATGATTCAAAAAATTGCTAAAGATTCAGGACATAAGATAGAGAGAGAAGTGATACTAGACTACAAAAATGGAAGATTATACACCAATAAAGGGATAAGAGAGGCAAAAATTCTCATCGCAAGTGATGGTGCCAACTCGAGAATTGCAAAATCGCTGGGCTTGTGGAATTACGAGATTTCTTCTGCAAAACAGTTTGTTATGAGAAATGTTGAATGTGATTATAGAACTGTCTATATGTTTATTGGAAAAGAGATTAGTCCTGGAGCATATGGATGGATTATTCCAAAAGGAAACGGTTTTGCAAATGTTGGTGTTGGTTTTAGATCAAAATTTTCAAATGAGAGTGTCCATAGAGTGCTTGAAAGGTTTGTTAAGGAATTTCCCTACTCTTTCCAATTTTTGAAGAGGGCTGAGGTTGTTAGCAAAGTTGGAGCAATAGTTCCTATTGACAAACCTTTGGAGAGAGCCGTTCACGGAAACGTTATCTTTGCAGGTGACTCTGCAAGCATGATAATTAGCCACACTGGAGGTGGAATTCCTATTTCGATGGTTGCTGGCAATCTTGCTGGCGAAGTCGTGAACAAGTTCTTTTTTGAAAATGGAAAACTAGAAGAATACGATTTACTCCTGAAAAAGTTCCTTAAAAAGCCTCTTTTGACTGCTTTCTTCTTTAGAAGACTCTGGGATCTATTTGCAGATAAAGAAGAAAAAATTCTCAAAATAATGAAACTCACAAATGCTAGAGATCTCGAAAAAATTCTACACTGCGAAATTCCTTGGAAGATCAAACTTCTATATCCGTTCCTAAAGCTTATAATATAACTCAAAATTTATTAACTTTTTATGAATTTGAAGAATTTCAATAATTTCACCTTAAATAATTGAGTAGAAATCTTTAAAAGTTTTTGAAAACTTCAAATATGCTTTCAAGAATTGAAATCGATGTACTCCGCAATGTTGAGGTTGCTAGAATATACGAACTCGAAGAGTTTGCAAAAATGACTGGTATTAACAAGGATGCAGTGATGAAAGCTATTTTTCTGTTAAAAGAAAAAGGAATCGCAGAGATTTTTGAAACCAAAAAAAAGAAAACTAAACTAACTACTGAAGGAAAAAGGTATCTTTTAGAGGGTTTTCCTGAAGAGAGGCTACTTAAACTACTCTCTGAAATAAACGATATTGAGGAGTTAAAAAGGAAACTTGGAAAAGAGTTCGAAATCGCAGTAGGATGGCTAAAAAGAAAGAAGTTAGTTGAGATTACAAATGGAAAGATAAAGATAACTGGAAATATGACTTTAATTGAAAAAATGGGCCTTTTAGCTGTAGAAAAAGGAGAAGAAATAGATGAAGAGTTAAAGAAGATTCTCGAAAAGAGAAAACTGGTAGAAGTCCAGGAAGAAAAAAGTTTTAGTTTCTTGATAACAAAAATACCGAAATTCGAAATTAGAGATACTATTGGAGATTTAACTCAAGATTTAATAATCGGCAAAACTTGGAAGGACAAAGAATTTATAAGATACGATTTAAATGTTCCCTCCACCGAAATTTATGGTGGAAAAAGTCATCCTTACGAGAGAATAATTCAAGAATGTAGAAAGATCTTTCTCGAGATGGGATTCAAGGAGATCAAGGGAAATTACATTCAACTTGCTTTCTGGAACTTCGATGCTCTCTTCCAGCCCCAAGATCATCCCGCAAGAGATATGCAAGACACCTTTTATCTCGACCAGTATGAAGAAATAGATTATAATAACATAGATAGCGTAAGAGAGACACATGAAAATGGTTGGATTACTGGATCTACAGGTTGGGGAGGAAAATGGAATATTGAGAGAGCAAAACAACTCGTAATGCGAACTCACACTACAGCGGTAACAATTAAATATCTTGCAAAGAATCCTGAACCCCCGCAGAAGGCTTTTTGTATTGACAAGGTTTATAGAAGAGAGAGTATCGATGCTACTCATTTACCAGAATTCGATCAGCTTGAGGGAGTTGTTCTTGACAAAGATGTTGGGTTCAAACATTTACTAGGTTTGTTAAAGACATTTTTCATAAAAATTGGTTTTGAAGAAGTTCGCTTTAGACCGGGATATTTTCCATATACCGAGCCAAGCGTAGAACCCGAAGTTTACGTCGATGATCTTGGCTGGATAGAGCTCGGTGGAGCTGGAATTTTTAGAAAAGAAGTAACAGAACCTCTAGGGATAAAAGGTAAAGTTCTTGCATGGGGATTAGGATTTGGAAGACTTGCAATGCTTAAAATTGGACTAAAAGACCTAAGAAAATTATATCTTCCAGATTTAAACTGGCTTAAAAACTTCCCCATGATAAAAAAGTAATGTTAAAAATTTATTAAAATATTAAACTTATTATATTTTAATTTATAATTTAAATTTTTGTATAAACTTGTAATATTATAATAATAACTATTTTTATTTATAATATATATATAAAATTATTATATCTTATATTATTATTATTAAATTTAAAAATTAATT
>JANXEF010000029.1 GCA_025057895.1 Archaeoglobaceae archaeon | reverse complement strand
TTGGTCTGATTTCAACAATAATGGAAAGAAGTTAAGAATAATGTAATACGTATGCTTTCAATCCCATTTTGGTCTGATTTCAACCCGCAAGCAGTGGCAAAATCATCCAAAGCTGCCCAGCCTTTCAATCCCATCTTGGTCTGATTTCAACATTTTTAGGTGAGTGATATGAGATGCAAGCTTCAGAGGGCTTTCAATCCCATTTTGGTCTGATTTCAACGCTTGATTTGACTGTAAAAAGCTTAACGCAGCTTTTTCTTTCAATCCCATTTTGGTCTGATTTCAACGGAAGTAGCAGAATTCCAAAACGTCCAAGAACACCAAAAAGCTTTCAATCCCATTTTGGTCTGATTTCAACGATTCGGACTGGATCCCGAAATACTTGCGGAAGTGATTGAAAGCTTTCAATCCCATCTTGGTCTGATTTCAACAACCATCCACATGACTACAACCACCACCGCAAGCAACTTTCAATCCCATCTTGGTCTGATTTCAACAGTAACTGCCGCGACACCGCGTGCGAATTATACCGTAACTTTCAATCCCATCTTGGTCTGATTTCAACTCCGCACTCATGTTCTCCCTGTTCAAACCCATAATTTCTTTCAATCCCATTTTGGTCTGATTTCAACATATGATAAGTGAGTTTTTAGCAGTGACGAGTAGTAACTTTCAATCCCATTTTGGTCTGATTTCAACCTATTTAAAAACAACAATACAAAAGACAATATAATAGCTT
>JANXEF010000028.1 GCA_025057895.1 Archaeoglobaceae archaeon | reverse complement strand
CAGTTGATGTCGACGTTTACAGCTAAAACCACACCAGAAACTCCCACATCTGAAGCTACAAAAATTTTAGAAGATCTTTTAGCTGAATCAAAATCAAAATCATCAGTAGTAGAGTATTACACAGATCCTGCATATGCCGCTGGAGAAGCTTTGAAATTAGGAGATACTGCTACAGCTGAGAAGCTAATGTTGCTTCAACTTGAACTCGAAGTTGGAGAAATTTCTGCATCTGAGGCAGGAAAAATTGCAGATGCACTTTTAGCCGAATCAAAGTCAAAATTCTCTCCTCCTCCACCTCCACCAATAGTAGAGTATTACACAGAACCTGTAGTTGAAAAGCTGAGTGTGGAAATACCATCACCTAAAACTTTACTGATCGAACTCAGAGAAGCTCCGCTCACTGGCGAGATCGCTATCAGCGAAGAGATGATAAAACGCCAATTACTACAAAAATTCGCAATAATTGATGGTAAATTAACAAGTCCATTTGCAGAAGAACGCTTTGAATACGCAAAAGCCTTAGAAAGCTATGGACCGACATTAAAAGAGAAGACTTTACTGCAAGAAGCTAAAACTCCGTTCGAGACTGCTGCAGTTGGTGCGATGTTGTTTTTTACTGGGATGGGAAAGGGAATAGTAGAGACTTTCAAAGGCTTTGTAGAGCTGGGAAAGAAAGCAGTTTCAGGTGATCCGCTCGGAGCGTTGAAGGATTTAGCGATGGGTACAGTCGATTGGGCGGTATCA
>JANXEF010000027.1 GCA_025057895.1 Archaeoglobaceae archaeon | reverse complement strand
GCAGTCCCGCTTGCTGAAGTGATAGCTCTACTTGCTGTTTTTGGAATCAGCAAGCCTGATGCGGCTACTGTTGGAACTATTATCAGTGATATCTTATTTCCGGGAACTCCACCAATGCTATGCTTGTCAACTACGATTCCTCTTTCGAAGTGTAACCTTTCTCCACTCTCCATCATTGCTCTAGTTAACCACTCTATTTCGTCAAAGTCCATTCCATGAAGCATTGAAGAAATAACGAATGAAACTATCTCTAAATCACTCAGAGAATTATTTACTATGTCGTAAACGATTGCTCTTATCTCATCTACTGAAAGCTTCTTTTTTTCAACCTTTTTTCTTACAAAGTCAACACTTCTTGGTTTTTTTCCAGGTAAAACTTCTATTTCTACAAGATCTCCAATTCCAAGTTCATTGGAAACAAAATCTGTTATACCGACAAACCCAGGATCTACGAGTTCTTTTGTTATTTGGACAGTTAGAAGAATTCTTTTTCTTCCAAATTTCAGCTGAATCCTATCTCCTTCGAGGACTCCAAGCTCGTTTGCATCCTTTTCATTTAGAATACCGACTGGTCTTCCAAATTTAAACGGTATTCTGAGTGCTTTCAAAATCATCACAAACCACCTCTGAACTTCTCGATTATGACCCCTGAAATCTCCATTGGTTTTCTCAACATTGCAATCTCGATTGCATTGTCGAGTTTCCATTCTTTCTCAGCATAGATTGTCAACAAAGGCTCTCCAACTTTTACA
>JANXEF010000026.1 GCA_025057895.1 Archaeoglobaceae archaeon | reverse complement strand
CCTATAGCTTTATATTCTAAGAACTAAACATTATCTATGCCTAAAAAAGAAAAATGGATTCAAAAAGCGATTAAAAGACCCGGAAGAGTCAGAAAATACATCGCACGACTCTACGGGAAAAAAGCATTCAACAAAGACGGAAGCATAAAAGCAAGCTACCTCAAAAAAGCTGAAGAACGAGCAAAAAAGACTGGAAACACTTCTCTCGTTAGAGCAATCAACCTCGCTCAAACTTTCAAAAAAATGAAGTAGCGAAGTCAGCGATTCAACTTCGTTAAATCTTTTTTTAATTCGAGCAAAGCACGATCGAGATCGCTGTAGTATTTTATCCTCTTTCCATCCACAACTTTCCAAAACGTATCCTCAAGCTCGAAAATGATTATCTTCTGCCGAAGACGAGCCATAACAGCCCACCGAGTATTACTGCACTTGCAACGTAGATCATTTTCATTACCCATTCCGAGACAAAGTTCACGTACAGCGCAGTGAACAGTAAAGTTACGAAAACGCAAGCAGAAACATCTCTTGTGCGAATGAAGGTTATTCCGAAGACGAAAAGATAAAGCAAAGGAAAAGCAATGATTTCGAACGGCCTAATCGTATCTATCACGATCATATACCAGCCCGAGCTCGTAAAATTCTTCATATAGTCTGTGGCATTACCAAGAACGCTCAATCAACATCACTCCCTCTTATAACCCTTTGAAATCAGACCAAAATGGGATTGAAAGATTGCTCCACACTTCCGCTTAAGACTCTCTGTGGCAAGTTGAAATCAGACCAAAATGGGATTGAAAGTGAGGAATTTAAGAGAGTTTTAGCTT
>JANXEF010000025.1 GCA_025057895.1 Archaeoglobaceae archaeon | reverse complement strand
GCTTTTTTAAAACCTTAAAACATTCTCAGCGATATCGGTTATATAAAAGCCAGTCTATACGTCATTCTTCCTCAAAAATAAGAAAGAAAAAGCACACTTTGCATCATCATCAAACGATGAAGAAAGAAAGTTTTGAATGGGTATTCATATATTTTTACGGGGGGGAGGGGGAGTATAATCCTCATATACAAGGCTATAGTCTTTAAATAATGAAGGACAATAAAGATTATGGATTCAACAGTTTCGTTTAAGAAGATGCTCGGATTTATTGCCATTAACTACAGTCATTTCGTTGACACTGGAGCTTTTTTGAGAGAAGTTGAGAATTACCTCAGCATAACGGAAGCATTAGTAGGAGATAAGTATAGAAGCACACTCGATGAACTTTGGAAAGAATGGGGAGAGGCTGTTGAATTTTACAATGTCAGTGCTGGTTGGAAAGACACATGGAAAAAATGCGCAATTCTTAGAGCCAAACTTTTCGAAATAATGGTTAAGGAGAACCTATTGCATGTAACGCTTGAGATGCTAAACATCGATAAAATACAGTTCAAGGAGGTGGAGAAATGATAGGCAAAACAATAAGCGAAATGATGGCTGTAAGGCTCTGGCAAGAAATCCTACTTCACACATACGAGCTTGGAGGGACAACAGTCGAGATTTTTGGCAGTAAAGGCTCAGCAAAAACTACTTTAATGCTCAAGATTGCGGAAAAAGTCTGCTACAAGAAAGATGATGCAATCTATCCAGAACCAGTTATTTGGCGAGCGAGGCTTGTAGACCAATGGAATTGGTTTGAAGGAAAAGATATTCGAATTTTTGTCCATAAAGAAGATAATCCTAAATTCTACTATGAAACTGGAGAACAGATATATCTTTCTGTCAAGAAATACTTCGATCCTGAAGACATTCTCGAAAATCTCAAAAAATTTAACGTTGTTTACGAGCCGACAAAATACGAGATCTCGAAAAACTTAGTGGGGCTTTTAGCTCGTAGAGGAGGAGTTTCAGCAAAAACTCTTGAAGATGTGCGGATGGATAGTAG
>JANXEF010000024.1 GCA_025057895.1 Archaeoglobaceae archaeon | reverse complement strand
ATCGATAGCCTTCAACGTGCTCTCCCAATCTTTGAAATTTATAGCCCGATCATCGATATACAAGTCCGCATAGAGCTTTCTCGGATGAACGCCTTCTGGTTCATAAGGGTTCTCGTTGATGAAGTCATATGGAATCTCATTTTCTTCTAAATAAGCCCTTATCTTCTCAATGCACGCTCTGCACGTGTAGACAACAATCTTAAACCCTCTTTTCTTGAGTTCAATCATCGCTTCCCTTACTCCTTGAATCGGTTCACCAAAGTGATCCTCCCCTTTCCACTCATCGAATTTAGCAATAACACCATCGAAATCAACTTTTCAATCCCATTTTGGTCTGATTTCAACTCAAGCTTCAAAACGACAAAAATAAAAAAGTGTAAATGATATTTTTACACCTTATCGTAGCTTTTTACGAATTTCCTTCTTTGGTCATTTTTGCTCGAGCTCGTGCTTATACTTCTTCTTTGCATAATCAGTCCAAGATTTGTGTCTCTTGACGATTCTCTCGTATTCCTTCTCTGAAATCATCAATGTGTCGCTCGGTATCTCTCCTCTAGCTAACTTTCTGTCAAGCTCTTCCTCTTCCAATTGCTGAATCGACTTCACATGCACAACGTAATACTTCTTAGCCATTTTCCCATCACCTCATTTCTTTCTTGATTTCTTTTCCGATTTATTCTTTTGCTTTTCACTCTATTTGGGCACAAATCCGAACTATTGTTTTCAATCCCATCTTGGTCTGATTTCAACTGTAAGGCACATTATAAGACTTGATTTATATGACTTTCAATCCCATCTTGGTCTGATTTCAACTCTTTCAAGCTAGTTACCAAGACCAACGAAGTATACTACTTTCAATCCCATCTTGGTCTGATTTCAACAGAGATGCATGGGTGTAAGCTGCGCTCAGCATCTCCTCGCTTTCAATCCCATCTTGGTCTGATTTCAACAGATGCGGAACGTGGATTGGTAGATTGCACGGGACAGCTTTCAATCCCATCTTGGTCTGATTTCAACACAGATGGAATAAAGACACATATAACGCAATTTATCACTTTCAATCCCATCTTGGTCTGATTTCAACCAAGATCTTTAACAACGCTGAACTTTCCGAATTTCGTCTTTCAATCCCATCTTGGTCTGATTTCAACCGTCAGAAGTTAACGTTATTGTGTATTCTTCTTCCCACTTTCAATCCCATCTTGG
>JANXEF010000023.1 GCA_025057895.1 Archaeoglobaceae archaeon | reverse complement strand
AATTTTCTTCTCTTTACAACTTAAGAAATTTAAAAACTAAATTTTGGCGTTCGCATGTGCATACAGCGTAGCAAGCTTTCGCTTGCATGCTTAGCACCAGCACGCGGTTTTATTTTTAACAATAAATTTATAGAATATAATATTAAGAATTGACTGTAGAGTGTAAAAAATTCAGACTTTAACACCAAAGAAAACAGCCAATCCTAAAACCAAAGTCAGTCCACCCAATACTTTTTCAGCAAATCTGGTGCTACCAAGCTTTGCAGTTATGAATGGTCCGATTATTGAAGCGATTGCTGCGGGAATTGTAACTATAAGATAGATTTCCATGAAAAATAGTCCTCCTAAAAGTATGAATGAAAGCAAACCTACTATGCAAACAGGTATTTCAGCAATATCGCCTATCGATACCGATGGTCTAACCTCGTGATTCCAAACCACCTGTCCTGAAACGATCACAGGTCCAAATCCTCCACCCATGAAGCCTTTGTTAAATCCTGCCAAAGCAGAGATTCCTACAAGTCCTCTTGGTGATCTTTTGAATTTCTTTCCCAGATCAGCAAGAGACCTAAAAATGTGACCAGTAAACCAACATAGATCACTGTAATATTCTTTGGTAGTTTCAAATTTAAGAAAGCTCCAAGAGCAACAAAGATCGTCGCTGGAATTGCTACTAATAAAGCAGTTTTTACATCTTTTCTTGTAAAATTCTTGACTTTTGTGTGGGTCACCCCACCAACAATGTCCACGATAAGCTGAGAGAAAAGAATTGTTGGAACTACAACCTGTGGGGGATATCCTAAGATCAACAATACGGGTGTTAGAATCGTTCCATAGCCCATACCTAAGGCGGTATCGATAAGAGCTGCTCCGAATGCTGTAATCATGATTGCAAAAAAATAATCCATATATCATCCAACCTCCTTTACCTTTACAACCAAAACTCTTCCATCTCTAAAAAGGATCCATCTAAGCCTATCCTTATCCCTGATCTCAAGTTTGTCGACGATTTGTTTTGGAACCGTTGTTCTCCTTCTTGAAGCCCCTTTTAATTCTCAGTTAGTTTCAATAAATTATTAGTAGCTATGCGGGGTGACAAATATGCCAAGATCTCAATTCCAAGACCCCTATACGAAAAGATCAAAAAAGAATTGAGGGAAAGAGTTTTGAGTCTGTTTCAGAATACGTCACATATGTATTGAGAGAAGCTCTTTCCAATCTTTGAGCAATATGGTTTCAAAACCTCACGGTGGGAAACTTGTAAGCCGAATAGTGGCTCAGAAAACTAAGGAGAAAATTATTAGCGAACAAAAGGAATATCCTGCGATTAAAGTAAACGAAGGAGTAGCAATGATCTGGAAAATATCGCACATGGATTATATTCTCCTCTAAGTGGATTTTTAATCCAGAGCGAATTTGAAAGCGTTTTAGAAAAAAAGCGTCTCTGCAACGATGTTCCATGGACTATTCCCATAATCTTAGATGTTAAAACGCCGGAATTTGAAGAGGGGATGCGGTTCTGCTTTACTATGAAAAAAATCCAATAGCGAGGATGAAAGTTGAGGAGATCTACTCCTACAATAAAAAAGAATTCGCTGTAAAGGTTTTCAAGACCTGATAACCTAGAACATCCCGGAGTTGCAAAGGTTTACTCACTGGGTGATCATCTTTGTGGAGGAGAGATCGAGCTTTTGAATGAACTTCCAAATCCATTCGAAAAATATACTCTTAGACCGATAGAGACTCGAGTCCTTTTCAAAGAGAAGGGTTGGAAAACCATTGCAGCATTTCAGACAAGGAATGTCCCTCATACTGGTCATGAATACGTTCAAAAAGCGGTTTTTAACATTCGTTGATGGTCTTTTAATAAACCCTGTTCTTGGGAAAAAGAAGAGGGGGGATTACACAGATGAAGCAATTATAAAAGCTTATGAGGCTCTATTCAACAACTATTACCCTAAGAGAACCGCAGTTCTCTCAGCCATTCGTTACGAAATGCGTTATGCTGGACCAAGAGAAGCG
>JANXEF010000022.1 GCA_025057895.1 Archaeoglobaceae archaeon | reverse complement strand
TTTTTCTCCGATGAAAAATGTTCTGTTCAAAGTTATCTTTCTTTCAAAGACCTCGACAGCATTTCCACACTTTATCTCCAAAAATTCAAAATCACCGCCCAAGTAGATTATGAAACTACCAGAATCGTCAACTTTAGCCTCTCCCTCTTCTTTTTCAGTCTTGAATTTGACAAAAATCGGTTTAATGAAGTTCCAACTTACTTTTCCTTTGATTCCATCAGTAAAATTGTAAAAATTCGCTTCTATGCTGTAGTTATCGACTAAGAAATCTCTCTCAAAACCGTCGATCTCGATTAAATGTTTTCCGATCTCCTCCAATTTGAACTCTGCATGATAAGTCCCATTGAGTTCACTAAAGTTTAAATCAATTTTTTTACTCGGAGTTATCAGCCTAGCTTTCTCAGGCTTGAATTTCAAATTGAGCTCAAGAAGATCCCCAACAAAGTAAAATTCCTCTAGAGAGATAAATCCAACGTTAAAATCCAAGTAAAATTCAGCATTCCCACACTTCAAGAGCGCAAAATGTTTTCCAGCTGGAAGGTCTAAAGAGATCTCGAAATTTCCTTTGGTAAGCTTTGAAGTTCCCTCTTTTCCAGATACGTTGTAATAAATCTCTTCTGGTTCTATGAAAAGATATCTTACTCTCCCTAGTATTTTTCCGTTTTCAAAATTCGCTTCTATGCTGTAGTTGTCGACTAAGAAATCTCTCTCAAAACCGTCGATGTTTAGTGTGTATACTCCACTCTGATTTACAAGAAAATCTGCAAAACCATCTTCAAAATTCAAAGAAAAATTACCATAAGGGGCTACGATAAAAGCATTCCTCGGAATAAAATCAACCTTTATTTCAATTTTTTCTCCAACAAAGTAATTAGTTCTCTCAATTTTAGCAATAGAAAGCTTCGCATTTCCGTACTTTAACATTAGAACTCCTTCCATTCCAAGGCTAAAACTTCCGTTTTCAAGGAAAATTTTTTCAAACCCATCAATCTTTAGGACTTCGATGAATTCTGCATTTCTGTAAAGGCAATAAACTGATCCAAAGATTTTTTCTACAGCCTTAACCTTTATTTCGCAGCTATCAACTAAAAATTCCTTTTTCAGACCATCAACCTCTATTTCATAGACTCCGGGTTTTTCTGCGGACATCTTTGCACGGAAAAATCTTTCATCTTCATGGAATTTGAGCTCAATTTTCTCTTTCCCATATTTTACTATAGCAATTTCTGGTCTGAAGTTTGCCAATATTTCTATCTCATCTCCTAGGAAATGATAATCTTTTACTTCAACTCTTCTATTATCCAAAAAGACTTCTGCGTTACCACATTTTACTAAAACTCTCTTTTCTTTACTTTCAAAGCTGAAGTTACCGTTCTCAAGCTTTACTTCAAACATCTCATTTCCAACTATGACTTCGACCGATTTTGGTTCGAAGAAGTGCCAGAAAACCCTTCCTCTCAAAAGATCATCTTCGAAGAAGGCTACTATTTCATAGCTGTCTACAAAAAATCTTCTCTCAAAACTATCTATCCTAAATCTGTATTCACCGAGGATCACTTTTCTTTCAAGCCTGAACTCAGCTATTCCATCTACGAATTTTAGCTCATGCACTTTTCCAATAGGGTCCAATATTTCAACCTTTTCTGCAAAATCAGATCTAAAAACAATTATATCTCCTGGAAAATAGACTTCACGAACTTCAATGTTGAAATCGAAATTCTTAGTTTTGTTCAAATGCTTGTACTCTGCGTAAACCGTAAAATTCTTCGAACCTATTTCTTCTGGAATGAAGAAGTCAAAGAATTCAAATTCTCTACTATCTGCGAAAACCTTAAACTTCGCTTTAACTGGATTTCCGTCAAGTGTTGCGAATATCTTTTCCTCGTATACTATTGAAAAGTCAACTGTGATTTTTTCCTCTACATAGCTTTTTCCGCAAAAAGCCTTAAACTCATTATTTCCAGGATAGAGAAGTAAAGAAGTGTTTCCAACTACTTCTCCCTCAATAGAGTTCAAGATGAACCTGGTCCTTGGCTCTATGAAGAAAGTTTTAGCAGTTAGATTCAAAACTCCCTCCCTGTAATCAATTTCAAGATCACAGAAGTCGACAAAAAAACTCTTTTCAATTCCATCGACAAAGATCTTATATTCACCGAGGATTATATCTTTTTTAAGCTCAAATTCAGATATAAAAATGTCTTCTTCTTTATAAAATTGGATTTCAATTTTTTCGTTCAGAGGAGTTATTATAAAAGCCTCTTTAGGCTCAAAATTTGCCCTAACAACGATTTTATCTCCTGGAAAGTAAAATTTTTCAACTTCAAATTCACTCGATTTTAAAGCTTCATCCTCACTTCCCAGTATTCCGATGAGAGTTATAGAAGTTATGATCGCAAAAATTACCTTAAAATTCATCCAAAACCTCTTTTTCATTATAAAAGGCTAATAAAGCCCAATTAGAAAAACTAAAAAGAAAAAAGTTAGATATTAAAATATTCATTTGCTTTTTCCGTTCTTTCTAAATATAGCTATAAGCAGAGCACCAAATGTCGCGAATGAAACTACTGCCAGAGTATTTTCATAACTCGTAGCCTTACTACCACCAACGAGTGTTATCTTTGGTGATGTCTGCTCGTTCATCGAGTACATTGGGTCTATACCTACGATGAACACGTCGAGTACTTTGAAGTCTCCGTAGCCGTAGATTTGGTAGAATATTACGACTGTATTGTTAGCTTCAATCTCATTCCAGTCCTCGTAGCTCCCATCTCCATCGGCAGTTGGAG
>JANXEF010000021.1 GCA_025057895.1 Archaeoglobaceae archaeon | reverse complement strand
TAATGTATTGCAAAATGCGGATCGCTCTTTCTCAAATATTTTTCAAACAACCTTTTAGCATATTCTCTATATTCGAACTCCATTTTTATCACCTCCAATGGGGGATTGGGTGAATTTAGAGAATAGAGAACATCAGATCTATAGCCTCCTCGCTCGTTAGTTTTAATGGTTGGAGCTCAGACAATAAGGGATGAGAACCGTTTTTATCTCTTTCTAGAACCCATATGTAGCCACTATTTTTGTTTAATGGAGGCAGTAGAAAGTAATTTTCAAAATGCCTTACAACACAAACTTTGCCCGGGACATTTTTTATGATCTTCACACAAAAGTCAAGTCTAACGCTTTCCATTCTCTCAATACAAATCCTAATGGTCTTTTCAATGGATCCGCTAAAAAAATCTGAGAGGTTCATTAAGTATGGTCCGGCTTCAATTTTGCACATCTCTTTATTAACGTCATTGTTCGTTCTTACCGGAAGTTCACATAGTTTAAGATGTAAGACCATTTCAATGTCATCCAGGAGCAGAATAGCCCAATCTGGGAGAGATTCTCCTATAGACGGAAAAGGCCCTTGAATGGGAAGAGGAGCACCAAAATTTTTGTAATGTATTGCAAAATGCGGATCGCTCTTTCTCAAATATTTTTCAAACAACCTTTTAGCATATTCTCTATATTCGAATTCCATTTTTATCACCTATACAAGAGCTATGAGCAAATCCAGGGCTTTTTCGTAGTCCAATGGGGCGAGTTGAGACAGTTCAGGGAATAGCCCATAGCCTTCTTCGGTGATCCACATGTAGTCTCTTGTCGCATAACCTAAACGAGGGAGTAGGAATTGGTTACCGAAGTGTTCCACAATAGCACCATGGTCTTTCAGATTTTTAATGATTCTCACGCGAAAGCATATTCTAGTCCTCGTATCATCTATTTTCTTGATGCACTCTTCAATTACATCTTCGATTTTTCTACCAAAGAATTTCACCTTTTCCGGTCTAATTTCGATTCTACACATTTCTCTTTCAAAGTCTCTATTATTTCTTACCAGATATTCGCATAGCTGAAGGTAACAGACCATGCCAGGATCCAGGGGGGAGTTTAGGCTGTTGTAGCCTATTGTGAGATAGTGTATATCCCTCTCCTTTAGCTCTTCAAACAACCTTTTAGCATATTTTCTATACTCGAATTCCATTTTTTATCACCTCCAATGGGGAGAGGGTGATATTTAACCTTTAGGCGAAAAAAATAAATCTTAGAAAGAGAAATGAGTTTATGCGAGAAAACTGGATTCTCACAAAGAAAGAAATAGAGTTCATGGGGGATTGGTTCGATGTTTTAGAAGGTAAAATGGATAGATTGCAATTCTTTATAAAGTGGAGTACAAGAAAAGAGGACTCATCTTTTTATGAGGATTATTTGAAAGTGGAAAAAGGAGAAATGAGTTTTGAGGAATTCAGAGGCAAATGGAGCCTAAAAGGAGATTGGAAAGATAGGATTAGAGTTATGAGGCATAGGATAGTTAAGAAGAGAAGAAAAGCTAAAGAGATCATGGAAAAAATAAGGGAAGAAGTGGCTTTAATGGACAAATTCATGTCTCTTGAAGACTGGCCGTAAGACTGTCCTGCATTGCATTAATCTTCATTGTGACCATTTTTGCTTGAAGCTCTTCAATCTCTTTCTGTAATTTTTCAATCATCTTCTTCTTCTCCTCAATCAATTTTTCAATGTCTTCAACGCTGTTTTCTTTCTTCACTTCAATTGTTTTCGCTACTTCACGCAACTCATCGACTATTTTCTGGTACAGCTTTTCAGGTGTGTCTTCTGACGACTCTTTGAGCATTTTCAGTGCGATTTCATGTAAAGCTTTTGAGTATGGGAAAACCTCTAGCTTACTTGCAGCAACTTTGGTCTTGTTTGTCATTGCGAACTTGAAAACAACAACACCATGAAATTCCGGATGAGTGCGAGAGCCATGAGGTATCATTCTCACAGCCTCAATTGCATGAAAATTCCATGCTTTCTGCAGAGCGTAGTCATCTCTTGAGTACCTCACAACAAGCATATCATTAACCCTCGGAGCTCTACCTCCTGCAAGGGCTATGCACAGTTTCTCTTCTTTGACGTTGAAGAAATCATCCACTATTTTTTCAGCGAACTGCAAGTTCTCTATCGAGTATGGGATTATCCAAGCTTTTTCATTGCGGTCAAATCTTGCCTCAGGGAACATTTTCTTCATTTCTTGGATGAAGAGCTCGTCGTATGGAGTTTTAACCATTATCCTATCTCCATCGACCTTTATCATTTAAATCACCCCTTTCATCTCTAATTTCTCAATTGTCTCTATCATTTTCTCTATTTTGCGTATCATGTTTTCAAAAGCCCACACAACCCTTTCAGCTCTCTTTAGTGCGAATTCGATTTTCTCGCCGATCGTATTTCGATTTATCACGCCATTCTCAAAGAAGAGCTCTGCGAGAACAATTGTCACCCTTTCACCCGCGAGCTTCATTTCTGTGGTTATTTCTACAAAACCATTTCCCTCGATTGTGATATAGCCATGTCCAAGGGCATTTACACCTGTTCTCTTACTCAACTCTTCTGCGAGCCATGATGCGAGAACGAGCATGTTTGAATCTTTTGTGTCGAGATCGATGTCTTCCTTGAAAAAGTTGTCTAAACAGCCATTTGTTTCCACATACTTAATCAAACTATCCATTTCATTCATTTTTTCATCACCTCCAATGGGGGAGTGGGTGATTAGATAATAGAGAAACTGAAAGAGATTTTCGATGAATTTTGAGAATTAGAAATATTTTCTTTAATGCAATCTTCTATCTAAGCGAATAGTTTTCATGTTCATCGTAATGAACTTAAATTTGATTTTTTTCTTGTTCTAGTTCTGATTTTAAGTCAAATAATTTGCTTCTAATAGCATCTTTCACAAATTCTGCTAGACTCGTATATCCGAGCTCTGGATGTTTTTCTATTAAATTTTCGATTTCTTCGATCAGCTCCATTGGTAAAGTTATTCCTCTATATCCTTTTGGTGGCATATGCCATGTATTATGAGATTTATATTTAAAATTCGCGTTTTTGTATTAATATATCTAAAAAAGCATTAGATAATAGAGAACATCAGATCCACTGCCATCTCGTTGTTCAGCTTTAATGGTTGGAGCTCAGACAAAACAGGAGTCTTTTTATCTTTCTCTTCAAGAATCCACAAATAGCCACTATCTTTGTTTAAGGGCGGAATTAAGAAGTAATTTTTAAAATGTTCCACTATACAAGCTTTTTCAGGGATATTCTTTACGATCTTCACGAGAAAGCTAATTTTTACGTCTTCTATTCTCCTAATACACATCTCAACTTTCTCGTCCAAAGAAGTTGCGTAAAATCCTATGGGGTTCATGAAATAAGGGCCGGCCTCGATTTTACACATGGCTTTATGAACATCTTTAGGATTTCTTATTGGAAATTCATTGAGTTGTAGATACATGACCGTTTCAAAATCAAGGTTCCAAGGAGAGAAATGTATCGCAAAATGCGGATCACTCCTTCTCGAATATTCTTCAAACAGCTTTTTCGCATATTCTCTATATTCGAACTCCATTTTTATCACCTTTAAGTTAAAAAATTTAGTTCGAGTTTATAAGGGCTTTTTTAATCTCTGAAACGCTTTCACTATAATCCTCCCTTGTCTTGAGCTTGAAATATCCAAAGCCCACATGAACAACGTGGTCCAACAGTGGTAGCTCCTTCAAACCTTTTTTCTCTAAGAAGTCTAATACTGCTATAGCCAGTTCCTTTTCATCTTCTTTCACATTCTTTTCAATCTCTTCGATTTCCTTTTCATCCAATCTGACTACTACAAATCTCTCACTTCCGCATTCATCGCATAGAATTACCGCTTCAGGGTCTTCTTCAACGTAAGATGGCTCTGTATCGAAGCCATAGTATACTTCGCTGGTCTTGGTAACTAGCTTGAAAGACATAGACCCACATTCAAGGCAAATTAAACCTTCTTTCATTTAAATCACCTCCACTTGGGCTTGGGGTGGAATTTCCGACTCTGGAGGTGCTTTTTCTGTTTTTGTCCTCTCTACGATATATTCGACGATTTTTTCCACGGTGTTCAAGGCTTTGTATACATCCAAAGGCTTGAATTGTTCAATGTAAGCCTTAACATGTCTTAATGGGATTTTGTAGCCAAGAAGATATCCAATTACTGCTGCGGAAAGCTCAGCTACAAATTCATCTTCTTCTATGCTTCTAATCGACTTTCCATTTATCTTAAAATCCACGGCGTGAGCGAGTTCGTGTAGAAAGACAATGATTTCTGGAGAGGCTAATTTTATTTCATTCCTGCTCCCAATGTATCTTCCATAGAAGCCTTCTCTCTCAGAGTAGAAAACTGGCGTTATTTTCAGTCCAAGTTCTCTAATCAAGCTTTCAAACTCGCAGGGTATTTCCACTTTTAGCAGATCCTCCTCCAATGGCTCTCCATCCGTATCTTCTTTGGCAAATACGGGAGCTGCTTTGAAGCTAACGAGTTTCTCTACCTCTTTATAAGCATTTTTTTCAAGTTCTTTAATTTTCACTTGAATTTCGCATTCAGCTCTACACTCAGAGCATTTGCAGTTTGCTTTTAACCTCTCTATTTCCTCAAAAACCTCTTTATTTTTCACTTTGACCGTCTTGTAAATCGGTACCAGAATGTAGAAGGCCTTTGCACCCTTTTTCACATATCTTCCCACTTCTTGCCATTGCCTATACCCTCTTGCATCTGTTGTTCCATGAGCGAACATTATAGCCCTATTCATTGGGCTCCAAAAATCCGAAGGTTTATTTTTTGTTGGTCTAAATACCGCTAAAGCCACAAACTCTATTTTCTCGTTCTTTAAAAGCTCTACAACAGTATTTATTGCATTCTTAATCTTTTCTTTTTTCATTTTAACCACCTCCAATGGGGAGGTGGGTCACTTTTTGACCTCTACACAGCCAAAACCGAACTTTCTTTTCTTGCCTAGGCCACGATATAGAGCAAAATAGAGTGTTTCTTTATCTCCTATTGCTTTTATTTCCGCATGAAAAGCAGGAAACTTAAAATTCTTTATCTCTATCGATTTTCTTTTTTTTATCTCAATTTCTTCTATTTTAAATTCTCCTCTTTTTCCAGAAAAGCTTTCGTAGTCTCTCAGCAGATCTTTTTCAATCGTCTTGCGAAAAGCTTCATTGTCTGGGTAGAGAAAGATCTTTTTGCCATTTCTACTCAAAAAAACAGTTATTGGAGAAATAGTTCGAAAAACAACCTCATTTTCAATTTCAGGAGTTTCCAAAGCAAATGCAGTCTTTAAACCATATTCCAGATCGTTTAGGATTATTTTTCCTTGTTTCAGGGCTCCTTCCAAGAATGCAATGACCTCTTCTTTCAAGGGGCTTGAGAAAATGAGCTTAAATTCTGGAAAAAATAACCCGTTTTTTGTTTTTCCTTTTCCAAGGAGAGAATAGCTGAAAAAAGCCTTCTCATCGTGGATCTTGTATCCTGAGCATCTAAAAAAACCAAAAATTGCAGATGCAAGAAAATAGTTGTAGTTAAAAGGAATTAAAGCCCCCTTGAAGGGGCGGGGGTTCAGGATTTCATAAATCAGCGCTAATTTCATTATTCTTTCAATCCCCCTTTATTTCAATTTTTTTCATTCAACTATATATCTTTTTTGCTCAAAATCCGAAAAAAGGTGGGAAAAAAGAAGGGGAAAAAAGGATTACTCATCCAGCTCTTCACCCTCCCAGCCGAAGCTGGGAGAGTGGGTTATTTTTTTCCACGCCCCCTCCCCCGGGATACCGATGATATCCCCGGGGAAGTGATCAGGGGCGGTGGGATCGCTGAACTCTTCATCTTCAAAAGTTTGTGATGGACCCACTGCTTCCCGAGCAGGGCATGTCCCCCGCTCAAGGCGCTTGGCCAGAGCAGGGTGACACTTTACTTTCATGTAACTGTGGACCCCGTAATAATCGGGGTCCCAGTACTCTATTTTTTTCAGGGTTCGCTGGATGAGGGGCCATCCCTCGAGATGACCCCTCAAGACAGTAATCCTTTCCCCATTACTGCGGTCGTAGACCGCCGTAATGGGGATCTGGAGATAACCCCCCCTTTTATACCGCTGACAGAGGGGGTCTCTGCAGCTCTGACACATCTCTTTTTTTATTGCCTCTCTTATTTCGTCGATGAGCTTTATGTCTTTTATTAACTCTAGCCCTGCTCCGGGAGGGGCTGGTTCGCCCTTCCGGAGCATTTCATAGATTTTCCATTCTAGTGCCCTTACCTTGGCCACTGGGGCCAAGGAGGGCACATTAATAGAAACTAGTATGTTGTTGAGATAGATAGTTACGCGGAAACCGCGAATAAAGGCATCGACGAGTTTTTCGCAGAGTTCTGCTGCTTCTTTTTCATATATCTCTAGTCCATGAATCTTTTTCTTGAGAGATTTCAACCTCTTTTCCGTCTCTTCCGCGCTCTTCAAGGCTTTTTCTATATTCTCTATCTCTATCTCTCCCTTTTCTATCCTTATTTCTTTTATTAACTGGGGGAGAGCCCTTAAACGGGCCTCCTCCCATATCTCCGCAAGGCTAACCTTCTTTTCCTTTTCCTCCATGGACTGTCACCTCCAATGATCAATAC
>JANXEF010000020.1 GCA_025057895.1 Archaeoglobaceae archaeon | reverse complement strand
AACATCACTCCAATCACCGGGCTCACCGCTTTCTCGTTTCCAAAAGCTTTTCTCCAAACACCCATTCTCAAACTCATCCTCTCACCTCAATTCAAATTCATTTTACTTCAAGTAATGCTTTTTGGACTAAAACTATATAAGCTTTTCCATTTTGTTTTATCTGATATCAAGAAATTTTGACTAAGGTTTTGGAATTAAGATCATGAAAATTCAAAATTGAACGAAATAAATATATATTTCTAAACTGATATTTAGATATGCAAGAATTTATCGCAAACAAACCGTTTATAACAATTTTCTGCATTTTATCACTACTTAGCACTCTCGATATAATCACCACACATTACGTCATATCCAATGGAGTTGGATATGAAAGCAACGAGCTTATTTCGAATTTTGTTGGCGAAATATATTTTTATTTCCTCAAATTCTTCTTAACAATTGCGATCATTTGGCTTGTAGCCATTCTTTATTACAGTAAAAGCAAAGAAGAAGTTTACTCTGGTCTTTTGGCATTGGCGATCTTCTACTCCATAGTAGTTTTGAACAACAGCCTCGTGATCTTCTACAATGTAGACTTAGATCTAAATTTTGCAAAACTCTTGCTGTGCTTTATCTTAATTTACTTCATAACTTGGAAACTGATTCGCTTTGCATCAAGATCAAAGAAAAAAGAAATGCTAAAATATTATAAAGATTATAAGGCTTATAGACACCATTAGAAGAGCATGAACTGAACCAGAATAAAAAGAACCGCTGACGATTTTTCCCGCTATTAAACCTGTAAAAACCCCGAGAATAGCTGAACTTCTGAAAAATATCTGTCTGAAGTATTCAACATCCACTTCTATACCTCCAGCCTCCATTTGTGGCAATATATTAAAGAGACTGAGAAGAACAATCCCGAGATAAGTGAAGTATATGATGTAAAATATGGTGCAGTAAACTTGAAGAGATGAACGCATTTCATCTCTCAAATCCTTAACTCTTAAAAGACTTGAACTAAGAAGGCCAAGTATTTCGCCGATTTTCCCACCACTTTTGCTACCAGCATTAATGATCGAAACTGATCTTTTGATAATCTTGCTTTTTTGCATATCCGCAAATTTTTCCAAAGATTTTTCAATAGGAATTCCAAGATTAATTTGGATTTTCAACTCATCGATTTCTTTCCTAAGCGCTTTATAACCACCAGATATTGCTATTTCAAATGCTTTTGTAAAACTCATACCTGTTCTAATGTTTAATGTTAGATCTCTCACGAGTGTAAAGAATTCTTCTTCCTTTTTTCTCAACTTTCGATGCTTTAGATATAAAATCACGCTGGCAGGAGATGATAAGAGCAAAAAGAAAAGAGTTAATCTTTCATCAAATTCTAGTGGAGATAATATAAAAATCAAAAAACTTGTAATAGTCACCAATACTTGGATTAACAAAAATATTATCAACTTTTCACCTCCTTTGGTTGGAGAATGTCAAGTAAAAGCAATGAGATTACTGAGATCGTAGGTATAAATAAATAAACAAAGATTTCTATAACCACTTTGCTTATAAAAACACTTTTAAACATCAAATAGTTACTAAGAGCTTCAACAATCGGAAATGAGACTATGATTAGGACAGGAACGAAAATGCAAAAGACTACATAGATCTCACTGAATATACTTAGAGTATTTATTTTTCTATGAAAAATTCTTTTTCTTTCATCCATTAATTCCGAAGAAGTATCCATCAAAACCCTCTTAAGTTCGCTACCTGCCAGTGTGGAGGAAACTATACTTTGAAGAACGTCACTGAATTTTTTCGAGGGTGTCCTCTTCGAAGCTCTTATTAGTGAGTTTAACAAATCTCTACCGAAAAAAGTGCAATCTATTAAAATAAGTTCAAATTCTCTTCTTAATTCTTTATCAAAGCTTTTTTCATTTATGAGAGCTTTAAAAGCATCTAAAGGGTTTAGTCCAACTGAAACTAAGGTGGAAAGGTAATTGAATGCATAAGGCAGTTCTTCATCGATTTTAGCCTTCCTTGAGTTTAATCTCATGTAGGGATATGTAAAAACGCAAAGAGATATCCACGGGATTATAAAAACTATGAGAGTTTTAAATAGTAGATATAAATAGATGGAAAGAGGGGTTAAGAAGGTTAAAAAAAGTAAAAAAATTGAGATAAGCATCCCAGGAGTATATTTAGAGTCGGAAGATTCTATAATTAAATCCAACTTCTGTAATTTCTGCGATTCATCAATTCTCCTACCTATAAACGAATACAATACTTTGTGAATGTTAAAAACCACAAGAAATCACCCTCCAAAACTCTTCAAATCCAATGTTTTTTAGTGCAAGATCTTTTAACAATTTTGCTCTTTTAAAGAGTTCTTCTTCAAGGTCTATTCCAAGATCTTTTCCCATATTTTTAATTTTTGAACTGCCTCTATACTCAAATTCTTTTCTGTTCCAGACAAAGACATCTTTGAGTAAAACTTCCCCTCCCTTAACTAAAACTTCCCAGATTTCTTGAGTTCTCCTAATAGTGGAGCCCCCCTCTTTTACCAAGTTCTGCATACAAATACAGTCAAGAAGGGGTATCATTATTTTCGGAACATTCATTGGTGGAGAGATGAGTCTTTCGATCACTGCAGATGGTGATTTAGAGTGTATTGTGGCAAGTGATAGATGTCCTGTTGCCATAGCTTGAAAAAGTGTCAAAGCTTCCTCTCCTCTGATTTCTCCAACAATTATGTAATCAGGTCTTTGTCTTAGAGAAGCTTTGAGAAGGTCATACATCGATATATCTTTTCCCTCGCCAAAAAATCTCATTCTGGTTACCGCTGGAATCCAATTCTCGTGTGGCAATCTTATTTCAGGTGTATCTTCTATGGATACGATTTTCATGTTTTTCGGAATAAAAAGCGAGAATGCATTTAGTAGAGTTGTTTTTCCACTAGCAATTTCTCCTGCCACGATTATTGATGCTTTTCTCTCGATCAAAATCCACAGATAAGCGAGCATTTCTGGGGAAATAGAATTAAGCTTTATAAGATCAATTGGAGTTATTATTTTTTGTTTGAATTTTCTTATTGTGAAAGTAGACCCCCTCTTTGTCACTTCTTGTTGGAAAGTTAGATTAACCCTACTCCCATCTGGCAGTGATGCATCTATCACTGGTTCTGCAATTGAGATATGCTTACCACAGCGTTGTGCAAGCCGAGAAACAAAAGAATCAAGCTCTTCTTTTTCGAATCTCAAATTAGTTTTTAGTGACCCGTAGAGACTATGATAGACATATATAGGACTCTGCCAACCCGAACAGCTTATATCTTCTATATTCGGATCTTTCATTAGAGCATTTATCTTTTCGTATCCAACAAAATCCCTAAAAAGATAGTATTTCAACTTTGGACGTAATTTTTCCGGAACTGCAAACTTTTCAAAAAATTTATTCAAAGTTTCTATAAAATTTTCTTCTAAGCTTTTCGAATTTAACTTTATATTCCTAAAAATCCAATTTCTTGCTATTGATAAAAATTTTAAATCTTTTTCATCGATTTCTGGTTCTATAACCTTATATATTTTATTCACTATATCGATTTGAGCATAAGCAAAATCATCGAGCTGATAAACGTTCCCAGGGTCGCAAATTCTGTTTTTCAATTTTTCTTCCCAGCTATTCTCTTCAAATTTGTCTTCAGATTTCTTTAAAGTTTTTATTTTAAGAATGCCAATCCTCATCGTAAATGATCACCTTTTTTTCTGTAAAGAGGATTTTACCGACCCCCCAAAAATTCTGTTTTGCAAATTGAAAGTCAATTGAAACATTTCCAAGAATTAAAAAAGTCATCTCATCGTTTCTTAGCGTTTGGGTTGTAAACAAAACTTTGTAGTATCCTGGGACCCATTTATCTGTATTGATTTTGAATCTTACAGAACCGTTGCCGATTAGTTCAGCATACCATTTGGCAGTCTCCCTGATACTTTCAATATCCATTGAATCCTTTAAAAAAAGATAATCTTCTGCTTTGAAAATTGCAACAAATCTCCTCTCATTATGCTCGCCATATACTACATCAAGGATCAGATTCTCTTCACAGAATAATTTTTCAGAATTGATCTCTGCGCTTATATTCAGCTTGCTATCACTTATGGATTTCTTTGTTTTAAACAACGAGATGGTAGGTTTTTTAGTCTCGAAATGTTCAATTTTTAATTTGTGTTCACCTGGCTTGTTCAAAATGTCGAAAATTAATTCCATTTTTAAAATGGAAAGAGTTGTAAGATTTTCCGAATGTTCAAGATTTACTCTTGGATAAATTTCCGTGCATTTTCTAAAATCTGAAACGTAGCAAATTTTGTAGCTCTGCATATTTTCTGAGATTCCGCAGTATTCAATGGAAATCTGGTTTGAGAAAATCAAAAAAACACCGTTAAAAACTCTAAAAGAAAAAGAATCATTTTCAAGTCTCTCAATTTTTTCAAAGACCTCTTCCACTTTTCTTGAATCTTCGATAACTCTAAGAATTTTCATTCCTTCTGTAACTATCTCTACTCCAACTGCAAAGAAAGTGAAAAAAACTGCAGTTAGCAAGATCGCTGAAATTACGTTGTTCACCATACTATCTGATCCTGAGCCATATCGTTTTCTCCGCTTCCAGACCCTGATCACTACCGACGTAGAGTTTTAGTGCAATATCATTGGGGATTGTTGCATTCACATATATAACCGCGGTAACTTCTCTTATCTCGTCTTTTCTTAAGTTTCCTACATAGTATGTTGGGGTATGGATTTCCCGTTTTTTTGCATAGACATCATAATCCAAGCTACACATTTCACCCATTTTTGTGTAGTATCTGAGTGCACCTAAGTTGGAACAGTTAATACTGGCAATTGCAGAACCACTGCGATTAAACAATTGTAGATCTTTCACTTGAAGAGAGGCCCAATCTAAACTTCCACTCATGGCTCTTAATTCTAAGATTCTCACGTATACACCGCTTAGCTCCGCTATCCAACGATTTTCTAATCTTATTGCTATCTCCTGAATAAATTCGCTCTCATTTTGAAAATAATATTCTGGAATCGTTGATATTCCAATCTCTCCAATTTTTCTCAAACCGGTCTTTTTTACACTCTCGCCTACATCTTCTTGAGTTTGACTCTGTAAGCCAGTAAACCATATATAAAACATTGTGGAGGCAACAACAGCTACCGCTACTAAGAGAACCGCTGACAAGATTTGTGAAACCGCTTTTTCACTCATACTATTGCTTTCCATAAAAATAAAAAATTTATAAATTATGTCCAATCTGGATCAATTAGGCGGAATTTTACTGGAATGGATCCATGTATCCCTTCGTCTGAATATACCTCGAATTTTATCTCCCATTCTGGTAGTGTTTCTAATCTTTCTGCCAAATAACCGAACATTACATAGACATAAGTCTTAACACTTTCTCCAGCTTTTATTGTGCCTATCTTATACTCTGGATTATGTAGATTATCTCTGCAGAAAGCATAAGTTGGACCTCCAGTTTTTCCGGTGAAGAAGTTATTCCATGTAGCCCAAGCAAACTTTGCATTAGTTTTGTTTACTGCATAAGGATAAAGATTTACTCCGAGCTCATTTCTTAAAACTATTGGACTTATAGTATAGTTTGCAAATATCGTAGTCCTTCTATCGCTCCAGAGCTGATAATCAACCTGCCAGTAGTCTGTTGTCGTTCCCAAATTACCATTTGAATCATATTTATACATACTTCTGTTTGCATTTATACCATAGCTACCCGGCTCTCCCCAATAATACTTGTAAAAGTCACCAGTAGTATCTGTTTTGTTAGCAAACTCCCATCCAAGAACTCCTGTGAACTCATTTCCATTTTTGTCGAGCAAAACGTATTGTCCATCAGCAGTTTTCTTGAAATGTAAAACAAACCACAATCGACCCTCTATACCAGTAACAACAAGTCTTACATTTGTGAGATCCATAGCGTTATCGTTTATAATCAGAACTGGAATCTCTACGATAAACCTTTCATCCTTATAACACTCGATATACGGAGTTGTGCCAATGTAAAGTCCATTTGTGCTACTTGCTCTCGCTATGAGCTTGTTGTTATCCCAATCGAATGCAGCAGAAGTGTACTCGTAATTGTATTTTTTATCCATTCCTGTCATGTGTCCCGGAATAATCAATGAGATTGTTGCAGTTTCACGGATCATTCTATTTATCTGTCCCTTTGCTTGTTCACTCACCGTAGTCTGTGCAGAAGCTTGCATTGAATTCCACCAAATGTATAGAGCAACTCCTGCTGCTATTGTCACTGCTATAACCAATACCGCTCCTACTATGGGGCTCAATCCTGTCTCCTCTTTAATGATAGATTTCCTAATTTTTGCTACCATAATTTTTCACCGTATTCTTAATTACTACTAAGTTTATAAAATTTGCTAACCTATTTATTTTCGAAATCCTTAAATAACGTCTACTTAATGTTACAAATATGGAATTTATTAACAAATTAATTGGCAAAATAGCAGTATTTTTATCACTTCTTATCATACTATGCCTTTCATCTACCGCTTTAATCGTCACAGATTCTGCAGGAAATGTTATTGAGATTCAAAAATCTGAAAGGATCATTTGCTTGAACAGCGATTGCCTTGAAGCTGTGCTCATGCTTGGAGCTAAAGATAGAGTTGTAGGTTTAGGCACTTATGCTCTTCAAAAGCCTTATGCACCAAATGTCACAGATGTGGGCAAGTGGAGCGAGCCAAATATTGAAGCTATAATTTCCCTTAATCCTGACGTTGTGATAACCTATGTAAGATATCCAGAGAAGGAGAAGCTCGAGAAAAAACTTGAAGGGACGAATATAAAAGTTGTTAGACTCGATTTTTACAAAATAAACACGATTTTTGAGGAGTTCATAACCCTTGGAA
>JANXEF010000001.1:63554-204068 GCA_025057895.1 Archaeoglobaceae archaeon | reverse complement strand
ACATTCTTCGGTGCCAAGTTTCTAAGAGTTTCTTTCTCTGGTCTATCGCCAATTATGAAACAATCGTAATCTGGTAGGAGTTTCATAGCCTCGATCAGTAAATCAACTCCCTTCTCCTTTATGAGTCTGCCAGCAAAAACGATTTCGTTCTCAACTTCTGCTTTTTCAATACTCGAAATAAAGTCGAAGTCGATCCCGTTGGGTATAACCTCAACACTCTCAACACCCAACCCTCTGAGAGCTCTTGCGGTTTTCTCGGAAACCGCGATCATTCTCCTATCCAATGAAGCAACGATCTTCTCTATATACTTACCAAAGAAGCCCATTGTTCCTAAATATTCGCTCCAATAATCATTCCATAGCTCATGCCAAGTTAAAACGAGATTCTTTCTTGTAATAAAAGGGAAGACGGAAAGATAAGGGAAAACTTGGCAATCGATTAGATCCGCCTTTATTCTTGCTTTTTTTAGCAAGCTAATGGCAAAAATAAATGCGGATCTTATACTTCTCCGATCTCCAGAATAAAGCTTCAAGGCACCACAAACTGGTATTAGCTCAATACCTTCTAAGATATTTTTCTCTTTCCCCCACCAACCAGCACAGAGCCACCTAACTCGAAAACCCTCTTTAACAAGCCTTTTACCAACTTCATAAACTCTTCTCTCAACTCCTCCCTTTATCCATGGAAAAACCGCGTCGTAAATGTATACGATGTCCACAAAGAAAAATCAAAGAAGAAGTTTTTAAGAGCTTTCACATAAATCTTTCTAAAAATTAGAGTAGGTAACTCTATTTTATCATTTCTGATTTTCAGATTCGATATGCATAATCTGTTTAGAAAAACCATGATTCAAAAGGATCAAAAATAATAAAGAAAATCAAAACTATAATTCCAAAGATCAGGAGTTTTTAAGCTAGGATAGAGAGGAGAAATTGAAGAAATAGATCATATTTAAGGTCTTTAACTAATTGCAAATTTCATCGTTCGATCTGAAAAAGATTTTATGAATTCGAACTTCGATCTGAAGTTGTGAACGATATTATTATAGATCCCCTGAGTATGATGCAATCCACTGTCGTGATGGTGCTCAGTTGTTTTCTTGGAGTTTTTATAGCAAACCTTTTTCTAGAACTTGGCTTTGCAGATCTAATTTCAAAACCAATCACTCCACTTATGAAGCTTGCTAATCTCCCATCTACTTTTTCAATCCCTGCAATGATATCGACTTTAGATGTCAGAGGGGGCCTAAGCATGATTGGCTCGATCAGAGAAAAAAATTCGATCGATGATTCAGCAATAATCGCATATAAGCTCGTTTCGCGTCCTTTTTCAACTGTCTTCTTCTTATTCCGTTACTATTTGCCAGTATCACTCGCAGCACTGGGATTTTATGTTGGTTCAATCTACATAGTCCTTAGCTTTGCTCTTGCATTTATCTGTATGTTCTTCGGTATAATATATGGCAAACTAAAAGTAAAGAGAAGAGAGATCAGTTTTGAAAATCCGAATAAATCGAAAAAAAAGAACAATGTGATTGTATCCGCTCTCAATTCGGCATTTGAGATGACGAAGAAAGTTTTTCTGCGCTACATTTTTGTGATGTTATTTGTAAACCTTTTAGCTTTTTTTGGAATTTTTGATTTGATTTCTAGGGAAATAGATATCTACACAAAGTTTTTTGGTTTTTCTTCAAACTTTGCGGTCATAATCTCGATATACATTGTCAGCCCTCTCGCAGCAGTACTTACAGCTGGAGAGTTTCTGAAAAACGACCTGATTGGAATTAAGGAATGTCTTTTATCACTTCTAATTGGTAGATTTCTTTTTACAGCATTGATGGATTATCCAAGACATTCTCTACCATTCTACGCATCTATTTTTCCAATAAAGCTTGCATTCAAACTCTTTTTAGCTGGGATAGTTGCAAATGCAATAGCCATAGCATTTCTAATATTGGTTGTTTTTCTGTTCTAGAATTTGAGTTTTGATATTATTAATTTTAAACATTATTTTATAGATTCGAATCTAAAATGATTAAATTTTTAAAGATAGTAGAGCATATATCTCATGAAGTATCTAGACTACGTTTTAAAAGGTTACGAACCAGGGAATGAAGAAGTTATCGTTTCTTTCTTTGTAAAACCAACAGAAGGATTTGCAATCGAGGAAGTTGCAGGAGCGATAGCTGCTGAGAGTAGTACTGGAACTTGGACTGAACTCGTTGACTGGTATGATGCTGAACGAGTTAGAAAGCTTTCCGCAAAGGCTTATGAATTCAAAAGATTCAATGAAGGTTGGATTTTGAAGATAAGCTATCCAACAGAACTTTTCGAATATGCAAATTTGCCGGGATTTCTTGCTTCGGTTGCAGGAAACATCTTTGGGATGAGAAGAGTTGCAAAGCTAAAAATTCTCGACATTAGGATTCCAAAGGATTTTCTGAAGGGATTTAAAGGACCTCTTAAAGGTTTGGGAGTAAAGAAGATCTTTGGAATTGACAGGCCTATTGTTGGTACAGTACCAAAACCAAAAGTTGGTTACAACGTCGAAGAAGTTGAAAGACTCGCGTATGAACTTCTTATCGGTGGTCTCGACTTTGTAAAAGATGATGAAAATCTTGCGAGTCCAAGTTTCTGCAAATTTGAGGAAAGATGTAGGAAAATCATGAAAGTAATAGAGAAAGTTGAAAAAGAGACAGGGGAAAGAAAAGCATGGTTTGCGAACATAACAGCAGACATAAGGGAGATGGAGAAAAGATTGAAACTCGTTGCGGATCATGGGAATCCATATGTGATGATTGACGTTGTTATAGTTGGATGGAGCTCGTTGACTTATCTAAGAGATCTGGCTGAAGATCATAACCTTGCGATTCATGGTCATAGAGCGATGCATGCAGCGTTCACTAGACATGATCATGGGATCTCCATGTTTACCCTTGCCAAACTTTACAGAATCATTGGAGTAGATCAGCTCCATATCGGCACTGCTGGTTTTGGAAAACTCGAAAGTGCAAGAGATGAGGCAATTCAGATCGCTGAAATGCTCAAAAATGAGATTTATATTCCTAAGAATGAATTTCAGTTCCATCAGAATTTCTGGGGCCTAAAAAAAGTTATGCCAGTGTCTTCGGGGGGATTACATCCTGGTGTTTTACCAATGGTTATTGAGATACTTGGAAAAGATTTGGTTTTACAGATAGGAGGTGGTGTCCTTGGACATCCAGATGGAGCAAGAGCTGGCGCCAAAGCTGTAAGACAAGCACTTGAGGCTGTTGAAGCTCAGATAAACATTGAAGAATTTGCAAGAGGTAAGAGAGAACTCTCAAGAGCTCTTGAAAAATGGGGTAAAAGAGCTCATATTTAACTCAAGAAATTTGAATTCAGCTCATCTCTCAACTCACCAATTGTTGCAATTTTTTCAGCTACAACATTGTGTTGATGTATACTCTCTTCGTTTTCCTGTCTTAAGAAAACAACTATGTCATCAGGGGCTTTGGGATAGGATTTAAGAATTTTTACAGCCATTTTTCTAACACTGTCTTCGACAAACATTGCATTTCTATGTGCTATTTCCACGACTTCTAGTTCATCTTCTCTTTTCAAAATCTCAAACGTTTCAAAGCTCATACCAGATTTTGCAATCTCAATCAACTTACTTATCGAAACATGAAAATCTTCTCTAACCTGGATCTTTATCCTTGCTCTTCCTCGCTGATTGTGTGAAGCTATTGGTACTACATTCAAAATCTTTGCACTCTCTTGTTCGCTAAATCCAATTTCTTTCAATCTCTCCATAGTCTTCGATCTCAGAAGTTCCTGTGCACATGGACAAGCTGTTATTCCGCTGACCTCTGCTCCAACAAATGACATCTTTTTACCATTTCTCACTATTGTCGCATCGCTGAATATCTTTACAACTTCTTGAGTTCTTTGATCACTTTTTGGCGCCTTTTTTCTCATAATGAAATCTGCTACCATAGAAACTTCTGATTTTGTAGCGTATTCATGTTTTTCAAGTAAGTTTTCGGCTATTTTGATCGTAAGCTCTTCTATATTCTCTATAGGTTCCGCTGTAAGATTTTCTATTACTTCATCGATAACTTCAAAATTCCTGCTAAGACTAACCCCTTTGAGATGAGGGGGCAAATCAACAAAAACATCAAAAGTCGATATTAGAATTATAGGTCTCTTTCCCTTCCTTGAAACTTGAACGAGTTTTCTTATTCCGATTGCTCCTACTCTGCTGAGTTCAATTGGAAAATCTGGCTTCAGTAGTTGGACGTCTGGTAGCATGTTCAAAGTTGAGAGAAAAAAATTTCAAAGTTTCGCTTTTAATAGACTTTTAGCTTTTCAATCTCATCGAAGACACCGATTATCTTGTAGAAGGTTGTGACTTCTTTTAGTTCTCTGACATCCTCTTCGTTCAAAGGTGCTTCGACCTCTACGAAAAAGATGTAATCCCCAAGTCCTGTTCTTGCAGGACGGGATTCGAGTTTTCTCAAGTTAATCCCTTTTCTATAAAAGATTTCGAGAACGTTTTTAAGTGCTCCAGGCTTATCTTCGACGGCAAAGAAAAGTGATGTAATTTTTCCTTCCATTTTTCCACTTTTTCTTCTTATTGCATAGAATCTTGTTATGTTTCTCTCTTTCAAATCCTGTATTCCTCTTCTAAGGATGACGAGTTTGTATAGTTTCGCAGCATTCTCTGATATTATTGCCGATGAGAACTCGTCGAGAAGTCTGACAGCATCGCTTGTCGAAGAAGTATATCTGATCTCAGCATTCGACAGATAATTGTTTATAAATCCCATACACTGAGCAATTGCTTGGGGATGGGAATAGATAACTTTTATTTCGTTGAACTTTAGTTCTCTCTTTGCAACGAGACAGTGATTCACTTCAAGCTTAGTCTCACCAAAGACTTCAACCTCGTGGCTCAGCAAGGAATCGAGAACAGGTAAAACTGTACCATTTACTGAATTTTCAATCGGAATAATTCCGTAATCTACTTCACCACTTTCAACAAGCTTTATTATCTCATCAGTTGTGGCACAATATCGTAGAGGCAATCTAGATCCAACAAGCTTTAAAGCGATCTCTTCGCTGAAGCTTCCTTTCGGACCAAGAACTGCAACAGTCTTGTTTATTCCCAGAACGCTGTATTCCTCCTCTTTTGTCAACTCTATTATTTTTGAAAATATCCCCTCCACGTACAGCGGATTTAGCTTTGTCCTCTTTAAAATCCATCTTATTTTCTCTTCTTCTACTTCTTTTACTTCTATTGGCTCATTACTTAATTTTTTCTTTTCTGCTATCTTCTTTGCAATTTCAACTCTTTTTTCGAGGAGTTTAAGAGTTATGGAATCTATCACAGAAATTGTACCTCGCATTTTTTCAAGATCTTCGTAATTCCCTATTTTGCAAATCTCCAATATAAGATTGCTACTTTCTGAGTCTTTTATTTTTTCACTTAGCGAATAAAATAATCGTCTGAAGCTTTCCTTATCCTTAATTAATTCGTTCAAGATAAGAAGATTTCTTATGAATTCTTCTCTCTCTTTCTCAGCATTTTTTTGTATGAGGTAACACATTTCCCAGTTTTGGCTCAAATATCTCGAAGAAAGTTTTCTAAAAACATTGTATATCTGGGTTCCAAATGCGAAGTCCTCAAAGATTTCGGAAAAAGCGAGTAGTAGAAAATGAGTGAATCCTTGAATCTTTTTCATTGCGATGTCGTGTTCTATTGAACTCATTCTTGTTATTATTGAACCTGTTTTTACAAATTCATTTATAATTATTTTTTCATCTTCTCTTCCTGATTCGTGAACGATTATTATATTTGAAAGTGCGAATTCGCTGTCTTTTCCAAACATCGGATGAATGCTTAGAAAATCAAAGCCCGATTTCTCGAAAAGAGGCAAAGAGATAGATTTAACGGAGGCAACATCTATCAAAAGTGCATCCTTTTTTGCTTCAGCCCTTATGTGTGAGAGGGCACTCTTAATTTCTCCCATTGGAACGCAGATAAATATGACATCGAATTCTGATATATCGTTTGTGTCTTTCTTACCTTCTTCTATATCGTAGCCTCTTACATAGTAACCCTTTGAATAGAAAAAATCTTTGAGCAGAGAACCTAGGTCACCAACACCATAGATAAGAATCTTCATTCTCTCACTCCCAATTTTTTCAAAATCTTTAAAGCCTCTTCAAGCTCAAACTGCCCTGGTGCTTTTTTGCTACCAACATAGCAGTAGATAAAAGGAGACCCAAGCATAGCTGCAGCTATTCTCGTAAACTTAAATTTTTCACCTATAAGGAAAGCAATAGTACCATCGAACTCGATGAGAAGTTTTGCAATCCTTTTCCAATCTTCGATGGATCTGCCCATTGTTGCAACTTTGAAATGATCTCCTCTTTTGTTCTCAACTAAGTTTTTTAAAAACTCGTAATTCGGGGTCTCTTTGAAGTTGTGATAGGATTCGATGACATCACAATCAAATAGATCGAGGATACTGTCTTCAACATCGAATTCAATATCGACAAATTCTGCTTTTACTCTTTTAGCATTGTCTCTCAATTTAGCTATTCTCTCTTCTTCATTTCCTACATAGAGTCCTCCATCAGCTTTTCTACGATAAGTTACTATGTATTTTCCTGGAGGTACATTTTCAAAATTTCCAAGATCGAGCCTTAGCTCGATTATATCTGATTTTTTAGCCATCTCCAATTCAGAGATGTTTGAAATCGTTGTGACGAGTCTCATTTCTCTAAGATGAACTCTTCAACGCCAACACCAAAATGTCTAGCTCTCTCGCCAACCCAAACAAGAACTTCTTCACCTTCTTTTAGAACAGAAACTGAAAGATGTCTCCCTTCTGGATTCACGAGTTTTATAGTTTCAGCATTCTGAAGAATTACACTTCCTTCGATCCCATTTGTTTCTGCAACTATCAAGATCAAAGGTCTTCTCTCTATCTTGATCCTTCCAACATAGCTTTTCCTAGTTCTACCATCGAATCTTACAATCTCAACTTCTTCTCCTGCTTTAAGCTCGGAAAGATATCTTGTTTTATCTCCAATTTTGAGATATGCATTTACACTTCCAGCATTCACTCTGAAGGGACGTGAAGAAACGTACTCACTCTCTTCACTCTCACTTGCTATTAGAAACATGAAAGAGGCTTTGTTTCCAACAAGCATACCCTCTCCTGGTGTCATTAGGGAAACAGTGTCGATGCAAACTCTCTCTCCAAGACCAAGGGGACGTATTTCTTTCACTCTTGCTTTTAGAAGTATTAAATTTCTTTCTTCAGTTTTTGAGATTTCATAATACTTTTTCAATTCTTCTCTATTTCCTTTGACAACTATACCATCTGCACCTTTTTCGAGAGTTGTTAGTGCAAGTTTTGCATCTTCTAAGTCTTCTACGATTACTAAAGCTTTTCCCTTCTTCATGGCAATTATGTTCTCTAAGGGTATCACTTTCCAATCTGAGAATTTTAGTAAGGATATATCCTTGGTTAAAGCTTTTTCCTGGTCTTTAACAGATTTTACTTCTATGAGTTCTTCCAGAGGAATTACGTTTATTTTCCCTAACTTTTTCACTTTTTCAATCAAATCTCCCTTTACTATAACTCCATCAAATCCGAGCTCTATCGCATTTCTGATTTTTTCCTTAACTTCTTCCCATTCATCTCCATCCGCTAATAACCATATTTCTTTCATTCTCCAGTACCTCCTCTACACTCATACCTTCGTGGATTATGTCATACAAAGCCTTGGCAATATCTCTTGGTGATGAACTGCTAAAAACATTTCTTCCCACTGCTATACCTGAGGCCCCCTCTCTCATCACTTTTTCCACTCTTTTCAGAAGTTCTATTTCACTCCCTTTGCTCCCTCCTGCGATCACAATGGGTATCTTGCAGTATCGGATTACTTCCGGGAAATTTTCTACATATGGTACTTTTACAATATCGGCCCCGAGTTCATAGCCAACCCTCGCTGATTGCTTAACGGTTTCCACATTCACTTCTACGTTCCCTCTGGGATACATCATTGCAAGAACCGGAATTCCATAGCTATCTCCCTGATCACAAATCTTTCCAAGTTCTTCGAGCTGTCTGCCCTCTGTATCACTTCCTATGTTGACATGAACACTTACAGCATCCCCTCCAAGCTTTAGAACACTTTCAACATCAGAGACTATTCTCTTATCGTTTGGATCTCTACATAGATAAGTTGAAGCGCTTAGATGGACTATTAGACCAATATCTGTGTCTAATATTGCTTTCGAGTTCTTTACAATTCCTTTATGTAACACCACAGCATCGATATAGTCACAAACCATTCTAATTAGTTCATCGATGTTTTCAAGCCCTTGCTCGATTTTTGTCACTCCATGGTCAGCTGGCATTATTAGAGTTTTTCCATTTTTCAAAATTCTTTTCAATCTTCTTTTTTTACCAGTCATATAAAACACCTCTATATTTATAGAGTATAAAGATATAACGCAGCCAAACCATTGAAGACACCTCCTAATTTTTAAAAGCTAAAACAATACCAGCTAAACCAAAAACTAGAGAAACAAAGCTCAGAAATTGGGTTAAGCATCGGTTTAGCTGGCATTAAAATGCATTGTAAAGAGAATATTTAAATCTTTCGTTTGAAGTAACAAGAAAAAACTGATATCTCACTCACTTATTCTCGAGTAATTTCTCAAGCTCCTTCAGAATTCTGATATCTTCTTCATTTTTTGCCTTTTTACTGTGTTTTTTGATCAAATCTTCTAGATCTTTTTTTAGATTGCTCTCTCTTTCGCTTATAATTGCACTGAGAATACTCGCTGTGAAAAGCGAAACCACAGCAACACCCATGAGAACAATGATCATAGCGATAAATTTACCTATGGTCGTTTTTGGTACTATATCCCCATAGCCAGCGGTTGTTATTGTTATGACGGCCCAGTAAAGACAATCGAAAAAATTAAGCCCTTGTTCAACACTTTCGGCGAAGTAAAAACTCACTGAGCCAAGGAAAATTGTTAGGAATAATAAAATCAATGCAGAACCAAGAAGTTTAGCAGATCTCGATTGAATCTCTCTCATCAATCTTATTCCAAGAGCTATGAATCTCAAAATCCTCAGAGCTCTGAGAATTGCTCCGTAGTATGGCGGAACAAACAAAACTAGTATTACTACAGGGATATAAGCTACGATCTCATAACTGTTGAGCAGAGCGTAAGTCAATCCTCTCTTTTTGATTCTTAAAGAGTAATCAAAAAGAAGTGCTACGGATATTGCAAGATCTAGGAAGTAAAGAAAATACAGGATTGCTCCCTCAAAGATCTCTATAAGTAGTATTATGATTATTGAGGAGAGAACCAGAGAAAGAGCTACGAGCTCACCGAGTTTCATGATACCAATATGTCTTGAAAATAAAAAATTTCCATTATTAGAAAACTAATGGTAGCTAGCTCAAGAGCTCTCATTCTGCATGGTGGAGGTGATTAAATTAAAATCTTTATAATCCGATGCAATTGTTTCCTAGATGAAAGCCATCGAAGTTTTTGTTAGTGGAGTTGTGCAAGGAGTGGGTTTTAGGTACTTCACCTTGAGAGTTGCAAGAGAACTGGGTATAAAAGGTTATGTAAAAAATCTTCCTGACGGTAGGGTTTACATATATGCAGTTGGTGATGAAAAAGCACTTGAAAAACTCCTCATAAATGTCCGAAAAGGGCCTCCTTTAGCAGTTGTTAGAGAAGTGGTAGTCAAAGAAGCTGTTCATATTGATTTTGATAGATTTGAGGTGAGGAGATAATGCTAGCGAGGAGAATAATTCCGTGTTTAGATGTCACTTTTAGAAACGGAAGAGCTGCTGTAGTCAAGGGAATCGAATTCATAAATCTTCGTGACGCTGGAAATCCAGTAGAGCTTGCAAAAAGGTACGACAGAGAGGGAGCAGATGAATTAGTTTTTCTTGACATAACAGCTTCACCGGAGGGAAGAGAAACAATGGTAGACGTAATTGAAAAGACTGCAGAGGAAGTCTTCATTCCCATGACAGTGGGAGGGGGGATAAGGAGTGTTGAAGATATAGATCGACTTTTATCTGCAGGAGCAGACAAAGTTTCCATTAATACTTCTGCCGTTAAGGATCCTGAATTTGTAAAAAGAGCTGCAAAGATATTTGGAACTCAATGCATAGTGGTGGCAATAGACTGTAAGAGAAACTTTGACTTAAAAAAGGGTAAATTCCTAATTGAACTTGAGGATGGGAGAAGAGCCTGGTATGAAGTATACATCTATGGAGGAAGAAAAGCAACTGGAATAGATGCGGTTTTATGGGCTAAAAAGGTTGAAGAACTTGGTGCTGGTGAAATCTTGTTAACTTCGATGGACAGAGATGGAACAAAAGATGGCTATGACCTCCCAATCACAAGAAAGATCAGTGAAGAGGTAAAAATTCCAGTAATAGCCTCTGGTGGAGCTGGAAAAGTTGAGCATTTCTATGATGGATTTTTAAAAGGGAAAGCAGATGCTTGTTTAGCAGCGAGTATCTTTCACTATAGAGAGATCACTATTGAGGAAATAAAGAAATATCTAATCGATAGGGGTGTGAAAGTTCGATGGAAATAAGTTATTTTCAAAAGATGATCGCAGAGATATATATGCATAGAGATATAGAGAGAGGAATCGAAAAGACAATGCTATGGGTAGTTGAAGAAGTAGGAGAACTTGCAGAGGCTATAAGAAAGGGAAAAAACATAGGAGAAGAGATAGCAGATGTTATTGCCTGGGTAGTAAGCCTTGCGAATCTATGTGGTGTAGACGTTGAGGAAGAAATTATTAAAAAATATCCCATGATCTGTGTGAGATGTGGTAAAAAACCATGCGAGTGTGGTAGTGTATGAAATTTCTGATCGCTTGTGAGGAAGATATCATAAAGGGATTGACTACTGATAAGTATTTTATATGGACAGAAAAAGTTCTAAAGGCGAAGGGATTAAATCCAAGAGTTGTGATGGAGATCACAACTTCTGATTGGGGAATCTTTGCTGGACTTGAAGACGTTTTGAATTTGCTCGAGGGGAGTCCTGTTGAAGTTTATGCAATGTCAGAAGGCTCGTTGTTTTTTCCCCATGAACCTGTGATGACGATCGTAGGAAGATACCTTGATTTTTCAAAGTTTGAAACTGCAATTCTCGGCTTTTTATGTCACGCAAGTGGAATTGCAAAACAGAGCTTCAAGTTTAAACTTGCATGTGGAGATAAGAAGTTGTACTCTTTCGGAACAAGAAGAGCACATCCAGCCATTTCGGCTATGATTGAAAGATCGGCCTTGATAGGTGGTGTGGATGGTGTTAGCAACTTCATTGCAGAAAAATATCTAGGAGTTGAGAGTGTTGGAACTATGCCACATGCTCTGATAATTAGCTTTGGTGACCAGATCTCTGCTTGGAAAGCTTTTGATGAAGTAGTAGATGAAAAAGTACCAAGGACAATGCTAGTAGATACTTATTACGATGAAAAAACAGAAGCGATTATGGCAGTTGAAAACTTGGAAAGAGTTGATGCAGTACGTCTCGATACACCATCTTCACGTAAAGGAAATTTCAGAAAGATAATCGAAGAGGTGAAGTGGGAACTTGAGATTAGAGGGAAAGAAAAAGTGAAAATATTTCTGAGTGGTGGGTTGAAATTAGAGGACGTAATCAAGCTTAGAGATGTTGCAGATGCTTTTGGTGTCGGAACAGCCATAAGTGCTGCGAAACCGGTCGATTTTGCAATGGATATAGTAGAAAGAGATGGAGAGTTCTGCGCAAAAAGAGGAAAAAGAAGTGGAATGAAACAGGTTTATAGAGACTGGAAACTTCTTGAAGATGAGATTAGACTATTTAGAGACAAAAAACCTGAAAACAAGGAACCAATGCTGAAGAAGTTCATCGAAAATGGTAGAGTGATTTCAAGAACCGACATGAAGAGTGCAAGAGAGTTAGCTTTGAAGCAAATGGAATTAATAAGAAAACTTGGAAAAGAAGAGGAATTTCTAACGCCCGAGTGATGTGTATATTCTCCAAAGTTTTTCCTGAATATATCCCTGGGGTTTTCTTCTTTTCTCTCTTAACTTTTCTGTCTCATATTCCATGAAGACTTTACTTAGTTTTTCCTGTACATTAAGGTATCTTCCTACATAACTTTGAACTTTTTCTGAGATTCCTCTATCCTCGATGAACCTCGTATGTAGATTTCCTTCAACGAATTCATCATCATCGATGATTGCCATGTGGAGAGGTATATTCGTTGTTATTCCAGTGATTATGTATTCCGATAAAGCTCTTCTTGCTCTCGAAATAGTCTCATCTCTATCTCTTCCGAAAACTACGAGTTTTGAAATCATAGGATCATACTCTTCTGGAATCCTACAACCTATATGGACTGCACTGTCAACTCTTATTCCTGGACCTCCAGGGCTTCTGTAAAACTCGATTCTTCCACTAAGTGGCAAGAAATTGATTGGATCTTCACTATATATTCTGAATTCCATTGCATGGCCACGCATTTCTATATCTTCTTGATCGAATTCTATCTCTTTTCCGTATGCTATCTTTATCTGCTCTTTTACTATGTCAATTCCTGTTACTATTTCTGTTATCGTGTGCTCAACTTGGAGTCTTGCATTTATCTCAAGGAAATAAAATTTTTCATCATCATACAGAAACTCGAAAGTTCCAGCATTCTTGTAACCAAGACTTTTAGCACCTTTCACTGCCATTTTTCCTATTTTTTCTCTCATCGATTCATTCAGTGCTGGTGAAGGAGTCTCTTCTATTACTTTTTGATTTCTCCTTTGTATGCTGCATTCTCTCTCCCCAAGATAAACAAAGTTTTTACCATCGCTTAAAATCTGAACTTCGATATGTCTGGGTTTTTTAAGCCATCTCTCCATATAAACTGTTGAGTCTCTGAAATATTTTTCTCCAAAGCTCTTCGATCTTGAAAAAGCCATCTCTAACTGCTCCTCGTTTTGGGCAATCGTGATCCCTATCCCTCCTCCTCCACCAGAGGCCTTAATCGCTACTGGATAACCGACTTTTTCAGCCCATTCATATGCTTCTTCAATGCTTTTTAATGCTGGAGATCCTGGAATAATTGGAACTCCTGCAGAGACCATTTTCTCTCTTGATTCTACTTTTGAACCAGAAATTTGAAGAACTTTAGACGATGGGCCAATAAAAACTATTCCCTCCTCTTCACATCTTCTAGCAAATTCTGGATTTTCTGAGAGAAATCCATAACCAGGATGTATAGCTTCTGCTTCGCAATCTTTGGCGACTCTTATTATTGCATCGATGTTCAAATAACTCTCTTTTGGATGAGCTTTTCCAACATAGTAGGCTTCGTCTGCATAAAAACGATGCAAGGCTTTTTCATCTGCAGAGCTGTAAATAGCAACGCTCTTGATGTCTAATTCTTTACATGCTCTCATCACTCTTATTGCTATTTCACCCCTATTTGCTATCAAGATTTTTCTGAACATCCAGTTTTCATGTTTTCGACGGTTATTAAACTTTTCTTTTAGAAAATACAGAAAAAAAATATATATAACTTAAATTTATTTTAATAAACTTACCGAAAACGATTTAGCCAAAAAAGAAGATTGCAACGCGATGAGAATAGTTAAGGTATTTGACACAACACTCAGGGACGGAGAACAGATGCCTGGAGTATCTATGCCTCCTTTTTACAAAGTCCAGATAGCAAGAGCTCTTGATAGGCTTGGAGTCGATGTAATCGAAGCTGGTTTTCCATCTGCATCGAAGGGAGAATTTGAATCTGTAAAGACCATTGCCTCTCTTGGATTAAACTCTGAAATTTGTGGTCTTGCAAGGATAATAAGAGAAGATATTGACTCTGCGATAAAAGCAGATGTAGACATGGTCCACATATTCACGCCAACCTCTCGAATTCAGATTGAGTACACTCTGAAGCTATCTTACGATGAAATATTAGCGAGATCGATTGAATGTGTTGAATACATAAAATCTCATGGTCTGAAATGCATGTTTTCTGCAATGGATGCAACGAGAACAGACTTCGAGTTTCTTAAGAAGATTTACAAGGCTGTTGAAGAAGTTGGTGTTGATGTTGTAAATATTCCAGATACAGTTGGTGTTGCAACACCTTTCAGATTTTATGAACTCGTGAAAAAGCTGAGAGAAGATTTAAGAGTTGAAATGGATGTCCACTGTCACAACGACTTTGGTTTAGCTGTTGCAAACACTTACGCAGCCGTACTAGCTGGTGCAAATGAAGTTCAAGTGACTGTGAATGGGATCGGTGAACGTGCAGGAAATGCCAGTCTTGAGCAGGTTGTGATGATACTTCATTCGATAGAGGGAATAAAAACTAACATAAAAACTGAGCTTCTATTTGATACTTCTAAGCTCGTAGAAAGACTTACTGGGATTAAAATGCCACCGAATACCCCAATTATTGGGGAAAATGCCTTTAGTCATGAAAGTGGAATACATGCACATGGAGTGCTAAAAGAGACATCCACTTTTGAACCTGGGATTTTGAAACCAGAAATGGTCGGACACAGAAGGAGAATTGTGATCGGAAAACATGCTGGGAGATATCAGATAAAGAGGATACTCGAGGATTCAGGATACAGTGTTGGTGAAGAAGCTTTGAACAAGATATTCGAAAAAGTGAAAGAAATGGGAGACAAGGGGAAAAAAGTGACCGATAGAGATCTCTTCACAATCGCTGAAATTGTTTTAGGAGAGATAATGACTGATAAGAGAGCAGTAGAAGTAGATGAGATAACCGTAATAACGGGAAACAAGGTAACACCAACTGCAGTTGTTAATGCAAAGGTTTTTGGAGATAAAAGAGTTGCATCGGCGATTGGTGTAGGACCAGTTGATGCCTCTCTGAAAGCAGTTTTGCAACTAGTCGGGGGAAAGATGCAGATAAGAGAATTTAAACTTGATGCCATCACTGGTGGAAGCGACGCAATTGCAGAAGTTTATATAACTGTTGAAGACGAAAGTGGTAATATCTTCACATCTCGTGGTGCTTCTCAGGATATAGTTATGGCATCTTTCGATGCTGTGATCAATGCAGTGAACTTTTTACTTAGAGGGAGAAAGAAGTGAAGTTCACTAAAATGCATGGGAATGGTAACGATTTCATAATCATTGATGAGTTCAATAAAGTTCTCGTTCCAGAGGAGAGGAAAGCAGAATTTTCAAAGTGGATCTGTAACAGAAACTTTGCAGTTGGTGCAGACGGTGTCATTTTTGTTCAAGCTTCAGAAATTGCAGATGCAAGAGCTCGTTTTTTCAATCCCGATGGAAGTGAAGCAAGGATGTGTGGAAATGGAATAAGATGTTTCTCGAGGTTCATTGTAGAGGAGGGTTATGCAGAGATGGGAAAGCTTAGAGTTGAAACTCTTGCTGGAATAAAAGAACTAGAGATTATTTTTGATGGGAGATGGTGGATAAAAGTCGATATGGGCAAGCCTGAATTTGAAGCTTCGAGAATTCCATCTAGTATAGAAGTTTGGGGTTTGAAATTTGGATTTGAAGGACTTAACTATATACTTTATGCCGTCAACACTGGAGTTCCACATGTCGTTACATTTGTTGATAATCTGGATTTCGATATAATTCCGATTGCAAGGAAAATTCGTTATTCTGAAATCTTTCCTGAGGGAACAAATGTAAATTTTGCCAGATTTGATGGAAGAAGGTTTTACGTTCGAACTTACGAAAGAGGAGTTGAAAGCGAAACTTTGAGCTGTGGAACTGGAAGTGTGGCAGTAGTTGCTGTTGCTAAAAAGCTGGGAATCGCTGAGAAGGCTGAGGTTTTAACAAAAGGCGGAACTTTAAAAATTGAAGTTGGAGAGAGAGCTTTTATGACGGGTTCAGCAACTCGTATTTTTGATGCTGAAATGAGAGATGAAGTTTGAAAATCGCCTTGTACTATCTGCAATGGCTGGAATTAACAATGCTGAGTTCTGTAAAAAGCATAAAGCATCTTTACTCATTCTTGGAGGATTCAATGCTGACAAAGGAGCAATGGAAGCAGGAAAAAAAGTGATAGAAAGGGGAAGAAAAGAGTTCATATTCGAAGATCCTCTAGATGGGATTGAGAGGGAGTTGAAATCCATCTATGGCAGAAAATTTGCAGTTAATATTCGATCATCAACCCTAGATGGCTATTTAGAGGTTGCAAGACTAGTTGAGAACTACAATGGAATTCTAGAAATAAATGCACACTGTAGACAACCTGAATTCATTGCAAAACGGTGTGGAGAATGGTTACTTTTCAACCTTGAAGATTTAATTAGAATTGTGAGAGCAGTTTCAAAGATAGTTTTAACAGCTGTAAAGATTCGTGGATCACATAAGCTTGATTATTACAGTATCTGCAAAAAATTATTCGAAAACGGGTGCAAGATAGTCCATCTCGATGCGATGATTCCAAATGGAGGTTGTGAACTCGAGTTGATAAGGAGAATTTCAAATCTTGGATTTTTGATAGGTAACAATTCTTTCATAGACAAATCTTCAGGAGAAAAAATTATATTTTCAGGAGCTAAGATGGCTTCTGCAGCAAGAGCTGTACTCAAAGATGAAATTTTCTTTGAAAAAATGCTTCAAAGTAGAATTCTTTCGCAACCAGTCTTTTTAGAGTAAAATGGAATTATAAAAATTGACTCTTACATCTAGACTCTTTAGGTCTTCGTAATTTTTAAAAAGTTCTCTAAAACCCTTAATCCTGTTTTTCCACTTTTTTCCGGATGAAATTGTACCCCATAGCAGTTCTTTGATTCAACTGCTGAGGCGAAGGTTATTCCATAGTCAGTTTCGGCTATTAAGAATCTCTCTTCTGTTTTCAAGTAATAAGAATGAACAAAGTATAACATGCTCCCATCTTCTATTCCATCGAACAATTCACTGTATCTTCTCATCTTTATCTCATTCCAACCCATGTGTGGAACTTTTCCAACTACAGATGGAAATCTGATGACTTCTCCTGGAATGTAATTTAGTCCCTCATGAATTCCATTTTCATAACTCCTCGTTGCAAAAAGCTGCATTCCAAGACAGATTCCAAGTTTTGGAACATCTGGAATTTCATCTTTTATTGATTTTAATTTTTCAATAGCAGTTTCAAAAGCTCCAACTCCTGGAAAAACAATTCCACTAGCTTTTTTTATTTCTTCAACATCACATGTAACCTTCGCAACTCCTTTGACAGCTTCGATCCCCTTGAGAACACTCTTGAGATTACCGACACCATAGTTCACTATGACGATCATCAAATTCCTTATACACCAGATTTAAAAAATCTGCCTACATCTTGAAAAAGCTTAAAAGATTTTGAATGTAGGGCATTGCATGGGTGCTGACATTGGGGAAATACTCGAAAAAGAAGAAGTTGAGCTTTCAGCATTTTCTGGGAAAATAATAGCTATAGATGCTTTTAACACACTTTATCAATTCCTTTCAACAATAAGACAGCCTGATGGCACCCCTTTACGGGATTCGAATGGTAGAATAACTTCTCATCTCTCGGGAATTCTTTACAGAGTAACGAACATGTTTGAAATTGGAATTAAACCAGTATTTGTATTTGATGGAGACCCACCAGAATTCAAGAAGACAGAGATCGATGAAAGAAAGAAAAAAAGGGTTGAAGCTGAGGAGAAATGGATTATAGCTATCCAGACTGGAGAAGAGTATGGGAAGAAATATGCTCAAGCATCGGCCAAGATCGACGATTTCATCATTGAAAGCTCGAAAAAATTGCTTAAATACCTTGGAATTCCCTTTGTTCAAGCTCCAAGCGAGGGGGAGGCCCAGGCTGCGCTCATGGTTGCTAGAGGTGATGCTGACTATGTAGGTAGCCAAGATTATGACTCAATTCTCTTTGGAAGCCCAAGATTAGCTAGAAATCTTGCAATAACAGGTAAAAGAAAGTTACCAGGAAAGAATATCTACGTAGATGTGAACCCAGAGATCATAATTCTTTCAGAAAATCTTAAGAGACTTGGAATTAGTAGAGAACAGCTTATCGACATTGCGATCCTCTCAGGAACCGATTACAATGAAGGTATAAAGGGAATAGGAGTTAAAAAAGCTTACAATTATGTTAAGACATATGGAGATATTTTCAAAGTCTTCAAAGTTTTAAAAACTGAAATAGAGAACGCTGAGGCAATAAGAAACTTTTTTTTGAACCCAATAGTAAAAGAAGACTATAGATTAGAATTTAGAGAAGTGGATAAAGAAAAAGTTATTGAAATGCTCTGCGAAGAGCACGATTTCAGTAGAGAAAGGGTTGAGAGATCACTCGATAAATTGAAATTTAAACCCTCGCAGTTTACACTTGAAAGGTGGTTCTGAATGCATGAAAAAGATCTTAGATTCAGAGTTGCGATAGTAACAGTCTCCACATCTAGATTTGAGAAGTACGGAAATCTGAGAGGTTTGGAGAATATTCCAAGCGATGATGAGTCGGGAAAGGAGATCCTAGACGCTTTTGGAGATTTAGTCGTAGACTATTGCCTTGTTGCAGACGACATATTCCAGATTAGATCAGCAGTTTTTGAAATGTTGAAAAGAGCTGAAGTTTGTATTTTGACCGGTGGAACAGGATTAAATCCAAGAGATTTGACTATCGAAGCTCTGGAGAATTTTTTTGATAAAAAAATTGATGGATTTGGAGAAATATTTAGAATGAAGAGTTTTGAGGAAATAAGCTATTCAGCAATCCTTTCTAGAGCTACAGCAGGAATAATTGATGGTAAAGTAATTTTCTGTTTGCCAGGTTCGAAAAAAGCTGTTAAGCTGGGAGTTGAAATAATTAGAAATTCAGTTAAGCATATTCTCTCGCATGCCATGGGGCAATCATAATGAATTCTGTTCCATTTTAATGGGAGTGGCAGAAATCGTATTCGATGATGAGTTCTTGAACATGATCACTTTAGAACCATGCCTGTTTTTATGCTCCAGAGAAGCAAGTCAAGCTCTGCAAGGTTCTTTCCAATTCTTCTAGCAAAATCTCTCAACTCCTCTTCCGCTTCGACGTATCTCTTTTTGCTCACGATTCTTTGCTTGATACCAAGCCAATCAAGTATATGTCTGTCGAGAATAGCTAAATTTTTTATTCCGATATTGCGTAAAAAATGACTCGCTTCCTTGTAACCTAGACCTTTTATTTCTCTTACGAGTAGATCTCTCATAGATCCATTTTCAGGAATTTTGAAATTTTGTATTTTTTTGATAGCATCTATTATATAAATGGATTTTTTTCTGTAAAATCTTACTCCTGAAATTCTAAGAAGTTTTTCGAAATCCTCGATTTTCATGGAAAAAATGTCTTTATCTTCAAGCATTTTCTGAAATTTTAGTCCAGCTTTTGCCGAAGAATTTGCAGTGGAAATACAAAAAGCAAGCTCTGTTTCTATTGTTGCATCGATTTCTAAATTCAGGAATGGTTCAAAATTAAATCTAACTTGTCCTAATTTTCCAAGTCTCTCGAATTCTTTTATTCTTTTTTTTATTTTTTTTAGTACGAATTCTGGATTTTCAAACCTGATTTTAATCAATTCTAAGATCTCTGATAAATACTCCTTCTCCCTCATCGACAAAGCCAACCCTTTTTGCTCCGAATTTTTCTGCCTTGTTTACTTCTTCTTCGGGAAGTAATATCAAGAAGCCCATACCCATGTTGAAGGTTCTATACATCTCCAATTCATCAACATCTCCTAGTTTCTGGATGAATTTGAAAATCTCCTGAGGTTTCAAAGGAGAATCTATGACAAACTTCACGTCATTTCTAAGCCTTTTCAGTTTTTTGAAAGCCCCTCCAGTTATATGTGCAAGTCCATGGACATTGCATTCCTTGATTATGTCCAGAACTTCCATGTAAATCTTTGCAGGAGTCAAAAGTTCTTCACCTATAGTTTTATCTCCAAATTTATCAAAATAGCTGAGTCCACTAGCTTCGACAACTTTTCTCGCTAATGTCAAACCATTGCAGTGTATTCCTGAGCTGGGAAGAGCCATGATTATATCTCCTGGAACCACTTCTCTACCCGTAATTATCTTATCTTTTTTAACATAACCTATTGCAGTCCCAGCGAGGTCAAAACCATTGATCATCTCTGTCAAAGTTGCAGTCTCACCGCCAACGAGGGTTATGTTGGCAATTCTGCAACCCTCATCAAGCCCCCTTGAAATTTCTGCTATTATCTCTTCGTCGATCTTCTGCATGGCAATGTAGTCAACCATTGCCAATGGTTCAGAACCGATGGCAAGTAGATCGTTAACATTAACTGCTACGCAGTCAATGCCTAAATTTCTATATTTCTTCATTGCAATCGCAACCAGTATTTTCGTTCCAACACCATCCGTTGTTATTGCAATTCCGAATTCTCCACAATCTATAACCCCTGCATAGTGAGAGAGTAAAATAGGTTGTCCTAAGCCTCTTCTAGTGTATTTAACTATACTCATAAGTGTACCTATTGCCCTTTCTGCTTTCCTTATATCTACTCCAGCTTTTGCATAATCAAACTTCATAGTGAAATTTGGTCACAATTTTAAAAAGCTTGTTGAAATTTTTCCATGGATTTGGATTTAATCCTCGAAAAGATGGAAAAAGAAGCAAAGAAGAGAAATGCACCAATTTTTGTTCATAAAGCGGATCTCGAACCTTATCAACTCCTAATCGCTACCGTACTAAGTGCAAGGACTCGCGACGAGCAAACCGCAAAAGCTGTGGAAAAACTTTTCTCAAAAGCTAGAACGGTTGAAGATTTAGCGAATTTGAGTTTGGAAGATATTGAAGAATTGATAAAAAACGTTGGTTTTTATAGAGTAAAGGCAAGAAGAATAAAAAAAATAGCTGAAATTCTCAGTAAAAGAAGCTTTCCAAAAACTTTAGAAGAACTTATGGAATTGCCAGGAGTTGGAAGAAAAACTGCGAACATAGTACTTTCTTATCTTGGAAAACCAGCAATAGCTGTTGACACACATGTTCATAGAATTTCAAATAGACTTGGAATTGTGAAAACAAAGAACCCAAAAGAAACAGAGGAAGAACTGAAGAAGATTTTTCCTGTTGAGTTGTGGGGAAAGATCAACTATGTTTTTGTTGGTTTTGGTCAAAAGATTTGTCTTCCAAAAAAACCCATTTGCTGGGAGTGTCCAGTTAGCGATGTATGTAAAAAAGTTGGTGTTAGAACGAAAGACGTCGAATTTGGAGATAGAGTATATAAACGCTGATCATGAAGATAGCTATGAAAAATAGACCTGCGAAACTTTGACTAAAAGGCAATTTCAAAAACTCGTTAACAATGCTTGCAATGAATTTTCCTGAAACGAGAACTATTAGATTGACACTTGTGAGCATTATGAAAGTAAATGTGGCACCGGTAAGAATCCTTTCGAGTATAGGATTAACTCCTCTTTTTTCAACAAGAAAATAGCAGATGTTCTTTGCATGATTTTTAGTTTTTATCGAAATTGCAAGGGTTGTTGCAAGTATTAGAGCGAGGGTTATCGATGCAAAAGCATATTTGAGCTGAGGAACATAAAAATCGAAAATATAAAGTATTCCTGACCCAAGAATTGAGATCAGAATTACTATGACTACATTTCTGACTACTCTGAGAATTAAAAGTCTCACAAATTCACCTTCCCTTGCTTCGATCACTCTCATAAGGTTTAAAGCTAAGTTGTCAACGAATATCTTTACCTTTATTGGGACTATTGAAGCTATTTTTTCAGCGTAGTCGGCTTTTAAGCTTAACTTTGAAGATACTACTGTTCCAAGAATTATAGATATCGCTGTAATCGAAAGAAATTCTCCTTCGACAATTCCAAGCCTCAAAGCTTCATAAACGACTACCAAACCAAATTCTCCAACAGAAGTTGCAATAAAACCAATTCTTACACACTCTTCAAGACTACGCTTACTAAAGACCCAATTAGAAGCTGTAAAGGCAAAAAATCTACCAATAATTATAAGAATTGGAGCAATGAGTAATATTGGAGTAAACTCAAATAAAAGACCGGATTTGAGTCCTAGCGCAACGAAGAAAAGTATTAAGAAAATCTCTCTAATCGATTTTAAGTTTTGACTAATCTCAAGATTCCTTGGATGCTTAGAAAGTGCTAAACCTGCACAAAAAGCTCCGAGAGCGGGAGAAAATCCAAATGATTTTGAAATCACTGCAAAAAGAAGAGCTGAACTGATAGCAACAGCAATTCCAATGTCCTCGTCTGGTTTTATTACTTTTCTAAAAAAGTTATTCAATAAACTTGTACCTATAAAAACAAGCATAAAAGCAAATGAAATCGAGAAAAATAGAGTTCTAATTAGTTCTGTAAATTGAATACCTCCAAAAGCTAGTTGAGGCATTAATACAAGCACTAAAACAGCCAAAACGTCATCGAGGATTGCTACGGTTAATATTAGTTTCCTTACATCATCTTCGAGTTTTAAATCGCTTAGAATCTTGAATATGACTGGTGTACTGCTGAAAGAGCTAATCAATGCTAGAATAAATACTTCTAGGTTTTTGAGTTCTAATAAATTTCCGATCAACAATGCTATTGTTGTAGAAGTTAGGACTTCGAATAGAAGAATAGCCAAGGGTAAAACCTTCAGATTTCTCAAGTTTTCGATTCCAATTTCTCTACCAATTTCAAAAACGAGAAGTGTTATTGCTATATCAGAAAAAAGGGTAAGAAAGACTTCGTTCTCCTCTAGTCTTTTTTGGAAGATAAATCCCAAAATGATGCCCGCCATAAGATAACCAGTAACCTGTGAGAATCCGAGTCTCTTGAATAATAGAGCAATTAAAGCTGAAAATCCAAGAGTGATAGCGAGGAGGGCGTAATTGTCCACTAAATCCTATTTTTTAGAGCGAATTTTAACACTTTCGAGAAGCTTAAATACAATCAGGTAAACATCTAACGATGGAAGAATATGAGAAACTCCTTGATCGAGCTTTGGAAATGCTATCACAAAGAAAAGTTACGAGGAAAGAGAGATTCGAGATTCCAAAGGTTATTGTTACGAGAGAAGGGGTTAGAACGATTTTAAGAAACCTTACACAGATTTCAAAGATTCTCAATAGAAGTGAGGAGCACATATACAAGTATCTGGTCAAGTCTCTTGGAACTGCTGGCATCATAGATAACGGAAGACTCATTTTTCAGGGAAAATTCGGTGAGGAGGAAATTCAGAAAGAAATAAATGAGTACGTGAGATCTTATGTGATATGCAAGGAATGTAGCGCTCCTGATACCGAACTCATCAAGGAAGGTAGAGTACAATTTCTACGTTGCATGGCTTGTGGAGCTAAACAACCAGTGAAAAATGTTTAGAATGAAAATCTACAATGTAAGAGGCGAAATCCTCGTAGCAGTTTGCGATTCTGAGTTAGTTGGTAAGATATTCAGAGATGAAAATCTTAAACTTGAAGTGAAAGAGAGCTTCTATGGTTCAGAAGAATTTGAAGAGAAAGATGTTGTTGAAGCATTAAAGAAAGCTACGATTGCAAACATAACAGGTGAAAGATCTGTCAAATTGGCAATAAAATTAGGAATAATTGATAAGGAAAGAGTTCTCTGGGTCTCCAATTGTCCACACGCCCAAATGGTTTTGATATGATCTATGGCGGTATTGATGTGGGAAAAAGAAGTTGCAAGATAGCATTGATAGACAAAAAAGTCGTTTATATAGGTGAATACGATAAGAGTGTATTTTTTAAAGTTTATGCAGTAGGAATCGATGCCCCTCTTACTTTGCCAGAAAATGGTATGCTTAGAGAGTGTGAGAAAGATCTCCTGAAACTTGGTATTAAACTTTTTCCATCTGGTGCTCCATTTTTCAAAGAGATTGCTTTGATTGGAATGAAGATAGCTGAAGAATTACGTGATCTCGGTTTGAAAGTTTACGAGGTTTACCCTTTTGCCTCTCGCTTCGTGATGAATATAGCGCCAAAGGCGAAAAAAAGGACTAAAAGAGGATTGGAAGAGATTAAAATTGCTTTATCGAATTATATTGAGATCCCTGAACTATCTCATGATGAAATTGATGCAGTCATTTCTGCTTTGACTGTTAGGGAATACGTTGAAGGTAGAGGGTCCTCCGTTGTCGGAGAAGGAGAAATAATATTACCTAGGACTTTTTTTTCTTTTGGAAGGTGAAAAGATGAATGAGAAGGGTTTAATTGATCTTTTTTCAGCTATGAACTCTATTTTAGGTTCAATTAAGGAGTGTGCATATTATCCCTGCCATTTTGAAGGACAAGATTGCTCTCTTTGCTATTGTATTTTTTATCCATGTTTTATATATAAATTTGGGGATTTGGTTATTTCTTCAAGTGGAAACTATACCTGGAGCTGCAAGCGTTGTGAGTGGATTCATAGAAAAGATAAAGTTGAAGAAATCGTTACCTACTTCTCTTCTTTTCCAAAACAACTACTTATTGATACTAATTGGGAATTTTTTTCTAAATCTCTTCAAGAAATTCTCTTTGGATCTGAAATAGGACAAAGGATCGGAAAAAGCTACAATCTAATGCCTGTAAACTTCAAATTTTCTAGGTGTAGGAGAATCGAGAGTGGTTCTTTTTTAGCAGTTGAACTTTTGGGCACTGAAATAAGGAATGTGAGAAAGATTAGGTATTTTGAGACAAATGGAGTAATTTTGATCCCTCTTAAATCTGGAGATTTTTTGATAGGTCACGACGGAGAGAGTTTCGTCGAGTGTGAGTTATGATCCTTACAACTTCTAGAAAACCAGGAAGAAAAACTAGATCTTTTGCAAAGATTTTTTCGAGATTTCTTGGTTGGAAATACATACGGAGAGGAAAATTGAGCCTAAGAGAATTGAAAATGGGTCAAATCTGTATGATTTTGGAGATCAAGGGAAATCCTGCAGTGATGAGTTTCTTTAAAAATGGAATCAAAACCTTAGAAATTCTTTTCTCTGTAAGCAATGTGAAAAAGATAGAGATAAGCGATGGAGCAGTTCTCTTTTTTGGAGATAAATACAATTTTTTCCACGCAATTCCAAAAAAATTGATTGAAAAGTTTGACAAAAAACCTTATTTCGAGAAGATAATAGTTGAAAAGGATGATGAACTTCTCTTTTATTTTAAGAAGCAGCTTTTGTTCAAGATTAGACTTTTAAAAGTTAAGCAAATTCAGCAAAATCTCTAAAATAAGAGGGAACGTCTTCTCTTCCGGCTTCATCGAGAATCTTTGAATCTATGAAGATTGGACACGAAATACGAAGCGCTATAGCAATGCTATCGCTTGGTCTAGCATCGATTTCTATCTCTCTTTCATCTCTTTTTACTATAATTCTTGCATAAAAAGTATTATCAATAAGGTCATCAATTACAACCCTTTCAACTTGTACTTCGAGTTTAGATAGTATATCGATTAGAAGATCGTGGGTCATTGGCCTTGGTGGTGTGAGACGATTGATTGCTGAATAAATCGATGCAGCTTCGGCAAAACCAATGTAAATGGGTAAAATACGACCGTCTTCTGCTCTAAGAACAACTACAGGAGATGCTGAGAATTCTGTTTTAGCTATGAAGACACCGTATACTTCAGCTGATAACACAGTATAGTTCGGCACAGGAGTATTAAAGCTTTGTGCTACTTTTGAGGATTAGCCTTTTATTCGCAACGATATGTGTTTTCCATGAAACTCGTCATAGGCAGTAGGGATGACAAAGCTTCAGTAAACGTCTTGAACCATTTGTTGAGCTTCGATGACTTTGATAAAAAGATTAAAGATGACTTCGTCATATACGTAGGAAAATTATTCTCTATCGCAGAGATAACGGGAAGTTTGATTTATGCAGACCATATCGATGAAAAATTATCGGATTTTTTAGAATTCGAAGAAATTCTTTTCATTTCAAGACACAGTAGTAAGGATGGAAGAAAAATTTTCACAGCGCATGTATCAGGAAATCCGGGAAATAATGAATATGGTGGAAAGCCAAAGAGTCTTGCAAAACCTTCTCCAATGACACTTAAGAACTATTTCCTCTCATTAGGAGAAAAAATAGATAAAAAGCCAGAATTTGAGCTAACACTTGAAGCAACACATCATGGTCCATCAGAGATATCAAAACCATCTGCTTTTTACGAGATTGGCTCTACTGAGGAAGAATGGATAGATAGAACAGCTGGTGAGATCGTTGCTGAGGCTATTTATGAGGCAATAAAAAGTGATAAGAAATTTTGGAAAGTATCAGTGGGAATTGGAGGAACACATTATATTCCGAGACAAACAGAGTTAATGCTTGAGACGGAGTTCACTTTTGGTCATAATTTCGCCAAGTATACCTTTGAATGTCTCGATGAGAAAATCCTCAAAAAAGCGATCGAGCTCAGTTCTGCAAAATTCATAATCTACGATGAAAAATCAGTAACATCAAAGGTCAAGTATTTGATGAAATCCATTGATGGAATAAAGGTCCTGAAATCAAGAGAAGCTAAGAAATTTGGGTTACAAAAGACATGATTTTTTCCACATCTGCTTCGACCATCTTTGGCTCACCACACACTCTTATAACAGTTTCGGGATCTTTTAGCAAATTTCCTGTAGCAATGCAAACAATAGTTGAATCTCTTTCGATTTCACCATTTCTTATGAGTTTTATTAGCCCTGCAACGCTTGAAGCTGAAGCAGGTTCAACACCGATACCGTTCTTTGCTAGTTTTCTTTGTGCCGAGATTATTTCATGATCACTCACAACTTCAACCAATCCCTTTGAATCATGAATAGCCCTCAAAGCTTTTCTAGCATTTACAGGATTGCCAATTCTTATCGCGGTAGCGATAGTTTCGGGATTTGTGACAGGAGTTATTTTACTCTCGCCTTCTTTAAATGCCCTATAGATAGGTGCAGCCCCTTTTGCTTGGATTCCGATCATCTTGGGGACTCTATCGATCAGCTGTAACTTTTTAAATTCTTTAAAACCCTTGAAAACAGCTGAAATGTTTCCAGCATTACCTACAGGTAAAATTACTGCATCAGGTGTTCCAATTTCATCAACAATCTCATAAGCTATCGTCTTCTGTCCTTCAAGTCTGAATGGGTTAACAGAATTCAAAAGGTAAATTCCTGCTCTCTCACAAACTTCACGTACAATTCTTAGAGCATCGTCGAAGTTACCCTTAATTCCGATCACTTCTGCACCATGCATCAAAGCTTGAGCTACTTTTCCGATAGCGACTTTTCCAGCAGGTAGTAAAACAAAAGCTTTGAGTCCTGACTTTGCAGCATACATTGCCATTGAAGCAGAGGTATTTCCAGTGGATGCACAGGCTACAGCAGTTTTTTTGAGCTCTAAAGCCTTTGTAATCCCAACTGTCATTCCTCTATCCTTAAAGGATCCTGAAGGATTAAGACCTTCATGCTTCACGTAGATTCTCCTTATTTCAAGCTCTTTTTCAAGTCTTTCCAATCTATAGAGAGGAGTACCACCCTCTTTAAGTGTGACAGGTTCAGATTTAACTGGAAGAAGTGATCTGTATTTCCATACTTTTAAATCTCTACCATCTAGTTTGAAATCGATTTCTAATCTGCTTAGATCAAAGCGAACTTCGAGCAATCCATCACATATGCACTTGTATTTCATTTCATCGTTCTCTTTTCCGCATTCAATGCATACGAGAGAATACATAAACTTAGTTTCTTACAACTTATAAAACCCTTGCTAAAGAGTTGGTATAAAAATAAGAACACAAAATTATTAAAATTATTTAAAAACTCTAAAAAGTTGTTGAAGAATTAAAATCAACCTTCTTCCCGTATCTGTCAACTCGTAGGTCTCAGAGTTTTTTTCAACTATTTTCAGCTCTATCAGAGCTTTCAAATGTCTGTCGAGGATTCCAGGGTTTAGTTTTGTTTCAAACATTAATTGAGAAAATCGACGAGGACTTTTTTCAAGGCTAAAAAGAATACCACTCACTCCATTACGCGATATAACTTTCAAAAACTTTTGCTGATCAAACGAAACTTTCTCCCCAAACAACTCTTCGACCGATATCATATCATCACCTAGTAGTTATTATAACTATAGTGTGTTGATGATTATGTATTTAAGATTTTCTGGAATTAATGAAATTTCAAAACAGAAATTTCAGAGGAATAATTATAAAAAATATAAAAAATTATATCTCCTCAATCTCTAAATCTTTTTTATGATGGTTTCAGAAACTATAAAGCTTTCGGTTTCATTAAAAAACACACGTGCTCTTGTAGTTTTTGATAAAAAAGCAAAATCTTATAAAATTGTCGACTGTTCAAAAAGATCTTTTTGTAGAATTTATCTTTCTAAGAACTGTCCCCCTTATTGTGAGATAGTTGTTGCTGTGAAGGATTATGCACTAAAGAGGAGAACCCCAAAGGCTGAAATCTCTGAGTTATAGTCTTTTTACCATGTATTCAAATCTTTTCCTGTAACCAAACTTTCTGTAATATTCTCTGACCCCTACAGCACTTATTACAGCAATTCTGTCATATTTCTCTTTTGCTAAATCTTCTGCATTTTTTAACAAACTTTCTCCAAATCCACGATGCTGAAAAGCTCTTATTTCTCCTAGTGGTGTCGAATTGCCATATACATGTATTTCTCTGATCAGAGCACAATCTGCAATTTCTCTGATGAATGGTTTTGCTGGAAATCTAAGTCTTAAAAATCCGACAAGAGCATCGTATTCTGGAATTTCGTATGAAATGAATATTTCTTCTCCTCCAGATGCCTTATATTTTGAAATCTTGAGTTCTGATTTTTTATATTCATCTTCTTTAACCTTTTTATGTCCAACCTCTCTGCATCTTATACATCTACATCCATATCCGAGCTCTTTTAGTCTTCTGTGAATCAACTGCCTTATGTTACCAGCCTTGAGACCTATTGCATAATGCACGGGGATATCTCTCTGAATTCTTTGAACCCTTAACCACTCAGGAAAGAACTTCTTTGCTCTTGCTATGAGTTCTACAACTTCTTCTGTTTCGTAAGGTTTGTATTCTCCTTTTGTCCACATTTTATAAAGCTCTGTACCTCTAACTACGACCGTAGGATATATTTTTAAGTAATCTGGTCTGAAATCTTCTCTTTCAAATATCTCTCGGAACATTCTAAGATCTCTTTCAAAATCAGATCCTGGAAGACCTGGCATGATATGGTAGCAAACTTTTAAAGCTGAATCCTTTAAAAGTCTTGTCGCTTCGATCGTCTCTTTGACTCCATGCCCTCGTCTGATCATTTTTAAGACGTCATCGTAAATACTTTGAACTCCAAGTTCAACCCTTGTCACTCCATAGCGGAGCATTTCGAATATATGAACCTCTTTTGAATAATCGGGACGAGTTTCAAAAGTTAAACCTACACATCTAATTTTTGCTCTTTCATTTTTTCTTTTTGCTTTTTCAATGTCTCTTTCTAATTTCATTTTTCCATTAAAACAGTTCAAGGCGTTGTATATGCCTAGGATGAAGTTGTCCTTATATTCTTTATCTCTGGCAATAAAGGTTCCACCCATCACGATGATCTCCACTTTTTCAATTTCGTGTCCAATTTCAAAGAGCTCTCTAATTCGAGAAGTGACCTGTTTGAAAGCATCGTATTCGTGCTGTTTTCCACGCATAGCCGCTGGTTCGAGACCTGTGTAGCTTTGTGGACTGTTGAACTCAACTCCACCTGGACATGGGACACATTTACCATGAGGACATGGAAAAGGAGAGCTCATAACGGCGGCAACAACGACTCCGCTTAGACTTCGAACAGGTTTTAATCTTAAAATTTCTCTGAGCTTTTTGTAGTAATCTGTTTTTATTGCTTGTTTTAGAATCTCTACGTTTGAAGGTATTTTTGCTAATCCAAGATCTTTTACAAATTTTCTCTTAATAGCAACAACTTCTTCACCGCTTTTTGCATTTTGGACTATTTCGAAAGCGATTTTTTTCAACAATTCTTCCATATTCTTTTTTCATACTCTCTGGATGCTTATAAGTTTAACCCAATTCAGTGGGGAGCTATCAAAGAAAAATTTTTTAAAGATAAAAGAAGTTTAACTTTAAAGCCGGGGTTGCAGAGTGGTACTGCGTCGGCCTTGAGAGCCGATGCCTAGAAGGCTCCTGGGTTCAAATCCCAGCCCCGGCGTTTTTTAAACTTCATATAGTAATATATTCCCAGAATTGAAAAGGCGGAATGTATGACTAAACCTACAAGAGGAGCGAAGAAAAATTTCTTCTTCGGATTTTCTATGAATTGGAAGGATTTTACGAATAAAAAAATAGATAATATCAAGATCGACAGCAGAATTGCAAGTGCGAGTAACGAGAAGGGGATAAGAAATGCGGTGAGAATCAGTAGTGGTAGGAGAGAAGACCACAAGATGAGATCGTAGGGCTTGAAATCTATAAACCTCAAAGCTTCAGCACAACCTATTACTCTTGCCTTCTGCCATTTAAAAACTCCTTTAATGTTTTCTGGAATTGAGACGATCACCTTTGCATCGACTACTCCTTGTTTCAACTTTATACCTTTTTTCATAAGAAGAAGCGAAAAACCATAATCTTCGGCTCTTTTACTTTCTGGGTATTCACAGAATCTGTAAATTGCAACTTTTTCAGCTTTGTTGTTTCCAGGAATGTGACGATCTTGAATCCCAAAAATTATATGAATGGCATGATACCAAGCGAATGCATGGGCAAAAAAGTTTCCTCTAACAAGAGGTTTTCCACCAACTATATCGTAATTCCTTAATAAATCAAGGACTTTTTCAACGTAGTCGCTTTTGTAAATATTCTCTGAATCGCCCCAGATTATTGCTTTGTAATCATTCTTTATAGCGTATTCACAAGCCTCTCTCCTTGCAAAGCCTGTACCACCGAGTCTTTCCTGAACTTTGAATTTCACACAGGGATAGATTTTTGAAAAATTTTCTACAACTTCTTTTGATGAATCCCTAGAACCTCCATCGATAACGAGAACATCAAAATCTTCACAAATCTTCGAACTTTGTTTTATGATAGAATCTATGCATTCTTTAAGCTTTTCTGCATTATCTTTGTTTAGTATAACGATTAGAGCTTTCATAAGAATTCATAAGAAATCTCTTTTGCTTTTTTCCAGATCGAATCCATGTTCAGATATTCCCATGAACCAAATCTACCAAAGGGGACTATTCTTCTCTCGATTAAAAATTTCTTTATCACATCGATGTTCTTTCTATAATCATGGTTATAGACAATGTATGCAAATTTCCAGTTCCATTTTTCTACCACTTCAATTTCGTTTTCAATTCCAATTTTTCTTAAACCTTCTACCACCTCCTCCTCCTTAACCTTTTCTTGATTTGAAATTTCTGCAATGATCGTTGAACAATTTTTGGGAGACATATTTGGACTATAATTACTTAGAAAAGCAACTCTGTGAAAAACTATATCCTCCTGGGGGACATATATCCAGTGAATATTTGGAACCTTTCCTTTAACTCCAATTCCAAAAACAGATAGGGAATTGTACTCGAGACTATCGATGAAATCTTTTATTTCTTTTGCTTCGTGCAGTAAGTTTGGCAAATCTTTCAGTGGAGCTGTGTAAATCATTTTTTCAAATTCATATTCTCCGTTGACGTATATCTTTTCTCCAATATCTATCTTTTTAACAGCTTCCATTCTTACATTTACATTTTTTGCTATGTTTCTTGCCAATGTTTCAATTCCCCCATTCAAAGGATAAAAGAAGCGAAGCTGATGTGTGTAACCTTCAGTTTCGAGTCCAACTGCTGATCTAAGCACATCGTCTACTGGGGGATTTGGGATTCTCCCGCCAACCCATTCGAGGGAAATATCTCTTAGGTCTCTTTTCCATAGTTTTTCGTTATAAGGACGAAGATATTTCTCCGTTATTGCATTTCCAAAGACGTATCTAAACCATTCAAGCAAATTTTCAGGCTTTTTTTTCTCTCTAGTTAGGTTTTCAACGAAATCTTTCAGAATTTCGAATCTTTCTTGTACAGGTAATGAAAAAATTCCATTTTCAAAGGGATATTTTACGAGCTTATCTCTGTAAAGAATAAAAGCTCTTCTTCTGTGTTCAACGTAGTCTCCAAAAAATTGGAGCATCTCTTTCAGAACATACTCATCTCTAGAAAACAGAATATGAGAACCACCAGTATCGAAAGTGAAACCATCGATTTTTTCACTTCTAAGCAGTCCACCTATGCGGGTCGATTCAAAAACAACACATCTGTTCTTCAAGAAGTGACCAACAGACAAACCTGAAAGTCCACCACCAACTATGCAAATCACATGTAGAGTGCCGATGATTTTATAAATTCTTTTTCAAACTTTTTTTTGAGGTGATGGGTTGTCCTTGTTGATGCTAATCCTCGATGGTTTACCCGATAGGCCATTGAATGGTAAGACTCCGTTGACCGTTGCTAAAAAACCAAATCTCGATGGATTTGCAGAAATTGGAATAAACGGAATCATGGACACTATATCTCCTGGTATTCGCCCTGGAAGTGATACAAGTCATCTAGCACTTTTAGGTTATGACCCGTACAGGTATTATACAGGGAGAGGAGCAATCGAAGCTCTTGGAGCTGGAATCGATTTAAAACCAGGAGATTTGGCTTTTAGAGCTAATTTTGCCACGGTTCATGGGAATGGAAGCATTTTTGACAAGGTTGTAGTTGATCGTAGAGCAGGAAGAATAGAAAACACTGAAGAACTCGTAAAAGCTCTTAAAGATATCGATCTTCCTGTAGATTTTGAAATCGCAAGAGCTACAGGGCATAGAGCAGTGGTTGTTTTTAGGGGAAACTTCACGGAAGAAGTTACTGATACAGATCCAAAAGTTGTTGGAGAAAAAGTAAAACGTTGCAAGGCAAAAAAAGATGAAGTATCGAAAATAATAAACGATTTCATTCAAAAAGCGCATGAAATTCTGGAAAAACACTGGATAAACGAAGAAAGAGCAAAAAATGGATTACCAAAAGCAAATGCTTTACTTTTACGTGGTGCAGGAGTTATGAAGGAAGTTCCAAGTTTTAAAGAGAGGTTTGGATTGAAATTGAAGGTAATTTCTGCAACCGCTCTGATAAAAGGAGTTGGAAAACTTGTCGGTGGAGAAGTCTTTACACCACCTACTGCGACTGGTAACAAAGATACAGACATAAATGCAAAAATTCAAAGTTCAATAGAGGCCTTAAAGACGAAAGATGTAGTTCTTTTACACATAAAGGCTCCTGATGAACTTGGACATGATAGAGATTTCAATGGTAAAGTTAGATTTGTAGAGAAATTCGATTCTTATCTACCTAAATTGCTTGAGCTCGACCTCTCTAAGCATTGTCTCATCTTTACCTCTGACCATTCCACACCAGTAAAGGTTGGTGAGCACACAGCAGATCCTGTCATCGTTTCGATAGTATATGAAGATGTCAGAAAGGATGAAGTTAAGGTTTTCAACGAGTTCGAAGCAGTAAAGGGTGGCTTGTGTAGAATTCGTGGTACAGAGATTTTGAAAATAGCCTTGGATTTACTTAATCTCACTGAAAAGTTCGGCGCATGAAACTTGAGAAAGCTGTTGAGGCTATTTTATTCCTATCTCCAGAAGCAATAAAGATTTCTGAATTGGCGAAACTGCTCAAGGAGAAGGAAGAAATGGTTGAGAGAGCAATAGAGAGCATTGCAAAGAAATACGAGGAGATGGATTCAGCAATCGAAATCTTGAAAATTGGAGATAGGTATTTAATGAAAGTTAAACAAGAATTTGTTGATATAGTGGAACGATTTGCAGAAAGAGATCTCGAAAAAGGAACTCTTAGGACTTTGGCAGTCATAGCTTTGAAACAGCCTATAACACTTGCAAAACTAGCAAAAATAAGAGGAAACAAATGTTACGATCATGTGAAGAAACTCATAGATTTAAATCTGATAAGAGCAGAGAAAAAAGGAAGATCTACAATTCTCAAAACTACTGATGCCTTTGCATCCTATTTTGGATTCGAGGGAAAGAGTATAGAAGAAATAAAAGAAGAATTAAAAAAGCTATATAAACGCTAATTATTTCTACTTCTTAACTCTCTGAAAATATGGACGTGATAGTTAGGAAAAGTGAGATTTCTGGCGAACTCAAAGCTCCACCTTCAAAGAGTTACACACATAGAGCTTTTATTTCGGCTTCGCTTTCTAAAAAAACAAAAATTTTCGATCCATTGATCTCTGAGGACACTCTGGCTACTTTGAGAGCCTGTAAAAAGATTGGTTCTGAGTATCATAGAGAGAAGAACTTTTTTGAGTTCAGAGGAACAGAAAAAATTACTGGAGGTTATTTTAATTTTGAGAATTCAGGAACAACTCTAAGAATTTTCACTGGCCTTTTATCTCTCTCATCACAAAAAAGTACACTTGATGGAGATCGATCTTTGAGAACTAGGCCAAATAGGGAACTTGTACTTACGCTTAAAAAAATTGGAGCTCATGCTAGTGGAGATGAACTTTTTAGAGCACCTTTTAGAATTAGAGGCATAATAAAGGGTGGTAAAGTCGAGATAAGCGCTCCTAGCTCTCAGTTTATTTCTTCTTTACTCTATTCCTTACCTCTCGCTAAATTCGATAGTTCTCTTAATATCATTTCGACTAAATCTCGCCCCTATATAGACATAACACTTGAAGTTCTCGAAAAATCTGGAGTTACTATAGAGGGGAGTTTTGATTGTTTCCATATTCCTGGAGAACAAGAGTTTGGATTGAAACAATTTTCAATACCAAATGATTTCTCCTCAGCAAGCTATCCAATTGCTGCAGGGATTCTTGCAGGAGAAGTCAGAATAACGAATGCATTCGATTCTAAACAAGGGGATAAAAAGATCGTTGAATTATGTAGAGAAATGGGTGCAGATATAGAATGGAAAAAGGATCAAGGGTTGATTATTGCAAGGAAATCCGATTTGTGTGGGATATGCTTTAATGCAGAGAATACACCCGATCTCGTTCCTACAATCGCAATCCTTTCTGCAGTTGCTGAAGGTGTAACAGAAATTTACAATGCAGAGCATTTGAGAATAAAAGAGATAGACAGAATTAGAGGAATTGCAATGAATTTGAGATCACTTGGAGTTGAAGTTGAGGAGTTTAAAGATGGTTTAAAGATTAGAGGAGGAAAGAAAGAGTTCTATGGAACTGTGGACTCTTTTGGAGATCACAGAATTGCATTAGCCTTTTCTTTACTTGGTCTTCTTGGTGAGGTGAAATGTAGAAATTCTGAAGTTGTGTCTGTCTCTTATCCAGGATTCTTTGAAGTTATCAGAAATTTAGGAGCAAAAATCGAGTTCTGTTGATTAAACTTCACCAAGATATTCTAGATCAAGGACATATCTGTTCACATAGGGTGCAAAACTTCCGCATTTTCTTATAAATCTTTTTTTCACAATCACTCCGTTTCTGAAAAATATCTCTTCGACCTTTTGGGGTAGCCTGTCTTCTAGGTTTTCGCTCTCAAAAGTATAGTAATGAATGAATCCACCTTTTGTAACCTTGTTCTTTACAAGATGAACGAAGTTATCTGCTGAATAAGGTGCAGGCATCAAGATACGGTCGAATTTTCCTTCAAATTTGGGGATGATCTCTGCTACATCTCCTTCAATTGCAACAACATTCTTAACTTTGTTAATTTTTATATTTTTCTTGAAATAATCTACGGCGACACTGTTCAATTCAATCCCAATCACTTCCTTTGCCTTTGATAATTTTGCAATGACAATTGGAAATGGACCAACTCCTGCGAACATTACCAAAACTCTCTCTCCTTTTCCCACTAGTCTTGCAACTCTTTCTCTTTCGCCAGAGAGTTTTGAGGAGAAATAAACTTTCGTGGGATCAACTAAAAATTTACATCCGTGTTCTTTAGCAATGGTCTCAGTCTCCTTACCATATATCTTTTCAAATCTTGCCACTCTAAAAATACCATTAACTTCACCAATTTTTCTCAATACTGTTTTTACTTGTTTGTGTCTTGAGATTATCGCAGATATTATTAGATCTTTTTTGCTCATTAGCTCATCTGGAATCTCTACTACTGCAATGTTCCCTATTATCTCAAAACTTCGTCTCAGGAGTTTGAGCTCTTCTTCACTCAACTTATCTTTGAGATCTTTTTTTAGAGACACCAAACAGTTTTATTCCCATTGTAATAAACTCTTACGATGCTTCGGGGTGTGTATTTCATAACAGACTCAAAGTTTGGAGACCATGAAGAAATGGTTAAGAAAGCTCTCGAACTTGGAATTAGGATAATTCAGTTCAGAGAAAAGAGAATTAAAGATCGAGAACGATATTTTATTGCAAAGAAATTGAGAGAGATCATTGATTGTTATGATGCACTTTTTATTGTGAACGATCGAGTTGATATAGCAATTGCAGTTGATGCAGACGGTGTTCACCTTGGTCAAGAGGATTTACCAATCGAGGTTGTAAGAGAAATTTTTGACGGGCTAATTGGTATCTCTGTTCACAATGTTGAAGAAGCTAGAAAAGCAAAAAATGCAGATTATGTGGGAGTAGGCCCCATCTTTAGGACTACTACGAAAGAAGATGCAAGAAATGAAATAGGTATTCCTGGTCTGATTGAAATAATGAAAGAGTTAACGATTCCAGTTTTTGCAATCGGCGGAATAAACATCAAAAATGTTGTCGAAGTGCTCAAGTGTGGGGTTTCAGGTGTTGCTGTTGTTTCTGCGGTTGCTGGGGATGGTGCAAAAGATTTTGTTGATACTGTAAAAAAGTATCTGAAATGAAGCAACTCACAGATCTAAAAGGATATCAGATAATTGGAAACCATTCTGCTGTAAAAACATGTCTTTGGCTAAAGAAAGCGTTAAAAGATCTTGGTTTCTGTTACAAACAGAAGTTCTATGAAATCGAGAGTCATCGATGTCTTCAAATGACTCCAGCATTAATCTGTAATCAGACCTGCATTCACTGTTGGCGCCCTCTTGAACTCTTGAAGGATTTTAGAGGGTGGGATGAGCCAGAGAAAATAGTTGAGGAGAGTATAAAAGCACAAAAGAGATTGTTGAGTGGTTTCTATGGAACTAAGGGGATAAACATAAAGAAGTTAAAAGAGGCAGAAGAACCCAATCAAGTCGCTATAAGTCTTATTGGAGAACCAACGCTTTATCCTCATCTTCCAAAGCTCATAGAATGCTATAGAAGTATGGGTTTCACAACTTTTCTAGTAACAAATGGAACCATGCCACAAATGATCGAAAAAGTTAATCCGACTCAACTTTACATCAGTCTAACTGCCTTTGATGAAAGAAGTCATCTAGAGCTAAATAGGCCAGCAAAAAGTTTATGGGATAGAATTCTAAAAAGCCTAAAAGCTATGTCTAATTCGAAGTCAAGGAGAGTTATAAGACTGACGTTGATGAAAGGAATAAACATGCACGAAAAAGCCATAGAGAGATTCAACAAACTTATAAGGATTGCAGAGCCTGATTATGTTGAAGCTAAAGCATATATGTTTTTGGGATATTCCAGACTTAGATTGGAGTATGGAAACATGCCAAACCATAGTGATATCGTCGAGTTCAGCAAAAGGTTATCGGAGCTAGGTTACGAGATAGTTGATGAAGTTGATCAAAGTAGAGTTTGTCTTCTAAGACCAATATGAATCTCGAAGATTGCAGAATTAGGTTTGAAGAGCTTGAAAAAGCTCGTGAAGAGCTTTTAAAACTTTTAAGAGAGCTTAGAATTCTCTCCTCTAAAGCGATAACCTCTATTCACTCTAACAGAATTTCTGAAGCTGAGGATAGTATTAGAGAAGCTTCTAAAGTTTTGGAAAAGATCAAAATTTTTAGAAATTTTCCAGAGATTTACACAATGAGTCACGATTCTATGCAAGAATTCGTCGAAGCAGTTCTTTTATTGAAGGTGATAAAGAGGCAGTTTGATTTCTCCATTGAGTTCGAAGTTTTACATTCAGCCTTTGTAACTGGACTAGCTGATTTGATTGGTGAGCTTAGGAGACTGGCTCTCTCTAAAATGATTATAGGAGAAATCAATGAGTCGGAGAGGATTCTCTGTTTAATGGAGGAGATATACTACCATCTGATGTTTTTCTCCTCTTTTCCAGAGAAGATAATACCGAATCTTAGGAATAAACTCGATGTGGCCAGGGTTGGAATTGAAAGAACGAAATCAGATTTGATCTCCGCAAGATTATATGAAATTTTGGATAGGAGTCGACGACACGGATAGCAGAAAGGGAATGTGTACAACTTATGTCGCTTTGTTGATGATCGAGAAATTGGGAGATATAGGCAATTTAATCAGTTTTCCAAGACTCATAAGGTTGAATCCAACAATTCCTTATAAAACTCGAGGAAATGGAGCTGTTAGTTTCGCTTTAGAGCTTGAAAACCTTGATAAGGCGATGGAAATAGCGGATGAAGTTATCAGAAAGTATGCAGAACTCGATGATGAGAACACTAACCCAGGGGTTGTTTTTGTGAAAGAAGAAAAAGTCCAATATTTGGAAGAATTTGCAAAAAGAGCGATAAAAGATGTTTTATCTATTGAAGATGCTTATAAAGTCCTTGAAAGATATTCGATACCATATCTTAAATACAAGAATGGTCGAGGATTAATTGGAGCTTTAGCTTCAGTTGGGGCAAGACTAGAAGATTTTGTATACGAACTCATTACTTATCGTTATCCAGAAAAATTTGGAAAACCCCGTCAATATGATGAGGAGAGTTTTTATGAGATGGACTTAAACCTTTATCCGCTCGTTTTCGATACCGTTGACTGGTGTAATCACGTTATAATGGCTGTTCCCAGCACACCATGTCCAGTACTTTTTGGTTTGAGAGGTGAAGATGTTGAGAGTCTGAAAAAAGCTATCAAAATGGTTAAAACTGAAAAATGGGAGAAGTATACAATTTTCTTAACAAATCATGCTACAGATATGCATATAATTGACAATGGGGAAATAAAAGATTTTAGATCTTATAGAATAGTTGGAAGAGTCGTTGAAAAGCCTTACGAAATCATTGGAGGGCATGTTTTTCTAAGATTTGAGACTTCGAAATGTATTCTAAAATGTTCTGCATTTGAGCCAACAAAACAGTTCAGAAATATAATTAGGGCTCTAATTCCGGGAGATATTCTTGAAGTCTATGGTTCTGTTAAGAGATCAACTTTGAACCTCGAAAAGATTAACGTTCTAAAGCTTGAAAAAAACTTCGTAGAAGAGAATCCAAGTTGTCCTATTTGTGGAAAGAAAATGGAATCAGCTGGAAAGAACCAGGGATTTAGGTGTAGGAAGTGTAAAAATAAAGCATTTGAAAAATTTAGATTTGAAATTCCGAGGAAAATAGAAACTGGATTTTATGAAGTTCCACCTTGTGCAAGGAGACATCTAACAAAACCATTGATAAGGATGAATACAGATAAAAAACACATCTTCAGGTAGGCTTCGAACTGAAAAATTTTTGCATTCATTACACTTATTTTGAATTCTCTCCCAATGGCAATAGAGAATTTGCTTAAACAATGCGCAATATATCTTAAGAATAAAGAAAAAGTTGATGTTCAAATAAAAACTTCTCAAAAGAGAAAATTTTTTAAACTACAAAATTCTTTAATAAAACATGTCAGAAATAGTTCATATAATAGCAGTAGAATCAAATCCAAGTGTAATTCTTGAAAGTATAAAGACAATTGGATATCCAATCCATCGTTCATATATAATATACAGAAAAAGAGAAGCTATTGAAAACGCCGAGAATCTCAGTAAGGCATTAAAATCTTTTGTAGAAACCAAGACGATCAGCTTTGAGGGTAATAGTGTCTATGAAATACTCTGGAAATTGCTAGAAATAGTTAGAGCTGAAAAAGATAAGAACAATTCTGTTTTGATAAACATTTCCGATGCAGATAGAAATCTTGCCGTAGCCTCGATTGTGGCTGCCCAAATTTCGGGAAGTAAAGCTTATATGCTAATGAACGATAAAGCTGAGTTCATTCAGACTCCTCCATTGAAGAGTTTCGATGAAGAAAGGACAAGGATTTTAAAAGCTCTTCTACAGGATGGAGGATCAGTTGAATCTATAAACAAGCTAATAGAACTTGTAGATGGTAAAATAGAAGATCAAAGAAAATATTTAGCTCAGAGAGCAAGAATTAGCTATCATATAAATGAACTTGGAGAGAATGGACTTTTAATAACCCAGAGAAAAGGAAAAAACCTAAAAATAATGATAACTGAACTTGGCAAAGCTTATGTGATAATGTTCGGCTGAATTCTTATGCTTTCAACGCTTATAGTTGCTAATTCTGAAAGTTGGCATAGGTATAAACAGCTTGAGGAATGTCTTCTAAACGATTACCATGTTCAATTTGCAGATAAACTGAATTCCGAGATTTCAGAGTTAACTCGGCTCGAAAACTCTTTCGAAATTTTTTTCTATCTCAAAGTTCCTGAGACAAACGAAATATCTGCGATTTCGAGGCTAGTGAAAAGTAAGATCTTCATATTTCATATAAGAAGTGACCACTACTCTCCTCTTCAATTGAAGAGGGAAATATTACCAGTAGCAGAGAAGATCTTCCTAAAGGCTACCTCGATGAGGGGTAGATTGGAATATTTCAGAGGAGTAGATGAAATTTTAGCCTTAAACGCTTACCATATAGAGACGAAAGATCCATGTGAGATAGTTCTAAACGGAAATCGCGATTCTAAAGCTTTGCTAGGTGATATTGTTTTCAGGGCCGGTAAAAACGTAGTTTTAGCTGTCAGAAAGAACAATATTTCAATTTTTTCAACAGACATTTTTTCAAACGATGCATTTGAAGGAGGACAGAACTGTAGATTCATACAGAATCTTTTGCACGAAATGTTGACAGGAGTTGAATTCTATTGATTCTTCGATTATTTTTTTAACTTTTCTCTTGCGTTTGCAATTTTTTCGAGAGATTCTGATAGAACTCTTATTTCATCAGTAGAATTGGAATTTATGATCAACTCGCAAATTTTTAAAATAGCTTTTTCAACACCTTCTAAAAGACCTGAAACTGTTTTATGTTCTATTTTCAACTCTTCTTTTTTTTCTTTCTCTATTATTACTTCTTTTTCGCAATTAGGGCAAAATATTTTTCCCTCTATTTCAAAAAGTGGAAAATGACATTCCGGACAGTAGTAGGAAAGCATTTTAGCTCCTCTCCTTAGGAGTTTTGCAGCGTCTATCACTGATTCATCCGAAATTTTTTTATTACTCACGTAAGTCATTAAATGGAAGAATATTAAAAAGTTCCGTTCTGGGGTGAGGATATGGTAAAAAAGGTGCCTGAAGGTGTCTTGGATATACTCGAAAGGCTTATACAAGACGATACAGCTCCAAAAAATGTTAGAAGACTTGCAGGCGAGATTAAGGAACGCTTAATTTCAAGCAAGAAAGTTTCAGTAGAGGCAGCTTCTGCGATAACAATTCTTGAAGATATTTCTGCAGATCCAAATCTTCCCATGCATGTAAGAACGATGATTTGGAATCTTGCAAGTCAGCTCGAGAGGATATCTGTTGAGTGATCTGAAGAGAGAACTGTTGAGAAAGATAATCCATTTTTCTGGACTCTTATATATTCCGTGTTATAGTATTTTTGGTTTTAGGACTCTTTCTCTCGCTTTAGTATGTATGGTCCCTTTGATAGGATTAATAGAATTTTTTAGGCTAAAAAAAGGTTTGTTTAAATTTATTTTACGAGATTATGAAGAGAAAAGTATAGGAGCATATGTTTACTTTTTTCTCTCTTTAATCGTTCTTACTTTCTTTTTTCCAAAGGATACAGCCTTTGTTGCAGTCATAACTTCAATAGTGGGTGATGGTTTTGCAGGAATCTTCAGACATCTTGGTAAAAACAATTTAGCGAGTTTTGCGATGTTTACGAGTTCATCCATCTTCATCCTCATTCTCAGTCTATTAACACCTTTTTCCATTTTTGCAGTTATGGTTGGTACTGTTGTTGAGAGAATAAAAAAAGTGAGGAATATCAAAATCCAAGATAATCTATCTGTACCATTTTCTACAGCTTTGGCGGATTCAGTAAAGTATATCTTTTGATTCTCTTAGCGAGAATATGGATGAAAAGGATGCTCTGGTGATTTCAAGAAGAGTCGCAAAAAACGTTCAAAAAGCTTTGATTTCTATTCCGCTAGAAAAGAGAGGAGAAATTTTAGGATTTGGAAAAAGTGGTGTTACTAAGTTTGTGGACAAAGTTGCAGAGGATAAAGCCTTGGAAATTTTGTTAAAGGAAAATCTTCGAATTTTAAGTGAAGAATGTGGTTATGTTGGAGAGGGTGATGTATTCGTAGCTCTTGATCCACTTGATGGGACATTCAATGCTGTTCGCGGAATTCCTTTCTATTCTATCAGTCTGTGTTTTTCAGATTCCGAGAAATTTGAAGATACATTTTTTGCCTACGTTTTTAACCTTGTGAATGGGGATGAATATCATGCTGGAGATAAGGCATTTAAAAATGATAAAGAAATAAAAGTTAAACTTGAAGAAGATCTTAGCAAAATGGATGCGATAGTTTATTATCCGACTAAAAAGCTACCATTCAAGAGAATTAGAATCTATGGTAGTGCAGCTCTTGAAACTTGTTTTATAGCAGGAGGTGTTTTTGATTGTTTCATAGATCTCAGGAGTATGTTAAGAATTTTTGACGTTTCAGCAGGGATTTATATTGCAGAGAAAGCGGGAGCAATTGCAGTTGACGAGAAAGGGCAGTCCTTAGCAAGCAAGAGATTTGAAATTTCGGAGAGAGTCAATGTAGTCCTTTCTAATAAAAGTGTTTGTAAAAAGTTACTGGAGTTGATTTTATGAAATGTGCAGTCGTTTACAAATCTTTAGAATTGCTTGAAAAAGTTTTGAGTTTTCTTAAAATACAAGGAGTTAGTTTTGAACTTTTTTCTCAACCATCAAGTAGACTCGAAGAGTTCGATTTCATAGTGAGTATTGGTGGAGATGGAACAATTCTTAGCATTCTACAAGAAGTCAAGAAATGTCCTCCGATTTTTGGTATAAACACAGGCAGAGTTGGGATTTTGACACATTCAAAACCTGAAGATTTTGAAACACAGCTGAGAAGGGCAATTGAAAGTTTTGAAGTTGAACGGTTCACGAGACTAAGCTGTATATGTGATTCAAGTGAATTTTTGGCTTTGAATGAGGTCGCTTTCATTGGAAAGGAGAGAGCAAAGCTTATAGAGGTGGAAATAAGGGTTGACTTTGAAGAAATTGATTCCTTGAGATGTGATGGTGTGATCGCTTCAACTCAAATTGGCTCAACAGCTTATGCTTTTTCCTTGGGTGGACCTGTAATAGATCCATATCTTGAATCAATAATAATCACTCCAATTGCTCCCTTTAGATTTGGATGGAGACCCTATGTTTTTCGTGGGGACAGAATAGTTGAATTCAAATCTAGAAAAGGAATTGCAGTCATTGATGGAAAGAGATTCGTTGAAACTAATAAAGTAACTATTAAGAAGTCTAGTTTTCCCGCAGTTTTCTTTAAAAAGGAGAAAAGATTAAAAAATTTATTTTATAATATACGTAGAATAGAATAAAGCTTATTATCCAAGAGAGAAAGATACAATTGTCCCCGATCGGGGAAGGGGCTGAGAGAAGCGATGCTTACAATGAAGCCTTTCTGCGAGCTCGGGGATACAACCATGTTGATAGGTCCCCTGAGGAGTGAGTAAAAGCTTACAATGATTCTGGGGCAACCCAAACATGGAACATATCCCTCGGAAGGTCAACCACTCAGAGTTGGCAGCAGCCTTCGATGACGTTTGGTGTTACTTCCGAGGGACATTTTGGATTTTCAAAATGTTTTGGATAATAAATGCATTTAGATCGAGATCTAAAAGGTTAAAAAGCTGATGGAGCTCGAGTTTATATGAAAATTGCTTTGCTAGGCGGAACTGGAAACTTGGGTATGGGTCTCTCTCTAAGACTCGCGATATTAGGCTACGAGGTAATTGTGGGTTCAAGATCCGAAGAGAGGGCAAAAAGAAGAGCAGAAGAATACAAAGTCATTCTATCAGAAAAAGGATTTTCTGGAAAAATACGTGGATTGACAAATTCAGAGGCTTCAAAGTTATGTGAAATTGCGATAATAACTGTACCATGGGAACAGGCTTTTATGTTGGTTGAAAATCTCAAAATTGAGCTCAATAAGAAGATAACAATCTCTCCAATAGTTCCCATGAAAAAGGATGGAATTTTTTTCCGTTATGTTGAAATTCCTGAGGGTTCTGCTGGGGAAAAAATTGCTAGAATATTAAAAGATAGTAGGGTCGTTTCTGCCTATCATAACGTCCCAGCAGATAGATTCGCAGATCTCGATTCGAAATTTGACTGGGATGTCCCAATTTGTGGAGATGATGATGAAGCTAAAAAAGTTGTGATAGAAATGACAAACGAGGTCAAAGGTTTGCGCGGTCTTGATTGTGGTGATCTCAGAAATTCAAAGATGGTTGAAAGTCTTACAGTCCTAATTCTCAACCTCATGGCAAAAAACAAGTTGAAAGAGATAGGAGTAAAGTTCTGTTGATATCCAAAAACTTTTCAAAAAGTTTTAAATGCATTTCCTCCTCTTTTACAATCTCTTTCAGTGTTTCAATTTCATTGCCTCTCCAATTATCTGTTCGTAAATCATCTTTACACTCATTTCAAGCTTGTATATCTCATTGAAATACTTTATATCAGAAAATCTGAATTATTCATCTCTCTTTTCAAATTTAATTCCAATTTCTTTTGCTAGATTTTCAAGTATAAGCTTATGCCTTTCTGAATCTGAAATGAGTTTGAAAAGAACTTTCTTTTGTTCTTCATCCATAGTCCCTAAAAAAGCTCTAAAATAGGCCTCATTCTCAAACTCTTTCTTGATTCTGTATTCTTTTTCGAGTATTCCCTTAAGAATCATTTTTGGATTCGTAATTCATTTTACATTGACCAAGATATATCTTTCGGATTTCAAGGAGTTAAATCCAATTGGATCGAGATGCTGATTATAAACTTTAAACTTGGAGCTGAATTCAAAAAGAAAAGATTATCTATGTGGAGATGACTTGTCAGAGGGGGTTGATATGAAATTTGGTGTTGAGTTTGTGCCAGATCTGAAATTCTATGAGCTCGAGTACTATGTGAGAGTTGCAGAAGAAAGTGGTTTTGAGTATACGTGGATCACAGACCACTACAACAACAGGAACGTGTACTCTATGCTGACAATTCTTGCATTGGGTACTAAGAAGATCAAGCTTGGTCCAGGAGTTACGAATCCATACCACATAAATCCAGCCTTGACAGCATCTGCTATTGCTACGATAAATGAGATAAGTGGTGGAAGAGCTGTGCTTGGTATTGGAGCTGGTGACAAAGTAACATTTGAAAGGATTGGAATTAGTTGGGAGAAGCCTTTGACGAGAATGAAAGAAGCAGTTGAGATAATTCGCAGTCTTTTAGCTGGGAAAGCTGTGAAATATGATGGTGAGATTTTCAAGTTCAATGGTTCAAGACTTGGATTTAGGGCAGGAGAGATTCCGATCTATATCGGTGCTCAAGGACCAAAAATGCTTCAATTAGCCGCTGAACTCGGAGATGGAGTTCTAATCAACGCTTCTCATCCTAAGGATTTTGAAGAAGCGAAGAAAAGTATCGAGGCTGGATTGCAAAAAGTCGGGAAAAGTAGAGATAAGTTCGATACTGTAGCTTATGCTTCAATGAGTGTTGATAAAAATCGGGAAAATGCACGTAATGCTGCAAGAATTGTTGTAGCTTTTATTGTTGCTGGAAGCCCTGAAACGGTTCTTGAGAGACATGAAATTAGCAATGAGGCTGTGAAGAAAGTAAAAGATGCTTTGAACAATGCTTTTACAAAAGGTGATTGGGCAGGAGTAGGGAAAGCTGTTACAGAAGATATGCTGAATTCATTCTCGATCAGTGGTACACCTGAGGAAGTCGTTGAACGTATAAATCAGCTTGCAAAAACTGGTGTTACTCAAGTGGTTGCTGGTAGCCCTATTGGACCAGATAAGAAGAAGGCAATTCAGCTGATTGGTAAAGAGATAATTCCAAAGCTTAAATAAATTTTTATTTAATAATCGATTATGTAATATTGTTGAGTTTATGGTGATAGAAATTTTTAACTCGATGATTTATTTAATTTTGATACTAATGGTAACACTTTTATTAATAAAATTAATAAATTATTTTAGAATACAAACAAATCTTGGCTTAGACATCTATCCTCAATATGGATTTAAAGAATATTTATTAGAATTGATTTTTTTTCAAAAAAATGTTCTCATATGATCGAATTCTTTGGTGTTTATCTTATCCATTTCATGTAGGAATATACATATTTTTCATATGGAGTCTATTGCATGTTCTAATCTTACATACTTCTCTTTTCTCAAAAATAATGTTTAATTCGTTTCTATCAGGTATTTTCTTCCTTTCAATATCTCTTATCTCATCATTCAGCCTTGCTCTTCTTTTCCGTAGAGTATTTCTGCATTTTAAAGGTATGAGAAGCGCAGTAATAGATTACATAAATCTCATATTCATTGAATTCATGGCTCTCTTTGCCCTCGCAACTCTTCATAGCGATTTCCTTGTGCCAGTTTTCCATATAATCATAATTTCATATGCCCTTTTTTACATTCCCTTCACAAAGATGTTCCATTTCGTCGCGAGGCTTTTGATATACAGCATCGAAAGACATCGAAGCCCAGATAGTGTTATAAGGAAGAAGATTAAAGAGTGTTTAAACTATAGAGTTAAGTGGAGCGCATCACATATAAAGAAGTGCTCAACCTGGCGTGATGTCTATGAGGGTAGAGATAGACAACTATAGAGCGCTGGATTTTACTGGAGTAGAGCAAGTAGAGGACAAATTCATAGAGGGTTTGAATAAATTAAAAGATAGCGAAGCCAATTGGACCTATTTAAAACCATTGATTCTATTTCTAAAATACTGTACCAATTGCCATATGTGTAACAGAGCTTGTCATGTTTATTTGAAGGGAAAAAAGAATATATATAGTCCCAGTTATAGATCCTGGCTTTTAAAAAAGTTGAAGAAAAAAAGGGATTTGAACTCGATTTTAACTCTCGCTGAGTCAGCTTATAGATGTAATCTATGTAGAAGATGTACTCTATACTGCCCTCTAAGCATAGACAATGGATTGATAGCTAGAGAGATAAGAAAGTTATTTTCGCAGGAGCTCAATGTTGCTCCGAAGGAGTTTCATTCACAGGGAAGCATGAAGCAGCTGAGGAATGGATCCTCGACTGGTCTAACGTCTTCTGGTTTCATGGATATAGTCAGATTCATAGAAGAAGACATAGAAGAGAGAACTGGTAGAAAGATAAAGATTCCTGTAGATGAGAAAGGAGCTGATATGCTTCTAATTCACAACGCTGGTGATTATCTTAATAGATTAGAAAGTATAGAAGCTTTTGCTATAATACTTGAAGAAGCAGATCTGAGCTGGACTTTGAGCAGCGAAGCATACGACGCTGTTAATTATGGCATGTGGTACGATGATGTTCAGCTCATCAGAATAGCTTCGAAGAATCTGAGAATAGCACGAGAGTTGGACGTTGATAGAATAGTGGTTGGCGAATGCGGACATGCGCATAGAGCAATGATCACAATCGCGGATAGAATAGATGAGCACCAGATAAAGAAGGAGAGCTGCATACCATTGTTATGGAATTTGGTTAAGAACAAATTAAATCTGTGCCCTGAGAAGAACGATTTCCCCGTCACTCTACACGATCCATGCAACATCGTTCGGCAGTTAGGTATTTTTGAGCCACAGAGAAAGATTTTGAAAAAGATATGTCCTAGATTCATCGAAATGAGTCCCAATGGTTTTTATAACTACTGTTGTGGCAGTGGTGGTGGCATAGGAATAATTGGTTCCATGAGAGACTTCAGAATGAACGTGTCTGGTAAGATGAAGTTTGAGCAGATAATGGATGTTTTTGATAAATGTGTAGAAAGTAGAAAGTATGTATGTGCTCCTTGCAGTAATTGCAAAAGAGCAATCTCAGAACTTTTTAGTAGTAGTGGACATGAAATAGAGTCCATAGGCATAGTGGATTTAATTTTTAATATAATGATATAGCAGCTGAATTTGCAGGTAAAAGTTCTCACCAAAAATATATCTTAACTCAAGATTACTTTGGTCGATTTTGATCAATCTTTAATTCCGAAAGCAAAAGGAATTTATGATTTCTATGATTCCTCAAATTGTTGAGAAACTGTGGAACAAATACGATCTTGAAGGACCTGTAAGAGAGCATTGCAAAAAGGTGATGGAATTTGCTCTAAGAATAGCAGAAAGAGCAGAAAAAAATGGTCTAAAGTTAGATAAAAAAATAATTCTTTTTGGCGCGTTGTTGCATGATATAGGTAGAGCTATAACTCATGACCCATTTCAACATTTCCTTAAATCTGCTGAGATTCTTAGAAACGAGGGATTAGAAGAAGAGATTGTGAGAATCGTAGAAAGACATTTCAGCGCTGGAATAACAGCTAAAGAAGCTGAAAAACTTGGATTACCTATAAAAGACTATATTCCAGAAACACTTGAAGAGAAAATAGTCAGCTTTGCGGATAACCTCACTTTTGGTTCAGAAATCAAGAATTTCAAGAGTTTTCTTGAAAGACTTGAAAGAATCGATTTAGAGAAGCCAGATCTTAAATGGTTCACCGAAGAGACTAGAAAGAGAGCGATAAAAATGAAAGAAGAGATAGAAAAGATTACAGGAATGGAATTCTAGATATTCGACTTTAAATCCAATTTTTTAAAATTTTCTAGCTCTATATTCTAGTTATCAGATCCTCTTTGACGATAGCTTCTTCAATCTTGGGTAAATGTCCTGCTAGAGCAATCATCTCATCCTTTACGACGAGTAATCCTCTAATATAGCGAACATAACGATTGTAAAAACTTTTTATTATCTCTTCAAAATCTACATCATCTCTTATCAAATTTCCAAGCGCGGTAGCTATAGCATCGGCTATACAAGCATCATCGGCGACTATTGTTGCACAATCTGCAAAACCAAAGCTAACTGATGGTCCGATTTTTCCACTAGAAGTGCATATAGCAATTCTTTCTCCAGGAGGGATTACAAATGCAAATTTTGTAGGAAAAATCCCAACTCTCAACTCTCTATCTGTTTGGATTGCAATATCTCCACCGTTATCTACTACTGCAAGTTTTGCTCCAGCTTCAACCATCTTCTCTACTGCATAATCTGCAATTGCTCCAGCAACAGACGCCATTGGGCCTACATTTGCAATCTTTGCTGCTTTACACATCTTATTAACGATTCCCTTTACTCTACACTCGAGGGGTTCGTAGCTTATTAAGAATTCAGGAAATCTGATTGCGTATCTCTCAATCTCACTTCTAGCTTCGAGAATTGCTCTTATTGCTACTTTGTAGAATTCTTCATTTTCAGTCAATATAGTTGTTATCGTCTCTTTGTACGCGAATTTAAACCTTTTCATAGAAGATGCGCAAAAAATCGAGAATGGAATGACATACAAGTCTTTTTCTTTCATATGGTATAATTTTAAATAGTAAATGAAAAGCCGGAAATCTTTTGAATACACTTTCTACGAATTTTTGTTCCATTTCGATCCACTTGAACTCTTTTAAAACCATTTTTTCATAGTTTTCCAATTTTTCTATGCATTCGAGGAGGATCTTTGAACATTTCAGTGCGGGAGTATTACCCTCTCCAGCACCACTAACACATCCAATACTCTCACCAACACCGACAACATTGCAATGGACAAAAGGTTTACACTTGGAAGGTGGAAGCATTCTTATCCTTGCTTTACAACTACAAATGTTTTTCTTTTCTTCAAATCCAAATTTTTCTCTCAACTTTTTAATCAAAAATGGAATTTCACTCTCCTCAATACTTCCTGCACCGATGTGCCAACAATCGCCGAGAGGAAAAGCCCAAGCATATCCGTATCTTTTGAAATAGATGTATATATTCTCCTCTTTTTCGTGTCTTTCTTCGAATTGCATAGTTGGAAGTAATCTATCATCTTTAATTTTTGGTAAAAAAGCTCTCTCGGCTCCTGTAGCATCGACGATCAAATCAGCCTTTTTTTCCTTGAATTCAATACCCTTCCAGAGTTCAGACAAAAGACGAAGTTTATCGAAAGTGGCAATACCCTTATTTTTTAGCTCAATACCATTGATAACAACTTTCTCTGGTTTTACAAGAATGAACTCATCCAAGTTTAGTTCAATTAAGGAATAGAGTTCTTTTGCCTCTCTATAAGCAATTCCCCATCCACATCTACAATCTGGTGATTTACGAAAATCAAAAATGTTTGCACTATAACCTTTTTTTATTAAATAATTATAAAGAAAAGTTCCAGAAATTCCTGCACCATATATTTGAATCATAATGTGTTTAAATTCTCTATAACAGCATTTGCAAATTCCCTTGTTCCAACAAGCTTACCTCCTATCTGCCTATGGAGATCGTAGGTGACTACTCCTTGTTCAATTGTCATTTCTATTGATTTCTTTATCTTTTCGCTCGCCTCTTTCCAACCTAAAAATTCGAGCATGAGAGCTCCTGTTAGAATTTCTGCAGTAGGATTTACCTTGTTTTGCCCCGCGTACTTAGGAGCAGAACCATGTATTGGTTCAAAAACAGCAATTCCATCTCCAATATTGCTTCCTGGAGCAATTCCAAGTCCTCCAACGAGTGAAGCAGCAGCATCGCTTAGATAATCTCCATTCAAATTTGGTAAAGCGATCACATCGTATTCTTCGCTTCTCGTTATTATTTGTTGGAACATGTTGTCTGCAATTCTGTCCTTTACGACTATTTTGCCTTCAGGTTGCTTACCCCCAAAATCTTTGTTCAATTCATCTTCTGTAATGCAAAAATCTGTAAATTCTTGCTTTGCGACTTCATAACCCCAATCTCTAAATGCTCCCTCGGTAAACTTCATTATGTTACCTTTGTGCACTAGAGTTACGCTCTTTCTCTCATTTTCGATCGCATATCTTATTGCCATTCTTATGAGTCTCTTCGTTGCAAACTCGCTTATTGGTTTTATACCAATTCCAGAGTCTTCTCTTATTTTTACTCCGAAGTCCCTTTTTAGGATTTCTATCAATTTTAAAGCCTCTTTACTCCCTCTAGGCCACTCTATTCCGGCATAGACGTCTTCAGTGCTCTCTCTGAAGATCACAAAATTGACTTTTTCAGGGTTTTTTACTGGACTTGGAACTCCTTTGAGATGGTAAACTGGCCTCACATTCGCATACAGATCGAGGACTTGTCTGATGGTTACATTTAGACTTCTATACCCTCCTCCAACAGGTGTTGTTAGTGGTCCTTTTAGTGCTACCCTGTAATACTTTATTGCATTTAGTGTATCTGCAGGTAGATAATTGCAATAGATCTTGTAAGCTTCTTCACCAGCATAAACTTTGAACCATACAATCTCTTTACCGATCTTTTCAACTGCTGAATCTATTACTCTTATCGCAGCTGGGACTACATCTATACCAATTCCATCACCTTCAAAGTATGGAATTACTGGATTACTCGGAACTATCAGCTTTCCTTCCCTGTATTCTATTTTTTCGCCCTCAGCTGGTGGTTTCACCTTTTCGAACATGAAGCTATTCTATGTTTAAATTTAAAAAAGCTTTTTGTGTTAAGCTCGAAAACTCTTTTAAACCAGGTATTGGTATTAACTTATGCAAGAAATATTGCAATCTAATCTTAAATGGTTACAAAATTGTCTTAAGTTGGAAGACTTAAAGACACTATCTGTTATATCATTCTGTCTTCGATCAGGAATCTTGGATTTTTTAGAAAAAGAAAGGAGTATTGAAGATGTCGCGAACCATTTTGGTTATGATTTGAGAATTACAAAGGCTTTGATCTTTTTACTTAAATATCAAGGCTTAATTGAAGGGAATGAGAAATTCAGAATTTCAAAGATTTGTAGAATTTTATTTGGAAAGGATTCCAAATTCTCGATAACCGAATTAATTCAGGAGAAGATTGAGGAGGCTGAGAAATGGTTGAAATTCGAAAATATGCTCTTTAGAGAAGTTAGAAATGAAGCAAATTTCTTCAAAAAAAGAATAGTCACTCTTGGAAAATTTGCAATTCTTGGGGATATCAAGATTGTGAAAAGAGTAGCAGAATTAGAGGAGTTCAAAAATGCGAGAAGATTGCTCGATCTTGGTGGAGGACATGGGTTTTATTCCTATGCATTTACTATGCTCAACGAGAATTTAAAAGCATATGTCTTCGATCTTCCAGAAGTAGTTGAAGTTTCAAGAGAATTAATGAAAAATCTAGATGCTGAAAGAGTTGATTTCATCGCTGGAGACTTCTTCAAAGACTCGCTTGGCAGCAGTTTTGATATAGTTTTCTCATCTTTCAACCCTGGTGGCAAGAGAGCAGAACTTATTCCAAAGATTTATAACTCACTTAATCCTGGGGGAGTTTACGTTAATAGACAGTTCTTTCCAGAGAATGATTTCAGAGTCCGCGATTTTGAATGGAATCTCTGGAGTTTTGAGAAGCTTGAAAAAGACTTCAAGAGTTTTACCTTTAAAGGAGATTTGAGTTTGAGAGATTACATTGAAGAACTCAAGAAAAAAAAGTTCAAAATACTGAAGATCCTAAAAGAAGATTATTCAGTGATATTTGCAAAGAAGCCAAATTTTCTACCCAAAAGCTTATAAATTCAATAAAAAAATTTATCCATGGAATGGTATTATTGGGGAATAGCACTAATATTGCTCATCTTTTTTGCTTCTGCAATTAGAATCGTAAAGGAATATGAAAGAGGTGTCATTTTCAGACTTGGGAGACTTGTTGGTGCCAAGGGACCTGGACTATTCTTCATAATACCAGTGCTGGATAGCATGGTCAAAGTGGATTTGAGAACTGTTACTTATGATGTTCCTGCGCAAGAAGTTGTTACAAAAGATAACGTAACGGTGAAAGTGAATGCTGTAGTTTATTACAGAGTAATCGATCCTGCAAAAGCTGTTACAGAAGTTTACAATTACATGTATGCAACAGCACAAATAGCACAGACTACGCTTAGAAGTATAATCGGCCAAGCTGAACTCGATGAAGTACTTTCAGAAAGAGAGAAACTGAACATAAGGCTACAGCATATCATCGATGAGGCGACAAATCCTTGGGGAATAAAAGTTACAGCAGTGGAAATAAAGGATGTAGAGCTTCCCGAAGAAATGCGTAGAGTAATGGCGATGCAGGCTGAAGCTGAGAGAGAGAGAAGATCAAAGATAATTAGAGCAGAAGGAGAGTACCAGGCTGCAATGAAATTAAAAGAAGCTTCAGACGTTCTTGCACAGAGTGAAGGAGCACTTTTTTTGAGATATCTACAGACTCTAAACGAAGTTGCTGCTGAAAAGAATACGACGATCATACTTCCAATTCCTGTGGAACTCCTCAAGATATACAAAAAATAAATATCGCACACATTTTTTATGGATTTAATCCTTACCCCATCTTCTCCACTTCTTGGGAAAAGAATAGCTGAAGAGATAAAAATCAAAATTGCTAGAGTTCAGTTCAAACGTTTTCCTGATGGAGAACTATATGTTAGGGTTGATAGTGAGAATAGTGAGCATCTAGTGGTTTGTAGTCTAACTTCAAGTGATGATCTCGTCATTCTCAAATTACTCTTCGATACGCTGAAGGGAGAAATAATACTTGTGGTTCCCTATATGGGTTACGCAAGACAGGATAGAGAGTTCATGAGAGGTGAAGCTATAAGTATAAGAGCAATAGCTAGGAATTTGGAAGAAAAGGCAGAGAGAATTATAACAGTGAACATACACAGTGAAAAGGCAAAAGAAAATTTTAAAAAGCTATTAGATCTTAATGCTATGCCGCTAATTGGTAAATATTATAAAGAAAAGGATTTGATAATGATATCTCCTGATAAAGGTTCTGCTGAAAGGGTCAAAGTTGCTGCCAAAGTTGCTAGCTGTGATTGGGACTGGTTGGAGAAAAGAAGAATCGATGCACAAACAGTTGAAATCTCTACAAAGAGAATAGATGTAGAGAATAAGAATGTCGTAATAGTGGACGACATAATCTCTACAGGAGGAACAGTGGTTGAGGCAACAAAGAAACTCTATGAACTTGGAGCAAAAAGAGTTGAGTGTGCTTGTGTTCATGCAGTTCTTGCAGATTTTGCAGCAGTAAAGCTTCTATCTTCTGGAATAGCAGAAATCGTTGCAACCGATACAGTAGAAAAGATATTTTCAAAGATAAGCGTCGCAGAACTAGTCAAGGAAGCAGTCTTAGAAAATCTAAAATAGATCTGCCAAGGTCACTTGTTTTCTTTCAAAAAATAACAATTTTATTTCGTGTTCGATCAACTTCAATCTTTGTTTAGTGTACTCTGAAACATTGTAATCTTCACATAACTTCCTCGATATATCTAGGTATTTGACTATAGAACTACTGTGTACGGTTAGAGTTAGATTTCCCCCACATTTTCTGCATTTTCCACTTAGCGGTATTCTCCGATACTTTTCGTTGCAATCAACACATCTAAATTCTTGTTTCGAGAAGGCACGTAGATTTCCAATGATATCTGGAAGGAAGTGAATATTGATGACTCTTTCAGCAACATCGTGTTCATCTACTGCCAATATCTTTTTCGCGATTTCCATCTGTTTTTCGACTTTCTCGTTCATACTCTTTAGCTTTTTGTAAGCGCTTTCCTTAACTCCCAACTTTATGTCTGTGTCATGTGTAAAACCTAGACCAAAAAATCGAGATTCGACGCTTAGTTTGTCTTTTACCTTTTCGATGACGTCTTCACATTCTTTTGGATTTGCAAATCTTAGTGTAGCGTTGTAGAATTCTAGGGGATATCTAAGAACAATATCCATGTTGTAAACTTCTTTATCAACTTCTCGAGGATCCACAATTGTTGTGAGAACTAATGGTGCATCCATTTGCCCTCCACGTTTTTCTGGTAGAAAATGCTTAGAAAAGTTAAGGAGACCATCAAGAAGGAGCATTATACAATCTTCATCTCCATCACAATTCCTTCTTTTTGCTGCATGGAAATAGGGATGTGCATAACAGCCAAAGATATCTACAAAACCGATTATTCTTCCAAGAACACCAGCAGAAGTATGAGGTGCGAGTGCGATAACGAGTTGACCAATTAAATCTTCAACTTTCTTGAGGTTATAAAAAGGTTGCAATTCATAAAATTTTGTTAGAAGGTCGTCTAAGAAGTTTGCAATTCTTACCATGTATTCAGCACAATTTTTGGAGATCACGATGTCTTGCGGATTTAGTTCTATGATTTGATCTTCGTTTTTTATTTCGTTACCAAGATAATCTTTAGTGTATCCGAGTTCTTTCAATTTTTCGACGGTCACACCTATTTCTTTTGGTTTAAAATGAGTTAAAGGCAGATCTGTCATATCATATCTAATCGTTCCATCTTTGAATACATAAACATCATGCTTTGCTCTTAGAATACCCTTTTCTATCCTCTCAGGAATTTTGTTTTTCGAAGTCAGTCCTATTACTCCCTTGATGATATCGAAGTTGTCGGCTTCTCCGAGACTCCTTATAGCCTCCTCATACAATTTCCTGATATCTATGAGCCTCTTCGTATATCCTCTCGCTTCTACTCCACATTTACACTTATCAAAAATCCTACTCTTGCATTTCGGACACTGATATATTTGTTTTGTTATCCCACCGCAATCGCATTTGAGCCAAAAAATTTCCTTCCCACATAGAGTACATTTTCTTAGAGCAACTTCAACTTCAACTTCTCCTTTTGAGTTTATTCCATTCGAATGTTCAAGTGCACTCTTTATATCTCTTCTTTTCCCTCCTGCAAAACTAATGGGAAAAAGTAGGTGTGGTGGTGGACTCATTTTTCTCTCTTTTGCCTTTTCTGGTCTACCCATCCTTGCACCAATTCTTGAGGGCGCCTTTTCTCGAACTAATAGACCAGAGACGTTATTTATTATTTCTAAAACTTTTTCTCCTCTAATTTCTCCTACTTTTTTCAGCTTTGAATCGAGACCAAGACAACGAACGAGAACTTTCCACTTCTCTATCACGATCTCTTCTCTGACCTTGTGCTCAACGAGTAATTTTTCGAGTATTTCCTTTACTCTTGAATCTCTCGGTAATACAAGGAATCTCATCTGACCTTCAATTTTTCCGTTTTGGCTTATGAAATCACGCAAATAACAGAATTCCTCTACAGTTATATCATGCCAGAGATAGGTCCATTTAGGATGAAGTGGCACTCCGAATTCATCGCAGAACTTCAATGCTTCATCTTCACTTGGATTTTCTGCTTCGATTTTTGATTCTTGAACCCACCACTCATAAGAATAGGCTCCTGGGATTAGAGGATGATTGTTTTCTAGAAAATCACCGTAGTTTATCAGTATTTCTCCAAGATCAAGTATCTTTTCAACTTCATCTTTGATTTCGATCGCTTCTTTTGCAAGGTTTAGTCTCACTACATCTCCATTCTTAAGCCTAACAGTCGGTCCTTCAATCGTTGTTACTGGCACAACACTTCCTGCTTTTCCCGGACGTTCTATTTTTAGTTGAGTCCCTATGGCGATAAAATCTATGAGTACCATAGTAGCCGGATTTATGCCTACAGTCGCGAGCCCTGAGTTTCTTGCTCTTCCATATCTAAGTCTAAAACCCCCTTTTCTCGATGGATGACCTAATACAGGTCTTCCTGCAACTAAGTCTGAAAGATATTTATCTCTTGGTTTAACTTCAACCTCCTCTTCCATGTCTTTCTTAGTTAAACTCTCAAGCCATTCCCATCCATCTATGTTGAGTTCATTTACTATCTTCTTGAGTTTTGGAGCTTTTAAAGCAATCCCTTCTGCGATTATCAATGCCATTCCTCCTCTAACACGATTTGTTTCAACTCTTGGGATATTTCTGTAACCTGATACTTCTACATCCTCTGTAGCCTCACCATCGATACATATCGGGCATTTTGAAACTATGAACCTGATTTCATCGTCGCTGGGGAGATATTGGAGATTTGCAACTTTTTTATAAAGCTGAATCTCTTCACAATATCTAAGAATTTCCTCTTCTGTGGGAACAAATTTTCCTATTCCAAATTTTCTTCTGACATAGTCTGCAATCAGAACAGAAATGACCTGTGCAGTTCCGCCTGCACTTCTTATTGGGCCTGCGTAATAAACTTTCAAAAAATTCGTTCCATCAAAATTCTTATCAATTCCAACCTTTGCAATACCCTCGATAGGTGCAGCAACTACACCTTCAGTCATTATTGCAACTGCAGTCCTAACTACTTTATCTATCGCACTTAACATGTCCATTTTCCCAAATTTACCCATAATTATGTCGTCAGCAATCTTAAAACACATTTTTTCTCTTCCAAATCCACTTTTTTCTAGTTCTCTTATTCTGTTTGCAATTCCTTCAATCTCTATTAGTTTTTCAACCCTTTCTGCCATGTCTTTGGCTATTAAAATTTCAACTTTTGGTTCAGGATCTAAACATTTACTCCTTGCAATCTCTGCGAGTTTGTAAGCTTTTTCAAATTCTTCGATGAGTTTTTTGTGATAATTTTGAATTTCTTTCAGTCTCCACTCTTCTTTATCTTTCTCATTTTCGAAGAGTGGAAAAAATGCATCAAGTGTGAGTTCCATAAAAGTTATTTAGCATGAATAAAAAAATCTTTTTATATCACAAAACGTTTATGATCTTCTCATTTTATTTTTCAAGCTTTGAGTTACTTCTTATTCATGATGATGTCAACTATCTCCTCTGGTTTGCTCTCTTCTTCTTCAACGATTTCTATATATGCTCTGAAATTTTTGAAAGTATTAAAATCGAGCAAATAGCTTGTGTATATTGAATTTGGGATCATGCCTCCATTCTCTGGAGCAGTGTCAAGAAACTTTACTCTAAAATTCGCTTTTCTCTCGCCTTTTATCACGGAAACGACGTCTCCTTCTCTTATCCCATTCTTTTTTGCAAATTCCGGGTTTAGGTATATTATAGCCTTTTTTTGTTCCCATGATATTCTTGCAACTACGATGAAAGCTTCAAATTTCATAAGTTTTGTCAAACGCATCATCACAATCCCTCCAAAATTTTTTTAAATATATAAACATCATCTATTTCAGATTTATCTATTGGAGAAAGCTTTACTCTTATACCATCGCTCCTCACCATCTCTCCTTCAGTCTCGATACCAGAAAAAGCTGAACAAATTGAAACTTCTGCTATTTTCGCTGTGATTGTTTCTCTGGGATCTATTACTATCTTCTTCATATCTAATAACTTTCTAGATACTTCATATGGGAGAGATGAAAGCGGATCTGTGCCTACGATCATTGCTACATCTACATTTTCATTTTTTACAAGTTCTGAAAATGCAAAAGATGGAGAACTCTTTTTTTCTAGAAAACTGAATTTGTTTATAGCTCTAACCTCCTCAAAAAGTGTTTCATTAAATCCACGCATGTTTGAATGGAAACCAGCAGGAATGAAAAAGAGAGGCGTAAATTCATTAATTTTTTTAATAAGATTATATAAATATGAATAGTTACCCTTTAACCCATATTTCAAGCCAAGTCCCCCAAAAATCACGTTGAAATCTGCTCTTTTCATCTCCCTTAAAATTCCAGCAACATCGTATTTAGAAGCTTTTCCTTCAATAGCTTTCAAAAAGGATTCAATCAGTTCGATATCGTTTTCGACTTTTATGAATCTAGCGTTCTTTTTTGCAAGCTTCGCTACTTCAGATTTTCTAACATCTATTACTACCAAGAAACGATCCTCATCGTAACCCCTATTCCTCTTTGAACCTCTTGGATAATATGTAAACTTCGACATATGTCTTGGTAAGCTGTGATAAGGATTTGTTCCCCAGTAGAGGATCACATAAGCTTTATCACGAACCTCTTCGAGTGTGGAAGTTGGGACTTCCTTTTTCAAAATTGCCTCCACGAATTCTCCAAGGCAAAAAGAGGAATTGTCGTCAATGTAGCAATTCAACTTTTCAGAAATTTTGATCGCAATTCTTTGAGCTTCGACGGTTGAGGTGTCGAGTCCATAAATAACAGCTTTTTTCGTCGATTTCAAAATCTCTAAAGCTTTATCTATTGCAGTATCAACGTCTACTTCTTTTCCATTTACGATGTTTTTAGCTCTTCTTTCTTTGTAGCCCGAGATGTGTCTGAAACCTTTTTCGCAGGCGTTCAGTATTTTTCCATTCTCAAATTCTATATCATCACAAAGACAAGAACAACCTGTACAGATCATAGTCATCCCTCTAGAAAGCTTATAGCATCTGTTGGGCAATTTTCTCTACAAACAATACAGAGAATGCGATTTTTCCCATATCTCCTGCATGCGTGTACGTTCAATACTACAAGTTTTCCATTCTCTATTCTGTAGATCGGATCTCTAATGAGAGGACCTTTTCCTATACCAGCCCCTCTTGGATCTCTTTCTACGTGAACTGGGCAGACAACTACACAATTACCACAGCCATTGCATCTCTCACTGTTAACGATTAAACCAGTCTCAGTTGCTTTTTCAAGTGGTTTTAACAGTTCTTGCAATTTTTTTAGCTGAACTTCATATTTTTTCTCTTCAAAAAGAGGTTTACAGTCATCAATTTTTTTATCCCTGTTGAGGAGTTTGAAAGCAAAACTCATGCAAGTTTGTTCGCCGCATCTCTTACAATTTGTCTTTGGTAGCAACTTGTAGATCTCCATCGGAGTTAAGGGCATGGAAAATATATTCTTTTTTAAGAATAAATACTTTTCTCCAAATCACTAAAAGAGTCATTTTCCAGAAAAGAACAAATATAAGAGGATTTTAAGTTTTAGGTGCTCTTTCTATGGTTTGAATATTTGGAAATTTCAAAAATATTAAAATTAAAGAGAAAGAAAAAATTATTTTTTTATTTATCTAATTCCTTATAAAGTAGCCTTTATCAACAATAGCCTCCTATATTTAATTCGTGAAGTGCATAGTCTGTGGAAGAGAGAGCGAATACAGAATATGTGGAAAGTGTTTTGCCGAAAAAAATATCCTTGTTAGCATACCAAATATTGAAATCGAGGTTTGCAGTAGATGTAGCAATGTTAAATTTGGAAAAGATTGGATTAGGATTGATTTAGAAGAGGCAACTGAAAAGAAAATCTCTAAAGATTTACAATTTTTTAAAGATTTCGTAGTTAAAGGTTTTGAGATTTCAGGCAATTCTTTAATAATTTTTGGGGAGATTTATGGAGATGAAATCAGTATTACACTTCCTTTATCACTTAAAATTCGTCGCATTTCTTGTCCAAGATGTTCAATGGAAAGCGGAGGATATTATGAAGCAATAGTTCAAGTAAGAGCACATGGAAGAAGTTTAAGAAAAGAGGAGATTAAAAAAATAGAAGAAATTGTAGAAAAAGTTCTTGAAGAAGGAACTGGAGAAAAAGAGTTTCTTCTAAAAGTTGAAGAAAATGTTTTTGGTATAGATTTTTACTTTGGCAGTCAGAAGATAGGAGAAAAAGTTTCACGTAGAATTGCAAATGAACTTGGTGGAAATATTTTTAGGAGTAAAAAGTTGCATACTAGAATCGATGGAAGAGATGCTTATAGGTTCACTTTTCTCATCAAACTCCCAGAAGTAGAAGAGTACGATGTAGTTTTAAAGGATGAAAAGATATGCGTTGTTAAAAATGCTAGACTCCAAAAGGGGATCGATATACTCACAGGCAAAAGTGTAAACATTGCTAAATCTAACTTGATCACGAGGAAGAATTCGATGAGATGGGGAGTGATCACCAATCTCGATGAGCATATTGCCGAAATAATGGATTCTGAAGGTAGAATTTTCCATGTTATACGCCCTTGTGGGGCTGAGATTGGTAAAGAAGTTTTTATATTCGAGTTCAGTCAGAAAACTTACGCTTTTCCAAGAGATATATGAAAGCTGTTAGAGTTAGAAAGGAAGAAGCAGAATCCGTTCGTAAAACTGTAGATAGAATTGGAGCTAAGGATATAAGAAGGTTGATAAGGATCGATGGTAACTTTGTCGAAATCCCTATACTTGATGGCTATGAAGAATTCTTTAAGGGTTACGAAATTATCGAACAACTTAAACCACTCTGGAGTTCAAAAAAAGATTTTTTAGCAACAATATCTGAATTTATTCCTAAAGATGAGTTGAAGTTTGCTCCTCGAAGCTATAAAGTAATCGGAGATATAGCGATAGTAAAATTTGACGAAAAAATTGCAGTTTATGGAAGAGAGATCGGTGAAACAATTCTAAAACTGAATCCAAGGATTAAGTCAGTTTGGAGAGAGATTAAAAAGGAGAGTATGATCAGAAAACCAAAACTAGAACTTCTCGCTGGAAAAGGGAGTGAAACGATTCATATAGAAAATGGTTGCGCTTTCAAACTCGATGTGAACAAAGTTATGTTCAGTTTGGGAAACCAGTATGAAAGGCAAAGAATTACTAAAGAATGTGAAGGTGAAGTAGTTGTAGACATGTTCGCTGGGATAGGTTATTTCTCCATTCCAGTCGCAAAAAAAGCAGAGAAAGTCTATGCTATAGAAGTGAGTCCTGATGCATACGAGTATCTTCTAGAAAACTTGAGGTTAAACGATGTTAATAATGTTGTACCCATACTTGGAGATTCCATGTTTGTAACTCCAGAGGGTATTGCTGATCGTGTGATCATGGGACACATCTTTTGTATGGACTTTCTATCGATTGCAATAAGGGCACTCGAAAGGTGTGGTGTTATCCACTACCACGAATCTGTTCCAGAGAAGATTATATGGCGTCCAATTTTAAGAGTAGAAAAAATCTGTGGAGAAATGGGGAAAAAGTGCAAAATTATAAATTTTCGCAAGGTTAAAAATTATGCCCCAGGAGTTGTCCACGTCGTTGTCGATTTTTTTGTTAATTAAATCTTTTTCTGTGCTGTAATCATCTTATGGCTCAAAACACCTCTAGTTGCGGAAATTTTGTCTACGAGGTTCTTTATTTCTTCCATGTTTCCTTTTACAACTATAACTTCGAGACACTGATCCTCTCTTAGATGGAGATGCATGTCGGAAGATATTATGTCCGAAAAGGAGTGCTGGATTGAAATCAAAGCGTCACTAACTCCTTTTATCGTGTGGTCATAGAGAATTACTAGAACACCAATTACTTCTCCTTTTTCACTTTCAAGCCATTTGTATTCTGAAATATAGCCTCTAATAGCATCTCTTATCGCTTCACTTCTCGAAGAATAACCTCTAACTTTTATTATCGCATCGAACTCTTCCAGTAAGTTTTTTGGAAGGCTTACACCAATTCTTGTTATCCCTTCTTCCATAGAGTTAGGAACTCTTTAATTATAAAAACATATCTCTATTCAATAATTCGAATAATCTCCCCCATACCCTTGCTCCTACTCTCACGAAATATGAACTTCTGTCCCTCAAGGACGCATTGAGGATGATACTTAAACCTAATTCTTACGCGATCTTTATCACCAGCTTTCAGATAACCTCTTCCTATTTCCTTAAAAGTTACAGTCTCCGCAATCGTTTCCACATGTAAGACTGGTTCATATCCGGGTTTTATCAAAGTTGGATGTGTGAATACATAAACTTCCGCATCGAACTCACTAACTGCTCTTGGTAAATTCTTGCTTAAAACCATTCCTCTTCTTATCTCCTCGTATTTAACACCCTTGAGTGCTATTCCAACAATGTCTCCACACTTTGTTTTGCTTATTCTGTAATGGTGCATTTCTATACTCATAGCTTTTACGACTTTAAAACTACCATCGTCGAATGGGCCAATGTATAGATCTTCCCCTTCTCTCAGCTCCCCAGACTTGACACTACCACTAACAACAATTCCAACTCCTGTAACTCTGTAAATCTTGTCTATATACATGAGAAACTCTTTCTCTCCGCTGTATCTTTTCGGAAGATTGTATAAAAGTTCTTCAAGGATTTCATAACCATCAAGCGTTATAGCTGAAGTTTTGATCACAGGAACGATAAATCTATTCTCTAAAATCATTCTTGAAATTTTTACTACTTCTTTTCGATCTTTTAGAAAAATTGGGATCCTTCCAACTGATTTAAGCAAATTTGAAAGCTGGGAGATCACTTCATTCACCCTTTCTCCTCCTACCATGTCTATCTTTGTAATAGCAACTATAACTGGGAGTTCCATTGCGAGTAAAATTCCAAGGTGTTCTCTTGTCGTTCTCATTACTCCATCGTTTGCAGCTACAACTAGAAGTCCATAGTCGATCTTTTGACCAAGTAGACCACGGATAGTAGTTCTTAACCAAGGCTCATGACCCACTGTGTCGACAAAACTAACAATTTTTTCAGATTTCTCAACAATTCTAGCTTTTTCTTCTTTACTCATCGGATTTTTAAGCCTTAAGATCTTTCCATCCTTGAATCCTAAAACTGCAAAACTCAGTTCTGCACTTAAACCACGCTCTATCTCATGTTTCAATATGTCGAGAAAAATTCTCGTTGCCCCATCACCATCATCAGGCATACCTGTTATGAGGCAACCAACCAATGTTGATTTACCGTGATCTACATGTCCAGCTGTACCTATTAGTATATGTTCTTTTGCGTTCATCTTAGATATCTCTACGATACCAACAAAGCCATCATTAACGATGTACTTCTCAACACTCGTGATTTCTGCTTCTATCTCTTTTGAAATTCTTTTTAGAATTTCTAAAGTTTCAGAGAATCTTTTCTCATCTAGTCCCTTTACAACTCCAGAGTCTGATACTCCAATGACATAATAAGCTTTTCCCTTTCCCATTATTACTCGGTGATTCATTTGGCAGGCGAGTTGTCTGAACCTACTCTCTTTAAGGTGGTGTAGAGTCAAATACTCCTTAAACTCAACGTTTTCTCCTTCTCCTCTTTCGACGAGTTTCTCAAGTTTTTCCACAGGTTAATTATACAACAGCGAATTTAACTTCTTCGGCATAAATCTTTAGATAGGGGAGTTTTCTCTCTACAAAAGATATAGAATCTGAAGTGAAATGTTAAAAAAACGGAAAATGATAAAATTATATGACTTTTATCTCGGTCCTGTTTTCCCAAACACCATGAAGGTTGCAATAGGCGAAAGCGTAGATAATTCCACTCTTATTCAGTTTTACTCTAAAAGTTGCTTCTTGTTCAGAAATCTCTGGTGTTAGTTCAGCTCTTGCAATGAAAATTGGATTGAAATCCCTTCCCATTTCATAGAAATATAGTTCTATCCATCTGAAAGAATGCTGAACTGTGTTTGGATGTCCTTGGATGTAGACTTTGACTGGAAAAGCTTCTCCAGATTTCACCTCTTTTGGAGCCTCAATTCTTGGTGTATGGTTCTCTCTTTTTGAGATTACAAGCTTGTCTTCAACTTCTGGGCTATAAATGACTTCAGAAAACTTTTTCAAGTTCTCACCCCCCCCTTCTCACAAATTTTACAGATTTTTCAATGCACGAGTCTCTAGCATTGCCCATCATATATAAATAATCCTAGTAAATATTAAAGTTTCGCGGTTTTTTTCTGATGTGGAAAATAAGCATGTTTAAAAAGAAAAAACTTATATAACAAGTTAAGTCTCTTTATACATGAGCAAATACTTTCTAGATGTCGAGTATTTACCAAAGCGCTGGTATAACGTGATACCCGATCTACCAGAAAAACTTGCTCCACCCCTCAATCCTGCTACGATGGAACCAATAAAACCCCAGGAACTCGAAGCTGTTTTTCCTAAAGCACTAATCGCACAGGAAATGAGTGAGGAGAGGTGGATAAGTATACCTGAAGAAATTCTCGAAGTCTATCGAATCTATCGTCCAACACCATTTATAAGGGCTGAAAGGCTTGAGAGAACTTTGAGAACTCCTGCTAAGATCTACTATAAATATGAAGGTGTTAGTCCACCTGGAAGCCATAAACCAAACACAGCCATTGCTCAGGCTTACTACAATATGAAAGAAGGAGTTGAAATGCTCACTACAGAGACAGGTGCAGGTCAATGGGGATCTGCTTTAGCTTTTGCTACGAACCTCTTCGATCTTAAATGTAGGGTCTATATGGTGAGAGCGAGCTATGAACAAAAACCATATCGTAGAATCCTAATGGAAACTTGGAATGCAGAGGTAATCCCTTCCCCAAGTAAACTCACTGAGAGTGGTAGAAAAATTCTTGAAAAAGATCCTAATTGTCCGGGAAGCCTTGGAATTGCGATTAGTGAAGCAGTTGAAACTGCTGTAAAGAGTGAAAATACAAAGTATAGTCTTGGAAGTGTTTTAAACCATGTTCTATTACATCAAACGATAATTGGACTGGAAGTTAAAAAGCAACTCGAACTCCTCGATTTGAAACCTGATATAATGATAGGTTGTGTTGGAGGAGGGAGCAACTTTGCAGGTTTCAGCTACCCCTTTGTCAAAGATGCTATGAAGGGTGAAATAGAATTGATAGCAGTAGAGCCGAAAGCCTGTCCAACCTTAACAGCAGGAGAATATCGCTACGATTTTGGCGACACTGCTGGGCTTACACCATTGCTTTTAATGTATACTCTTGGGCACGACTTCATTCCTCCACCAATTCACGCTGGGGGTCTTCGCTATCATGGTGATGCTCCCTCACTTTGTCTGCTCGTGAAACATGGAATAATAAAGCCTATTGCAGTTAGTCAGAGACCAGTTTTCGAAGCTGGAGTTTTATTTGCAAGATCTGAGGGTATTCTCCCTGCACCCGAGAGTGCTCATGCTATCAGGATTGTGATAGACAAAGCACTTGAAGCGAAAAAGACAAACGAAGAGAAAGTTATCCTCTTTAATCTCAGCGGACATGGTTACTTTGATCTCAAGGCCTATGAAGAGTTTCTAAGTAGTAAACTGCCAGATACCTGAATGCGCGGAGAATTAGCGATTTTTTTCTCTGCTATTTTGATGAGTAGTGTCTCCATCTTTGTTAGAAATACTGGTGAAGATGCTCTAGCTGTAACCTTTCTCCGTCTCTTCTTTGCCACTCTTTTTTTATTCATCTTCGCATTTTTAAGAAAGGAGAAATTTGCTTTCAGTAAGATATTGTTTATGCTTGCTCTTTTAAATCTTATAACGATCTTTTCCTATATTTCTGCAATTCAGCAGATCGAAGTTGGAATCTCAGCTCTTTTGCTCTACATGGCTCCTATATATGTAACCATAATAGCTTATATAAGTGGTGAAAAAATTGAAAGAACGACGATGATAGCTTTACCGCTTGGTTTCATAGGTCTTTACCTCATGCTCTCCCCGTATGTTGAACCAAATCTTGGGATAATCTTTGGAGTTGTTTCAGGAATAACTTATTCACTTGTCTTTACTCTTTCAAAAAAAGCAAGAGAATTTCATAGTGCGTTCCAGATAAGTTTTTTCAACGTCTTTTTGGGTTCTTCTATTCTTCTTCCATATTTTTTGCTAAAAAGTGTAGAATTTTCACTTTTTTGGGCAGTTGGACTTGGTCTGATCCCGACTGCAATTCCATTCATGCTCTTTGCTTATGGAATGAAACACGTGAAATTGCAGAAAGCTCCACTAATCGCTCTAGTTGAACCTATGTTTGCAGTCATCGTTGGATATATATACTTTGGTGAGGTTCTCAACGAAAAGCAAATTTTGGGTGGAACTCTGATATTGCTCTCAACGGCTATGAGCTTGCATAAGGATTAGGGAATCTCATAAATATTGTGTTTTCATCTAAAATCTGCACAGTACCATTGTATTTTTCAACTAGCTTTTTCACTATTAAAAGCCCAAGCCCAGTACTTCCCTCGATGTATATATCCTTGAAAGCTCTTTCCATTGCAGTCTTCGAGAAACCTTTTCCGTTATCTCGAAATCTCACAAAGACTTCTTTGTCTTTTTCAATCTCCAAAAAGATCTTGCTAGCATTTCCATGTTTTATCGAGTTATCGATCAGATTGCTGAAGATGACGTAAATACCCTCGTCAGCAAGGATTGTCGCATCTCCTCTCAGTTCGATATCTATTGGGAAAATCTCTCGCAATTTTTCTACAACTTCTCCAATTCGGATTCTCATTATTTCTTCTGTCTCAAGCTTTTCCACTGCTTTTATGAGGGTTACACCCCTATCAATCTGCTTTTCAGCCTTTTCAAGATTATTAAGTTTTCCTTCAAGCTTCATGATTTCTAGATACCCGCTTAGAGATGCTAGGACGTTCATGAGATCGTGTTTTAGAATTTTTAGAAGAAAGTTGGTCTCCCTTTCTTTCTTTTCTATTCGAGAGAGCATTCGATTGATGCCACTTGTCAGCTCATTGATTTCATCTACCCCTGTAACTTCAACTCTGTCTCCAGCTTTGGCTTTAGATACAAACATTTCAAGCCTAGAAATCTTAGAAATCAGTTCTCTGTCTATCAAAAAAATAGTTGTTGAGTAAAAGAATAGTACGAGAATTAAAAAAGAGAAGATGTAGAGAAAAATATCACGGATATGATCAATGTAGTTTGGATTTGTGAATTCGAGTGCAAAAACTAACTTTTCTCCTAATATGTCTTCAACTTCCGTTCTTGCTACTATTTTCTCATTATAAACTTCTTTAACGTCTTTAAGTTGGATTTTGACATTTAAAGCTTCTGAAATTTTGAAAAACCACTCATCATCCAAAATTCTTCCCATTAGAAGATGACCTCTCTCTTCTCCACTTAGATCGCTTTTTAGAATCGGTTTTGAAGATATGAGAATCAAGTGTTGTCCAAATTTCATGAAACCTGTTTTTTTCATAAATTCGCGTTTCAGAAAGATCTCGTCGATCTCTTTCTCTTCCCATCTCTCGTTGTAGAACTTTGAATATACTATTTCATCATTTTTATTTAGAAAAATAATAAGATTTATTCTAGCATCTCTGAATGTACTCTCGACAAGGTTGGAAGCAATGTAATTCTTATTTCTGTTCTCTATGAACTCGTAGGTATCATCCCAGAAAGCCCAGTCTTTACAAAGTTCTTCTAGATTCTGTAACTCGATATTGATCATCATCTTGAAAGCTTTACTTTTCTCCTCTGCATAGGCTTTTGAATTAAGAACAACTGATTTCATTTCGATCGAAAATACCAAGTAGCTCATGGATATAAAAAATGTGAGTACAAGAGGAATAGTGATCAGAATAATCTTTTTCCTTGCTTTCATAAATTTATTTTGACAAAAGAGTTTAAAAGATTTTTTATTACTGTTTTGTAAGTTCTTTGATCTTAGTAGTTAAAACTTTGATCAAAAACTTTAAAAATCATTATTACACAATAATTATCGTGAGCAACAAAGCCGTTTCACCTTTGATTGGTTTCATTCTATTGATGGCTATAATGATGGGATTAATTGGCATTATACAATCAACAGCTTTACCACAGTGGAACAAAGCTGTCGAAGCAAAACATTTCAGTGAACTTAAATACGAGATTGCTGATATCGACGAGGTTTTATCTATCTCCGCTTCAACTGGGAATCCAGCGAAGATTGTTTTAAAAGCTGGAGTAGAATATCCAAATTATTATATTCTCTTTTCTCCTTCCAAAACATCTTCAATCATTTCAGCTAAAAATTTGAATGTTAGAATCAAAGGATTTACCATTGTTGGTAGTCAGATTCTACCACTTGAGTTTGACAACTATACTTCAGCCATCGTTTTTGAACCGAACTACTTTTATTCTGAACGTTCAAAGCTCGTTTACGAACATTCAGCAGTTTTAAGAATTGAAAATAATGTTTTTTTAGCTGAATCAAAACAAAGCTCTTTCATGAAAAGTTTAATATCACTTCACATCATAAAGGCTAAATTCAACATTTTTGCAACTACTGAGAATGCGAATTTGATCTTTATACCAATTTCTGTTGGAGGTAAGAACATCTTCAGCGGAAAAATTACATTTGAATGCTTTGATGAAAATACAGCCGAATTCTGGAATAAAACTCTCTCTGGGATTTATGGAAATGTTGTGAGAGATAAAAAAAATATAACTTTAGATGTTGATAACATCACACTCGAGATAACTGTTTTTGAGGCTTACATTTTGAGTCCAGGGGAGATCTCTGAAAGTCAAACTGTTAGAAATTTAAAAATTATCAACATCACAGAGAAGAGTTATTATGTCTTTAGAAATTCGACATTACAGCTTGGTGTAAAGGTTTTAGACGATTCGAACAGAAGTATTGAAGGGATTACAGTTCTGGTCTACGATAATATTTTGGATAAAACTTATACTCTTTTCAGCGACGATTTTGGCGAGATATGGTACACTTTCCATGCATCGAGAACAGGAAACTGGAAAGTTAACTTTACGTTGTCAAATAATATTGAATGCTCTGGATTTTGTTGGCAACTCTTTAACATTACAGTTACTGAAAAACCTACTGATGGTAGTGATATTTGTCCTTTTAGTTTACAATGGTTCAACGCAAGCACAGAAGAACCGATCGAGAACGATTTTTGGTCTTGTAATTTCTTCCCATGTAGCAAGAATTTCACGTTAAATGTTAGGTATCATTCTTCAAATGTTCAAGATATCCTCGTAAACTTTGCAAGAAATTCGAGTATAATTTCTGTATCTGAAAAAACGAAATACACCAACATTTATGGAAATGCCACTGCGAGTGTTACTGCAATTGGTAATGGAACCGCTGCACTCATCGGAATAGTTGCAAACTGTGTTAAAATATTACAAATTAATATAAATCAGGCTATAATAAAACTTCCGGATCTTACGGTTAAAAAAATCACGATAGATCCAGCTTCACCAGTGGTTGGAAATCAGGTGAATATCAATGCAAAGATTGAAAATATTGGAAATGCTAACGCAGGAGCTTTTACTGTTAGCTTCTATGCGAACAATAGCCGAATAGGGGAAGTTAGAATCGATCGTCTCGATGCCGAATCCAACACTGTTGCAAGCATCAAATGGACCCCAAAAGAGGCAGGAGAATATATAATAACCGTTGTTGCAGATTCAGGTGCGGAAATTTATGAAAGCAATGAAGCAAACAACGAGACTTCTGTGATGGTAAGAGTAAACCCAGTTACCACAAAATTAACTCTGCAAGTTTGTGGTAGACAATCTACCTGGTACGTTAATGTCGATCCTCCAGATCACAACTGCCCTGCAGGAGGGCGCTTTATGATCAATACCTGTACTTACACATACCCACTAGGAACAGATGTAAAACTAACGGCTCATCCTCCTGGTAACTTCATATCTTGGAGCGGAGATTGTAGCGGCTCATCTACTTGCAAACTACATATGGATTCAGATAAGTATGTATTTGCAGAATTCAGTGGTTGTATGATTATTCCAGTACCTACGATAGAACCACCATATCCACCATATCCACCTTATATATATTAAAATAAAATTTATGAATTCAAAGAAATCGAATCGTTTCCATGTTAAGTGGTGCTCTTGTTTCAATCTTGTAAGTTTTGTAAATACCGGATGCAAGTTCAACACATTTAGTTTCATCACCGTGAACTGTTACTATCTTCGATGGCTTTGAATTCAAGAACTTAACGTAGTTAAGTAGCTGTCTTCTATCTGAATGTCCTGAAAAACCATCTACAGTTTCAACTCGCATCTTTATTTCAACTACTTCTCTTCTGCCATCAACTGAGAAAGGTATTTCTTTCCATCCTTTTTGCACTTTTCTTCCCAAAGTCCCCTCGGCCTGATAACCAACAAATATTATCATGTTTTTCTCATCTCCAGCGAGATTTCTAAAATATTCCATTACTGGTCCTCCATTGAGCATTCCAGAAGGAGATATTATCACAGAAGGAGATGAATCGTTTATGATGCTCTCTCTCTTATCAACTGAATCAACACGTATGAAGCTCTCACTTATAAAGGGATTTATTCCATCGTAAAATATTAAGTCTCTAAGATTGGCATTTAGATATTCAGGATAAGCGGTGTGAATTGCAGTAGCTTCATAGATCATCCCATCGATGTATATCGGCACTTCTTTAAGCTTATTTTCTCTTATTGCCTCTTCAAGAACGATCATGACTTCTTGACTTCTTCCAACTGCAAATGTTGGGATTAGAACTCTTCCCCCCTTTTCGATTGTCTCGTTTATTATCTCTATCAACTTCTGTTCAGCCTCAGCTCTCGATGGTTGAAAGTCCTCTGCACCACCGTAGGTGGCTTCCATTATCAGTGCTTCGAGTCTGGGAAAACTCGTGGTTGTTTTATCGAAAAGTCTAGTTTTTTCAAATTTGAAATCTCCTGTAAAGGCTATGTTGTAAAGTCCTTCGCCTACATGGAAATGTGCAATTGCTGAACCAAGAATATGGCCGGCATTGTAAAAAGTTAGTCTCAAATCCGGACTTATGTCTGTAACTTCTCCATAGTTCAAAGTTATTGTGTGTTTTAGAGCTTCTCTAACCATTGCTGAAGTGTAAATTGCTTCTTTTTCTCTACCAGCAACTTCTATGAAGTCTAGCTGAAGTAGAACCATTAGATCTCTTGTGGGAGGAGTTACATAAATTGGTCCTTTATAGTTAAACTTGTAAAGCAGAGGCACAAGACCGCAGTGGTCGAGATGTGCATGTGTTATTACAACAGCATCGAGTGAATCTAATGGTTGGACTTCTGGTAGATAAAGATATGGTGTTTCAGAAATGTTACTAACATTTATTCCACAATCTATCAATACTTTACTATGTCTTGTTTGTAACAAGTAACAGCTTCTACCAACTTCCCTACAGCCACCAAGAAACGTCACTCTTACCCAATTTCCGTTGAGTAGAACCTTTCGATGTATCCTCTCTCCAATTTTTCTCAGCACACTCTGTCTCTCATCTTTGACGCTCGTTAGGTAGTCTCTTATGTTTTCGATTATCTTCGACCTGAGAGGAGGAGTCCTAGTCACACGTGGACTCCAACCAACTTCTTTCATTATTTCTCTAAAAGTTATTCCCTGTCTCCCTATTACAATTCCGGGTTTCTCAGCTTCTATTACAACTTCTCCGTTCTCCTCATCGAACTCGATGTTCGAAATCTTTGCATCTTCTGGAACTATTTTCATTATTAACTCTTTTGCATCGGCTTTGGGTTTTAGAATTTTCGGATCTGGACGAATTACAATTCGTTTTCTGAGTTCTTTTGCTAACTTCTTTACTATATCCACTTCCACCAGTTCTTGTGGATTTTCGATGTAGACAACCAAAAGTGGTCCTTCAAATTCTACGTTTTTAATTCTTATATTCTTTGGAACGAGATCCTTAACTTTTCTCTTTATTTCATCGGTTTCCATCCTACTTCTTGAACTTAGAAACTATTGCATCCAATTCTTCCGGTTTTAACTGGTAATACTCCTCTTCCGTAATTCTAACAGCATCTATTCCATCACCCGATGAGGAGTCACGCTTCATCGCTGAGAATATAGCTCTAACTGCTAGCTCTAAAGCCTCCTTGACACTTATTATAGGAGAAAATCTATCTTCAAGAACTCCATATGCAGTCAAACTTCCACTTCCCGTAGCGACGATATCTTTTTCTTCGATTGCACCACCGATTGGATCAATAGAAAATATCTTGGACCCCTCTTCATCTATTCCTCCTATTAAAAGTTGGACGATGTATGGGTAGAAACGATAGGAGTTCAGCAAGTTAGATGTGAGCGTTGCAATTGCTCTAATCGAAGGTTTCTTTTCTCTTCTTATTTCATAAAGGTTTGCTTCAACTCTTATCAACCTTGCAAGAAACTGAGCATCTCCAACACTTCCAGCAGTAGTCATCGCTATTCTATCTCCTACTTGATAGATTTTCTTGGCAGTTCTGCTTGCTATGAAACTTCCCATTGTCGCTCTTTTCTCAGTAGCCATAACTACGCCATCTTTACACACCAAGCCAACCGTAGTTGTCCCCTTATAGATCTTTCCCTCCATATCTTCACCCAAAATAGCCCTCTTGGGCACTAAGATAAATTTAGAAAAAAGGTTTTTAAAGATTTCGTTGATTTGAAGTCATGAAGAGAGAAGCAATTGAAATTGGAAAGTTACTATTTTACACAAAACTCATCGACGGGGCAAGTGGAAATATAAGTTTTAAAGAGGGTGATAAAATATTGATAACTAAGTCAGGAGCAAATCTTGATTCATTGGACATTTCAGATTTTGTTTCGATCGAGGATTCTTCAGCCTCGCGAGATAAAAATGTACATGCAAAGATATATGCATATACTGATTTCAATGCTGTAGTTCACTGCCATGGTATTTTCAACGTGGTTTTGAGTTTAAAGGAAGACGAAATATTTCCTCTGGACTTAGAAGGAAGAATTTATTTTAGGAAAATTCCTGTAGTAAAAGAAGAGTTTGGAAGTGAGGATTATGCAGATAAGGTAGCAGAATTTGTTAGAGATTCAGGAGTAGCTGTTGCAAGAGGACATGGAATATACTCAGGAGGAAAAAATCTCAGAGATGCGTTTAACAGAGCATGTTACGTCGAACATTCCTGTGAAATTCTTTACTATTCAAAGCTTCTCAACGAGCTTGAACATTGCAAAAGCTGGAAAGAGTTTTGAAGCTTTACCATAGATCTTAGAGAGTCTTAAGCAATAAAAACTCTCTTCAAGGAGAAACTCGCCAATTCCACAAGCTAAAACTGTTTTAAGTTCATATTTATTAATTTTATTGCTTATCTCTCTTGAAAGTGTCTTTATCATTGATTTTTTAGCTTCAAAAGCTAATTTTTTAACTTTATCTTCGCTAAGTTCCTCTAGATCGCAGCAAACAGTTCTTGCAACTCTTCTCATACAATCTTCAACGCTTTTCCCTTTTCCATCAGGCGTTTCGCAGTTGTAATCTTCTTCTTCTATGTCTCCAACTATTCTAAAAATATCAGCCATTATTGCAAAGTATTCTGGGCAAAGTCTAGCTTTTTCAAAACTTTTCAGAACGTAAAAAACTGGAGTCCTCAGAATTCCAAAATATATTAGTTCTCTTCTTTTCAATCTTTCAAAATCTGTTAAGGCTGAAAGTATTTTTTCCCTTACTGGGATCAGATCTACTGTAGTTGAGCCAATATCTACGAATAAAAAGTTTTTATAGCCTTCTGAAAGTAAAAAAGAAATTGAAGCTATCCAATTACTTGCTGAGAATTCTCTGGGATCTATTATTTCTTTAGTGATATTTCCGTGTACATCCAGAAAGTATACCTCTTTAAAAACCTCCATACACTTTTTTGCAATAAATTTTATTCCTTCTATCTTATTTCTAAACACATCAGCGAGTTCTGCAGTCATCACAACTCCAGCTTTTTCAGCCCCATAATCTCTTGAAATCTCATAAAGCTTCTCTTTTAGTTTTTCAGCCATTTTCCACATTGGAAAATAAATTATATCCATTTTTCCTTCTCCAGCAACTTTTAAATTTGCTCCTCCAACATCAATCCCCAAGGAATTCATCAAGTTTCCCCTCACCAAAATAGAAAGTTTGGTTATCCTCTCCAACAGGAAATATTTTCATTGCTATCCTATGTGGTGGATAGAAATGGCCAAGATGGGATAAAATCACTTTCTTTGCACTTAATTTTTCACCTAAACTCATCGCCTCCTTTGCATTCATATGCTTCTTGAACTTTCCAGTTGGTGCTATTGCATTTATGATCATTAAGTCTGCATTCTCCATCTCAACTAAGCTTCTCTCATCTATTTCCATATTTGTATCCCCAGTTATAACAATCTTGAAACCATTCCATTCAACTTTAACCCCAACAGCGTCAACTGGTGGATGATTTACTGGAAAAAGAGTGAATTCTATGTTGGAAATAGAAAAATTCTGAAAAATCTCAACCTCTTTTTGTCTGTAATTGAGAAATTGCATGAATTTGCCGATGTTGTCGTGAATTGATGAAGTTGTGTAAACCTCAACGTTGCCTTGAACTCTGTAAAACTCTCCAAACCCGCTAAAGTGATCGAAATGTGGATGTGTCCATATTCCAGCGTCTATCTTTTCAATTCCGCTATCAAGAAGTTGTCTACGTAGGTCTGGAGAAGTATCTATCAAAACAACTTTTTCTTCGTTTTTTATCATAATTGAGAATCTTCTTCTCTCCCATCCCCTCTTCCTCGCATCTTCACATGTTGTACAGTGGCAGTTTAGAATAGGGGTCCCTGGAGAGTCACCTGTTCCGAGCAATTTAACCATCATATCTCATCTTGAATCTTTCCTTTATTTCGGTTATGGCATTCAATAGATCACTTTGATAAACTCTTTTTCTTCCATCAAGCAAAGCTTTAAGTATAGCTTCTCTGACAACAAGTTTTATATCTGCTCCTGTAAAGCCCTTACTCTCTTTTACAAGCTCTTCGATTTCAAATTCACCCTCTATCTTCCGAAGAAATATCTCAAAAATCACTCTTCTTATCTTTTCTTCTGGTTCAGGAAACTCAAGAACTTTGTCAAACCTTCGCCAGACAGCTGGATCAAGAATTGAAGGATGATTCGTTGCTGCGATGAGTAGAACTCTGTCGTTGACGAGATTAATATCGTCTATCGCCTTTAGAAGTGTATTTACAGCTCTTTTAATTGCTGCATGCTCATCGCTAGTCCTCATCTTTGCGACGTAATCGAATTCATCTATAAAAAGAATGCAAGGGCTCATCTTTTTCGCAAGTTCAAAGATCTTTTCAATGTTTTTTGATGTCTCTCCAAGGTATTGGCTTGTAACCATTGAAAGTCTAACTTCAAGAAGGGGTAAGTAGAATCTCTTGGAGAGTGCTCTGGCGGTTGTTGTTTTTCCAGTTCCTGGAGGTCCTACGAATAGCAATTTTCCAATATCAGTTAATCCTACTTTTCTTAGGAATTCAGTCTCTCTCAAAGCAATTTCCATCTTCTTTATCTCTTCGATCTGTTCATCATTCAGTGCAATTGAATCAAAATCAATGTTTATGTCCTCAGGAGAAAAAATCCTGACTAGATTAAGCATTTCTTTCATTTCTTCGTTCTTTTCAAGATCTGAAATTAGTTGCAAAAGCCATTCTCGATCTCCGTGGACTGGTAGATTGTTCTTCTTTGCAATCTCATATGAGATGTTTAGTGAGTCTAAGTTTTCGTAATAAAAAGCAAGAACAGGATTTCTTTTTATCAGCTCTATGCCTTTTGAAGCGAACCATTTTATTGCAATCTCGAAGGAAGTTATTTTTAGCTGTTTAGTCAGAGGGTTGCAATCGATGAAAGGTAAGGGGCATGATTTTCCAGCATATTTAATTGCAACGTCTTCTTTGATGATAATTGGCCTTTTGAGACTACCTCTAGTGTATAGAACTTTTCTTATTTCTCTTGGGATATCGCTTTCATTTAGATTTTCATATCTGTTGAATATCTCAGCTGTTAACAGGAGTTCGACGAGTTTAACGTCTTCCATCTCAATCTTAAATAGTTGTAGGACGGATTTTTAAAATTTTTGGCAAAGCTTAAAAGTCGTCTTTGCAAAAATTTTTCGCAATGTTACCAGAAATCATTGCATCCACAGCTTTGGTCCCCATGATTTTCTACGTTTTAAAGTACAATAGAGTTCTCGGAGCTCTTGGATGGGTAATTTTTGCAACAGCATCTCTAATCAAGGGCTTTGAATTTCTAAATTCTGCTGACTACTATAATTCAATTCTTTTTTTGATTAGTGGATTGTTTTTTCTTATTTTATCAAAATCTGTTATTTCTTCAAGATCGAGAGTGATGGTTGAAGTTACTTCATTCTCGGTATTATCTTGTGCTATTTACTTTCCATTTGTATTTTTCGAATTTCTTAATACTTTTATAATTGAAAAAACTGCATATTTATCTTCACAGCTCGGAAATGTTTTGGGATTTCCAATAATCGTCGAAGGAAGAGTTCTTGAACTTAACGAGAGTTATGTTGAGATAATACTACCATGCACAGCTATCGAGAGTATCTCTCTTTTTACTGGAGCAACTCTTGGTATAAAGGCTGAGTCCTCGAGAAAAATCAAGGCATTTCTTATTTCGGTTCCAGTAATATACTTTTTAAACCTTCTAAGAAATCTATTCGTTCTTTTAAGCTTTTCTTACTCATGGTTTGGAGAAAATAGCTTTTACATAGCTCATAACTTGATTTCTAAAATTTTGGCAACATTTGCTTTAATAATCATAACTTATGTAGTCTTTCGAGTACTACCTGAACTTGCGGAACTCATTTATTCCCTGAAAAACGAGATCCTTAAGGGTGTTAGAATTGATTGAGAAGAGTGCTTCAAAACCTCTTGCAATAATTTTGATCCTCTCGGTTATTTTTTTATTTCTTTACTATCTACTATCAATAATTTTAATCCTATTTTTAGTCTTTACAGCTTACTTTTTCCGAGATCCGGAGAGAAAAATTGGTGATGGAGTTATTTCGCCAGCAGATGGTAGAATTGATTATGTAGGTTGTAATCAACTCGAGATCTTTATGTCTCCTTTCGATTGTCACATCAACAGATCCCCCGTCAAGGGAAAAATTTTGAGCATCGAATTTCGTGATGGGAAGTTGATCCCAGCATATAGAAGGGGGAAAAATGTCAGAATGAACGAAATAACGATAAGAGCTGGAGATGGAATTTACAAAGTTATACAAATAGCAGGAATTTTTGCAAGGAGAATCGTTTGTTACGTAAGGGAAGGAGAGGATGTTGAAAAGGGGCAAAGAATTGGGCTAATAAGATTCGGCTCTCGTGTCATTCTTGAATTGCCTACAGGTTATAAGTTTATAAGAAGAGTTGGAGAAAAAGTAAAGGCTGGAGAGACGGTGGCTGTAAAAGATGAAGATCTTCAAAGAAGTTAGTCTGGCAGATTCTCTGAGTGTTTTAAATGCTCTATTGGGCTTTTCAGCTTTAGCTCATGCAGTTTATGATTTTGAAAAAAGTTTTAAATTTTTTTATCTTTCTCTCATCGCTGATGGACTTGATGGATGGGTAGCATCAAAAACGGAAAAAAGTAAACTTGGAAAAGAACTTGACTCTCTTGCAGATACAGTATCTTTCTCTCTATATCCAGCTTTCATTATTTTTTTAAAAGATGAAAAATTATTTGTCTTTTCGTCTATTTTACTAGCTTTTTCAATCCTTAGACTCGCGAGATTCAACGTTTTGAATTCAAGAAATTTCCTTGGAGTTCCTACTTCCATAAATGCAATTTTTTTGACCTCTCTTGTCAGAATAGGAATGAGTTTTGAGGTATTAGCAATTTGTGTATTGTTTTTCTCAGTTCTCATGATCAGCGATTTAGAGTATAGAAGAATCGAAGGTGTCCCCCTAATTCCTTTAGGACTTCTTCTTCTCCTTGCAATTTTGTTCGTTGAAATCTGCTATGTTCTAATAGCACTTTCGCTCATCTATATAATTTATCCAGGGGTGAAAACATGCGAAAAGCTGTTGCAGCATTTGAGGCGGGTATAAAGCTTGGAGCGCTTTTTCATCAGTTTGTAGGTGTTCCAGTATCAGAAAAAAACGTTGAAATACTTGAAAAAGCCATGGAAAGCTGTCTAAGACTTCAACCTTATGTGATCGAAGCAGAAGTCAAAATTGAAAGGCAAAAATTGAGAACTTCCAAATTTGGTTACACTTCTCTTTCGCCTGATATTTTGAGAGCTAGGGTCATTGTTGATTTTGAGGGGGAGAGAGTTGAAGCAGTACTCGAATGGGATGAAGAATTAAACTATCCTCTGATGAAGCTCCGCAATCTTTAAATCTCGTAAAAATTTTTAGGTTTAGAGAGGTGTTCAGAATGGCAAGAATTCAAAAAAACAAAAGAGATGATAGATCGGAATCAAAGAAGGTTTATACAAACATCCCACCTGAGTGGGTGGAGATGAGTGCCGAGGAAGTTGAAAAAAAAGTAATCGAACTATACAACGAGGGATACGAACCATCTGAGATTGGTATGATTCTGAGAGATAAGTTTGGAATTCCTTCAGTTAGGCAAGTTACTGGAAAAAAACTCGTAGATATTCTCCTGGAAAATGGTATAAAACCAAGGTATCCTGAGGATCTCAAAGCTCTTATAAAGAAGGCTTTAAAACTGCGAAAGCATCTTGAAGTTCACAAAAAAGATCTACATAACAGAAGAGGTTTACAACTCATAGAGGCGAAGATATGGAGGTTATCAAACTATTACAAAGAAAAAGGTTACTTTCCTGAAGAGTGGAGTTACGATCCTGAAAAGCTCAGGGTAGAACTATCTTAAAAATTTATGCTATCAAGAAGAAATGGTATTCTTTTCATAGAAGATGTTTCAACTATCTATTTAGCACAGAGATTTGGAACGCCAATTTACGTAACATCTAAAAGACAGCTTGAAAAGAATGTTCTGGCTTACAAAGATGCTTTTCCAAATTCCGAAATTCTTTATGCTGTGAAAGCTAACAACAACCTTGCAATAATGAAGATAATATCAAAGCAAGGTTTTGGAGCTGACGTCTTTAGTGCTGGGGAGCTATACATGGCTTTGTTGGCAGGTTTCAGTAGAGATAAAATCCTATTCAATGGAAATTCGAAAAGCGAAGAAGAGATAGAAATGGGCATTCTTGCCAAAGTTAAGTTCAGCGTTGATAGTACTGATGAACTTAGAACAATAAACGAGATTGCAGGAAATTTTGGAGAGGAAATTGAGATTGCATTCAGAGTTAACCCAGAAATAGATCCAAAGACACATCCAAAGATTGCTACTGGGTTAAGAGAGTCGAAATTTGGAATTCCGATGGAAGATGCTGTAAGAGCATATGAACTTGCATTAAGTCTTGAGAATGTTAAACCAGTCGGTCTCCATTTCCATATAGGTAGTCAGATCCTTGAAACATCACCATTCGTAGAGGCAATGGAAAAGCTTGAAAAACTTTTCTTTGAGCTTGAGAAAATTGGAGTGAAGTTTGATTTCATTGACATTGGTGGAGGACTTGGGATAGATTACGAAGGAAAAGGGGCACCAACTCCTAGAGACCTTGCAAATGCAGTCATTCCAGTTTTTGAAAAAATAAAATCGAATTTGAGTTCGAAACCAAAATTATGGCTCGAACCGGGGAGGAGCATAGTTGGAAATTCAACGATTCTGTTAACAAGAGTCAATGCTGTAAAGAAAGGGTATAAAAATTTTGTAGCTGTTGATGCGGGTTTTAACATTCTCATTCGACCAGTGATGTATGGAGCTTATCATCGTGTTCTTGTAGCGGACAAAGAAGGTGAAGATGAAATCTATACAATCGTTGGTCCGATCTGTGAAAGTGGAGACATTATTGCAAAAGATAGAAAGCTTCCGAAGACAGAAAAGGGAGACATCATAGCTATTCTCGATACTGGGGCTTATGGATTTGTGATGAGTAGTCAATACAACGGTAGACCAAGATGTGCAGAGATCCTCGTTAACGGAGAAAAAGCAGTAGTAATAAGAGAAAAGGAGAGTTTTGGAGATCTCATAGCAAAACAGAGAATTCCGGAATGGATTTGATCAAAAAATGATTTATCAGTATTTTTTAAATTTTAAAGCTTTTTTTACAGATATTTTAATTTCGTAAAATGGTTATTAACCTAGCATAAACTCTCATCATGATCTGTCAAAGGTGCACAGGAAAGGGAACCTTTGAAACTGAAAAACTATGTGAAACTTGTAGTGGCACAGGGAAAGCCAAGAGTTTCGATCCAAAAATCGTAAACCTAAACGAGGATCAGATAAAACTTTTCATGAAAGGAATCTGTGGAGTCTGCAATGGAAAAGGTAGACTGAAGATTGTAGAGATTTGTAAAAACTGCAATGGAACCGGAAAAATAAAAAAATGCCAAATATGTGGAAAAGAAACAAATCAAGAACTATGTATTGAATGCAAAAAGAAACCTCATGTTTTTAAACTTCGAAACAGCTGTGGAATTGAGGAACTCAGAATTGGTAGACTTTACTTAGGAGTTGTTTCTTCAGTTACAGATATAGGAACTTTTGTGAACTTAAACAGAAGACTTAAAGGTTTAATGAGAAAGCAATCTGGATTAGTAGAGGGAGAAGAGGTCGTGGTTAAGGTAACAAACATAGGCTTGAATGGAGAAATTGACTTGTCAATTGCAGAAATTGAAAACTACTCAATTATTGAACTTTCAAAAGACATCGAAGTCACAAAAATAGCTCTTCTTCCAAAAATTCTTGGTAAAACTGTAAAGATCCGTGGATTGGTAACTCATATGAAAGAGACTGCAATTGCAAAGATTATCACACTTACAGACGGAAGTTCGAGTATAAATTGTACTGTTTTTGAAGACATAGATGTGAACTTAGACGATGTTGTGGAGATAATAGGAACACTTAGAAGAAATGGAATCGATGTACTTGAAATTGAAAAACTTCTAGGCGAAGATGCTTATGAGATAAGAAAGAAAATTGAAATGGAAATCGAAAAAGCCTGTGAACCAGATTTCAATGGTTTTCTCATCGATAGCGAGATTCTAGAAAAGTTGAAGCAGGAAATGCTTCTAGTTGCAAAAGAATTGAAAAGGGCTATTTACAAATCGAGACCTGTGATCATAAGACATCACTGGGATGCAGACGGTAGTTGTGGTGGAATAGCTATTGAATTAGCTCTTCAAAGCCTTGTGAAAAGACTTCATAAAGATAGTGAGGCAATGTATTATCTCGTGAAGAGAAGAGTTTCGAGAGCACCATTTTATGAACTCGAAGATCTTGTAAGAGATCTAGATGAAAGTTTAGAGGATGCGGAAAGATTTGGAGACAAGATACCTCTTGTTCTCCTCATCGACAATGGTTCGGGAAAAGAAGATTTGCCAGCTATACAGCAATTTCTTCTATTTGGAGCGGATGTGATAACGATAGACCATCATTATCCAAACGAAGAAGTTGACAAGTATCTTCTTCATCATGTGAATCCATATAGAGTGGGAGGAGATAGCAATATAACTTCTGGAATTCTATGTGTTGAAATTGCAAGGATGATAAGTGATCTAGATCTCAAACATCTTGCTGCGGTTTCAGTAATTGCTGACAGATCTCGTGGAATTGTTGAGCGTTATATAGAACTTAGCGGGATTAGCAGAGAAGAATTAAAAGATATAGTACTTGCAATTGAATATGAGGGATTTTATCTACGTTTCAGATCAGCAAGTACGATTATGCATGAAATCTTAGGTTTTGGAAGAAAAGATAGACAGAAAAAACTTGTAGAGTTACTTTCAGGCTATGCAAAAAGAGCAATTGAAGATCAACTCAAGGCAGGAATTGAGAGTGTTAAAGTACAAATTCTATCAAATGGCATAGCTCTTGCTGCTTTCGATGTTGAAAACTACTCTAGAAAGTTTGAATTTCCACCGCCAGGAAAGCTTACTGGAGAGATTCATGATAGATTGAAGGAAAAGTATTCAAAAATTGTCACCATTGGTTTTGGTCCAGATTTTGCAGTGATAAGAAGTGAGGGAGTCAGTATCGATATTCCAAAAATAGTGGAAGAAATCAGAAAAGAGATCGACGCTTGTGTCGATGGAGGAGGACATTTAGTAGTAGGCTCGATAAAGTTTGTTCAGGGTAAAAAGAAAGAAGTTCTTGCCAAGTTAGCAGGAAAAATAGGCGCATTATGAAAAAAGAAATAGAAATTATCCTTGAAAGTCTAGAAGGTTTCAAAAATCCAAAGATTGAGCTTGAACAATATGTAACGCCTCCAAATCTTGCAAGTTTTGTTGTAACAACCGCAAAACTATTTGAGGATCTAAAAATTGTTGTTGACCTAGGCTGTGGAACTGGAATCCTTGCAATTGCTTCAGCAATTCTTGGAGCTTTTTCAATAGGGATAGATATAGATTTAGATGCAATTAAGATTGCGAAAGCGAATGCAAAGAAACTAGGAATCAAGGTTGACTTCATATTATGCGATGTGAGAGACTTTAAAATCAAGAAGAGTTGTACAGTCATAATGAATCCACCATTTGGTATAAAAAAAAGACACGCGGACAGATCTTTTCTCGAGAAGGCTTTTGAAATAGGTGAAAAAATCTACTCTATCCAATCTGCTGGAAGTGAGATTTTTGTTAGAAAAAAAGCGGATGAAAAGGGTTTTAGAGTTACTCATGTTTGGAAGTTAATGATACCTCTCCGAAAAACTTATTCATTCCATGAGAGACCATTTAAAGAAATACCAGTAGAGGTGCTAAGAATTGAGAAAAAGAGTTGTTTTTCCGGGAGATAGAATAGGTACTATCGAGGAATTTAAAGCTGGAAAAGGAGTTTACGAGGAGAACAGGGAACTTTTTGCTTTTGTTGCAGGTTTTCTTGAACTCAAAAATAAAGTCGTAAATGTATCGAGCTTTAGAACTATTCCTGAGATAAAAAAAGATGACATCGTAATTGGAAGAATTGTTGACATTAGAGGTAACTTTGCAATGGTAGAAATAGTTAGGAAGAAAGGGGAAAGCAGAGATTTGAGTTATACCAATCACGGATTTTTACATGTTTCAAACGTCGGTGAAAGAGTAGAGAACATAGGGAATGCTATAAATTATCTTGACATAATAAAAGCTAGGGTTCTTGATCCATCTCCTAGACTTTCGATAAAGGAGCCAGAAATGGGTGTTTTGAAAGCCTTTTGCAGTTCTTGCAGAAATGAGCTCTTTCTCGATAGCGGAAGACTTAAATGTCGAAGTTGTGGAAAAGAAGAAATAAGAAAAGTTTCTGACTCTTATGGGAAGGGTGAGTGGTAATGATAAAAATCGTAGAGATTGGAAGAGACTACGTGAAACTGATCGTAAAGGGTGAGGACCACACATATTTAAATCTACTTCAACATTACCTTTCAAAGGATGAAAGAACAGTACTGGTTAGATACAACATTCCACATCCGCTGGTTGGAGAGCCAGAGTTATATCTCCGAACGGATGGTACAAATCCAATCGAAGTTTTAAAAAAAGCAAATGAAAATATTGCAAAAGTTTGTAGCAATCTTTTGGAGCAATTGACTCTTTAGTCTTTTTCCAACATTTTTGCGATAGCTGAACCTTCGGCAATCAACTCATCTTCTTTAAAAGCTCTGAGTTTGTAAAAACCAGTTTTTTTTCCTTTAATTCTTTCTGACTCCGCATATATTACATCTCCCAATTTTGCAGGAGAGTAGAAGTAAACGGAGATGTTTATTGCAACTCTTCTTGCATCTGTATTTGCCGAGATAGCGAATGCAAAGTCGAGCAGTGCCATGATGAATGCTCCATGTACAACGCCATAGAAGTTCAGAAAACTATCTTTTACAACTGCTTTAACTCTTGCAAAGCCATCTCTGATCTCCTCAATCTCACATTTTAGAAACTTTCTAAAAGGATCGGCATAGAGATCCATGGAAACAATACGAAAAGGTTAATAAATTTGCTTTGAAATCAGTTTTATGTCAAGCTGGAAAAAGTACTCTCATTCAATAGAGTCGAGTAGAGAATATCATGAAAGATATCACCGAGCTATTTCAAATCCAATCCGTAGACAAATTCTAAAGCTCATAAGCCTCGGATTGAGTGAGAATGAGATTGCAGAGAAGCTTGGAATTTCTAAATCAGAGCTAGATTATCATATCCAGGTCCTTCTTCAAGGATTTTGTATTGAAAGAAAAGATAATAGATTCGTGATAACCAAAGAGGGGAAGCTGATTGAGCATCTCTAAGATTAGAATAGCACTCGCTCAACAAAGAATATCTGCAGATAGAGACTTGAACTTGATGAAGGGTCTTAGCCTCATAAAGAGGGCATTACAAGTTAGAGCAAATCTTGTAATCCTTCCAGAACTTTTTAACACCGGTTTTTATGAAAAAAATCTTATTTCTGTAAAAGAGCTCGAAAAAGAGCTCGATATAATTCTTAGACTTTCAAAGGACAAAGAAATCTTTATCATTGCTGGAGTTGCGGAGAAGTGTGATCGTCTATACAATTCTGCAGTCATCATACACAGAGGAGAAATTCTTGGGATTTACAGGAAGAATTTACTCTTTCCACTCACAAAAGAAAAGCAGATTTTTGCTTCTGGAGGCAGATTAGAAGTTTTTGATACCTCAGTTGGAAAAATAGGCATTCTAATCTGCTATGAGATCAGGTTTCCTGAACTTGCAAGAAAACTCGTTAAAAAAGGTGCTGAATTGATTGCGATCCCAGCAGAATTTCCAAAACAAAGGATAGAACACTGGAAAACCCTTTTAAAGGCAAGAGCAATCGAAAATCAAGTTTTTGTTGCTGGTGTAAACTGTGTGGAAGGAGATCTTGGTTACGGGGGAAATTCTATGCTTGTAGATCCGGAAGGAAAAGTCCTCGTTGAGGGTGGAATTTACCAGGAGATCTTGATGAGTGATATAGATCTCTCTGAGGTTGAAGCCGTTAGAGAAAAATATCCTTTTCTGAAAGACTATGAGAGTCTTGATTTTACGTCCTAAAGAACTTCTTGATGAGACATTGGAAAAGTTCAGAAAAGAGGGAATAGAAGCTTATGGATGTGCATTTATCAAAATAGAACAGAAGAATTTCGATATCCCAGATCACGACATTGCAATAGTCATGAGTCAAATTTCTGCGAAAATGATCGTGAATAAAGGTTTAAAACTCAAGAAAGTCATAGCGATAGGGGAAAAGACTGCAGAAGTCTTGAGAAAAGGAGGCCATGATGTCCTCATTCCAAGAAGATTTGATTCTGAAACAATTGTTGCTGATTTTGCAGACTTGATGAGAGGAAAAAGAGTTGTTGCAATACGTAGCAACAGTGGAAGTGACATTCTAAGAAAAATTGCTGAAATTGCTGATTATAGAGAGATATATGCTTATGATATTGTTAAAATAAAAGGTGAAGAGCAGAGAAGGGAACTCGAAAGAGTTGTTTCCGGCTTCTACGATGTTATTGTCTTCTCCAGTAGATTGATTGCGGAGAGCTTTTTAGAGAGCTGCGATATTAATTGCATAGAAAAACTAAAAAATATTGCTCTAATTTCAATAGGAAAACCAACTGCAGATTTTCTAAAAGAAAAAGGCTATGACTCAATTACTCCTGAAGAATATACCTTTGATGGTATTTTAAAACTCATAAAATCCCTAAGAGGTGTAAATTTCCGATGTTAACTCTTTTTAAAAATTTCTTAGCAGTTCTATAGCATTTGAAAACCTGATCCCTTGGAGTAATGGGAAGATCGCGTAGAAGATAATCAGGATGAAATACGAGAAGACTATAAGGTATGTTCTCTTCTATAGATGCTATGAAGCTTGCAATACCTTCGATTTCACCCTCATCAACATAATATGGTACAAGGAGTGTTGTTGCAGACAGAACTTCGGGAAATTTTTCTGCGATTTTTTCAAAATTCTTCCTAACCCTTTCGCTATTTCTACCAGTTAAAAGAACATGAAGAGGTTCACTCCAAGCTTTTAAATCGAATTTAACAGTTCCACCTGAAATAAAACTTAATTCTGCTGCTTTTAAAGCCAAAGAAGTGTTTCCAGCACCATTCCATTCCCAACATATCATGAGATCTCTTCTTTTCTTTAGAGCTTCTCTGCTAAATCTCAACGCAAAAGGTAATTGGGGTTCTGGAGAACCACCAAAGTGGCAAATGCACTTGATCCTATCTTTCTCAATAACTTTTAGCAGTTCTTCGAGAGGAGTAAAAGTTCTGTTAACATTCTTATGGCTCCAGTTTTGACAGAATAAGCAATCAAAGTTACAACCATAGTAAAAAACTGCCAAGTTTGTACCGCTCAACTTGCTACCTTCACAAAACCATGAATTGCAGCAATTAGTTGGGAGAGGATCTTCATAATAACTAAGATTCCCATAAATCGGTTTTCCACAAACTGCTAAATCTTTACACTCGTTTGCGCAGAGCTTACAAGCTTTTACAAATCCCCCTTTTTTAGGATGTAATCTCTCAGCAACGAGAAAAGCACTCTCGGATTTAGCACAATCAACACAGAGGCCAAGAAACTTCGAAGGTGCTTTTTTTCCACAAAAAATACAGTTCATATGTTTTGTCTTAATGAAGAAATTTAAATCTTTACCGATTAAAATAACTAGAGATTATGGGCCTAATAATTTTCGAATAGAGGTTTTTTGATCAAAATTTTTAGAATGAGCACAAGAGTAGAGATGTAGAAACTCAAGGCCAAACTATTGGAACTTCTTCTATCCTAAAGTTTGGTTTAACAAATGATTTCTCTATAGGAGTTTGGTAACCGTTTTCGAGCATGAGTAACCCAGTATAGGCTATCATAGCACCATTGTCACCCATGTATTCCTTTGGTGGAGCGAAAAACTTTGCATTCCTATCTTCACACATTTCTCTGAGCATCCTTTGCAATCTTTCATTCGCCCCTACACCGCCAACTAGGAGCATCTCGTCATAGCCAAGGTATGCCATTGCTCTTTCTGTCACTTCGGTGAGCATAGCAAATGCCGTTTCCTGAAAACTAAAAGCTATATCTTCGATTTTTGCTTTGCCATAAAGTCTTTCAGCAGCTGTGACCATTCCGCTAAAAGAAAAGTCCATTCCTTTTACTATATATGGTAATTGATAGTATTTTTCTCCTTTTTTTGCTAGCTGCTCTATTTTTGGTCCTCCAGGATGCGGTAATCCGAAACTTCTTGCGAGTTTATCTATTGCGTTTCCTATACCTATGTCAAGGGTCTCACCAAAAACTCTATATCTACCTCCCTTTTTTGCAATAACTTGGCTATTTCCTCCGCTTACATAAAGAGTGACGGGATTTCTAGCTTTTGTCATCCATCTGCCTATCTCTACATGCGCCAGACAGTGATTTACACCAACGAGGGGTTTTGAGAGTTTTAATGACAAAAGTCGTGCCGCAGTTGCTGTAACCCTCAAACATGGCCCAAGTCCTGGGCCTTGAGAGAATGCAATGGCATCTACTCTATCTCTTGGAAATTTCTCAAAGATCTTGCGTAAAAGCAAGGGTATTTTCTCAGTATGATGTTGAGATGCCTCTCTTGGATTAATTCCACCTTCTTTTGGTAAATAAGCTTCACTTACCATTACAACTACTTCTTCCTCATTTACGACAGATAAACTCAGATTCCACGCTGTTCCTTCAATTCCAAGAACGTTCATTTTTTCTTAAACTCAGTGTATCCACATTTTCCACATGTTAAGCGGTCTTTGTGATCTCCAAGGAAAACACCTTCTCCACATCTTGGGCAGAACTTTCTCTTTCTCGTAATTTTCTCTCCTTTTATTTCATAAAACCTGCTTACGGCTTCTTTCATTTAGATACCTCTTCTTTGAGCTCTTTCATCTTTTTTAGTTCTGGAAAGTTTCTAATGAGAATGTGCTCTTCCTCTATATTTTTAAGTTCTTCTGCAGTATCATATATCTTAGCATAACATTTCGCTTCTCTCTTTCCAAACTCTGTTTTTATGTAATCGACAACTACTCTATCGATTTCTGAAGTCAAGAGTCCTGCTATCTTCTCTCTTACTTCATTTCTTGTTGGAGTTTTTCCATTAAAGCGAATTCTGAAGTTTACTTCTCTCCTTTTAAGCATCGGATTATATCTTTCTGACTCGATGTGGACTTCCATTATATCACCCCTAAATTTCTAAGTTCTTCACTCTCTTCAACCACTACCATCTGCTTAAGAAATTTTAGTATTTGGTCTTTCATATCTTTATTTATGTATAAGGCTACGACACCTTCACCCGGCTGTCCATAGAATATTACTGAATTCTCTGGCATCAATAATGCGAGAGGCATCACTGCAAGATCCTCTTCACCATCTACTATTACTGCTACTCTGTTACCAGCCATGCTCAATTCGACGGATCTCATTAAAACACGTATCAGTTCGGAAGTTATAAAACCAGGAGGATTCTTAGTTTCTATCTTCTTATAATCTTTGGGAACCTCAAATCTTAAGTTTTTCTTTCTGAGTGTCTTTCCATCTATAACAACAATATTTGGTCTTAAACTTGCTAAAAAAGCACAATAGCTAACAAAATCTCCGACACAGGCAAATATCAAGCTTTTTTTAATTTCTTCTATTCTTTCAAAAATTTTCTCTCCATTTTTGTAAACCCTCCCATGAGGTCTTGAAAGTTCTTTTCTAAGCGATTCTGGCAATTTAAGCATCAGTCTACCCTCAAAGCATATTTCCCAGGATTTTTTATTCCTAGATTCTTTGCGACCTCACTCCTCTCTGGATCAAGAACGACAACGTATCCGTACCAATTCTTTGTGAGATCTGAGGATCCACAATTCCTACAAACAATTGCATCACTGCTTATCAATTTACAACTCCTACAGGCAACATCAGCCAACTCCTTCACCTCTAGACTTTTTCACCTCCTCTTCAATCCAATCAATAGCTCCAAGCCATGGTTGACGCATTGTTAAACCAATTCTACTCTTTTCTGGTTCTCTCTCCTTTAAACTCAATGAAACAATTCTTGCTCGAACAAAATTACCTTCTGTAAGTACCTTCTTAGTTTCTTTGCCTAAAAGTCTCTTGTTTTTCTCGTCGAATACCATATAATCATCTGCTATCTGGCTCATGTGTAGCAAAGCATCAAGCGGACCGATGGATACGAAACAGCCAAATTCTACAACTTCAACGATCTCTCCTTCCACAACTTCTTGCAAAGAGGGTTTGAAACAAATTGCATTAAATGTTACATCGAAGTATATCGCTCCATCTCCTTCTATTATCCTCCCTTCTCCTATCTCCTCAATTTTCTCTATTCCTATTATCATCCCATATTCCTTATCCAATCTACCTTCAAACTGCTCCCAGAGAAGAGATTCAATCGTTTTTTCCAAATCTTCTCCAATTTTTGAGGGAGAAACTCTGACGGTGTCTCGGAGTTTTATTCTGGCATACATAACGGAATCCTGTTGTTATACGAGATATAAATTTAACCCTTTTCTTTTTGATATTTGCTCATAACACTAACTGAAACGAATCTCATATAATTCTTGATCTTCAAAAACCGAAAGGATGATATATGTTTCTAGCAAAGGCTACTTCATGAAGATAGGAGATGTAATGACAAAAAACGTTGTCATGGTAGATTATGCAACCAAGGTTAGAGATGCCTGTAAGATAATGGGTGAAAAGAGAATTGGGAGTGTGATTGTAACTAGAGAAGGAAAACCTGTGGGAATTTTTACGGAAAGGGATCTACTTTCAAAGGTTTTGTTAAAGGGCAGCCTCGATGAGGAGGTAGGAAAATATATGTCCTCTCCTCTAGTCGTAGTTTCTTCGGACTACGAGGTAAAAGAATCTGCAAGGATCATGGCAGATCTTAAAATAAGAAGACTTGTTGTCATGGAAAAAGGAGAGATCAAAGGAATTTTCACAGCTGCAGATCTTGCAAGAGTAATGGCAGGGGTGAAATAAATGGAGACAAAATGTATAACGTGTGGAAAGGAAATGAAGATTAGTGACGAGGGAAAACAGTGGAGAAGTTGTTATTTTTGCAAAAAACCAGTTTGTTTTGATGATCTTCACTATATAGGGATCTGGAGAGAGGGGCTTTATGACAGGTTCATAGAAGTCGTGCCCATATGTAAGAACTGTAAACCCAAAAAGATTGGTTGATCCGAATTATCTACTTTTTCTCTTTAAAAATTTTTAAAATCAAAAATCTAAAAAATATTTAGATATTATGTTTCAAAAACTAGAACTTTAGATTGTCTATGAATGCAAGTCTTTTTGGAATGGGAGGATGTGTAGAGAGAAATTCTTGAATAGCTGAAACTCTTTCTTTTTTCAATCTCTCTATGTCTGCTCTTGTGACAAAAGGCTTTGCAATTGCATTCATGATGGCATATATGAAAAGAGCTCTTAACTTGCTATCAGTAACTTCTTCCATGACAGAGGGATACCTATGATAGAAATAGTGAATCTTCGCAAGACTTCTCTGCATAGCCTCTTTACCTGAAGTAACAACTCCTTCCATGTCTGCAAAGTATTCTCTTAGTCTGCTAAATGCTAAAACAAGAACTTGTACAACAAAAGAAACTATCACCGCTGCAATTCCAAGGACAGCAAGTTGGGTCCCCCTGTTCTCGTTTCGAGTTGAGGAATGTATGAGCATATAGCCTAAATAGAATATAACTGAAGGTAATATCCCAAGAAGAAGCATGAAAAGATTATCTTTGTGTTTATGGTGTCCAATCTCATGTCCTACGACTGCTTGTAGTTCATCTCTTGAGAGCATGTTCATCAAAGAATCAGAAACCGCAACAAATTTTCCTGTTATGAAATTCCCATATGCAAATGCATTTGGTGGACTTTGAACAACTACTGCTTTCGGTGACTTCACTCTAAGCCTAGAAGCAACTTCATCAACAACTCTCTGCAATTCTGCGCTGGGTTTTGCACCATAGCTAATGTTTATCATGTAAGGTGAGATGAGGTAGATGATAAAGTTGATCGCTAAAAGGAAAACTAGTAGAGCATAGAAGTCTATTGTAATCTTTGCAAAACTAAAAATCGCATATATTATCCCAGCAGAAATACTAAGAATCATTATCAATAGCAATGCCATCGATGTGTAAAGCGAAAACTTCCCTGCCACTTTACCAGCTACTCTTGGTGCAACAATTCCAGCTAACAAGAACATTATCATGTATCCAAATATGGCAAGAACCCAGTATAGCGGATCGAATATCAGGAACATATCAACTCTTATCCCGTTGAGATAAAAAAGGTTTCGGTGATTTAATTAGTCTCTGATAGAAATTTAATAGATTCTATTGAGTTAGGTATTTATATCCTAGGTTAGAATAAGAAGTGAGTTAAAGCCCCGTGGGGTAGTGGTCAATCCTGCGGGACTCTGGATTCCGCGACGCCGGTTCGAATCCGGCCGGGGCTATTTTATTATTTTTAAACTTATATTTCACTTTTGCTATGGTGGCAAAATTTTAAAAAACAAAAAGAATTAAATATGATTAGATCCTCAAGAGTGTAGGCTTCCAAATGTTTGGTGATATTTATGAAAGGAAAGGCTTGGAAATTCGGAGACAACATATCAACGGACCACATAGTACCTGGGAGATATTATCATCTTAGAAGCAATATGCCAGAACTTGCAAAACATATAATGGAAGATGCAGATCCAGATTTTATGAAAAAGTTTTTACCAGGTGATTTCATAGTTGCTGGAAAAAATTTTGGAATGGGTAGCAGTAGAGAACATGCACCTCTAGCCTTAAAAATAGCTGGAGTGGGTGCAGTAATAGCAAAATCTTTTGCGAGGATTTTTTACAGAAATGCGATAAATGTTGGACTAATCTTGTTGATTGCAAATACAGAGGAAATTGAGAATGGAGAAGAGATAGAAGTGAATATTGAAAAAGGTTCGATCATCACCAAGAAGGGGGAAATAAAGGTAAACCCCCTTCCTAGTTTTATGCTATCAATTCTTAAAGAGGGAGGACTTGTAAACTACGTTAAAAAGTATGGAGATATAGTAATGAGGCATTAATCTTTTCCTATTCTTCTGCTTATCCTCTCTAGAATTCTCTCTTTAATTTCTTTCGATAGGTAATCGAAAATGCTACCTCTTGCATTGAAAACTTCGAGATGTTTTACTAATTCTTTAAATTCACCTCCAGCTATAGCATTCGCAATTATTGCTGCTCCTTGGGCGGACTGCTTTCCGTGACAGAAACCCCTCAAAACTCGTGTTTCATAGAATTCTGCTACTCTATCTTCAACTTTTTTAGCAAATCTACCTGAAAGAAAACAAAGATTTACTTTACCAACGCTGATTTCCATCGATTTCAAACCCTTTAGAACAAACTCCGAAAGTATTTCCATTTCATTTCCGCCTTTTTCAGAAACAAAATCTTTTACCCCTCCACTGAAAATCAAAGCTTTGGGGAATTCTCCAAGAAGATAAGCTAATTCAGAATCCATTGAGCCTATTGAAGAATAGCCCATGAAACCTGATGTCCCGCCAACTCCATCGACGATTTTTCCACTTCTAACAGCTATAACCGATGTGAATCCATATCCAATCTCTGCGAATAGAAAATTCTGTTTCTCTGGTATAACTTCTTCAGAGAACTCTAGAACTGCTAAAACTGTTGAGCAAACTTTGTCATAAGTTCCAAGATCCAAACGATTGAATTTTCTCCATTCAGGAACTGAAGGTAAATGGATAACTCCAGGTATCGTATAGAAGTTCATATTCTGCTCTTTTATTTTCTTTATTATTGATCTTAATCCAATGCTCGTTTTTTGATCCAGATTAAGTGTTAAAAAGAATAACTCTTTCTCTTTTAACTCTGAAAATCGTTTAACAGGTAAACCATATCCTGAAAGTCCAGCTATTGCATCTGCTTCAAAACTTAGAAGAATGTCTAGAAATTCGCTTGGATCATTTTTTATCTTTTCGCTCTTAAAATTATATACTTCAAATTCCCCTTTTTTCATTAAAACAATCTCGTAATCTTTAGTTCCTGCATCAACACCTACAGAGATTACCATGGATTTCCCTCTAAGAGGCTTTTAACCTTATCCGTTGTTGCCCTCATAACCTTTGCAATGACAACTTCGAGAGTCCTCTCATCTCTTTTGATTTCAATTTCTCTGAAACTGATGCCGAGAAGTTTCATATGCATCTTAAATGTCTCATATACTTCTTCATTTGAAAAACTCAACTTACTCGTCTCTAGGATCTCTTCCCCTTCTTTGACCCTTTTTATACTCTCCATAGCTGAAAGAAGTATTGCTTTGCCCAAACGAGATGCTCTATCTTCACTATCCCCAAATTCAAAAGCTTGGAATGCCTCTCTCATTATTCTTGCAAGCATGAAATCCCTTGCATGCTCTTCAAAATACTTAAAAGCATATGCGAGATCGCTGCAGTTTGCAAAACTCGTGGTATATTTCAGGGGGTCTATTTTCATCTCGATATCTTTAAAGACGACACCCTCTCTTCCCCTCTCATCCAGGTTCTTTATAACATTTTTTATTTCCTCGATCTCAGTAGAAAAACATTTTTTAAGAATTTCAGCAGTTTTCAACCCGAATTTTTTTGCAATTTTCTCTTTTTTTTCTATACTCATTGGAACATTACTCCTACACTCCCTTATGTCGAATAGAAAGAATTCTAGTCCCTCTATTCCATAGTAATCTGTAACATATGGAGAAGCCTTTCCTACAGCTTCACAGCAAAGCATAAAATCAGGATATTCATGGAAAAATCCTTCATCAAGCTTTTCTCTCACTTTCTCGGTTGTATAAGGACAAATAAGACCACCTCTTGTAATTGCATACAGCTTTTTTCCAATCTTTACTATTCTCACGTTGTAACCATTCATTTTCTCTTCTATGGCAATTTTTCTATTTCCAAAATGTTTTATAAGCCCATTCTCGAGAAAAAGAATTCTCTTTATCTTTGGAAAACCCCGAACAACTTTTAAACCGTCTACACCTCTGATTACGACTGTTCCTTCTTCGTAGATTCCAAACTTCTTATCGATTCTGTAAGCTTCTACTATATCATCAAAAAGGTTAGATTTTATAAAAGCTTTTTTTAAAATTCCTCTTTCCTTAAGCTGTTCCGCCGAGAACTTCGAGAGATTGAGAGCTTCTGCAACAAAACTCATGAACTCTCATAAAGAAATTTTATTAAATCTTTCTCGGTTATGATCCCTTCAAGTCTACCTTTTTCTACGATCAAAGCAACTCCATGGCCTTTTTCTATCATTGAAGAAACAACTTGCGAAATCAAAACGTCTTTGGGCAATATCAAGACATCACGGTGCATATTTATCTCGGAATTCCAAAGAATTGTTGAAACAGGCTTCCTTATAGCCTCTCCTACATCGCCATACTCGAGCATTTTAAAAGCCTCTCCCCTTCCAAAATATGCCAAAATCTCTCTGGATGTTATCAATCCTAGTAGTATTCCATCTTCGATAACAGGTAATCTTCTGAATTTCTTTTTTATCATCGTTTTCATCGCGGTTTCAATCGTATCCTTTGCACCAATTGTCACAACGTTTTTGGTCATGAAATCGGATGTAATTCCATCTATTTTTCTTCTCTTAGCAAGTAATTTTAATATATCTCTCTCCGTTACAATTCCAATCACGACTCCATCTTCATCAACAACCGGACATCCACCAACTTTTTTTTCAAACATCAATTCAACAAGATCTTCTATACTTGCATCTTTTTCGATATAAACAACATCTCTCTCCATGATCTCCTTTACCTCCGCGTTGACTGCTACTGCTAGATTTCCATTGTATCTGTTTCTAACTATTCCGTGCTTACTACCCCCACCAAAGAAGTTAACAAAGTCCGTTGCTGTTACAACCCCTCTAAGTCTTTTGGTTCCTGCATCTGTAATTGGAAACCTACGAAAATTCTTGCTCAACATGAATTTCGTGGCATTCATTATCGTAGCCGTCTGGGGAAGTGTTTGTACATTAATTGTTGCTATCTCCATCACGCTAGAACTCAGATCAAGCATCATTTCTCCCCCTCTCCTGCACAATCTTCGCAGATGTGTAATCCATCAACTTCTCTAAGAACATCAGCGTGTTTACCACACTTGTCGCATATACCACTTGTCTCTTCGGGATAGCCAACTGAGTGTTCTCTTACAAGTGAAGCAAATTCTCCAAGATCGAGCGAAATTTCTAGAATATCGTTGTCGGTTATTATTCCAATTAGGTTTCCAGAACTGTTCACTATAGGTAATCTCCTTATTCCCTTTTTCATCATCAAATTTGCAGCTTCTCTTACACTTGTTGTAGGTTTAATAGTTATTAGTGGAGAACTCATAACCTCCGACACTTTGACCGATGCTGGTGTTCTGTTTTTGGCAACGATTTTTGCTATTAGATCTTTTTCTGTGACTATGCCTATGGGTTTGTCGTCTCTCATTATTACTGCACTTCCAACACCAAAAGATACCATTTTTTTCGCTACTTCTTGAACATTTTCGTCAGCATTCGCTTTACAGACTTTTGTTGTCATGATTTCTTTCACTGGTAAATCCGTGTGCATGTTCTTCACCATTTATTCTTTAGTAGAGATAGATTTTAAGTTTTTTGATTAATCTTTGAAATCATAAATATAAATCGAAGAATCACTAGACCCAAAATGATTTATGCTCTTCTTGAAATCTAAATGCATGCGGTTACCAGGTTTTTACAATCTCAGCGTGGAAGAGAGGTTAAAAAAGGTTTCTGAGATTGCAAATCTTACAGAGGAGGAAGTTAAGGCGATTTATTCAACCTCAAAGTTACCAATAGAGGTTGCGAATAGAATGATAGAAAATGTAATTGGAACTTTTGAACTTCCTCTAGCAATCGCTACTAATTTTTTTATAGATGGAAAAGACTATCTCATTCCAATGGCAATCGAAGAACCAAGCGTTGTTGCTGCAGCAAGCAACGCTGCTAAAATGGCAAGAGAGGGTGGAGGATTTCTTACAGACTTCACAGCACCATTGATGATAGGTCAGATTCAGCTTGTAGATGTGGGCAATCCATTTTTTGCAAAGTTCGAGATATTAAAGAACAGGGAAGAGATAATTTCTCGAGCTAATGAATGTGATCCAATACTTTTGAAAGTTGGGGGAGGATGTAGAGATATTGAAGTCAGAATTCTCGAATCAAGAATTGGCAAAATGGTCGTTGTACATCTCATAGTCGACGTCCGCGATGCAATGGGAGCAAATGTTGTGAACACTATGTGCGAGAAAGTAGCTCCATTTGTGGCTAGAATTGCTGATGCTAAGGCTCATCTAAGGATAATTTCAAATCTAGCAGTATACAGACTCGCAAGAGCTAGAGCAGTTTTTAGAAAGGATATCATCGGTGGTGAAGAAGTCGTTGATGGAATAATCAAAGCTTATGCTTTTGCTGAAGTGGATCCATTCAGATGTTCAACGCACAACAAGGGAATCATGAATGGTATATCTGCTTTGATGATTGCAACTGGTAACGATTTTCGTGCTATAGAAGCAGGAGCTCACGGCTATGCTGCAATAAATGGATACAAACCTTTGACAAAATACGAGGTGAACAAGAATGGGGACCTATTAGGTTTCATCGAAATTCCAATACAAGCTGGAATTATTGGTGGAGCAACACAGACAAATCCAATTGCAAAGATTTGCCTAAAGATATTAGGTGTAAAAAGTGGTGAAGAACTTGCAAGAGTTTCAGCAGCAGTTGGTTTAGCACAAAATTTCGCAGCCTTAAGAGCCCTGGCAACAGAAGGTATCCAGCGTGGGCACATGGAATTACATGCAAGAAACATCGCCGTAATGGCAGGGGCAAAAGGTAGAGAAATAGATCTTTTAGCTGAGAGAATGATAAAAAATGGAAAAATAAGAGTTGATTATGCGAAAGAGATACTCCAGACACTTAGATCATCCTAAAATCCCGACAATACCACGAAGCTTGATGCGAATTTTCATTGACTCATTTACAATTTTTTCGAAGTTAGAGTTTTTAATTTCAAAAACCTTTCCAATTTTTGGACTGATTTTTGGTTTTTTTCCATTTAGAATTTGATCTATTACAACAGCTTGAGCTAATGCTGTCTGGCTAACTATTGCGATATCCGCTTTTTCGAGTGCATATCTATTCCCGTTAAAAGCAATTGCAACACCTCCAAGTTCTCTAGCCTTTTCAAACATTTTACAATCTGTTATGCTGTCTCCAACTGCTATTGGGAACGAAGGGGCATAACTTTCTAGAATTTCAGCCTTTTCTCTTGCACCAATGACTCTAACTCTTTCTACAAGATTCCATAGCTTAGAGAAGATTTCATCAAGAGTTCTGAAAAGTTCTTCACCTCTAAGCGATGCGATAACTTCAACATTTTTGAGTAGCTCTTTTTTCAATGCCATATCGAGTTCAATTTTAAAATCTAAGTCGCTTGCATGTACTTCTCTAAAGCCAATCAATTTTGCTGTTTTTTCAACAAAATCACGATAGGCTGTTGAAATGATAACAACTCTACATTTTTCAAGTATTTTTCTTGCTGCTAATCTTGCTTCTGGAACAAAAATGACTCTTTCAGCTAATTTTTCTGCAACAATCCACTGACCTGAAGCGTAGATAAATGGAACTATGAGCTTCAAAGTATATCCAGCTTCGTATCCCTCTCTCCTGACAACATAGTATAAATAGTCGTCGTATTCGCTGATATTCCTGAAGAATCTATCGTTGTTGAATATAGCCATACAGAGCTCATAAGCAAAGTCGTTCAAAACCCATGGACCCTCGTAGTCTGTGAAAACCATTTTTTCAGTATCTTTGCTACTCCGGTGGAATACTGGATTGCTTTTTTCTCTCTCCATACTATCTCCTCTGGAAGAAAGTTACTTGCAATATCTCTTAAAAAGTATTTTCTCACCTTACAACCGTCGATTTCCTTGATCTTTTCTCTTGCAGGAACGCTTATAGCAGCTCTTATCACGTCCCAGGTAAGATATGGAAGAATTAGTTTCATTTCAGTAGCATATGATAGCTTAAAGTCTCTCACAAGGTTTTTATCACCTATTTCTGAGAGTTCCTTAAGCAAAATAGTTTCCAGCTCTTCATACTCAATTTTCTCATACCTTTTGTAACCACCAAAAAGTTCGTCTGCCCCTTGTCCAAGGATTATTTCACTGAATCCAAGTTTCTTAGCAAAATCGAATAGGAGGTAAAGTGGAACTGCTACCGAAAGCTGCAAAAAATTATTATCCTCGATTATTTTTACTACATTTGGTGTAACACTTATTATTTCTTTTTCAACAATATTCAAAATTTCCACTTCTCTAGATATCTTTTTAGCCGATTCGAGTATCCAGTTCTTTTCTTCTTTATTTGCTGTGACGGATATGAGGGGCAAGTCATGTAGAGATGCAAGTAAGGATGAATCGAGACCACCAGAAAATGCTATACAAGCATTCTTAAATCTGATACGACTAAGACTCTTCAATATTCTCTCTTTCGCCTCTTCATAGCTCAAATCTTCTTTTTTAATGACTTCACTAAGGAAAAATCTTCTTTTTTCTATAATCTCTCCTGAGTAGTCGAGCTTAACTATCTCTCCTGGTAGGACACCTCTAGGCTTTTCGAGAAGATTTTTGAAAGATGAAATACCCATGGAATCATAGTATATTGGTTTTCCTCCTAGAACATCACGAGATAAAAATATATGAGAAGGTCGAAATGCTACGAGAGCATAAAGACATTCCAATTTCTTTGGCATTTCTTCAGCAAAACCCAGATTTGGAATTATCTGGGAATCATAAATAATGTTCCCTTTCTGCTCACAAGGATACTTTGAATTCGCATAGATTCTTACTATTTTTCTAGCTTCTTTTTCTAACACTACGTTTATCATTTAATAGAAGAGGAGAATATTGAATATATCCATTTCGAAGAGAGAACAGAAAAGCAAGGTTGTAGCAAAAGAAATGCAGTTGCAGGCTCCAATGATATCTCCACTAACGCCACCAAAATTTCTCTCGGAGTATTCTCGAATTGAAAGAACGATAGGGATTACTAAGATCAATGAGATTAGGAGAGAAGGTTCAATTATAGAAAATGAGAATGATAAAGTTCCTATTACCAGATCTTTTTTTCTCGCAAACTGCATCATATAAGCCCCCATGCCTTTCCAGGCTGGTTTTGAAGTTGTTAGGAGTATTAGCATTGAAAATTTTGCAATGAGCTGGGAGAAGATTATTTCGAAAGGGTCAACTCTTTGAAAAGCGTAATAGAGAATGATAAAATAAAATATCAAAAAAGAAGCACCTCCTGCACCTATGTTGACATCTTTTAGAGCAATAATCTTTTTCTCTTGAGGAGCAAAGAAAGAATCTCCAAAATCTGCAAGTCCATCGATGTGATTAATTCCTTCAATGGCTATGTATAAGAGAAGACAGAAGATCCAAAGAGAAAAAAACGATGGAATTGAAATTATAAATCCAATAAAAATTCCAGTAAATGGAAATATCCAGAGATTTCTTCTCAAAACATCTGTATCTCCTTTCAAAGGTAAAGTTGTCAAAAAAGCTATGCTACTCTTCAAAATCTCTAAAACCATATTTACCGTATAGTGGAACAAACCTAACAGCTCCCCAACTCCACTTCTTCATTCCATCATCTTTTTCTACCACGTATAGAATCTGATAAGTGTCTCCAACTGGAATAACCATTTTTCCGCCAGACTTTAGCTGATCTATTAGGGGTTTTGGAATTTCAGGTGCAGAAGCTGTTACATAAATCTTATCATATGGTGCCATCTCTGCGTATCCACAACTTCCATCTCCAACGATGACGATAACATTATCGTAACCAAGTGCGTAGAGATTTCTCTTCGCTATCTCAGCAAGTTCCGGAATTCTCTCAACTGAAACTACTAAACCGGATTTACCAATTATTTCTGCCGTTACTGCAGCATGATAACCACATCCAGTTCCAATTTCAAGCACTTTTTCACCCTCATTCAAATCTAGAAGGTCGCACATAATAGCAACCATGTGTGGGGCACTAATGGTTTGTCCATAACCGATTGGCAGAGGTGTATCGACGTAGGCTTCACTCTTATAACGTTCGGGAACAAAGAGATGTCTAGGGACTTTTCTTATTGCATTATATACTTTTTCGCTTAAACTCAACTCCTCTTTAAGCCTTCTTGCAAGGTTATATCTTTTTTCATCGAATTCCATAACAATTCGGCCCTCTTTACGTCTTCGAGTGTATTGATATTTATGATATCTTCCACTATATATTCTTCTTCTTCCTGTTCACCCTCGAAGTCTGCTATAACAACATTTATTCCAACAGCTTCACTATTTTTGATCACCTTTAGTGCCATTTTTCCGCATTTTTTATAGAATTCGATAACCTCGTCTATTATTCCATCTCTCAGATAAACTATGTCAGCAGATGTAACTAAAACAGGTCCTTTTAATGAAAGATAGAGACTACATTCACGGTAATCTTCAACAAAACCCATACCCTTAGCTCTAAAAATCGGTACACCTATATTTCTTAGATGTTCTTCAGTTTTTGGAACGAAAGGTGAAGTTACAGCGATTATTTCGCATTTTTTTAGTGCTTTGAGTGAATGATCGATTAGTTTCATCCCACAAACTTCAAAAAGTGGTTTCTCCCCTCTTTTTAGTCTCGTCCCCCTGCCTCCGCACATCAGCAATGAAAGCATCAAAACATTTATTAATAGTCCGATCTTAAAGATTGCGATTGACATGGCGAGAAAAAAGGTGGCGAGAGTAAAGGATAAATGGACAACAAAGAAGTGGTTCACACTAATCGCTCCTGAATACTTTGGAATGACAGAAGTTGGTGAAACTCCAGCTAATTCTCCAGAAATTGTGGTTGGTAGAACAGTTGAAACTACGCTTGCAGATCTAACTGGAGATACTTCTAACCAGAATCCTTATAAAAAATTGGTTTTCAAAGTGCACAAAGTTGCTGGGGAGAAAGCTTATACAAAGTTTCATAGATTCGAGCTGATGCGTGAATATTTAAACAGTCTTGTTAGACGTAGGACTAGTAAGATCGAGGATGTGGTTGATATAAAGACTGCAGATGGTTATATGGTAAGAGTTAAACCAGTGGTGTTTACGGTTAAGAGATGCAAGACATCACAAAGAAGAGCTATAAGAGCTATTTCGAGACAGGTAATACTGAGCAAGTCATCTTTAAACTTTGTTCAGTTTTTACAGGAATGTATTTTAGGTAAAATTCCATCTGAGATTTACAAGGGTACTAAGAAGATTTATCCGATAAGAAGAGTTGAAGTTAGAAGAATTGAACTCCTTAGCGAACCAAAGACTGGGGTGGTAGCAGGGTGAAATCGATGTACGCATATATAGCAGAGACGTGGAAGAGCGATGCAATCGATGTTTTGATGTGGGAGAGACTTCAAAAATGGCGGAGAGATCCAGCAATTGTTAGAATAGAAAGACCAACTAGGTTGAACAGGGCAAGAGCTTTGGGGTACAAAGCTAAAAAAGGGATAATAGTTGTCAGAGTCAGAGTGAGAAGAGGTGGGAGGAGAGCAACACGCCCATCGAGGGGTAGGAAAACAAAGAATCAAATGGTTAGTAGATTAACACCTAAAAAAGGACTTCAGTGGATAGCAGAAGAGAGAGCGAACAGAAAATATCCAAACATGGAAGTTATCGGCTCCTATTGGGTTAGCGAGGATGGAAAATACAAATGGTTCGAAGTTTTGCTCGTAGACAGAAATTGTCCAGACATAAATGCGGACAAAAATCTCAATTGGATAAAGAGGCAAAAGGGGAGAGTTTATCGTGGTTTAACACCAGCTGGTAGAAAGGCAAGAGGATTGAGAAGAAAAGGCTTTGGATCGGAGAAGATTAGACCAAGTTATAGGGCAAAATTCAGAAATGAGAGGTAAAATCGAGTGGATAAAAGTCTCAGCCGTTGTCCATTCTACAGAGAGTAGAGAAAAGGTTTCTGAAGCGATTGCAAATCTTTTTCCATTCGATTTTGAAATAAAAGTTAGTAGTGCAAAAGGTCATTTTGGAAATCCTATAGAATATTTAGAAGTAGAAATAGAAAATAGTTCAGAGATCAAGATTTTTTGGAAGAACTTACTAGAGCTTTTGAGAAATGAACTCGAAATCCTGAAAAGAACTCTTGAGGAAAGAATAGACGTTCAGAATATCCTACATATAAGAATAGATAAGCAAAAGGCTTTTCTTAAGACTTTCAAGTTCTCAAACGTTGATCCAATTGCTATAAAGGTGAAACTCGTCGTTTACCCTGCAAAAAGAGAGAAAGCTATTGAGTTTGCAAGGGAATTATGTTCGACTTCGTGAGATTTATACCTCCAAAATTAAATCTAGGTTTCAAGGGTTTTGTTGTACTCAGTGAGAATCCAGTGAAGGAAGGTTATTATGGTCACATAATAAGAGCTGCAAACGCAAAAGATTTGAGAGAGAAACTGAAAAAAGTAGAAAATGCAATCGTAGCGGTCGATTGTCCAGATTGGAAAGAGGCTGTGATGAGGAAAAAAGTTGACATTTTACTCGATAGTGAAAATAGAAAGTTAGATTTTTCTACAATAAAACTTGCTAAGGAAAAAGATGTTGCAATTGAGTTTGGTTTATCGAAATTTCTAATAACTAAAGGTATAAAGAGGTCTTCTCTTTTTTCAAGACTTAAAGAAGAAATCAGAGTTGTTAGGAAATTTGGTACACCTTTTCTGATTACATCTTCAGCAGAAAATCTATATCAACTAAGATCAAGAAGGCAAATCGAGAACTTCTTTTCTTATTTTGGTCTTGATGCCCAGAAAGGGAGATTTTTTGCGGAGAGAATTGTCAGTAGATATTATGATGAAAACTATGTGATGAATGGATTCTTGATAGAAAAATAAAAAAATTAAAGGGTGTCGATAGAGAATTTTTTCGCAACCCTTTTTTCAACTTTTTTCTCTTCGATCTCTTTCAAATCTGTTTTTCTCGGGTCTTCACTTAAATTTTCATACTCTGCACAACCAACGATGTCTTTGTGCTTGATACCAGTCATTATTGCAACAACCCTCACAAATCCTTCAAACTCCTTAGAAATCCTAGCTCCCCAGATAACGTTAGCATTGTCGTCGAGTTCAAATGTTAAATTTCTTATCACTTCTTCCGCCTCTTTCAAAGTTAAGTCGTTTCCACCGGAGATGTGGACCAAAGCCCCTGTAGCACCCCTGTAATCAACATCGAGAAGTGGATGGGATAAGCAATCCTTCACAACTGTAGAAGCTTTATCTTGTGCTTTTGCCTCACCAACGAGCATAACTGCAACACCACCATGTCCCATTATTGCTTTGAGGTCTGCAAAATCGATGTTGACAAGCGAAGGACGAGTAATTGTATCTGTTAATCCTTTTATCGTTTCTGCGATCAGCTGATCCATGACACTGAAGGCTGCATCTATTGGAAGATTTGGATAATACTCTACGAGTTTGTTGTTATCTAGAACAACCACTGTGTCACAGTGATCTTTAAGTTCTCTGAGTCCCTGAATTGCTTTTCCAATTCTTGCTCTTTCTACTTTAAATGGCATCTGAGCAAAACCAACAACTATTGCACCCTGTCTTTTTGCAATCTCCGCAACTACTGGAGCTGATCCAGTTCCAGTACCGCCCCCCATTCCTGCACAAACAAAGACCATATCTGCATCTGCTAGTATCTCTTCAAGAACACCTCTTGCGAGTTCTGCTGCTTTTCTACCAATTTCTGGATATCCACCTGCTCCAAGACCACGAGTTAAGCTTCTTCCGATCAGTATTCTTTTGTCCGCTTTTGTCATCAAAAGATGCTGTTTGTCGGTGTTTATGGCAATTGTAGTGGCATCTAGCTCCATGTGTGAAAGTCTATTTATTGTATTGTTTCCACAACCACCACAACCCACTACACAAATTTTTGGTTTTTCAAAAAAGTCTTTAACTTCCTTAATCTTCTCCTCTCTTCTAACTCTATCCTGTTCCAAATATTGTTGGGCTTTACTCACCAAACTCTTCATTCAAACCACCTCAACTAAATTCTCCCATTTTAGAGGCTTTCTCTATCACTTCTCTGTGTTCCTCTATGAACTTTTTTATCGCTGCTCTAATTGCCTCACTGACTGATGTGTACTCTCCGATCTCAACTAATAGTTCTAATTTCTGATATTGTGCTTCTGTGAGTCTTATGCTTATCTTTCTCGTTGTTGGCATATTTCCACCAGAAGCATTGGTGCTCATCAGGCGTACAAAGGTGTTTTTTTGTCCACCTTTTGTACGCCATTTATCTTATTTTTGGTGTCTATTGTCCGACATTATAATATTTAAATTTTTCGGTTTTGATTATGATTAAATCAAAAGAATAAGATTACTGAGATGATATATTTAAAATTTCAAATTATTAAAAACTCTAAATAAAAAGACAAAATCTGAAGAGAAAAAATTTTAAATTGATATTAGTTTCATGATCTCTGCGCATGCACCAGCACTTGTTGACTATGTCTACATCGTTGACATTTTCCCACATTCTGGAGGACATGCAAGGATTCTTTTAAATTCGAAATTTCCAGGTGGTGCTGGGGCCAATGTTGTTCACAATCTCGCAACTCTCGGTGTTGAAACCATGCTTTTCACAACTCTGGGAAAGGATGAAGATGCTAGATTTTTTGTCGAGAATACAAAAGCAAAAATATTTTCTGAAATTACAGACGAATTAACTGGAAAAGTTCTGGTTTTTGTTGACAAAAGAGGAGAAAGAACGTTTTTCGTTCAACCAAATTCCGCAGGAAAACCTTTTGTTAAGGTAAAGTTTGGAGACTTCTTATACATCGACCCTTTTCCATCTGAAATGAGCTTTGAAATACAAAAAGAAGTCATGAAAAACTTTGATGGATTTGTAACATTGAATCCTGGATATATATACGTGAGTATGGGTTTAGAAAGATTAGTAGAACTTCTTGAGTTTACAGATATGCTTATAATGTCTTCTTCAGAATTCGAGATGCTCAAGTGCTCCCCAGTAGATTTGATCAAATATGTAGACTATTTGATAATAACCCTGGGTGAGAATGGAGCGATTTGTTATACAAAAAAGGAAAAAATTTCTGAAAAAGCTTACAAAGCAAAAGTTGTGGATACAACTGGTGCAGGAGATGCTTTTGCTGCAGGTTTCCTCTATGGTTTTATTAATGGATTGCCGATGAAACTATGCTTAAGACTTGGAAACTATTGTGGAGCATACAATGTAGAGAGAATTGGAGCGAGAGCTTTCCCATCTAAAAATGTTGTGGAAGAGTTTCTGGAGATTCTAAAAGATAGCCGATAAATTTAATTCTTCTTTATTATTAAATAAAGTTTTAGATTTTTCTCGCAAGTATTATAAAATGAAGATAGAGTCTTTTTCATGGATGTAAGGCTAATCGTAGAGAGACTTGGGGCAAAAAGAGTCTATAAAGAGGATTGTGAATTATGTATAATAGGATATACTGGAAAAAAATGCCCATATCTACGAAGAATCGGTAAAGAGTACTTCTGCGTCAGAGAAGCTGCGAAGAAAGATCCAAGATTGAAATTTTAAAAAGACTTATATCTCAAATAGTTTTGGTGGTTTTGATGAACTGGAAAAAATGGAGACACATAACAAAGCTTGACCCTGACAGAAAAAACAGCAAAGAAATTCTTGAAGTTGTTGCAGAAAGTGGAACAAATGCTGTGATGATCTCTGGGACTCAAAATGTAACTCTCGAAAAAGTTAAAAATCTTTTCATAAAAGTAAAGGAATATTCTCTTCCAACAGTTCTCGAACCCTCTTCTCCTGATAATGTTGTTTATGATGCGGATTATCTTTTTATCCCTATAGTCCTAAACTCTGAGAATGGAGAGTGGATTGCAGGAAAACATGCAGAATGGGTTAGAAAGAATTATGAAAAACTTGAAGATTTCGAAAAGATATTTGACGAGGTTGTCTTTGAAGGATACATAGTCCTCAATCCCAATTCTGCAGTAGCAAAAGTCACCAAATCGAAGTGTTCATTGGATAAGGAGTTCACTGCATCTTATGCTTTTGTTGGGGAGAGAATGATGAAGCTCCCTATAATATATATCGAATACAGTGGAACATATGGTAATCCAGAGATTGTTGAAGAGGTTAAAAGAGTTCTGAAGAGTTCAAGACTTTTCTACGGTGGAGGAATAGATTGTAGAGATAAAGCATTGGAAATGCTAAAATATGCGGACACAATAGTAGTTGGAAACGTTATATACGAAAAAGGAGTGAATGCCTTCCTTGAAACGATTCCTTAGATCTTTTTGGCAACTTTTGAGATTTGAACATGGTATAATGTATGGTATTGGTGTGGCTATAGGAATCTTTTTAGGAGATGGAACAAGTTTGGAATTATTCATACTTGGATTTTTAACTGCAATTTTTTTTCAAGCTTCAACATTTGCTATGAACGATTATATTGACTATGAAGCTGATTTTGCCAACAAAAGATTTGATAGACCACTTGTTCGTGGAGAAATCAGTAAAAAAACAGCGCTAATACTCTCAATCCTCTTCTTCCCTCTGGGTTGTATGGCCTCACTCATGATATCTCTCCAAGCATTCCTTTTTGCATTCACAATTTCAATTCTGGGTCATTTCTATAATTACAAGCTTAAAGAATTGGGTTTTTTAGGAAATGTTTATGTTGCATTCACGATGTCAGCACCATTCATTTTTGGAGGAATAATCTCAAGGCTGACGTATCACGTCTTGATACTTTCATCGATAGCCTTCTTCTGTGGTCTTGGGAGAGAAATCATGAAGGGGATTGAAGATATCAGAGGAGATGCGATCAGAAATGTAAAAACAATTGCAAGATTATATGGGGCTGAATTTGCAGCAAAAATGAGTTCAATTTTTTTCCTAATTGCGATTATACTAAGTCTTTTTCCACCAATCCTAACTTCTGAATTTTTTGACTTGAAGTATATTGTCCCAGTTTTGGTAACGAATCTGATTCTTCTTAGAGTTATTCAAAGCTTGCGGAAGTCAAAAGATATTGCCAAGTTCAGAAAGCTGACACTAGTAGCGATACTCTTTGGACTCTTAGGCTTCCTTGGGGGGGCTTTTTGAGTTAAATTTTTAACCCATCGAATATCCATTAACGATATGTTCATCGAAATTGAAGAAAAGTGGCAAAAAGCTTGGGAAATTGCAAAGGTTTTTGAAGCTGAAAAAAATAAAAAAGAGAAATTCTTCATTACTGTACCTTATCCTTACCTCAATGGCAATTTACACGCAGGACATACGAGAACTTTTACAATTGGGGATGCATATGCAAGGTATATGAGGATGAAAGGTTACAATGTACTTTTTCCACTTGGATTTCATGTAACAGGAACCCCAATAATAGGATTGGCAGAACTCATAGCCAAGAAAGATCAAAGGACTATCGGAGTTTACACTGAATTTCATAATGTCCCTCTGAACGATCTACTTCAGCTCACAAATCCGCAAAAGATTGTAGAATATTTTGCGAGAGAGGCATTGAACGCTCTGAAGAAAATAGGTTATTCGATCGACTGGAGAAGAGTTTTCACAACTACTGATGAAGCTTATCGGAGATTCATAGAATGGCAATTTTGGAGGTTAAAGGATTTGGGTTTAATAGAGAAGGGAAGTCATCCAGTTCGTTATTGTCCAAATGATCAGAATCCAGTCGAAGATCACGATCTTCTAATTGGGGATGAAGCAAGCATTGTAGAATTCACAGTTATAAAGTTCAAACTCGAAGATTCAGATCTCATATTTCCCTGTGCAACTCTCCGTCCAGAAACTATCTTTGGTGTTACAAACATCTGGTTAAAACCGGTAAGATATGTAGTTGCTAATGTAGAGGGGGAGAAATGGATTATAAGCAAGGAAGCCTTTGAAAAGCTTGAATTCATGGATAAAAAAGCTAAATTCATAGAAGAAGTTGAATCTAGTGATTTTTTTGGAAAGAAAGTAGTTATACCTCTCGTTGATAGGAAAGTGCCGATACTACCAGCAGAATTTGTTGATACAGACAACGCAACTGGTGTTGTGATGAGCGTTCCCGCACACGCACCTTATGATTACGTAGCACTTAAAGATCTTGGAGTAGATATTGAGCCAATAGTTATCATTGGAACAGATGGAAAAGGAGTTCCAACAAAGGAGGTTGTTGAAGAGTTCGGAATTGAAGATCAAAGGGATCCAGATCTTGAAAAGGCGACTAAGTTTCTTTACAAAAAAGAGTTTCATACTGGAATAATGCTTGAGAACACCGGCAAATTTGCAGGTATGAGAGTTCTAGAAGCAAAAGAAAAAGTTGAAAAAGAACTTTTTGAATTAGGACTAGCTGACATTTTCTACGAGTTTAGTGAGAAACCAGTAATTTGTAGATGTGGGACTAAATGTGTGGTTAGACTCGTGAAGGATCAATGGTTCCTTAGGTATTCTGATGAGAGATGGAAAAGAAAAGTGCTCGAGCTTCTTGAGAAGATGACTATTATCCCAGATTATTACAAAGAGGAGTTTAAAAACAAGATCGAATGGCTAAAAGATAAGGCGTGCGCAAGAAGAAAGGGTTTAGGAACAAGGATTCCTTGGGACAAAGAATGGCTTATAGAGAGTTTGTCTGACTCTACTATATATATGTGTTATTATATATTATCTAAATATATAAATGATGGAACCATAAAACCTGAAAATCTAACCTTAGAGCTACTTGATTATCTATTTCTAAATCGTGGGAATCTTGAAACTACAAAAAATTCTGGATTGAGCGATGAAGTTATAAAAAAGATAAAAGAAGAGTTCGAGTATTGGTATCCTGTAGATTTAAGGAGTAGTGGAAAAGATCTCGTTGCAAATCATTTACTTTTTTATCTTTTCCATCATGTAGCTCTTTTTGAAGAGCGTTATTTACCTAGAGCAATCGCAGTTAATGGTTACGTAAGTCTTGAAGGACAGAAAATGAGTAAAAGCAAAGGACCATTGCTTACGATGAAAAAAGCTCTGGAAACATATGGTGCAGACGTTACAAGGTTATACATCCTACATTCTGCAGAATACGACAGTGACGCCGATTGGAGGAGTAAAGAAATTGATGGGCTTGTAACTACTCTTGAGAGATTTTTCAACATCGTAAAAGAGAACTATTTGAGGGAAACTGGAGAGATTACGCTGCTTGACAAATGGTTGATTAGCAAATTCAACAGAGCTGTAAAAGAGGTAAGAGACGCGATGGATAAACTTCAAACAAGAAAAGCCGTGAATTCAGCATTTTTTGAGATTATGGATGATGTTAGATGGTATCTGCGCAGAGGAGGAAATAATTTGTCTTTAATATTAGATGATTGGATAAAACTTTTAGCACCATTCATTCCACATATATGTGAAGAACTGTGGCATATGAAACACACGACTTTTGTGAGTCTTGAGAAGTATCCTGAATTTGACTCAAAAAAGCTGGATTTGAAAGCTGAAAAAGCGGAGAAATATATAGCAAAGCTTCTGGAAGACATAAAAGAGGTTAAGAAGTTTGTGGAAAATCCTAAGACTGTATACATTTATCCCGCAGAGGATTGGAAAGTAAACGCATTAAAAATTACCATTGATAAAGGTCTAAGTGAAGCTTTGAAGGAATTATCAAAAATGGGAATCGATAAGACAGAGATATCGATTTTTGCAAAAAAGTTCAAAAATATGGAACTCATTCCTAACGAGAAGGAGCTTATAGAGCAGAACATTGAATTCATTGAAAAGGAAACTCATTTAAAAGTTTCAATGGAGTCGGAAAAGATTCCTTTAGAAAGAAAAAGATCTGCAATACCGGGAAAACCAGCGATATTTATTTGTTGATATAAAATTTTAATAAAAAATTTTTATTTAAAATCTCGTAAAACTGATGAAAATTGTCATCGAAAAGTATGTATATGAGTCAAGCCAATTCAGATTTAGGCGTTTATTGAGAAAAATTTAAACTATCGTAGTTTACTCAAGTAAAAATTTTTAGATTTCTGCTTCAAAGTCCTCTACAGTGTATGGGAATTCTTCTCCCTTAGCCTTCTTCATTTCTCTTGCTATAAGCCAATAAACAAGTGCGAGTGCTTTTCTACCTTTATTGTTTGTCGGTATAATCAAATCCAAATCAGCAGTCGTGTTGTTCGTATCACAAAGTGCAATTACTGGAATTCCAACTTTAGTAGCTTCTAAAATCGCTTGTTTGTCGATAGCTGGATCGTTCACGAAGACTATTTCTGGTTCTGTGTATTCTCTTAGATTTGGATTTGTAAGTGTTCCAGGAACGAATCGATCTATTATGTAGCTTGTCCCGATGATCTCAGAGAATTTCTTTATTGGTTTATGTGCATACTGTCTTGCAGCAACCAATAGGATTTTAGAAGGTTCATACCTGAGAAGAAGTTTAACACACGCTCTGATTCTCTCATCCAACTTCTTTATGTCAAGGATGTAAAGTCCATCCTGGCGAACTTTGAAGATGAACTCTCTCATCTCTCCTGTCTTAACCTGAGTTCCAATGTGCACTCCAGCTGCGAGATACTCTTCAGGAGGGATGAGATACTCATACTCGATTTCCATCATATCCTCACCATTTTTGCTCTGAGCAATTCCTCAATTCTGATCATTTCATTAAGTTTTGCAATTCTTTCGCCGCCAACAACTCCGGTCTTTATTAACTTTGCGTTGAATGCAATCGCCAAATGTGGTAAATAGTTATCCTCAGTTTCCCCACTTCTATGGCTAACAACGATTTCATAACCACCTCTTTTAGCTATCTTGACAGCCTTGGTCGTTTCTGTAAGTGTTCCAATCTGGTTAGGTTTTACAAGTAGTGTATTACCTGATTTCATTCTGACAGCTTTTTCAACTCTTTTCCAGTTCGTTACAAAAATATCATCTCCACAAATCATGCAATCTACTTCTTTGGTAAGTTTTGAAAAACCTTCAAAATCCTCTTCATGTAGAGGATCTTCTACATAAAATAGATCGAATTTTTCGACCAGTTCAGCAACAAAATTTATCTGTTCATCTGAATTCAATTTTTTATCTCCATAAACATATTTCTCTCCATTCCAAAGCTCGCTTGCAGCAAAATCGATACCAATGCGGATTTTAGTTCCAAAATTTTTTTCAACCCTATCAACTACCTCAGATAAGATTTCGAAAGCAAAATCATCGCTGATCTGTGCAGCCCATGCCCCTTCGTCTCCTTTCGCAGTGAATATGCCCCTCTTTCTCAATAAATTTCCAACCTCCTTGTGAACCTCAGAATTTATCTTTTGAGCTTCAAAAAAGCTCTTTGCTCCAACAGGGATAACAAGAAATTCTTGAATACTCGTTGACCCCTCTGCGTGTTTTCCACCACCTATAACATTTCCGAGTGGAAATGGTATTTCTCTCGCAAATGCTCCACCAAGATAGATACATAGAGGTTGCTCAAGGATTAATGAAGCACACTTAGCAACAGCGATACTCGCTGAGACTGCGAAGTTACCCCCTATGTTCGAAAAGTTCTCAGTCCCATCTATTTCTCTCAAAGTTTCATCTACTCCCTCCTGATCAAAAACACTCATTCCAATTAGTGCTTTAGAGATTTTCTCTTCTATTTCTTTATACCTTCTAGTTTCTACAGCTAAAACTTCTTTGCTGCCAGTTGATGCTCCGCTTGGAGCAGAAGCGATCGCAATGAAGTCCTCAGCTTCCACTTCACACTCGATTGTTTCTTTTCCTCTGCTGTCAAAAACAATACGGTATCTGACATCTTCTATTATCAAGAAATCACCTCAAAACATGTCATATCTTTCAAGCCATATAAAACGATTTGATCTCCTCTTTACAGTTATTGGTATCACTCCCTTTTCAAATTCTTCTATTGCAATTTCAATTGGATCTGTCTTGTTTAAGTTTATCAAAACCGGTGCCCCCATGGCTATTTGTAATGCCCTCGCCCCTATTATCCGGGCTTTTTCAAATCTAGTGTACTTGAACGGGAAATCTTTAATGACCATCCCCTCCTAAATGGGGCCGCCGAGATTTGAACTCGGGTCTCCGGCTCCCGAAGCCGAAAGGATATACCAGGCTACCCCACGGCCCCTTGAAATCTAGCTATTTCTCCAATTAAAGATTTGTGTGTAATAAACATTCTTCTGCAACAGTATCTCTGAATTCCAAGTAAATCGAGAGTCTCTTTTGGAGTTTTTCCATTCTTCAACATCTCGAGGTATTTTGCGTATAGATGTCCTATTACTGAACCACAGGAAAAGCAACGAATTGGAAAGTCGCTAATCTCATGCAAATAGATCACCTGTATGAGGTCTGTCTTCTTTTTCTTGCCCCTCTTCCTCCTTGTAATTTTGGAATTTTTCTTCTTACATCGTTCACGAGTAAAGTTCTGTCATATTCGAGAAAAGTCTTCTTTAATTCATCATCTCTAAAAAATTCTATCAATGCTCTCGCAATAGCTGTTCTCGCCGCTTCTGCTTGTCCCATCAAGCCACCACCAGAAACCTTTACTTCTATGTCAACTCTTTTTGCTAGATCTCCAGCAATCTTCAATGGTTCAAGCATAATCTTCCTTGGCCATTCCATCGGGAATATTTCTATAGGTATTTTGTTCACTCTAACCCTCCCCACTCCTTCTCTTGCTACAGCTCTCGCTATAGCAGTCTTTCTCTTTCCACTAGTAATCACAACTTTCACTTAGCCCACCCCAGATGTTTACTAACATCTGCTAATCTTACGAATTTTTCAGTTTTTGAAACTTTCTCCAGCAAAGCTAACTCTACTTTTTCAAACTTAGAATCTTTCAACTCTTCTGGAACCCCTATAAAGACACGAAGTCTTTTGTAAGCTTCTCTCCCCCTCATACTACTCCAAGGAAGCATTCCTCTTACAGTTCTCTTGAAGATTCTTTCTGGATGTCTTGGGAAATAAGGCCCCTTCTCCTTACTACCCCTATTATATTTCTCTTTGTATCTTTGGAAAACTTTTGCCCTATTTCCTGTGATCAAAACCTTTTCCGCATTTACAACTACTATTTTCTCTCCATTGAGTAATCTTTTTGCAATTACGCTACAGAGTCTACCAAGAATATGCCCTTCGGCATTGATAACAACGTAATCGTCTAATGATTCCAGAATTCTTTTCACGTTCATGAACTCACCTTAAACGAGTATTTTTAAACCTATTCCCTTTGGATTTATCTTTATTAGCTCTTCGATTTTCATCCATTGGCCACCTACTTCAACTATTTTCGCTTTTGCAGATTCAGAAAAGCTAAAAGCAGCAACTTTTATTGGCTTATTAATATCTCCACCAAGAACTTTACCTGGAACAACGATTGTTTCACCCTCTTTTGCGCATTTTTCGATTTTTGTTAGATTCACCTCAGCCCAACTGCGAGCGGGTGAAGCTAGTTTTTCAGCTAAAATTTTCCAGATTTTTGCATTATTTTTAGCACTTTCATTCAAAAGCAAATCTATGAGATTTATAAGCCTTGGATTTGTCTTTCTTTTCTGAAGTTTTCTGATCTTTCCCATATTATGCACCCCAAAGTAATCATTCCGTTACCGTGCTGAATTTAAATTTTTGCGTAGAGAAAGATAGTTAAAATAAAACGTAAAGAGATTCAACTCGAAAGAAATTTTAATATTTTCGAGAGAGTGATTTCATGATCGAGAGTTATGAGTTCGGAAAAATGAAAATTGCAGGGAAAGTTTACACAGCTGATTTGATAGTTTTTCCTGAAAGAGTAAAAACAAATTGGTGGCGAAGAGAGGGGCATAAACTGAACATTGAAGATTTGAGGGAAATCGTTGATTTCAAACCTGAAGTTATCGTTGTTGGCACGGGATACTATGGTAAAATGGATATTCCGGAGGAAACAAAGAAATTTTTCGAGAAAATAGGAATAAAGCTCATATATGCTCCGACAAAAGATGCTGTCAGAATTTTTAACGAAATTTCAAATAAAAAAGTAGGCGCGTTCCATCTAACCTGTTGAAAGCATTTTATTGATCATTTTCGAGAGTTGGGGGTGATCTTCATGATTGTTGCAGATGTGAGCATAATTCCGATAGGTGTTGGGGAGAGTGTTTCAAAGTTTGTAAGAAGAGCCGTTGAAGAGCTGTTAAAAAGTGGTCTGAGAACAGAGATAGGAGCTATGAGTACTGTAGTAGAAGCAAAGGATTTTAAAGAACTTTTAGAAGCAATTCAAAAAGCTAGAGAAGCTGTTTTTGAAATGGGAGCAATGAGAGTTTATACAATTATAAGAATCGATGAAAGGAGAGACAAAGAATTGAGCATTGAAAGCAAGATTTCAGCATTGAGATAATACTTTGACTGCAAAACATTTAAATAAAATGTGATATAAAGGTTTGAAGGGGAAGGAATGAGATTCTTCGTCATCGGCTTCGGTCAGGCAGGTGGAAAGATACTAGATATGTTTATCGAGAATGAAAAGAAAAGAGGATCTGAAAGAAGAATGCGATGGCTTGCTGTAAATACTGCAAGAACAGATCTTATTGGTCTTAGACATGTACCAATAAAAGATAGAATTTTGATTGGTCAAACCGTTGTTAAAGGACATGGAGTTGGAACTGACAACAAGCTTGGAACAAAGATTGCACAGGATGAAATTGGAACAATTTTGAATGCGATCGATGAACGCGGGACACATGATCTAGATGCCTTTCTAATTGTTGCAGGACTTGGAGGTGGAACTGGAAGTGGTGGTGCTCCAGTTCTCGCAAAACACCTTCATGAAATGTATTCGGAACCAGTTTATGCTTTGGGAATACTTCCAGCTCCAGAAGAGGGGAAACTCTATTCTTTAAACGCTGCAAGAAGTATAATTAGCTTAACGAAATACGTAGACAATCTAATTCTTTTTGACAATGGTGCTTGGAAATTCGAAGGACTAAGTTTAAAAGAATCTTTTGCAAAGATAAACGATGAAATAGTTCGTAGAATTGCCTTACTCGCAAGAGCTGGAGAACCAATTGATGATGTTGTTGGGGAGATGGTTGTGGACAGCAGTGAAGTTATAAACACTCTCAGAGGAGGAGGTATATCTTCAATAGGATACGCTACGAGTCTGGCTGAAATGGATAAGAAGAGTTTCTCTCTTTTTAAAAGAAAAAAAGAGAAAATAGAAACCATTGAAGGAGATAAAACTATGAAAATAGCTTCTCTTGTTAGAAGAGCTGCACTCGGAAGATTGACCTTGCCGTGTAACATTTCAAGTGCCGAAAGAGCTTTAGTTCTTGTTGCCGGTCCTCCTGAGCATCTTGATAGAAAAGGACTTGAAAAGGCAAAGATCTGGCTTGAGGAGCAGATAGCTGGTGTTGAAGTTAGAGTCGGGGATTATCCAACAAAAAGAACAAAATATGTCGCAGCTCTTGTTTTGCTTGCAAATGTGACTGATGCCCCAAGAGTTAGGGAGTTGCAACAATTCGCACTTGAAGCAAAGGAGGAGATAGAAAGCGTTGAAAAGGAAAGAATGGAAAAAGCTCTTCAACTTTTTGACGAAGATATAGAACCCTTGATATGAGATTTATCGTAGCTTTGACAGGAGCTAGTGGTCAAATAGTTGGTATTAGCCTCATAGAAAAGCTCGTTGATAGAGGGTTTGAAGTTATCGTAATAGCTACTAGAGCAGCAAAGATAACGATGAAAAGCGAGACCGAATACGACGAGACACATCTCAGAGAGATCGCGACAAAATACTATGATGAGGATGAAATACACGCTCCCCCTTCGAGTGGTAGTTTCAGACACGATGGAATGGCCATTGTTCCATGTTCGATGAAAACAGCTTCTAGTATAGCCTATGGAATAACTTCAAATCTGGTAACCAGGTCTGCGGACGTCAGTATAAAAGAGGGGAGAAAACTTATTATCGGTTTTCGTGAGGCTCCACTTCATTCAGGACATCTAGAAGCTTTATTAAGACTTTCAAAACTTGGGGCAATCGTATTTCCTCTTGTTCTCTCTTTCTATTCAAGACCAAAGAATATCGAAGAGCTCGTAGATTTTACAGTTTCAAGAATAATGGAGAATCTTGGTCTTGAAGTTGATTATAGGAGATGGGAATGAAAGCAATAATGGTAGGTGGAACAACAAGTAGTGCTGGGAAAAGCTTAATTTCGATGGCTATCTGTAGAATCCTCGCTAAAAAAGGTTACGATGTGGCCCCATTCAAGGCGCAAAATATGAGTTTAAACTCTTTTGTTACAAAAAAAGGAAAAGAGATTGCAATTGCGCAAGCAATGCAGGCTTTTGCTGCCGGAATTGAACCAGATGAGAGAATGAATCCAATACTACTTAAACCCAAAGGGAATTTTGTTTCTCAGTTAATAATCCTTGGAGAGGCAATTGGAGACATAGATTCGTTAGATTATTATAAAAAAATTTCTGAACTCAGGAAAGTTGTTGAGGAAGCCTATAGAAGTCTTTCGGAGGAATACGAAATTGTAGTCATTGAAGGTGCTGGTGGAATGGCTGAGATAAATCTCTATGAAAGAGATCTACCGAACATTTTCACTGCAAAGCTTGCAAAGCCAAAAATAATCTTAGTAGGAGACATAGACCGTGGTGGTGTTTTTGCCTCTCTCTATGGAACATATTCCTTACTTCCTGAAGATGTGAGAACCATGATCTGTGGATTCATTATAAACAGACTTCGTGGAAGAGAGGATTTTCTCGTCGAGGGTATAAAAAAGCTTGAAAATTTATGTAAATTGCCAGTAGCTGCTGTAATCCCTTATATGGATTTTGCTTTTCCTTCTGAAGATTCTTTGAACATAGAAGAGTGGAAGGGGGAGGGTTTGATAGGAATTGTTCGTCTTCCGAGGATCTCTAACTTCACAGATTTTGAACCCTTACGTAGTGTTGCAAGTTTCTTGGACTTGAAATCAAAACCCGAATGTGAAATTCTAATAATTCCTGGAAGCAAGGATACGATCGCAGATCTGAAATCACTTAAAGAATCACCAATGATGGAAGAGATTAAGAAAATGGCTGGAAAGAAGCTCATAATAGGAATCTGTGGTGGTTATCAGATGCTCGGTAGAAAAATACAGGATTATGGGGTGGAACATGATTTCATAACCTTAAAGGGACTTGGACTTTTAAATGCGGAAACAAAATTCGAGAATTATAAAAAGAAAACACAACAAGTATCGAAAAAAGTAACAGGAGATGCTGAAATTGTGAGAAAGATAAAAGGTGAAATTGTATGGGGATACGAAATACATAAAGGAATTACAATTTCTGAAAAACCAGTTTTCGAAGATGATGGTTGCGAGAGCGAGGATGGTATGTGCTGGGGTACTTATCTTCATGGACTTTTTTGGAACTCAAATGTCGTTAATGCAGTTGAAAATTATTTGGGAGTTAGAATCGAACATATAGACGGTTTTGAAGTTCTCATAAAGGAGATAGAGAAAAGATTAGGTTCTTTCCTTGAGAAACTTGTAAACTGAGAACGCAGCTATAGCACCATCTCCACAAGCTGTAACGACTTGTTTTAGAGGATTGTTGCAACAATCCCCAGCTGCAAAGATTCCTGAAATATTTGTTTTTTGTTCTTTATCCACTTTTATATAACCCATCGAGTCTCTTTCAACTCCAAGCTCTGCTACTATGTCAGTAGCTGGTCTCATTCCGAGAGCAATGAAAAGAGCATCACATTGGATGGAAATTTCCTCTTTTTTATCTCTCAAGAAAAATATGATCTTTTCAACCCTTTCTTTTCCTTCAATCCTTATCAAATTAGCGTTCATTATTATCCCAATTCTTCTCTTCTCTACTTCATCTATGAGAGCTTTTTCAGCCTTTATAGAAGATTTAGAGACTATCTCTACTTTGCAACCTATATCATGGAGATGAACTGCATCGCTTAAAGCCTCTCTCCCGCTTCCGTATACTACCACTTTTTTCCCTCTATAAAGACTACCATCGCATGTGGCACAGTAGCTCAAACCTTTTCCAACGAAATTCTCTTCCCCTTCAATTCCAGCATTCTTGTGTTTCCCTCCTGTTGCAATTATTACAGCTTTTGCTTTGTATTCTTTCTCACCTACTATAACAAAGTAATCATCTCTTTTCATTATTTTATTTATCCTTTCAACTTTGTTTTCAGCTCCTACTTTCAAAGCTTGTTCTCTCATTTTCTCGAGCAATTCAATCCCACTTCCTTCAAAACCTGGATAATTTTCAATCTTTGAAGCCATGGAAAGTTGAGAAACAGGATTGAAAGTTTCGAAGAAAACGGTTTTTAATCCGTATCTCGCACAGTATATAGCAGAGCTCAGTCCAGCTGGACCACCACCAACTATTGCTACGTCGAACATGTTTGAAGTTCATTTTGGAATAAATATGTTTTACACAAGCTTTCACTTGGATTAATTCAAAAGTGGAAGAAAATGTTTAAATATAAATGAATGAGTTGAATTTATGAATCCAAGAAAAGCAAAAATTCTCGTCGTTGACGATGATGAAATTTTACTTGAAATTTATCGAGTTTTTCTTCGAGATTTTGAACTTATGACTGCAAGAAATGGTGAAGAAGCTATTAAGTTATTCAAATCTTTCAAACCTGATATCATACTAATGGATATTTCCATGCCAACAATGGATGGTGTCGAAGCAACAAAAGAAATTTTAAAAACTGATCCAAGAGCTGTTGTAATCGGAGTTACTGCTTTCGCATCACAGAGAGGAGATGAGTTGCTAAAAGCAGGAGCAAAGGAGATAGTAAGAAAACCATTTAACCGAAAGGGTTTGATCGAAGTGATAAAAAGATATCTTTTTGAGAGACAGAATTTATAGGTTTTGGGATATAGATTTTTTATTGTTTAGAAAATGTTTTAGATACTTAGTGGACCGGTGGGGATTTGAACCCCAGGCCTCTGCCATGCCAAGACAGCGCTCTACCAGCTGAGCTACCGGCCCTAATCAGAATTCTTACATGGGGTTAAAAGCATTTTGGGGACCAATGATAGTTTCGAAAATCTTCCATCGAGCTATGATGATAATGAAGTTAAAATTGAGGAAATCAGAAAAAAACTTATAGTCTTAATAAATCGAGAAATAGGGCTTCAGAAATAAAGTATAACTATTAGAAAAAGAAAAAGAAAATTTTAAAATAGATATTTGCTCATGCCTCCACGCCACGCATTCTCAGCTTCGATCACATCACATCTAAAAGTCTTGAAATCTATTTTTTCCCCTTCGCTGTAACCGATTATTTTGCATTTGAGACCTTTTTTATTTATAAAATCTACATACCTGTCTGCAATCTTTTCTTTAACTTCTACAATCCATCTAGTGTTCGATTCGGAGAAAAGTTCTACAAAGTCAAAAAGACCCAGTGCTTTGAATCCGACGCCTAGACCAAAACACATCTCTGCAATTGCTACTGCTATACCACCTTCTGAGATATCGTGACAAGCATTTACCTTGAACTTTTCAAACGACTCGAGCAAACCTTCGGTGTAAAGCTTTAGTTTTTCAGGTGAAGTCTTGGGAACTTCATAACTCTCAAATCCCATGACTTTAGAGTATAGACTTCCTCCAAACTCCTTTTTAGTTTCTCCAACGACTAAAACAGTACCGCCTTTGAAAAAGCTGTCATTCACATTTGTTATATCTTCAACTATCCCAACACCAAATAGAGTTGGAGTTGGAGCTATTGCTGAGTACTTTGTCTCATTGTAAAAACTCACGTTCCCACTTACACATGGTATACCGAACCCCTTTGCCATCCATCCGAGAGCTTTCACGCTTTCAACGAATTCCCACATTCTATCTGGTTTTTCTGGGTTTCCAAAATTAAGGCAATCGACAAAAGAGTGTGGTCTTGAATTGACGGCGACAAGGTTTCTGATCATTTCATCAAAAGCACTTGCGGTTCCCCAATATGGATCTGCTTTTGTTAGCCATGGATTTATTGCTGTTGTAATTGCAAGTCCTCGATTGGAAACCGTAGGCTTTATAACTGCTGCATCTCCATGAGTTTCATAATTTATTTTTCCTTGTAAAGGTCTGAGCACAGTTGAGGCTTTTACTTCGTGATCATACTGTCTTATGACCCATTCTTTGCTTGCAACGTTGGGATGTGAGATCATTTTAATGAAAACTTCTAGATAGTTTTTCGGAACCGGAATTTCAGGTTCAACAGGTTTTTTAGGCTTTTCGATGTAGTTTCTACAATATTCGACAGCTCCAACTATGAACTCAATGTCAATTTCGTAGATCTTGTATCCATTGTAGTAGATTCTCAAAACCTTGTCATTCGTTGTCTTTCCAACTACGCTTGCTGGAATGTCCCACTTCTGGAAAATGTAGAGCACTTCATCAACCTTCTCGGGTTTTACTGTTAACATCATCCTTTCTTGACTTTCAGAAACCCAAATTTCCCACGGAACCATTCCCTTCTCTTTTAAAGGAACCTTGTCGAGATAGATTTCAGCACCAAACCCAGCTGAAAAAGCCATTTCTCCTACGACACAACTTAACCCTCCACCACCAAGATCCTTCATCCCTGTTATCAGCCCCATTTCAACGACTTCAAGACATGCGTGAATGAGTGGTTCCTTCATTATCGGATTACCAAGTTGAACAGCTCCTCTTTCTTCCTCACTTTTTTCGCTGAGCTCGGCTGATGCAAAAGTTACTCCATGGATCCCATCTCTTCCAGTTTTTCCACCTACGAGAACGAAGAGATCTCCAACGTTTCCGGCTCTACTTGGAACAACCTTGTCCTTTTTCACGACCCCAATGCAGCCTACATTCACGATACAGTTCGTGATATAGGAGCGATCGAAGAAAACACAACCAGATACTGTTGGAATTCCAACCCTGTTTCCATAATCTCTTATTCCTGCTACAACTCCAGAAAGAAGATAGTTTGGATGTTTTGTCCCTTTTGGTAAATCTTCGTATTTTATATCAAGCTCGGCAAAGAAAAGTGGATCTATCAAAGCGATTGGCTTTGCACCCATGCAGAGAATGTCTCTGATTATTCCGCCTATTCCTGTTGCAGCTCCACCATATGGCTCAATAGCAGATGGATGATTATGACTTTCTATCTTTATGACATAAGCGTATTTATCGTCGAATTCGACTACTCCAGCATCTTCTTTAATCGCAGAGATAACATGAGGATATCGAGAGAAGTCGTCGATCAAGAATCTCTTCAAGAAATACTTTGAGCTCTTGTAACAACAGTGCTCGCTCCAAGCTTGTCCTAGAGATTGGAGTTCGATGTCAAATGGATTTCTTCCCTTTGTTTTGAAATATTCCCTTATCAATTTCATCTCATGCAGATTAAGACCAAGACCCATTTTTTCGCTTATCTCCAAGAGTTGTTCATCACTAGATTTTATAAGATCGACTTCATAGAGTTCAAAAGGAACTCCAGCTCTTTTGAACATTCTATCACCCAATCCAGTTTATTCTATATCTGTGAATAACTGGGTTAGCAAGAAGTCGTTCACAAATCTCTTTTATCTCTTTTTCTGCCTCCTCTTTGCTCTTTGTATCTATTTCAATTCTAAAAACTCTAACTGAAGAAACTTTTTTTACTCTTTTGTATCCTAGCAATCTAAGAGCTTTTAAAGTAGATTCCCCCTCTGGATCTGCAACTCCTTCTTTAAGTTCGATGTGAACATCGGCTATCATGAAGACGATTAGTTTTTCGCAGAATAAAAAAGTGATCAAATTAAAATAATCAATTTAAATTAAATAGTTTAGATAAATTAAGTATAAATACTTCAAAGAAACCTCTTTTCATGAAAAAGCTAGTCGCTTTCTTTTCCTTGATTGCTTTTGTAATGATCATCTCAATAGCTGTTGATATGCAGAAAGAAAGGATCATTTCAAATAGCATTTTAAATCCTGCTGCTAAGTTCTGCATCGATATGGGTCATGTTTACAGAGTTGAGAGGTCAGATAACAAGCAAATTGGATTATGCATTTTTCCTGATGGAACAAAATGTGAGGAATGGGAATTCTTCAACGGTAAATGTGGTCAAAAATGGATAAATATTTCGTATAGAATATCAAACTGCTCTTATTTTGGTAATTATGGGAACTATTACCGATACGATATTGAATCGAGAACGCTAACAGCTTTGGTGACTGTTAACTGCGGAAGCGATGAAATAGTAGTTGAAAATGATGATATGTTGAGAATAGTAGAAAAGGATTACGATGGTATAATCTTCCGCTGTCTTTGTAAGAGGGAAGTTGAATTCTTTAACATTGGTGAAATTGCTGTTGAATTCATAGATCTATCTGGAAATTCTAAAATACTTGAAAAAGAGGATCTATTCTGTGGAAAATCTACTTTTGCATACTGTGAAAAAGATGATGACTGTAAAATCGGTGGATGTTCTGGAAATTTCTGCATGGGTGTTGGAGAGGAGATAGTGACTACCTGTGAATATAGGGAATGCTATGATTATTTGAAATATAACATGGGATGCAAGTGTGTATACAACAGGTGTCAGTGGAAGAGATTAGAATAGTCAAAGATTTTAAACAATAAATTTTTCTTTTTTCGATGATCTTCGAAAAAGATTTCGAAAATGCAAAAGCCAAAATACTTGGAAAAATAATAAGGAATGGAGAGCTCTGTAAATCTAGGTTTGGAAACAGTCTAAATGCGACACCAACTTTCTTAGTGATCGAAAAACCAGAATTTTCTCAGATAGTTCCAGATCTTTTCATTGAGAAGTATTGTGAAACGCTGAAAAAGATGCTGGGGATTGTAGTTGGAAAGCTTAGAGAGAGGCCATATACTAGAAGAATCTCAATACCTCTCTGGACTCCAAAAGATCATCTTTCAAAAAATCCGGTTGCAATAACTGAAATCTCTTTTCTTTTTGATGGAAAACTTCATTTGACTGCTTATATTCGCTCTCTTGAGTGTCTTAATTACTTTGACGTTAACTTTCACTTCCTTTCCAATTCTCTAGAAGAAGTTTCCCAGAAGGCTGAACTCGATACTGGTAGCATCGCACTCCTCGTTTCAATACCACATATTTACGAAAGAGATGTGAGTAGAGCAGAGATTTATTCAGAAAACTGCGAAGAAATTTATGGTTATACTGATTTGGGTACACATCTCGTGGAGGATTACATTTCTTCGGCATGGCATTCAGCAATGGAACTAATTTATAACTATGGAAAAATCAAGGAAACAGAATGGGAAATGTTTGAAGGACAGAAAAGAAGTAAATTCGTTCATAGACTCTTCATAGAGGTTAAGAACCCAGAAGAGAACAAAATTCACGATAAAGCCCCATTTACTGAGAGATACTGCATCGATTATGCACACAGTTATGTTATCCATCATGATCTTCTTAATAGAACTTTAAAATCAATTCTAAGAGATGGAGAAGAATACACATATGCGGAAAGGGCAAGATACTGCGAAAAAGACGATATTAAAGTTGATCAACTTTACGAGGTCATTGAAAAGCTAAAAATAGATAAATGTAGAAGAGACTGTTATGTCGGAATTTCTAGGTACTGGGATCTCAAAAGTAGCGACCCCCCATGTCTTCGTGGTTACCAGTTTGTCAAGAAGGGAAAAAAATTGAGTGGAATTTTTTATATGCGCTCAAATGATGTTTACGGAGCGATGCATGCAAATATGTTTGCTTTCGCTCTTTTAACAAAATATGTTGCTGAAATAGTAGGCTTTAAGGAATACGATTATGCACATTTCGTAGTAGATGCTCACATCTATGAAGGCTTTATCCACGCAGTAAAGGAAATTTTGTATCCAGATATGAAAAGATTTCAGGTGAAATAGCTTTTTTCAATTCTTTCGATATCTCTTCTTGTACCCTCATCAACTATTTCTCCACCTGAGAGTACGTAAATTCTGTCTGAAATCTCTGCAACTAGAGAGAGATTCTGTTCAACGAGTAGTATTGAAACTCCAAGATCTTTTACTTTATGAATGGTTTCAGAAAGTGTCTCTACAATAACCGGGGCAAGTCCAAAACTTGGTTCATCTAGAAGTAAAAGCTTGGGCTTAAACATGAGTGCGCGCGCAATAGAGAGCATCTGTTGCTCTCCTCCACTCAAAGTTCCTGCAAGTTGATCTCTTCTCTCTTTAAGTCTTGGAAAAATCTCGTAGACTTCTTCAAGATTCTTGAAACCAGTTATCAGAAGATTATCTCTGACGTTCATATTAGGGAAAATTCTCCTTCCTTCAGGACTTATTGCAATTCCAAGAGCAATTCTTTTGTGTGTCTTAAGCCCTGAAATGTCTTTTCCTTCGAATAAAATTCTACCTCTGGTTTTCAAGAGACCACAGATTGCTTTCAACAAAGTTGTCTTACCAGCACCATTAGGACCCAGAATTGCAACAGTTTCTTTTTCCAGAACTTCTAAATTTACGTCTCTTAAAATATCTTCTCTGCCATAGGAGGCGTATAGGTTCTCAACCTTTAACATATTTGCTCCCAAAATAGGCCTCTCTTACAGACTTGTTCTCTAGGGCATCTTCGGGATAACCATCGAATATCAATTTTCCTCCGTTTAGAACAACGACTCTATCTACTGCATCGAACATTTCTCTCATTCTGTGTTCGACGATTGCAATTGAAGTCCCATTCCCACCAATTTCATTGATTATAGTCAAAATCTTCTCCGCTTCTTTTTTACTCAACCCTGAAAAAGGTTCGTCAAGAAGAAGTATTTTTGGTCTCCTAACAAGAGCAAGAGCGATACTTAATCTCCTTATCTCTCCCTGAGAGAGATTTTTAGCCTTTTCTTTTCTTTTCTCTTCCAAATCAAAATCTTTAAGAATACTTAAATCATCGACGATTGTGAGTATGTTCTCTTCAACTGTCAAGTTTTCGAAAACCTTAACTATTTGGAAAGTTCTTATTATTCCGAGTTTTGCCAGATCACTTGGTTTTTTTCCAATAATGTTCTCGTTCATGAAAAAAATCTTTCCTGAATCTGGCTTCAAAAATCCGGAGATTATATTGAATAAGGTTGTCTTTCCAGCTCCATTTGGCCCAATGATTCCAAGTTTCTCTTTTTTCATTTCTAAAGAAATTCTATCGAGAACTTTGAGTCCACCAAAGTTCTTTGAAATATCAATTAGCCTTAGCATGTGTGTATCTGAGATGCAAAGTTTTAAATACTTTTCCTTAACTTTTCAGCATGCGTTGGATGGTATTAATTGTGTTGGCATTACTCATAGCTCTTTGCGCTTCGCCAGGGCAAGTACAACAGAAGAGAGATAAAGTCGTCATAGGTGTCATAGGTCCCCTTTCTCTTCCTGAGGGTATGTCAGAAGAAAAGGCTGTAAAACTTGCAGTTGAAGAAATAAATGCTAAAGGTGGTATTCTAGGTTACAAAGTTGAAGTTGTGGTCGGTGACGATAAACTCGATCCAAGCGTTGGATCAGCTGAGTTTAGACGGCTTGCGACTGTTGAAAAGGCGGATGTAATAATAGGCGGATTCTCTAGCGGGGTCATGCTTGCAAAGATGGAAGTAATGGCTGAAACAAAGACTTTATTCCTCGCAGATGCCTCTTCACCATCACATTCAGCAAAAGTTGCGGAGAACTACGAGAAATACAAGTATTGGTTTAGGATAACTCAAAACAATGCAACAACCTTCGCTTATGACATTGCTGACATGGTCAAAATGTTAAGAGAGAATGATTATGAAGTAAAAAGGGTTTACATAATAAGAGATGAACATATCTGGGCTGAAGATGTGATGAGAGAACTTAGACCTTTGCTTATCTCGCTTGGGGTTGAAATCGTAAAAGATGTTAAGATTCCAAGGAACTATGCTGAATATGAATCTCTAATACTTGAAGCAGAAAAGATGAATGCGAACCTAATAATCCCAATTTTAGCTTTAACTGGTACGGGGGACATACTTGTTAAACAGTGGGCTAATCTAAAACCTAAACTTCTCATCGCTGGTCATGATCTGGCTGCGATCGATTATGGCTTTTACAACAAGACAGCTGGAGCTGCTAATTATGTCATATTCATTGCAGATGGTGGTGCACTTGTAACAGCACCAATTACAGAGATGTGTAAGAACTTTGTTGAAAGATATAGAGCGAAGTACGGACATTATCCCGAGTCGCATCAAGCTTATGGGGCTTATGATGCTGTTTATCTGTACAAAATGGTTGTTGAAGACGCTTATAGAAAAGGAGAGAAAGATCCTTTCAATCCTGAAGTGCTCGTAAAGTACCTGGAAAAGTTCAACGAATCGAATCCGGTAATTTTAACTAGGCCAATTGCCTTCACAAAGAACCACGATCTTGCTTGGGGAGATAAGCTTATAAGAAACTGGATCTCTCAATGGCAAGATGGAAAACAAGTGATAATTTATCCACAATTCGTAGCTAATGGAAAGCTAAAGCTTCCACCATGGATCTAAGCTTATGATGGATGCAATTGAAATCTTTGTCTTTGGAACAGCAATGGGGGGAATCTTTGCTCTGCTCGCTTCAGGTTTTTCTCTTATTTTTGGAGTTTCAAGAGTTTTGAACTTTGCTCATGGTGTTTGCTTTGCAATCTCAGCCTATATAGCGATTTTTCTTGTTAAAGAGATGGCTATTGATGTCTATTCAGCTTCTTTGGTTGGAATAATATTTTCTATCCTAACCGGAATCATCGTTTATTTTCTCACTAAACCGATCAGAAACAACATAGTAATGGTTATAATAGTAACACTTGCATTCGCTTTGCTCATTGAACAAATTTTACTTTTGAGCTTTGGAAACCGTGGATTAACTCTAAAACCTTTTGTTGAAGGTATTCAAGTGATTTATGATAATCTTAGAATTGCAAGAATAAGAATACTTGCGATTTTCATAGCAATTCTGGTTCTGATATTACTCGAGATATTCATAAACAGATCACTAATCGGTAAACGCATTAAAGCGGTTTCCCAAGATTCTGAAGCGTCAATGTTGATTGGAATCGATGTAGAGAAGGTATTGATAGTAACAATCGGAATCTCTTCAGCTCTTGCAGGAATTGCAGGTATTCTTTATGCACAGATCTTTAACATTTACCCAGCAATAATTTTAAGAGTTTTGATATATGCATTTGCAGTTGTCATCTTGGGAGGTTTGGGGAGCTTTCAAGGAAGTATTCTAGCCTCTTTCATCATAGGCTATATTTTTGTTACAACGATGAAAACACTCGGAGCACAATGGTCTGAGTTCGTTATGCTTCTTGCAATAGTTGGAATTCTGATAGTAAAACCTACAGGCTTTTTCGGGGTGAAAGAGTGAAGAATCAAATCCTAATACTTTTAATTCTTTTTTTTGTTCTTATATTGCTTCCTACGTTCACACCTTCGGCTTATCTATACCTCATAGGGCTTTCACTCATCTTTGCAGTCATCGTTGTCAGTTGGGATCTCATGGTAGGTTACACAGGACAGGTAAACCTTGGACATACAGCTTTTGTTGGAATTGGGGCATATGTCAGTGCAATTCTACAACTTCCATTGAGAATTGGCTTTTTCTGGGAAATTCATCCAATGATTGCAATTCTGTTTTCAGGTTTATTTTCAGCTCTTGTAGGTCTTGGGATTGGTATTGTTACTCTTAGGCTTAAAGGATACTATTTTTCACTTGTTACAGCAATTCTTCCGCTTGTATTCATGCAAAAGGTCTTTATCTGGAGAGAGGTTTTTGGAGGAGAAGAAGGTTTTTCCATACCAGCGGAAAAGATAGTTTTTGCTACTACAATCGAAAAATACTATTTTGCCACCTTTTTTATGTTCATCTCAATGCTAATCATGCTTTACATAGTTAGGAGTAAAATTGGACTCAGATTCAAAGCTATAAGAGATAGTGAGGAGCTCTCTGAATCTCTCGGTATAAATACAACATTATACAAGATACTCGCATTCTTCATGAGCTCTTTCTTTGCAGGTATAGCGGGAGCTGTTTTTGTGAATTATCGTCTCACAGTTTCTCCTGATCTGTACGATATACCACTGATGTTACTAGTAATTCTCTCTGCAGTTATTGGAGGTCTTGGATCTCTTATAGGGCCACTTTTAATGGGTATAGTAGTTTACTTAGCAAAAAATTGGTGGCTTACAGCTTTGAGATGGGGAATGATAAACGAGGAACTCGTTTTATATGTAATTTTAATTGCAGTTGCAATAATCATGCCTAGAGGAGTATACAATGAAATACTAGAGAGATCGAGACGCTAACTCTTTTATTTTTCTGAAGTATCTCAAATTCACCATCTTTCGTAATGGGTCAGCTCATCTATCGGGTATCTGCTCCTCTTCGAAGGTTGTTCTGCAGGATAACCGATTGGAATTATTGCCATAGGTCGAACATAATCGGGAAGATTGAGTATTTCTGCAACTCTGGTTTCATCAAAAGCCCCAATCCAGCATGCACCAAGGTTTAATGCGGTTACTGCTAACAAGATGTTTTCAATTGCGGCTGTTGCATCCTGCTCTGCATACAGTTTCCCCCTCTCACCATACACTCTCATACTTCTAGGGTAATTTGCACAGACTATGATCACAACTGGGGCTTGAGCTATAAACATCTGTCTAAGCGAAGCTTTTGCTATTTCTAATTTAGTTTTTGGATCTCTAACGACAACAAAATCTCTTGCTTGTAAGTTTCCTGCAGAGGGTGCAAAATTTCCAGCTTCGAGTATGAGTTTTAAAGTTTTTTCATCTATCTCTTTTGACTGAAATCTCCTTATTGAAACTCTTCTGAATATCAGTTCGAGTTCTTTCGAGTTCATAGAGCACGTGTTGATTTAGCTTAAAATTCTTTCTGAGATAGCAAAAAAGCTTAAGTTTTGATGAGCAATTGGAATATATGAAGGTTACAATTCTTTCCGATAACAAGATACTAGTCCCAAGAGGCTACAAAGCAGAATGGGGTTTCTCTGTGCTAATAGAAGGTAAAGAAACAATTTTATTTGACACTGGCAGTGGAGTTGTGTTTGAAAATTTTGCTTCAATGCAAAAACCGATGCCATCCGTCATCGTGTTGAGCCATGGACACTACGATCACACAAGTGGGATAAGACATTTTCTACAGAGAAAAATTAAACTATATACACATCCTGATACCTTTTTACCTAGATTTTTTGAAGGTAGATTTGTTGGAATTCCTTACCAGAAAGAATTCATTTCGACTTCTGTTGAAATATTTGAACAAAGAGAACCAGTTGAGATTAAAAAGAATGTTTGGGTTCTTGGGGAAATTCCAAGGGTTTATGAGACTGCGTTTTTAAAGGATTCCTTCTTAATCCGTGAAGGTAAAAAAGAGATTGACGAAGTAAAAGATGATCAAGCGATCGCAATCAAAACTGAGAGGGGAATTACGTTGATCCTTGGCTGTTGTCATTCAGGACTAAGAAATACTTTGAAATGGGCTGAAGAAGTTGTTGGAGATGAGGTAAAAGAGATAATTGGCGGAACACATCTGATCTCATACGACGAGAAAAAGATCATAGAAATTCTGAAAAGCTTAAAAATCGATTTAATAGTTCCAATGCACTGCACAGGTTTGAAAGCTGAGATGATCATAGAAAAAATAATGGGAGAGAATTACAGGGCAGCAGGGGTTGGAGATGAAATCGAAGTCTAGGGTAATTTACAAATACTTAGTTTCTTAACATCCAAGTTTCATCTTTTTTATATCAAGGTTAAATTAGTTCTAGATCTTTCAGAACTGCTTTAATTTTTTCTGTTTTCTCAACACTTAATTCTACTAAAGGTAATCTTGGTTTTCCTCCAGCAAGACCGATTAGTTCCATCACTTTCTTAACAGGAATTGGATTTGTATCGATAGATAAGGCACTGAATAGAGGAGAAAGTTTGTGATGCATCTCAATAGCTTTTTCAATGTTTCCATTGATAAAGGAGTTGTAAAGTTCTTTCATCAGATGTGGTACGACATTTGCGGCAACGCTTATCACACCTTTCCCACCTATGGCTAGAATTGGGAGGGTAAGGAAATCGTCACCAGAAAGAATTGTAAAATTCTTTTTTTTCACAAGTCTTATTATATCTGAAATTTGCTTTAAATCACCACTTGCTTCTTTAATACCTACTATATTTTCTATTTCGGAGAGCTTTAGCATCAAATGTGGAGAAACATTTATTCCGGTTCTCGATGGAATGTTATAGACTATCATTGGTATCGATACCTCTTTTGCGATGGCTTTGTAGTGTTCGAATAAGCCTACATCGTTTGGTTTATTGTAATAAGGAGTTACGAGCATTGCTGCATCTGCACCTGCTTTTTCAACTTCTTTTGTCAACCATATCGCTTCTTTAGTAGAATTTGAACCTGAACCGGCGATAACTGGAAGCTTAGAGGTTTCAACCACAAATCTAACAACATCTATATGTTCCTCGTATCCGAGAGTAGATGCTTCTCCTGTTGTTCCACAAGGCACAAAGGCATCAACATATTTTTCCATGTATTCTATGTTTCTTGTTAATCCCTCGTAGTCAATATTGAAGTCTTTGAACGGTGTAACCAGAGCTGGAATTACGCCTTTGAACATTATTATCCCTTTAATCCTTTATTGACTTTTCTAGTGATGTAACCTGCAACTCTGTTACGAATCGTTTTGCTTTTTATGTTTGTTAGCTGAGAAACAAGTTTCTTATTTTCGTCAAAATTTGAAGTAAAAGTTTCTGGATACTTTTTCATGAGTTCTGTAGCTATCACTTTTATATAAGCAGGTTTCACAGTTCCCATAGACTGAAATCGGGAGGTTGTATTTAAACTTTTACCTCAGTAGCTAACCGAAATGCATATTTTCACCAACTTGAAATCTGAATCATGAGAATAATTTGGTTTGGCCATGCTTGTTTTTTGCTCGAAGGTAGCAGAAGAATTTTGATCGACCCCTTCATCACTGGTAACCCACTTGCTCCGAAAAAGGCAGAAGAAATTAGAACTGATATTGTCTTAGTAACCCATGGACATGGTGACCATCTGGGAGACACGGTTGAAATTGCAAAGAAAAACAATGCTTTGGTAATCTGTATACACGAACTTTCGAGAATTCTCGTAAAAAAGGATGTCGAAGTCTTGGGTATGAACATTGGGGGAAGTGTTTATCCAATGGGTGTAAAGATAACAATGGTTCCAGCTTTACACTCAGCAGATTTTGAAGATGAAAAGGGAGAAATACTGAGTTCTGGTTCTCCTGTTGGTTTTGTTGTTGAAATGGATGGTATCAGGGTTTATCATGCTGGTGATACAGGACTTTTTTCTGACATGAAACTAATTGGAGAACTCTATGAACCCGACATAATGCTTGTGCCAATTGGGAATCTTTATACTATGGGAATAAAAGAAGCTGTAAAAGCAGTAGAATTTGTAAAACCAAAAATTGCAATTCCGATGCACTACAACACTTTTCCTCTCATAGAAAAAGATCCTGAAGAGTTTAAGAGAGAAGCTGAGAATTTATGCAAAGTTATAATCCTGAAGCCGGGAGAGAGCTATGAATATGAACCTTGATATTAGAAGAGTTTTTCTGAAATCCTTTAATTTTTAAAAATTTTTTCTCATATTGCTCTTTTCAATTTCCACATTCAAGGTAAAATAATAAGAATGAATTTTTGCTTAATAGGGTAGAAAATTTTTAAATAACTTTAAGGACCAGATAATTCCAAATCTATGGAATTCCTAGTTTTCTGAATAGATTCCTTGCTGCAACTACCAATGGATCCCAAACTCTCGAGACTGGAGGATAATATGGAAAATCAGTGAAGAAAAGATCTCTAATGTTTGCACCACGATAAAGAAGAGCTGAAACCGCATAAATTCGCATTGCAACTCCTTTTCCGACAGCCTGTATTCCCAGAAGTTTTCCATTTCTATCTGCAACGACTTTGAGGTGAATGAGTCCATCCATGAAATACCTTGCAGTAGACTTAGTGGTTATAAAGGAAGATATAATTTCATATCCCTCTCTCATCGCTTCATACTCGCTAAGTCCAACTTTACCAATTTCTGTATTGTAGAAGCTCGTGATCTGACTTTTCAGTGAACCAGGGTAGTGAAGTTCATATCCTGCTATGTTTACTCCGGCTACGTAGCCCATCTTGTTGGCAGGAGTTGCAAGAGGGATCCAATCAGGTTTTCCTGTTATAATGTTTAAAGATTCCGCACAGTCTCCTGCTGCATAAACTCCTCCTCTACTCGTCTCCATCCTACTATTAGTTTTAATAGCACCACTTTTCCCGAGTTCAACGATTTTTTTTGCGATTTCCGTGTTCGGATGCGACCCTACAGCAACTATTACCAATTCACACTTGTAATCTCCTTTGTTTGTTATTACTTTCTCTACTCTGTCTTTACCTTCAAAAGCAACAACTTTCTCTCCTAGTCTGAGGTTTACAAACTTTTCCATCTCAGATTTTATTATTGCAGCTATTTCGGCATCGTATTCTGGAAGAGGTCTCTCTGCCATCTCTATTATTGTGACCTTTTTCCCTAGTCTTGTAATAGCTTCGGCCATTTCGACGCCTATATATCCCGAACCTATTACAACTACGTTTTCAGCTTTTAAGGCTAAATTCTTTACTTTTTCAGCACTTGTTATGTGGTTCAGGTATAGAACTCCTTCAAGTTCTTCTCTTTTTACGTCTAAATTTTTTGCCCTAGAACCAGTGGTAAAGAGAAGCTTATCCCATTCATATCTTCTCTCCTTACCATCTTCTTCTGCAACCAGATAACCTTCTCCAACTTCAATAACCTTTGAGTTTGTATGTACATCTATTCCTCTCTCCATTCTAAAATATGATACATCGTACGTGCAGAGTTCCTCAAAATACTCTACAATCCCAGAAACGTAGAAAGGTATACCGCATGGAGCATGACTAACAAAATTCGTTTTTTCAAAAACCATAACGTTCCATTCTGGTCTAAGGGCTTTTACTCTCGATGCAGCAGTCATTCCTGCAGCTCCACCGCCGATTATTGCGATGTTCATATCGTTAATTTTAAATTAATTTATTTAAAATTTTCTGTCATCACAATTTTATCTCTGCCCTCTATAGATAAAAATAGAAAAGTTTTAAGATGAAAGTGCAAAAGACTTTCATGAATCTAGTTTTGCTTGGTGCTCCTGGAGCAGGAAAAGGAACTCAAGCGAAGATAATAATGGAGAAATATGGAATTCCACAAATATCGACGGGAGACATGCTTAGAGAAGCCGTTACAAAGGGGACTGAACTTGGAAAAAAAGCAAGAGAATACATGAATCAAGGAAAACTCGTTCCAGATGAAATAGTTGTTGAAATCGTTAGGGAAAGGTTATCTCAAAAAGATTGCGAAAAAGGTTTTATTCTTGACGGTTTTCCAAGGACAATTGCCCAAGCAGAGGCTTTAGATAGAATACTAGAGAAGATGGGTAAGAAGATAAATGCTGTTATAAACGTAAACGTTCCTGAAGAGGAGGTGATAAAAAGGATCGTTTACAGAAGAACTTGCAAGAAATGTGGTGCTATATATCATCTTCTATACAATCCTCCCAAAAAAGAGAGTACTTGTGATAAGTGTGGCGGTGAACTCTATCAAAGAGAAGATGATAGAGAAGAAACTGTAAAAGAAAGATTTAGAGTTTATAGAAAGAACACAGAACCATTAATAGATTATTACAAGAAGAGGAGAATTTTCTTCGATGTAGATGGTACAAAGGATGTCGAAGGGGTTAAAAGGGAAGTATTGAATATTTTAGAGAAAATCAAACGTTGATTTCGATTTCTTTATCTCTTAATTTATCCTCAAACCAATCTCGAACTTTTTGCATAACTTTTTGATTCTTTCTTAGAAAATGATCACCATTTATAATTTTCATAAAATACTTTGGTTCACTTATTGCTCTGTAAATTTTCTCCCCACATTCGAAGGGCACCACTTCATCTTTAGTACCATGAACAACGAGTTTAGGTATCGAAGACTTGCAAAGATAGTCTAATAAATCTCCTCTCTCCAATTCTATCATCTCAGAACGAAAATCTTCAAATCTTTTTATTCTAATTATCGAAAGTGCGTGATAATACATCATCTTTAGCCTATCTTCGCTAAAAATCTCAGGTAAAGGGGGTGAAATTAGAGCGAGTCTCTCGACGTTTTCAATCTCTGCTACTGCTTTCATAGCAACTAGAGCACCCATACTGTAACCAATAATACTTACATTTTTAAATTTATTAGCAATCCTTTTCAAATCTCTAACACAGTTTTTAAAGCTGAAGTAACCCCTACTGTTTCCACAACCAGAAAAGTCGAAGATAAGAGTGGGAGAAATATTTGAAAAGAAGTTTGCAAGATCGCTATAACTCTTCTCGATTACTGAACCCCCCTCATAAGGAAACCCGTGGCATATCAATATTGTTTTTGAAACGTGAAATCTTGCAAAATTGTTTCCAATAGCTGTTTCGACGATCATTTAACTATAGATTCGAGTTCGTTGAGATCTCTTTCAATTTTCTTTATTTCTTCTCTTTTTTTCTGAACAAGTTCTGTAACTATTTCCCTGAGTTCCTTTGTCATCTTATAGCTCTTCAATGGTCTTCCCTTGCCCTTTTTTTTCAACTCTCTCTCTTTGACCCAACCCCAATCTTTTAACTCTTTCATAGCAAGACTGACCTCTGGTTGTCTGAGATTTGTAGCCCTCTCAATGTCCCTTGAAACTGCTTCTCCTGTTTTTGATAGAAAAACTATCACCCTCGCAATGTTTCTGTTCAACCCTGCTTCCGTTACTAAATTTACGATCTTCTCATCGTTTTCGGATAGTTCTTCGACCATACTATCACCTCAGATAGATGTTAGATATACTAATAAGTATATAAATTTTTTTGCATTCTGTTATTTATCTAAAACCATGAGTTTTTACTCATTTCGAAATTTTTCAAAAACTTAATTTATTATAACTTTGCGTCAAAAAATTTTTAAATTCTCAAAAGAAATAGTCGCAAATGAAAACTTCGAGAATTCAAAAAATAAAAGACTATCTTTCAAAGAGAAAATCTACTCAAAGAAAGAGAATAGGTGTTTTAGTGGATGGTCCTAATATGCTCAGAAAAGAGTTTAATACGAACTTGAAAGAGATAAGAGATATTTTGACTGAATATGGTGATATAAAGATTGCTAAGGTTTTTTTAAATCAATATGCAACTGATAAGCTTGTAGAAGCAATAGAAAACCAAGGATTTGAGCCAATAGTTACTTCTGGTGACGTTGATGTTAGAATGGCTGTAGAAGCTATGGAATTGATTTACAACGAATCTATAGATGTTCTTGCACTTGTCACAAGAGATGCGGATTTTAAAGCAGTTCTAATGAAAGCCATGGAAATTGGTAAAGAGACGATAATTGTTGGTGCAGAACCAGGTTTTTCAACCGCTCTTAAAAACTCTGCAGACATTGCAATTGTTCTGAATGAAGAGGAAGCAGGAGAGAGAGAAGAAATATTAGAAGTATGAAACTTTTTCTTTTTGAATTCGCAACTTGTGGAGATGAAATACCCGAACATATTGCTGTTGAAGGACTTGCAATGTTTAAAACTCTTTTTAAAGGTTTTTTAAGATATTACAACGTCCTCTCTTTCGTTAGAAGGCAGTTTAGCGATGAATTAAAACTTCCTCCAGGAAAAATCGATGAGATAGAAAACTGGTTGGAAAAGAGTGATGCATTTTTAATAGTTGCCCCGGAAGATGACTATAAACTCCTTAAGCTTACAGAGATCGGTGAAAAGTACTGTGAAAATTTGGGATCTTCAAGTAGAGCAATTGCAATAACTTCTGACAAATGGAAGTTATACAAAAGGCTAAGAAGAAAAGTACTAATGCCAAAAACTTCGAAAAAAGAGCTTGAAGGAGATTTCATCGTAAAACCAAGGGTATCTTGTGGAGGAGAGGGTATAAAATTCTCAAGATCTATACCTGAGAATTATATAGCACAGGAATATATAAAGGGAGAAAATCTAAGTGCAAGTCTAATCTTAAGAGATGATATTCGCGTCGTAAGCATAAACGAGCAGATAATTGAAGATTTCAAATATAAAGGTGCAATTGTTCCAGCTAGAATTGAAGAAGAAAAAGCTTTAGAAGTTTGTAAAATCGCGATTGAAGCCGTAGAATCGATTAAAGGACTTAAAGGTTATGTAGGTGTTGATATCGTATATGCAGAACAACCTTATGTCATAGAACTGAATGCAAGGATTACTACACCGATTATTGCCTTTGAAAGGGCTTATGGTATTAACGTCGTAGACATGCTCAAAGGTTATCAAATTGGAAGTAGTTTCAAGAGGCAAAAGTTAGAAAAAGGGCAATTCAACGACTTCTTCGCAAAAGTTGGAAATTATACACTGAGAATTTCCGATTTTTAAAATAAAATCGTAATGGAAAGATAACTCTTTTAAGTCTGAAATTTCACAATTTTTTATGGACCAAAAATACGTTATCCTAATCGCTTCGACGATTGCTTCTTTTTTCACACCTTTCATGGCATCAGCTGTTAACGTTGCAATTCCAGCTATAGAGGAAGAATTTGAGTTGAATGCTATTTTCATTGCTTGGATTTCAACCGCTTTCTTACTTTCCACTGCAATGTTCCTCGTTCCGATGGGAAAACTTGGAGATATAAAAGGTAGGAAAAAAATATTTGTTCTTGGTCTTTTTATTTTTGTAATCTCCTCATTTCTTTGTTCTATTTCTCTTTCTGGAGAAATGCTTGTTATCTTTAGATTCTTTCAGGGTTTTGGATCTGCAATGGTTGGTGGAACTGCAATGGCGATGCTAAGTTCAGCGTTTCCACAAAGAGAGAGAGGTAAAGTTCTAGGGATAAACACTTCTGCTGTTTACATTGGTCTTTCCACAGGGCCTTTATTGGGTGGGATAATAACTCAAAATTTTGGATGGAGAGCTCTTTTCTCATTACCCTTATTTTTAGCTTTGGTTCCAATCTATCTAGCTTTAAAATTTAAAGAAGAAAATGCTGTAAAAGAGGAAACTTTCGATGCTATAGGATCTATTATGTTCTCCATTTCTCTTTTTATGCTGATTTATGGATTTTCAAGTATTCCTGAAACTCTTGGTTTCTTCCTTGTCTCATTAGGCATAATCTTGCTAATAATCTTCACCCTCATCGAGAGTAGAATACCGGAACCGGTGTTAAACATGAATCTTTTTAGAAAGAATATTCTTTTTACTATGTCGAATCTTGCAGCTCTGCTAAATTACTCCGCAACTTTTGCAGTAGCTTTTCTCATCAGTTTGTATCTTCAGTTCGTAAAAGGTCTTACTCCTCAAGAGGCTGGGCTAATTCTCTTAACTCAACCTGTAGTGATGGCTATTCTTTCTCCTATATCTGGTTGGATATCCGATAGATTTGAACCGAAAGTTGTAGCTTCTATAGGAATGGCATTTACTTCTTTTTCTCTTTTTTTATTCTCTTCTCTCGAAATAGAGACCCCAATTATGGTATTGTTAATATATCTTCTGCTCATTGGCTCTGGTTTTGGACTTTTTACTTCACCAAACACAAATGCTGTAATGAGTTCTGTTGAAAAAAAGTTCTACGGTCTAGCGTCGGCAACTTTGGCAACTATGCGGGTTATCGGACAAGCTTTAAGCATGGGTATAGTGATGTTGATCTTCGCTGTCGCAATAGGAACTGCAAGGATTAAAGATTCGATTCCAGAATTCATGATTGCAATGAGAATGGCTTTTACAATTTCAGCAATCCTTTGTTTTTTTGGAATCTTTGTTTCTCTAGCAAGAGGAAAAGTTAGATGAAAATTTGGTGGGCACGCCTCAGGTCGACCCGCTGTTTCTGCAGTGAGGGTAATGAACTCCTCCTCCCCGTACCCCTGAAAGCATCGATCGTTCGAGGTAGGCTTGCTCCCTTCCGGGCCTCAGCCGGTTCCCCCGACAAATACTGCAAACCTTCCCTCCGGAAAGCCCGCAGTAACCGTCGATCCTTCAGGACGAGGATTCGACGGAGTTCATTTACCCACTTTCCACAGACATTCGGGCCTCCCATCGGCTTCGGCTCCCGCATATCGACGGTTTCGGGTTACAGGGGACGCCGAATCCCCCAGCCTAGCCCACCAAGAATAGTGGTTTTCTTTCTTAATAAGTCTTTCTCTTGAAGTTAAAAAAAGTATGAATCGTTAAAAGGAGATCATCTATTTTCAATTGGAACATAAACTCTTTCTGTTTCGCCGACGTATTTTGCTCTTGGTCTTATCAGTTTGTTTGACTCATATTGTTCTATGATGTGGGCAAGCCATCCTGATATGCGCCCCATCGCAAACATGTTAACGAAAAGATCATCTGGTATTCCAAGATTTGCATAAACGCTTGCTGAATAGAAATCAACATTTGGCAATAATTTCTTGTATTTGTAGGCATTCTCTGCAATCGCTTCACTGATTTCAAACCATATTGGATTTCCTTTCTTAGCAAGTTCTATTGCCAAATCTCTCAGAATTTCTGACCTTGGATCGATAATACTCTTGTAAATCCTGTGTCCGAAACCCATCAACTTTTCTCCTTTTTCAAGCTTTTTCTTAACGTATTCTTCTGCTCTCCTTGGTGTAGCAACCTCTCTCAACATCTTCATTACTTCTTGAGCTGCCCCTCCATGCAATGGACCCATCAAAGTTCCTGTGGCAGCAACAACACATGCATACATGTCTGCTAAAGTAGAAGCTGCAATTCTTGCAGCAAATGTTGAAGCATTCAATTCATGCTCTGCATGCAAGATCAAATCAGCATCAAGGGCTTTTTCAGCAATTCTTGATGGCTCCAAACCATTTAACATGTATAGAAAATTGGCTGAATGACTTAACTCAAGAGTCGGTGGAATCAGGTTTTTACCTATTCTTATTCGATGATAATACGCTATTATCGTTGGAATCTTTGCAATTAAATTTTTTGACTTCTCTAAATTCTCCTCTCTCGTCTTTAAGTCTTTCAATCTATCAAGTGAACCTAAATAGCTTATGGAAGTTCTCAAAACAACCATTGGATGAGTATATTGTGGAAGATGAGTGAGTAGTCCTATAATTTGCGGAGGTAATTCTCTCCTCTCTGCAAGTTCAATCCTAAAATCTTGTAGCTCATATTTTTTCGGTAGCTCTCCATAAAGTAGTAGATATGCTACTTCTTCATAGCACGAATTTTTTGCGAGATCTCTTATGTCGTACCCTCTATATTCCAGAATTGCCTTTCCATCTACAAGCTCTATTCTTGAAATTTTGGTTTCACAAGCAATAACATCCTTTAAACCATCCAAAACTTCAATCATTTCAACCCCTCCCAAAAACTTCAAGAATCATACCCGAAACAACTATTGGCTTTTCAATTCTTGCAATCTCGATTGCATTGTCGAGTTTCCATTCTTTCTCAGCATAGATTGTCAACAAAGGCTCTCCAACTTTTACAACTTCCCCCCTTTTCTTGTGAACATAGACTCCAGCCCCCTTATCCTTAGGAGCACCAGCAGATCTTGCAAGTCTCATTATCGTCTTGTTGTTCACTGCAATCACGACTCCTTCTGTATTAGATTTTAGAGTATAAATTTTGTCTCCAACTTCGATGTCCTCAGAAGTAATTTTTTCATCACCTCCTTGGGCTGCAATTATTTCTCTAAACT
>JANXEF010000001.1:0-63454 GCA_025057895.1 Archaeoglobaceae archaeon | reverse complement strand
GCAGTCCCGCTTGCTGAAGTGATAGCTCTACTTGCTGTTTTTGGAATCAGCAAGCCTGATGCGGCTACTGTTGGAACACTTATCATTGGAAATCTGTTACTGGGTAGACCGCCTATGCTATGTAAATCGACGACGATACCCTTTTCGAATACGATTCTTTCACTGTTTTCAACCATTGCTTCGATCATCCACTGCAGCTCTTCATCACTCAAACCAACGATTTCGTTTGCGAGTATGAAAGCTGAGATCTCAAGATCGTTTAAAACATTTTTTGATATATCAGAGATTATAGTTTTCATTTCATAATTAGAATACTTCCCACCTCCAAGCTTCTTTCTTATAAATTCCACAGACTTTGGACGAGAAACAGGATACACCTCTGCTATGCATTCTCCTTTAAGTCCGCATGTCTGAGCAGTATAACTGCAAACTCCAACCTCTCCCTCTCTCACTATTTCTGCAAAATCGAGTTCTGCAACAAAAGAATCTTTTCCTATCGTCACTTTTACTCTATCTCCAGGTATAAGACCGAGTTCTTCTGCATCTCTCGGATTTAGGATTGCGCTGAGCTTTTCACTTCGAAGTGGTAGAATTCTAACTTGAAATTTCATCAATACTTCAAAGAGTGAAGGAATATTAACCTTTTTTCGCTAGTTTGTTGAATTTTTTTTAATTTTTTTAAAATTTTTTGAATACTCTTTACAGACAAAGCTTAAAATTTAGAACAAAGATCTTCTACAATGCGAATCGGAGTTCAGTTACCTGATGGATTGAAAAAGAGGGCAATAGAGATATGTGAAAAACTAGGAGATGTGATTTTGAGTGGAGAGAGCTGTTTTGGGGCTTGTGATATAGATTTTGACTTACTTGAAGATGTCGATATCCTATACCATTACGCTCATACGAGCATTTTGAAAATCGAAAAGGTAGTTTATGTACCCTACTTTCTAGATTACGACGTGAAAAAGATATGTGAAAGTCTCAAAAAATTAAAAGAAAAGAGAATTGCACTAATTTCAACTGCACAGTATTGTCATAAACTTCCCGAAATTAAAGAGAACTTAGAAAAATTTGGTTTCAATGTAGAATTGAAAAAGGGGAAGAGAAGTGAGTACCTGGGGCTAGTGGTTGGTTGCGATTATTCTGTGATCAAAGACTCAAAAGCAGAGGCGATAGTTTTCATTGGAGATGGTATTTTTCATGCGAAGGGAGCAGTTATATACTCTGGAAGAAGAGTGTATGCCCTAAATCCATTCAACTTTGAATTAATAGAAGTAAAAGTTGAAGATTTCATCAGGGAGAGATATATTCAAATTTCCAGATGTGTTGGACTAAAAAATCTAGGAATTCTCGTTTCAACCAAACCTGGACAAAAGAGATTAAAAATTGCTGAAGAAATTAAAAGAAAAGCTAAAGAGTATGGTTTGAGGGCGATAGTTGTCTACATCAGCGAGATAACTCCAGAAAAACTCGAAAATTTACCCTTCGATTTTTATGTAAACACAGCTTGTCCAAGAGTTAGCTACGATGATTATATTAGGTTCAAAAGGCCGATCATAACTCCACAGGAGTTCGATTTTCTGCTTGGATTAAAAAATTACCTTGAAATCGATGAAATCCAAATCGAATGAAATCTTAAAAGAACTTTGAAATTTTAAATTAAAAATAAATTATTAAAATAAATCTATTTAATACTTGTAATTCTCAAACCTAATTTTCTCGTAACTTTTTCTGTTATCATTAGAAAGGCTGGAACTACTGTAAAAGCTGCTAGAAGACTGAAAGAGATAGCTACTAGCGCGAGAAATCCAAAATCTCTCATAATGGGGAAAGTAGAAGTCATCAGTGATCCAAATCCACCTATCATTGCTAGTGCAGAAGTAGTAGTCGCTTTTCCTGTTTTCTCTATTGCGCGTCTTACAGCCTCTATTTCAGACACTTTTTGTCTTTCTTCAAAGTATCTTTCAGTTATCATTATTGAGAAGTCTATTCCTAGCCCAAGAACGATCGAATTAAGAGCTATTGAAACCATCGTCTGCTTAACTCCTGATAGAAACATGACTGTATTCATAATTCCAATTACGGTTGTAATAGCAATCAGAGGAACTATGGATTTCCTTATCGACTTGTATATTCCCAAGAGTAAAATCAAAATAGTTAAATAAGCCACAAATGTCATTTTTGTTTGACTCTCGATCATTATAGTTCCTATTTCGGAATATAGCACTGGTTGACCTGTTATAAAGATTTCACCATCCCATCCATAGAATTTTGCACTCTTTTCAATCGATTCCATGGTTCTCTTGAACTCCTCGTAACCATTTGCTGTTGAATAGAGATGGACAGCTATAGTACTTCCAGAAATGAATTTACTCAAATATCCTTCTGGAATCTTTTCTAGAGAACCATAGCTATCTACCAATGATTTTGGGGACTGATGTGAATAAACTGAAGTTACGCTTTTTGATATGAATTCAGCAAGCCCATCAGCTTCTTTGATGATCTTTGTATCTACTCCATTAGTTTCAAGGACTAGTGTATAGATTGTTTGTCCTCCAGCGATCTCTTCGAGTTCTCTAAATTTCTGAATCGCTGGTAATTCCTGGGGAATGTACTTATTGTAATTCGTTTCGAGTTCTATCATTGGAGAAACGTAAAAACCAAATCCACAGATGAAGATTGCAAAAACAAGAATTCCAAAAGGTCTATTTGCTGTTAGATTTGAAATGATTGAAAGTCCTTTTTCAAGCTTTGGGATCTTTTCTATTTCTTTTCTTTCAACCCTTCTCCCTTCGATCAATTTCAATATTGCTGGGAGAAAAGTTAGACTTAAAATTAGAGCAATCAAGAGACCAATCGTTGAAATAATTCCAAACCAAGACATTGCAGGAACTCCGGCTGATAGCATTGAAAGAAAGCCTATCGCAGTTGTGAGAAATGCTAAACTAAGAGCTCTACCAGTTCTACTAATCGATAATTTAAGTGCTTCGTCAACTCCATGTTTTCTTATTTCTTCTTCAAATCTGTTTTGAATTTGAACTGCATACTCTATCGAGAGTCCGATTAGCATTGGTAAGGCTCCATTTGTGTGCTCTGAGAGCGGAATGCCAAATACTGGCATAAGTCCATAGGTTATTATTACTGCTGATACAGAGATGAGCAAAGGAAGAAGAGTTGTCACCTTTTTTCTTACAACCCCACTGAAAGTAACAACGAGAAATAGTATCATTAGGAGTATCGATGTCATCATTGTAGTTCTTAGACTTTCCATTATTTCGCTTTTTATCTGATAACCGAGAACAGGAGAACCTGTTATCTCAATCGTAAATCCCGATGGAGCTTCAATCGATCTAATCTTTGTTTCTATATTCTTTGCAATCTCTTCTTGCTTTTTTGCTTCAGCAGGTAAAACTTCAATCATTAACATAGCTAAAGTTGGTTTTGGAATTAAGTCTGTGAAAAATCTATCACTCAAATCTTTCAGCAGCATTTCATCTGATGGTATGTAACCAATACTCTCTTCTAGAATTGATGCTGGTGAAGTTACTTTTTCAACACCTTCTATTTTTTCAATCTCCTCTCCAAGTTTTAGCATGTATTCAAAGCTTTCATAGCTTATGACATCATCACCTTTCAAAAGGATGAAAATTGCCCCAGTTACACGTTGAAAATTTTTTTCATATATTTTGTAATTCTGATATGCCTTGTTTTCTTTGGCAAAGAAAGAATCTATGCCTGAAATCATCTCGACATTTATCGCCGAAATCATTGAGATAATTATAATAATTCCTGTAAAAATTAGAACGATTCCTGGTTTTTTTATAGCCGTCTCTCCAATCTTCATTTCATTCTTTTTCTTATGTAATAAGCGATTCCAACAACTAAAATAATTATAACAACTAGGTAGATTAGGTAGTTCAGTGGAGGAGCTTTTACATTGATTATTGCTTTTGTTGGCTTGCTTACAATCCATTCTCCATTTTCAGCTCTATATTTTACTTCAAGATTCAGAGCATAGAGCTTTGGTGTTGCATCTTTGTCAACAGAAATCTTGAAACTTGCACTCGCAATCTCTCCTGCTTTTAGGTTCCCAATGAAAGCAGTGTCGTCTGACGATGAAAAAGGGGCCACAATCACTATTCTTGCCGTTGCATCTTTTACTTCAGCATTTCCAGTATTTTTAACATTAAAAGTTAATATCTTCTCCTCTCCAGCAAATATCTCAGAAATTCCTAGAACTTCGAATTCAACTTCTTGCTGGACCTCAATTCCTATTCTGACAACATCACTTTCAGCGAAATCATCGTTTATTTTGAATTTCACATATATGTCTGCAGGATAATTCGTTGCTTTAGCTTCGCTTGAAGCTCTTAATCTAAAAATCGCTATAAAATCCTCTCCTGCTTTAACATCTCCAATATAACACTCAGAACTCAATGCTGAAAGAGGAGAGTTCACTAAAATTCGTGCTGAAGCATCTTTTAGATCAGAATTTGAAACCATTTTGACCGACACGTCTCCTTTTGAATTTACATATAAACTGCTTTCAACTAATTTTACTTTTATTTTTGGCTTTGATAGTACCTCAAGACCAAAAGAAACGGGATCACTCTCTTTTAGATTTCCATATTCATCAGTGTAGATTAATTTTAGTTTAACAGGGTAAACACCACCATGGGGAACTTCGAAAGTTACGTGAAAACTCGCTATTGCAAAGTCTCCCGGCTTTAAATCTCCTAGAAAATAGCTTGTTTGTGAATTAGAGGTTGAAGAATCCATGGGAGGCATTGCATATGATAATGAAAATGGAAACATCGTAGCAGCCATAGCTGTTGTATCAACTTTTTGAGTTTTGGGGATTTCTAGAACTGCATATGCATTCTTTGCACTTTTTTTACCTATGTTCTTTATCTCAACTTCAAAAGCACCTTTTCCACCAGCTATCAGTTTATCGGATCTCAAAAGTCTAACTTCAGGAATTACATCTTTTTTTTCTATGAAAAGTTTTATCGGAATCTCCATCTCTTTGATCACGTACTGAAGTTCGTATCTATGGGTTGGCATCTCGATTTGATATCTCCAAGTAATCGACTGAGGTAACCCTGTGGAAGTGTTGAAAATTGTTGTATTCTCTACTGGGCGCTGGAATTGGCCGAAAATTGAAATATGTCTGAGACTTTCTATGACCTCATATCGAAGTTTGAGTTTGAGTTCAACTTCATCACCAGAAATTATTTCTACAGGGAAATAAATTGTTAAGGTATGCATAGATGGTAGTGCTGGTAATCTGATCTTTTCTGTTTTTACTTTAACAGCTTCACATCCTTCGAGCTCTATCTCTACATTATAAGCTGTGAAGAGCATTTCTTCTCGAGAGTTAAAGAAAAGAGATTCTTGAATATCTGAGTATTCAACTTTTTCTCTTACTGCAGAATTATAAATAGTCACTACTAGGATTTTTTCCCCTCTATCAATGTAATTCGAACTAATTGGTGTTGTTATCCCTTTTTGTGGATCTAAATAGCTTATACTTACTATTTCCACCTTGGGTTCTCTTTCGTAGTTTAGAGCAGAAACTGGAAGTATTAGGAGCAACAAACATATGAAAACCATTTTTCTCATCTTTTCACCTGTCGTAGCACTAATGACGAAAAGTATTTAAATTTTTTCTTTGTTGTCCTTTTTGGATGATCGAAGTTTTGAAATCTTTCGGATTCACAGAGTACGAAGCGAAAGTAATTGCAACCCTTTTAGCTAAGGGAGTACTTACCGCAAGAGAAATAGCTGAGATAAGCGGAATTCCGAGAACCTCTGTTTATGATGTAATGGCAAGTTTAAAAGCAAAGGGTTTTGTTGAGGAGATCGGAAAGCCTGCAAAGTTCAGGACTATATCAACTGAGGAAATGATTTCAATACTTACGAGAAAAGCCAAAGAAAATCTAGATTTGCTTCGTGAAGAATTCTCAAAACTGAGAAGTGATGAAGAAATAGAAGTTGTAAAACTTTACCGTGGAAAAGCTGTGCTAGAAAAACTTGAGGAACTAGTAAACTCTTCGAGAGAGGAAATAGTTGTTCTGATTTCTTACCTAAAACCAGAAATAAGAGAAATTCTTTCCAGAACAAAATGCAGATTAATCGTTATTTCTTCAAATGTTAGCAACTTGAAGGGGGAAATTTACGAGATCAATGAGCTCATAACGAAGAATAGAAATGCTGAATTTGCTTATGGACTCATAATCTTTGACTCAAACAAAATTTTTGCTATTTTCGTAGATCACACTATGATAGGTATTGTTGGTGAGGGGGAAGGAGTAGTTCAGTTTTCTAAACTCATGGTTGAACCTTTAATGAGAGAGTTAAGAAAAAAGAAAGAGTAAAATAGAGGTTGATTGAATAATAGGCATGGGTAAAACACTTTCAGAAAAAATTCTCAGCGATAAATCAGGATTAGATGCATATGCTGGAGACATAGTAATTGCTGATGTCGATGAAATCGCATTGCAAGATGGGACCGCACCTCTTGCAATCAGACAGCTAAAAGAGATTGGAATATTCAGGTCTGTAAAGAAGGCTCACTTTTTCATAGATCATGCTGCCCCATCACCTAGAAGGGAGCTTAGCAATGATCAGAAATTCATATATGAATTTGCAAAAGAGTTCGGAGCAGACTTTAATCCGCCAGGTGAAGGAATAATACATCAGTTGATGGTAGAAAAATTCGTAAAACCCGGAATGCTAATTGTTGGTGCTGACAGTCACACCTGTACCTATGGAGCTATGGGGGCTTTCGCTACTGGTATGGGCTCTACAGACATAGCAGTTGCTATGGCACTTGGAAAGAACTGGTTCAGAGTACCGGAGAGTTTTAGAGTTGTTTTCGAAGGTAAAATGCAGCGAGGAGTTTTTGCCAAGGATCTGATCCTCTATTTGATAGGTAGAATAGGTGTTGATGGAGCTGATTACAAATCTCTGGAATTCCATGGCGATATTGTAGAAAGTATGAGTGTAGAGGAGAGACTCACAATTGCAAACATGGCAATCGAATGCGGAGCAAAAGCAGGAATTTTCGAAAGTGATAAGAATACAAGAGTTTTTCTTGCGGAACTTGGTAGAGAGAACGATTTTAGAGAATTAAGAGCAGATAAAGATGCTAATTATGAAAAAGAAATTTTTATCGATGTTTCAAATGTTTCACCAGTCGTTGCTAAACCGCATGAAGTTGATTTAGTCGTACCTGTTGAAGAAGTCATCGGAACTCCTGTAAATCAGGTTTTTCTTGGCACTTGTACAAATGGAAGACTTTCAGATTTGGAGATAGCTTCAAAGATGTTGAAAGGCAGAAAAGTGAAAGATTATGTCAAGTTTATAGTCGCCCCAGCAAGCAGAAAAATTTATCTAAAAGCAATAGAAAAGGGGATAATCACAATACTCGTTGAAGCTGGAGCAATAATTCTACCACCTGGCTGTGGAGCATGTGTTGGCATTCATCAAGGAATTCCGGCTGATGGTGAAGTTTGTGTTTCAACACAGAACAGGAATTTTAAAGGTAGAATGGGAAATCCAGACGCACTGATTTACTTATCTTCTCCAGCGACAGCTGTTGCTAGTGCGATAAAAGGTGAAATTGCTGATCCAAGAGATTTCTTATGAAAATAAGATCAGAACTTTTGAGAGCCATTCTCGAATCGGCAAAAGAGACATATCCATATGAGTTTATAGCATTGTTAACTGGCGATAAGGGAGTTATCAAAGAGCTGATATTTCTTCCATCTATTTCCAGTAAAGAGATAGCTTTGATTCATTTGGACATGTTACCTATTGGAATAAGAATCTATGGAACCGTCCATAGCCATCCATCTCCATGCTGTGAGCCAAGCGAGGAAGATTTTTACTTTTTTACAAAATTTGGTAAAATTCACATCATCGTCTGTTATCCGTTTACCATGAAAGACTGGAAGTGTTTTGATTCAAGAGGAGAGGAGATTGAGATTGAGATTGAGCAATAAGCCTACGAAAATCGGAACTTCGTTTTGGTTTGGACATAGACCTTTTCGTGAGAAAATAGAAGAGTTTCTTGGTATTGGATTTGAGTATTTTGAAATTGCTCTAGATTTTCCGTTTCCAGAAAAAAATGAGGAGTTAAAAGAAGTAATCAAGGAATCAGGGATAAATCCAGCTTTTCATGCTCCATTAGATATTTTGCTTGCTTCTCCAAGAGAAGAAATATTCAAAGCTTCAATGAAAGTGCTTGAAAAGTGCCTGAAATTTGTAGAAAAATTCGAGACTCTCTATTTCAACTTTCACGCATCTCACCTCACATCAACTTTTCTTTTCCCAGAGATATGTGAGATTGGAATAAAAAATCTTGAAAAAGCAATCAACTTTGCTGTTAAAATTGGTAAAAATGCAGGTTTTGAGGTTTGCTTGGAAAACAACACACTTTTTGGGGAAGAGTTAATAGTTGGAGATGTCAAGATAACTCTAGACTTAGGGCATTTTGCAATCGAAGCAAAGCGATGGGGAAAAGATTATATAAGAGAGCTTATAGATTTCTGCAATAAGTACGCAAATAGAATTTTAGTCATGCATGTTCACGATTTTAGTTTTGCTTCTATGTGTGATCATCTCCCTCTCGGCAAAGGTGAGATCGATTTCAAAACACTTAAGTATCTTTTAAAAGAAAAAGTAATACCAAAATACGTGTTACTCGAGATTTTCTGGAAGGATACTGAAAATAAAGTATTTGCAAGTTCTTTTGATTTAAAGAAGAGCTTCGAGCTTCTGAAACCCTTAATCTAAGATTTTTGTTAATTTTAAAATATCAAATCGTATCTAGAACATGGACACCTTCATCTTTCTAGAAGCTTCACTCGAAATCGTACCTGAAGAGATATCTAATCATCCCGCGGTTGTAGCAGATGCATTGAGAAGAAAAAAGAAAGTCAATGAGATTTTGCTTGAAGACTCTAAACACCACTTCGCAATTAGAGGACTCAAATTCAAAGAGAAAAGAGGAAGGCCTGAGATAGTACATCAATGTCTACTTCTACTTCTCGACTCTCCACTAAGAACATTTGAAATCTATGTTCATACGATTGGAGATCTGCTAATAAAGGTGGCAAGAGAGGCGAGATTACCAAGGAACTATGCCAGGTTTATTGGTCTCATCGAAGACCTTTTCAAAAAGTGGAGAATTGAAGCGAATGGAATTACTTTGCTCGAAATTGTTGAGCTGAATTTGTCCGAGATACTAAAGGATAAAAAAGTCATTTTACTGAGTGAAAGTGGAGAAAAATTTGAAAAAGAGATGCTTAAAGATGAGATCGCCATATGCATAGGAGCTTTCCCACATGGTGATTTCTTTGAAAGTACTCTTAAAAAACTTGGAAATTTCAAAGCAGTTAGTATTGGAAAGAGAAGCTATACTAGTCTTTATGTGACTAGCAAAATGCTATGTGAGTATGAGAGAGCTCGAATCGATGAATTTTTATATTGAAACCTTGATAGGTTTTTTGGTTTTTTCATATTCTAATAATCACTTCGACAGAACTTTTTTAAAGATTGATTTTTTTCAATATTAGATCGGAAAGGTTTTGAAATCCGAGTAAGATCTTGCCATGGTGATAAAAAATGCTAAGAAGGATTGCAAAGAAGATTAGAAAAGATTTCCCTAGAAATACGTCATTTCAAAGACATATGAAAGAGTTTGAACTTCTTAAAATAGCTGAGGAGTTGTTCAGCGAAGAAAAAATTGAAGTACCCGCGGGAAAACACGATTCAGCCCTTCTTCGATATGGATCAGATTTCTTAGTTTTTACGTGTGATACGGTGAACGAAATCAGTGACTTTCCAAAGTTCATGAAACCTGAGGAGTATGGAAAGATGATAGTCGCAGTTACACTTTCTGATCTCGCTGGAAGTGGAGCAAAACCAATGGTCTTTCTCAACTCAATATCTATTAAAGAGCCAGATAAAGAGCTTTTTAGAAAAATAATGCTTGGAATTAAGGAATGGGCTAAAAGATTCGATGTAAGAGTTGCAGGTGGAGATATAGATTTTTCACCGATTATCACGATTTCAGGTTTTGCAGTGGGCGTGACTAAGAAAGTTTTGACAAGAAAGGGTGCAAAACCTGGAGACAAAGTTTTTATAACTGGTCCTCTTGGTAAGGCCCAACTTTGCCTTGAAATGCTTGAAAAAGGTTGTAATAGAGAAGAACTTCCTTATGCTGAGAACCTCTATACACCCATTCCAAGAATTTCGGAAGGAATCAGAATTGCAGATTTTGCAAATTCTATAACAGACATTAGTGATAGCCTAGCAATTTCAGCACATTTGATGGCAAATGCGAGTAGAGTGAAGATAGTGTTTGAAAAAGAAAAAATATGCTTAGACCACTTATCGCGTTTCGTAAACGAAGAGAAAGCTATTGAACTCTTTCTATATGGGGGTGGAGATTATGAACTCCTCTTCACAGCTCAAGATAGTGAATTTGGTATGGAGATAGGGAGAGTTGAAAGAGGAATTGGAGTATATTTGGATGAAAAAAGGGTTCTATTCAAAGGATATTCACATTTCTAAATTTTCAATGTAATTGCATTCATGAATTTACACATAAGAGATTTCATTATACAAAGAAAATTTTATTTTTTTATTTTCATATCACAATTCGGTGATGCTATGGAGGAAATGCAAAAAATAATAAACCTTTTTGGAAACGAGGAGTTTTTGAGGAGATTCAAAGCAATTTTAGACTCTACAGACAGTAAAGAAAGAGAAGAGCTTGAAAAGTTAAAAAAAGTTCTTGAAAATAAAGAAAAAGAACTAGAAAAGTCGAAAAAATTGGCAGAGCAAATTTTCAGTAGTATTCCAAAACCAGTTCTCTTCTACTTTATAGACACTCAGGGAAGGATAAGATTTGTGAACAACTATACCCTTGAGTTTTACGGAAAGTCAGCAAACGAGGTAATTGGTTTCAAACCTCTTGAAGTATCTAAGAGTCTAACAGGGGAAAAAAAGTTTTTGGAGGTATTTTTGAAAAATATAATGGGGTCCTTCGAAAAAGGAGAAAAATTCGAAGGTGTCGAAACGAGTATAAACACAGAAAAAGGAATTTTTCACATTTTGACTTCTTGTGCACCTGTACGTGTCGATGGAGAACTTGAAGGATTTGTCGGATTTATCGTGGATGTTACTCAGATTAAGATAAAAGAGAGGGAAATAAAAGAAGAATACGCTTTGGTTAGAGAGATAATGAAAAATATGCCAGGTTATGTTATATTCGTTGGTGAAGATGGAAAAGTCAGATATGCAAACACAAATGCAGCAAGACTACTTGGCTTAGATGATCCCGAAGAGATCATAGGCAAGAAACCGACTGAGATAGCTATTGTTGATAAAAACTACAAAGAAAATGCAAAGAAACTCATTGAAGGTATCAAAAAACGTGAAAAAGTTGAAAACATAGAATTAAAACTCATTTCTGAAAAAAAGGAGTTCTTCACTTCTGCTTCAGTTTATCCCATAAGCGTTGGAGGTAAGTTTGCTGGATACATCGAAGTTTTCAGTGATATTACTACTCTAAAGGAAAGAGAAGAAAAGCTTGGGGAGATAATTGATAGTCTTCCAATTCCAGCCTTCTTTATAGATACTAATCACAGAGTCGTTTATTGGAACAAAGCTTGTGAGGAACTCACAGGAGTAAAAGCGAGTGAAGTTGTTGGTACTGATAAAACATGGATTGCATTCTACAAAGAAAAACGTCCAGTACTTGCAGACATTGTTCTCGACAACCCCCAGAATGCGGAAAAGTTCTACAAAATAGTGACTAGATCAAATATTCTTGAAAATGCATATGTAGTTGAAACTGAACTAGAATTCCCGAGGAAAAATAGAAAAGCATACTTAAAAGCTACTGCAACACCAGTATACATTTACGGAAAACTTTTGGGTGTTGTTGAAACCATTGAAGATCTTACAGAACTAAAGAATAAAGAGAGAGAAATTGAAGAAATGCTATCATATACCGGTAAATGTTTGACACTTTTGAGTGATGGAACAAAGAGACTATATCTTGGAGAGCTTGGAGTAAGGCTTCAAAAGCTAAAAGATGATGAATTCGGGGAAGCTTTTACAGCTTTTAATGAGTTTGCAGAAAGGCTTGAAAAAGTAGTACGTAGAATTTCAGAAGGGATGAACGAAACTTCAAGACTCCTAAAAGAGTCAAACGAAGCTGTTAACCAACTAAATGCAGGAATGGAACAGATAAGCAGCGCTTCACAACAAATCGCTACAGGTAGTGAAAATCTTTCGAGACTTGCCAATTCCTCGCTTGCAGATGTCAAGTCTGCAGAACAATTGTTCATCGAACTTGACAAAATTGCAAACGAAACTACAAAAAAGGCTGAAAATGCAATCAAAAATGCAATAGAAGCGAAAGATCTTGGAAGTAAGAGTCTTGAGAAACTCTCTTTAATTGTATTAGAAATTGAAAAAACTGCTAAGATAGTTGAATCACTTGAAACTGCAGTTAGAAACATTGGAAAAGTGACTGAAAGAATCAAATCGATTGCAGATCAAACAAACCTATTAGCTTTAAACGCTGCAATAGAAGCTGCTAGAGCTGGAGAACATGGAAGAGGTTTTGCAGTTGTTGCCGACGAGGTTAGAAAGTTAGCTGAAGAGTCAAGAAGAAGTACAGAAGAGATTGCAGAAATAGTAAGAAACGTACAAGATGAGACAAGAAAAGTAATAGATGCTATTTTAAAAGTAAAAACTGGTTCTGAGAGTGGGAGTAAGGAAATTGAAATTGCCCTGAATCGTGCAAAAGATATAGCAGAAATAATATCTTTGATTGGGGAACAAATTACAAAAATTGCTCAAAGAGCCAAAGAAGGACTTGTAAAGATTGAGCAAATAGCAAGAAGTTTTGAAGAAGTAGCATCAACCGCTGAGGAGAACGCTGCAAGCAGTGAAGAGACTTCTGCAGCAATTGAAGAGCAAACTGCAGCAGTTCAACAAGTTAGTATGAGTATTGGAAAGATAAATTCTATTGCAAATGAAACTTTCAAAGCAATTTCTGAGAGTTTCAAACTCTAACTTTTTATGGTCACGATGAATGGGGATAGAGACATGAATGAAAAATGTTTGAAAAGTTTTTGAGGTGGATTCATGCAAACGATGAGGGGGGAAACTGTACAGGTGATCGTTTTCAAGCTAGGTGATGAACGTTACGGTGTAGACATCTCACAGGTTAGAGAGATAATTCGTCCCTCTCTGATAACAAGGATTCCCAATGCCCCAGATTTCGTAGAAGGCGTGATAAATCTACGTGGACAGATAACAACAATAGTAAACCTGAGAAAACGCTTTGGTTTATTACCAAAGGCAATAGACAACGATACTCGAATAATAGTTGTCGAATACAACAATGCAGTCATTGGGATGATGGTTGATACAGTTAACGAGGTAAAATATCTATCTCAAAAGGATATTGAAGCTCTTCCAAGCATAATAACTGCGAGAGAGGAGGCTAAATTTTTGAAAGGTGTTGGAAAATTACCAGATGGATTGTTGATTCTAATAGACTTAAATAAAGTGCTCAACGAAGGAGAAGTTGAAAAAATAAAGTAATATGAATGAAACAAAGCTTTTAGCTGAAATTTTTGATGGAGAATGGAAAAAGGTGGAAGTTTTGATAAATGGGAAGGGAATCACAATTGGAAGAGATAGAATCGATTTTAAAGCCATTATGGATGTTGAAATAACTCAGAATGAAGGTAAAGAGACCATAAAGATAAGAAGTGGAAAGGACTATCTCCTAAACTTTGGAGAGAGACAAGGACAAGTTTACAGATTCCTTGCCTTTAATATAAAGTCAGACAAATTTGCCGTATACTTTCTATCCCCAGCGTTGCGTGGCGGAGTTCTAGTCGCGAATTCAAAGTGGGAAAAAGGATACTTCAGCATAACTGAATCAGCAGCTTGGTTTTTATCACCAGAAAAAATTATTCGAGTTCCTTTAAGTGCACTTGGATCTGCCAAAAAGGATAAGAGAACAGTTGGAGACAAACAAAGAGTTGTTCTTGCGGTTACACACTTAGAAGGCAAAGAAGTTATCACAAGCTTCATTCTTTGTCCTGAGACAACTCTCGAACTTCTTTTGGATTATCTTCATAGAATTCTAGAGCAGCAAAAACCTAGGGAGAAACTTTCAGAACTCGAAGAACAGATTTTGACAATGGTCTATACGGGCTTGGATTCCTCGAACATAGAATCTATTCTTGGAATAAATACTGAAAAGTTGAACGAAATCTATGACAAATTCGTTAATTTAGGAATTGCAAGAGTTGTTAAAGTTAGAAAAGAGATCGAACTAACCCCTAAGGGAATTGTTTTAGTAAGTGAAACTGCTAAGAAATTAGGAGGTGGTAAAAGTGGTTAAAGTTTTGATTGTAGATGATACAGCTTTCATGCGAAAACTTTTAAAAAACATTCTATTCTCTGCTGGCTTCGATATAGTAGGTGAGGCCGAAAACGGGAAACAGGCAGTAGAGTTTTACAAACAGCTTAAACCAGACATTGTAACCATGGATATAGTGATGCCAGAGATGAACGGAATCGATGCTTTAAAAGAGATAAGGAGACTAGATCCAAATGCAAAGATCGTAATGTGTACTGCAGTCGGTCAGGAGCAGATGGTAAAGATGGCAATAAAGCTCGGAGCGAAAGGATATATCGTTAAGCCTTTTCAAGCTCCAAAAGTTATAGAAGAGCTTAAAAAGGTTGCTAAAGTATGAAAGTTCTCGTTGTAGACGATTCAGCACTAGTTAGGCTTAAAATTTCCGAAATTCTAAAAAGATGTGGATTTAATGTTTTTACTGCCAAAGATGGAGAAGAAATGCTCGAAAAAATTCCAAAGATTGATCCTGATGTGATAACCCTCGATGTGAAAATGCCGAGGATGGATGGACTCACAGCGCTTGAAAAAATGATGAAAGACAAACCAAGGCCAGTAATTATGCTGAGTTCTCTAACATACGAAGGAGCTAAAGAAACAATAGAAGCTCTTCGACTTGGTGCTGTCGATTTTATAGCGAAACCAAGAGGTGGTATCGAAGAAATTGCCGAAGAGATCGTAAGAAAAGTTAAGATTGCTTCAACTGTTAATCCTAATATTATAAGACTTCAGAATTTAAGAAAGTTGAGAGGAGAAATTGTTAGAAGAGACTGGAAAGTTAATAAAGAAGTATGCGTAATCATAGGCTCCTCCACGGGTGGCCCATCGGCTCTTGAGCATGTTATTCCAAGACTACCCTCAAATTTTCCAGTTCCTGTATTTGTTGTCCAACACATGCCACCTAATTTCACGAGACATTTTGCCGAGAGAATAAACGATATTTCGGAGATTGAAGTAAAAGAAGCAGAAGACAACGAAAGAGTTGAGAAAGGAGTTGTTTACATCGCTCCTGGTGGTAAACACATGAAACTGAGAAGGTCTCTAAATGTTGTCAGGGTAAAGATCTTCGATGATAAACCTGTAAACAATGTGAAGCCATCCATAGATGTTACCGCTTACTCGATAGCCCAAGTATATGGGGGTAATGTTGTTGGAGTAATTTTGACTGGAATGGGAGAAGATGGAGCAAGAGGGATGAAGATGATCCATGATCTTGGAGGTAAAGTTATCGCCTGTAATGAGGAGACTTGTGTTGTTTTTGGAATGCCAAAAGCTGCGATTGAAATTGGAGCAGTTGATAGTATTAAGCCTATTTTTGAGATCGTCGAAGAGGTTGCAAGATTCATAGAGGTGGTAGGTTGAGTGACTATAAGACTGATTTTCTTCATGAAGCAAAGGAATTTGTTGAAATAATGAATCAATGTTTTTTACGTTTAGAAAAAGGTGAGAAAAGTGCAATAGATGAAATTTTCAGAGCTGCCCATACACTTAAGGGAATGGCCGGTTTCATGGGTTACAAGAACTTAGAAAACCTATGTCACAAACTTGAAAGTGTACTTGGAAAATTCAGAGATAGAGAAGTTGGAGAAGACATCGTAGACATCTTACTGCTGAGTGTAGACAAAATTTCGGAGATGTTATGCAAAATAGAGAATGATAACTGCGATGAAGTTGACTGTAGGCTTATCTTCGAAAAACTCTATGAAATAGAGGAAGAAAGAGTAGAGAAAGAGGTTGAAAATGCAAATTTGAAGATAGAAATCAAGATAGCTGAAAATTGTCAGATGATGGGAGTTCGTGGATTACTTATTCTTGAAACTCTACGTAATATTTGTGAGATAAAAGCTACTGAGCCTGAGGAAAATAAAATTGAGGATGGTTGTGCTTTCTTCACAGTTTATGCAAGAGGAAATGTAAAAGCCGTAGATGAAGCTCTTAGTGGAGTTTCGGAAATAGAAAAATATTCGATAAGAGAGTTAAATGAAGATAAAAAGTTTTTAGAAATTTCAGAGATGGAAAATAGAACAGAACTCAGAGAAGAGATTAGAGAAGAAAAGAGGGATTTCATATCTAGAAAGTCTGAGGATGTAAGAGTTGATGTTCGCGTTCTCGATACTATAATGAACCTCATTGGAGAACTCGTGATCATCAAGAGCAGACTTCTGCAGATTGCTTCAAAGCATAACATCCAGGAGCTCAGCGAAGCTATAAACATCATGGATAAATCGATCACAAACTTACAGGATGAGGTTATGAAAGTTAGAATGGTAAAAGTTGAGAGAATCTTCAACAAGTTCCCAAGAATGGTTCGAGATTTGGCTAAAAGGTTAGGTAAAAGAGTAGAATTCACAATGGAAGGTCTCGATACAGAACTCGACAGAACTGTGCTTGACAAAATGAGTGATCCGATAATGCATTTACTGAGAAATGCAGTCGATCATGGAATTGAAAGTCCTAAAGAAAGGATTATGATTGGAAAGAGCGAAATTGGAAAAATAAAACTCTCTGCGAGAAGAGAAAAGAGTAATGTTGTAATAGAAATTGAAGATGATGGTAAGGGGCTAGATCTAGAAGAGATAAGAAAGAAGGCAATTGAAAAAGGGTTGATTTCAGAAAACAGTAATCTTAGTGAAGAAGAAATTAAAATGTTGATCTTCATTCCAGGTTTTTCAACGAAGGATGTTCCAACAGAGATCTCAGGAAGAGGAATAGGAATGGATGTTGTAAAGACAACTGTTGAGAAACTTGGAGGTAGTCTTAAAATTGTATCTGAGAAAGGAAAGGGAACTAGAATAAAGATAAATCTTCCACCTACTGTTGCAATCATAAAATCTCTCCTTGTTTTGGTCAACGACCAAGTTTATGCTATACCTATTTCCAACGTTGTTGAAGCTGTTTACGTTGATGAAAATAACTGGAAAAAAATACATGGAAGTCCTTTTTTGTTTGTTCGAGATAATTTGATACCAGCTTTTAAAATTTCAGAAATCTTTGGATGTGAGGACGGAAGTGGGAGAAAAGTAGGGATAATAGTAGAAAAAGAAAGTGAAAAATTCGCTTTGATTGTTGATTCTATTCTCGATCAGCAGGAGATCGTAGTAAAACCTTTAACTGGATTTCTTTCAAAAGTTAAAGGTTTTAGTGGTGTTACGATTCTTGGAGATGGGACTGTTGTACCAATAATAGATATTTCTAGTCTTTTGGGAGGTGATAAGTTTGGATAAGAACTTGAGTTTTGAACAAGTTAGCGCGGAAGAGATAGATGCATTGAAAGAACTTGGAAACATAGGTGTAGCGCATGCTGCAAGCTCACTTTCAACAATGATTGGAAAAATAGTTGAAATGAGTGTTCCAAACGTAATATTAGCAAAGATCTCCGAAATTCACAAGTATTTTCAAGAAAAAATTGTCACAGGTGTTGTTACTGCACTTGAAGAAGTTGAAAACGGGAGGAGTGGCTATTTATACATCTTATTCCCAGAAGCAAAAAAACTTGCAAATCTTTTGATCGAAGATTCAACGCTTATAGATTCCACGATAATGGAAATTGGGAACATAATCTCATCGTCATTCTGTAACGCAATCGCAGATATGCTTGGAATAATGCTAATACCTTCCCCTCCAAGTCTCTCTGAGGATATGAGCGTTGCAATAATCGAAGCAATAGTTGCACAGATTGCGGAGAAGGGGGATTCTATTATAATCTTTGAAACAGAATTAAAGGAAAAAGATAATGCAATCGATATTCTTATCACACTAGTTCCCGATGAGAAGTTTCTAAGTTACATAATGAAGATGTTTGGAATGTTGGGATAACATGGAGATAATAGTTGGAATCGGAGAAGTAAAAATAGCAAGATCTGGAGTTCTAAAAACCATTGGTCTAGGTTCCTGCGTTGGAATAGGAATCTATGAGTCGAAGTTGAAAGCTGCTGCACTTGCACATGCAATGCTACCAAGATCGAACGGCTCTAAGACTGCTAAATTCGTAGATTCAGCAGTTGAGATAATGGTTGAAAGTCTCGTGGCACTTGGAGGGGATAAAAGGAATCTCATCGCCAAAGTTGCAGGTGGTGCACAGGTTTTCAAACATCTAACTCTTGAAAATCTGAGAATAGGTGAAAGAAACGTTGAAGCTGTGAGAGAGACATTGAGAGATCGAGGAATAAGGTTGGTATCCGAGGATGTTGGTGGAAATATAGGAAGAACTGTTTACTTTTTTGCAAGCGACGGTAGGATGCTGGTTAGATATAGCATTGGTGATGAACTTTGGATTTGATCCTTAAGGCTATTCTAGGTTATGCATCGAAGAGGAGTGGTTTAAAGCTAGAAATGTACAGGGAGAACTATATAAGGCGGAGAGTGGAGTTAAGAATGCGATTGCTCGGATTAAGAAGTTTTTCAGATTACTTCAGCTATATTAAAAATAATGATAGAGAAGTTGAAGAGCTAGTAAACACAATTGCGATAAATGTCACGGAATTCATGCGAGACTATACTCCCTTCAAATTTTTCATGGATAGAATTTTACCAGAGTTAAGTGAAAAGAAGTTACTTCGCTTCTGGAGTGCTGGCTGTTCTTTTGGAGAGGAAGCTTATAGCATCGCAATCTGCACTTTTGAATCTACTAACTCTAATTTCACAGTATATGCAACCGATATCGATGAAGATTGTTTAAAAAGAGCAGAAATTGGAATTTACAATGAATCCCAGCTCAAAAATTTAGACGAAGATATGAAAAGGAAATATTTTGAGAGAGTCGGGGATAAGTTAAAAATAAAAGAGTTTGTAAGGAAACGTGTTCGATTTAAAAAGCATGATCTAACCTCTCAAGAACCAGTCACGAGATTTCTAGATACGATTTTCTGTAGAAACGTTATGATCTATTTCACTGAAGATCAAAAATTCAAAGTTCTGAAGGATTTTCACAGTGCACTTCTTAGCAGAGGTTACCTGATAATTGGAAAGAGTGAGACAATTCCAAAACTTGGATTCGAGTGTGTAAGTCTTTCAGAGAAAGTATACAGAAAGGTATGATTTTTAAAACCAAGGTTAAGCTATTCTGTGCTCGCAAGAACGGTGATTAAAAACTTTATCTACAACAGCTCCTCGATTTTCATTGCAAATATAACAGGTTTAATACTCGTAATCTTTCTTGCAAGGTTTTTGAAACCCGAACTTTTTGGAATCTACTCTCTCTCACTCGCTACAATTTCTATATTCTCTATATTTGCAGATCTTGGTATAAATAGTGCTGCAACTCGTTACATTGCAGATGCAGTAACAAAAAACGATCGGGACCTTGCTGGTAGTTATTCTAGATTTTTAATCAATTTTAAGCTCACATTATCTGCTTTTGTATCGATTTTAGTATTTTTACTTTCTGAAACGATTTCAACTGTTTTCGAAAAACCTTTATCTGAAGTTCTAAAAATTCTTTCTCTATTCATCTTTTTCTCCTCAACTAGCAGTCTTTTCAATTCGATGGCGAATGCCATGAATGATTTTCGTCTCAACTTTTTGAGTTACACAGTTTCTGGAATTTTGAAGTTATCTATAACTTTTTTACTAGTCTTTCTTGGTTTATCTTTACTTGGAGCAGTATTAGCTTTAGTCTTTTCATCCCTTATAACCCTCATATTTGCAATTCATTATGTTTTCAAAAGATATCGTTTTCTATTCCAAGGAAAAAAAAATTTTAGTAGAGCTAATGTTCTGAGATTCATAGGTTTCACAACAATTCTTTCTGTAACGTGGATCCTCTTTGCAAACGTTGACATGGTGATGATTGGATACTTTCTTAGCTCTGAAGACGTTGCTTTCTACAGAGCTGGATTCAGCATAGTTTCGGCAATTATTGGTCTTATTTCAATTCCTGCAGTTTTATTTCCAATATTTGTCAGGCTAGAGGGTGAAGATCTAAAAAAAGCTTTTAAGAGAACATTCAAATATTCTTCGGCTTTATGCATACCATCGGCCTTTGGATTAGCTATTATTTCAGAGAACTTGCTTCTATTCGCTTATGGTATCGAATACTTTCCAGGAATTGAAGCTATGCGTATTCTTTCTCTTTTACTTATCTCACCCGTTTTTGGAATATATGGTAGCATTTTTAGTAGTAAGGAAAAACCAGAGCTCAACTTTTATCCACTTATTTTTTCAATGTTGTTAAATGTTCTTTTGAACTATATCCTTATACCTACTCACGGTATAAATGGTGCCGCGGTAGCAACAGTTCTATCTAACGTGGTATTTTGGGTATTACTCGGAGTGACTTGTACAAGGAAATTCGGAATACGGCCAGAAATCAGCCATATCGTTAAACCTACTATTTCTGCGACTCCAATGCTATTTTTCGGTTTGATAATTGGTTCAGCAATTTTAGTCATTATCGTTTCAATCCTTGTTTATTCTGCAATTCTTTTCCTAATTCGCGGAATTACCAAGGAAGATGTCGAATTCATAAGAGCAATAGCAAAAATTTGAAATTTTGGAGAAATTTTTATATGAAGGAAGCTAAGCTTTACAGAAGAGTAGGAGACTCTTTAATTTGTCAGCTTTGTTACAGATTCTGTAGATTGAAAAATGGTGAAAGTGGCTTCTGTAAGGTGAGATTGAACAAAGATGGGAAGCTTTATACATTAACATATGGAAAAATCAGCACTTTGGAAAGTAGACCGATTGAGATAAAGCCATTTTACCACTTTAAACCTGGAAGTACAAGTATGACTTTTTCAACCTATTCCTGCAACTTCATTTGTCCATGGTGCCAAAACTGGCGAATCTCGAGAGCATTGCCAGAAGGAAGAGAAGTAAGTCCACAAGAAATTGTAGATAAAGCATTTTTGTACGGTGATGAGAGTATCTGCGCAAGTTTAAATGAACCAACTCTACTATACGAATTCCTTCTCGAAGTATTTAGACTTGCAAAAGAAAAAGGGTTGTTGAACACAATGGTTTCAAATGGTTATTCTAGCATTCTGGCTTTAAAAGAGCTAAAAAAAGCTGGACTCAATGCTTTAAAGGTTGATATAAAAGGTGGTAAAAAGACCTATGAAATGCTTAAAGTGAAAGATTTTGCCTGGAAAACAGCTAAAGAGGCAATTAAAATGGATATTCATGTTGAAATCGTTAATCTTATTGTAACTGATGTAAATGAGGATCAGATTCAAGAAATAGTGGATAGACATCTCAAAATGCTTGGCAAAGAAATTCCGATTCATTTCACTCGATACTTTCCAGCTTTCATGCATCTTAGAGAACCTACAAAGATTGAAACTTTGGAAAAAGCAGTAGAACTTGCAAAAAAAGAAGGTATCAGTTTTGCATACCTTGGTAATGTTCCAGGACATAGATTTGAGAACACTTACTGTCCTGACTGTGGTGAAATACTTATCAAAAGGTATTCCTACACTGTTCTTGAAAAAAGGATAGAGAATGGACGATGTTGGAAATGTAAAAGAGAAATCTATGGTATTTGGTGAGTGGAGATTTCTATTAATTCTTTCAGTCTTTTCTCTCCCTCTCTAATCGCTCCTTCGATGAACTTTAACATAAAAATTCTGCTTATCATTGGCATCTTTGTAAGGTATTCTTTTGCTAGGTATCTCAACCATTTCACATCGTGTTCCCAGCATCTTCGAAGCAAAAACCAATGATATGGTCTCAGATCTTCACTGGTGAAAGGTTTCTGCCCTTTCATATCTGAAAGAGGGACGAAAAAGAGTGGAACTATGATACTCTTGTAGTTCTTCAACCGATCGAGAAGTTCTACTGTTTTTAGAACATCCTCTTCATTTTCTCCTGGAAAACCTATGATCAGAGTGGCGCATGGAACCCAGTTGTTATCCGAGCAAATTCCAAAAGCTTGTTCAACTACATCGCACCACTCTTCAGCTTTGAATGGTAAAACTTTTCCGTGCATGTGTTCTTTTACGATTTTCGCACTGCCACTCTCTATTCCAGTCTGTCCAGCAAGCCAAGGCCGTTCTTTACTTGGAATTCCAAGGATAGTCGATATTTCACCAACAACTCTTTCTGCTGAAGCTACAGAAGCCAAAGAGAAATGACTTATTCCAACCTTGCAGATTCTTGAAGCCAAAGAAAAGAGCTTTAAGACTTCTTCTTCGTTAACTCTGAATCGATCTGCTTTATATCTTAAGACATCTTCAGCATGGAGTGTTACGAATTTGTTAATCTTTGCGTTTATCTCTACTTCTTTTAAAATATCTTCTAGAGGTCTGTTTCTTAACTTTTGTAGTGTTGGCTGACAGAACTTGCATCCTCGTCCACAACCTCTAGCTATTTCTACCAATCCTCCTATGGTTGCCCCCCTTATTATTGGAGTCCTCTCAACGATCTCTCCATTGAATATTCCCTTCAAATCTTCTCCTTCCAAAATTCTTCGAAATATTTTTGGAGCTATTTCTTCACCCTCACCTAAAATCAGTACATCTATTCCAAACTTTTCCATAGTTTTTTCATCAGCCAGTTGCCAAGCTCCTGCACCGCCAACAACAATCTTTGCATCGCTTTTTTTCTTAATCTTCTTCAATAGTTCTCTAAAACAATATGCGTTGTAAGATTCTTCCTTCACTAGACCGTATTTTCCAGCAAATGTTGTTGAAGCTGGTCCTAGGCCAAGAGGATCGTTTGTGGTAATCCCGACTATTTTAACATTTTTTATATATTTCCCTATTCTATCAGGAGGGACAATTGCTACGTCAAATCCACTTTCAACCAATGCTGCCTCTATTTTTCTAGTACCATATGGAGCAATTAATGCCTTTCCCTTTTCTACCTTCACCGACGGACATATTAGGCTGAAAAAAAGCTTTGAAGGAACTGTATTCTTTGGAGCACAGCTCATGAAACCGAGAAAGAGGGCACCATGATAGTTGCTCATCAGAGTTCTCTCCGCAGTAAGAACTATTTCCATGATAGGTATGAACTTTTTAGTGCATATATAGGTTGCGCTTAAGACAAAACAGCAAAACTATAAAATAAGGAAACCACTTAGATCATGGAATTTGAATACATATTCGAAGAAGTGAAAATAAAACCTAGCAATGCACCCAGGTTTAGGCTCAACGGTAAAGAAGTCGACATCTGGAATGAGAAATTCATAAATTATCATTCCAGAAACATATCTGATTATGTTCGTGAAAACCTCATACGTTATGAGCTCATGAATATGGATCCTTTCAATGAAATCGTTGGAAAAAAGATAGAAAAAGAGCTCATAAAAACCGCTTTGATGAGTGGATCAAACATATTATTCAAGGGTAAAAAAGGCTATGGGAAAACTACTTTTTCTAAGAGTATTTTAAAACTTCTTCCCGAAAAAATTCTAGCAATCAAAGGATGCAAAATTCATGATGATCCAACGCAACCAGTTTGTTTTTCCTGTAAGAAAAAAGTTCTCGAAGAAGAATCGGTAGAGCTAGTCTTTGTTCCAAGAAAATGGATACGCATACCTGGAGATCCGATGATGACTACAAGACAGTTGATTGGTGGGATAAGTATTCAGAAGATACGTGAGGGATATGACTTAGATCACCCTGAAGTATTCACTCCGGGTAGAGTTCTAAAAGCACATAGAGGTCTAGCATATTTTGACGAACTTGGTTCAATCCCATCAGCACTTCAAACACTTCTTCACGAGCTTTTCGAAGAGAGGCAAGTAACAACACCAGAGGGGGATATAGTTCCAATGAAAATCGACTCTCTAATCATAGCCTCCACAAATCCAGCAAATTACAAAGGAGTATCGGACATAAAAGAGCCACTTCTTGATAGAATAGAGCAAATCGATATTGGTCCTCCAGAAACCATAGAAGAGGAGATAGAGATAGGACTGAGAAACATGTCTTTAAAAAGTGGAGCAAGAATTCCAGAATGGCACCTAAAAATACTGGCAAGCGCAGTTAGATGCATGAGAAGTAAGAACTGTAGATTTGCAAACCGAATTGAAATAGAACCTAGTTGTAGAGCTACTATAAAACTCTTCGATCACGTTAGAGCTTCTGCAACGAGAAAAGGACATGAAGCTGTTATGCTTTCAGATTATGGCGAGAGATTCGAAGTTATAAAACTTGCTTTGAGAAGCAGATTCGAGATAGACTACGATACAGAGGTCTCAAAAGATGAAATAGTAGAAGGTGTTGTCAACGACTCTATCGATTCTGTATGTAGTTCGATATACAACTCGATTCCAAGAAACGTTTTCAGCGAAATCATCGAAAGAATTTCAGAAATCAAAGTTGTGAACGTTTACAAAGCTAATGGTCTTGCAGATTTTGCGATTTCGATGTGCAAGGATATAAGTGAAGTAAAATCTGCGCTAGAAATAATGCTCGAATCGATTGCAAGATGTTCTGGATTTATCGAAAGGATTTCAGATGGAGTTTACTCGTACAAGGCTTATGATAGATAAACCTGAATGTAAAATTTGTAAAAAAGAAAATAACCTACAAGATCTTGCGCAGGACATGCTTTATTCTCTATTCAATCCATACTACAAAGAGAGGGGGAATTTTGATCTATCGGAACTTCTTAGAAAATATTTACAGAATGAAGAAATTCCTTTACGTGACTTTACGAGAAACTTAGGATTATACAGCAGCTACTGGATGAGAAATTTTGAAAAATTCAGAGAAATGAAGAAAAGAGCATGGGAAGAGTTGAAGGGGATGCTCGAGAAGAGGGAGATAAATAGAGAAGACTTGAGCATGAGTCAGCTTGTGGAACTATTCTTTGAAGAAGTTGTCGAAGAACTTGAAAGAATGGGTTATGTTGAAAGCTATGAAGGAAAATTTTACCGAAAGTCTGTTCGATACAAAGCTATTGCAGAAAAAATGATAGGAGACAAAATACTCTCCATAGTACTTGAAAATCTAGAACGCAGAAAAGTTGGAGAAGAGATGACAGAGATGGAAGGTACTTCGATTTTTGTCTCAGAAAAACTCGTAGAATTCGATGAGAACTTACACACTTTTGACAACATCGACATCATCGAGACCTTTGTCAATTCAGCATTGAGAAAAAAAGATGATTTTGAGGAACTCGTTGCAAGACAATCTAAACATGCAGAAAAATGTTCTTATGTTATGCTTATAGATGTCAGCGATTCGATGAGAGGAAAAAAGATAATAGGTGCAATAGAAGCAGGAATTGCTTTGAAGAGAACGATTAAAAGAAGGGGTAGTGGGGAGCTAGAAATCATCGCCTTTAACCATAAGGTTTCTAAGGTAAAGGGTTCAGAAATTCTGAACCTTGAGCCAAGAGGAAGAACAGACATAGGCTTAGCTTTAAAGATGGCAGGAGAGATTTTATCAGGAAAAACTGGTAACAGAGTTGTTTTTCTAATTTCTGATGGTGAGCCAACTTCAAGTTATAACTCTCAACTCACTCCTTGGCTCTGTGCTTTGAAAGAGGCTAGGATGCTCAGAAATATAAACGCAAAACTTCACATAGTTATGTTTGGGAACGAAAAGAGATTTGTTGACCTCTGCAACTCAATGGCAAAGCTTTGTGGAAGGTCGAGTGTTTTCCATTTTTCAGATCCTCTAAATCTAAAAAAATATATTCTACACAGATTTTAAAGCATCTCTTCTCTTGAATATATCACAATTCCCTTGTTCGTAATCTCAAATGGGTGTATTTTCTTGCTGTGGTTCGTTCCTCGCATTTTGAATATCTCTATGCTTCTCACCCTCGTGTTCTCGACCCGGTTGTAGTAGAGAACTATTGTACCTTCAACTACGAAACTCTCGACACCAAATCTACTTATCTTATCTTGACCATCCTCTATAACCTCGCAGGTCATGATAGAAGTCAAACCTAGGATTTCCATAGTAGTTGATATCTTCAGTAATTCAACTCTAAACTTTGCTAAATCATCGATTGTAAAACCAATAGAAGTTGTTGAATCAAGAACAGCTCTTTTCGCTCCAATTTCATCTTGGATCGTTATTATTTGGTCTAATAAACTTCGGGTATCGAAGGGGCGAACATCGATGTATCTTTCATCAGAAGGTAAACCTATCTTAGTTGAAGTTGCATCAACCATTGCGAGCATATTTTCATCTTCGAATTTCTCTAGATCCCATCCAAAACTCATGAAGTGTTCTCGGATGTGTTGTGGTCTTTCTTCGGTTGCAACAAAAATTCCAGGTTCGTTAAAATGCTCTATACCATTTACTATGAACTGCATCGCAAAAATTGTTTTTCCTGAACCTGAAGGGCCTGAAACTAGATAGCTCCTGTCTCTAAGCAAACCCCCTTCGCAGAGTTCATCAAAACCAGGAATACCTGTTGGAACTCTCTCCAGCATTATTACTCACTATGTATTTCAAACCTTAAAGTTTATATTATTTACGCAGGATAGAGAACCATGAAGGTTACAGTCTCACTGATCAAAGCAGATATCGGCAGCGTCGTTGGGCATGTCGTAGTTGCAGATGAAATAAAGGCGATCGCTGAGGAAAGATTGAAAAGAGCGGTTGTAGATGAGAAGATAATTGATTTTCGTGTCTTCAATGCTGGAGATGATCTAGAGTTGCTGATGACCCATAGAAGAGGTGTAAACAGCGAAGAAGTTCATGAACTAGCATGGGAAACGTTTAATGAATGCGCTGAGAGAGCAAAAGAGCTGAAACTCTATGGTGCTGGACAAGATTTGCTTAAAGACTCTTTTTCTGGAAACATTCGAGGTCTTGGTCCTGGAATAGCAGAAATGGAGTTCACTGAAAGAAAATCAGAACCCCTAATCGCTTTCATGATGGATAAGACTGAACCAGGTGCTTTCAATTTACCATTCTTTAGAATTTTTGCAGACCCATTCAACACAGCCGGACTTGTAATTGATCCTTCGATGCATTCAGGCTTCATTTTTGAAATTTGGGATATACTAGAGCATAGAAGGGTAAAAATGAGCTCTCCAGAAGAAATTTACAGTATTCTCGCACTTATTGGAGGAAAAAGCAGATTCGTAATAAAGAGAGTGTATCCAAAACCTGGAAAATTACCTGGGGATGAACCCGTTGCAGTTGTAAGTACTGAGAAACTATATCAAGTTGCAGGAGAATATGTTGGAAAAGATGACCCTGTAGCACTAGTTAGAGCTCAAAGTGGTTTGCCCGCAGTAGGAGAAATACTTGAAGCTTTTTCTTTTCCACATCTTGTTAGTGGATGGATGCGCGGTAGTCATAACGGTCCTCTAATGCCTGTTTCTTTCAGATATGCTAAATGTACACGCTTTGATGGTCCACCAAGATGCATTGCAGCTGGATTCCAGGTATGCAATGGAAAACTCATAGGACCCATTGACTTGTTCGATGATCCAGCTTTTGATTATACAAGGCAAAAAGCAATGGAGATCGTGGAATACATGCGCAAACATGGTCCATTTGAACCACATAGATTGTCCGCAGAGGAAATGGAATATACTACTCTTCCAAAAGTGTTAAAAAACCTGAAAGAAAGATTTGAAAAGATATGAAGCATTTTTTTTGGAAAAAATTGATGAACGAGGACAAGATAGAATATCTAGAGAAATACAGCGTTGGAATAGTTGGTAGCAGATTGCTTTTTGAAATACTATGGAGATCTGGAATTGGATGTATCAGATACGTTTCAGATTTCATCACGACTTTTGAAACTCTCTACGACTGTTCTCTGAATCCTTTGGAGGCAAATAACTATGACATAGTACATCCAAAATCCGATGATAGTTGCGTCATATCATATTTGTATCCAGAAAAAAAGAGTGAACTCAGAAAACTTCTTGGAGGAGTTGATCTGGTAGTTGCTCATAAACACATCGCAGAAGTTGCTGAAGTTTCTGAGCAAATCGGAGTTCCTTTTATTCCAGACATAGTTACTGTTTTTCTTCCTGATGGAATTGGTTTTAAGGAAGTCGAGTATCCCATATTTGAAAGAGATCCAGTGAGCTATACCATAACCTGTGGTTTTCAAGCGCTAGAAATGATGAAGATTTTTGCTGGACTAAAACCAATCATAGCTCCAGAAGCCATCATAGTGGATCTTGAAGAGGGTGTAAAAAAGATATGTTTGAAGACCTTGGTTTGAAAGTTGGAATTGAAATTCATCAACAGTTGGACACAAAGGAAAAGTTGTTCTGCAAGTGTCCAACAGAGAGTGGTAAAGAAATACTCGAAATAAACAGATATCTAAGATTGAAAAGGAGTGAGATGGGTGAAGAAGATAGAGCTGCTAAAGAAGAATTTGAGAGAGGTAGAAAGTTCATTTACAAGTTCTATGACACAACTTGTCTTGTAGAAACTGACGAAGAACCTCCCTCTGAGATGAACAAAGAGGCACTGAAGATTGCCATCCAAGTTGCAAAGATGCTCAACATGTTGATCCTCGACGAGGTTCATGTAATGCGAAAAATTGTGATTGATGGGAGCAATACAACAGGTTTTCAGAGAACAGCTCTTGTAGCTGTTGATGGAGAAATAGAGATTAGAGAAGAAAAAATTGGAGTTGCAACGCTTTGTCTTGAAGAGGAAGCATGTAGAAAGATCAAAGAAGGTGAAGATTTTGCAATTTATTCTCTTGATCGTCTTGGAATTCCTTTAATCGAAATAGGAACAAAAGCGGAGATTAAAAGTCCAAAAATGGCAAAAGAAGTTGCAAAGAAAATTGGAATGATCTTAAGATCTACTGGAAGAGTGAAGAGAGGGATAGGGACTATAAGACAAGATGTGAACATAAGCATAAGAAGTGGTGCTAGGGTTGAGATAAAAGGTGTTCAGGAGCTCGATGTGATAGATAGAGTTGTTGAATACGAAGTCCTTCGACAAGTGAATCTGTTGAAGATAAGAGAAGAACTCAAAGAAAGATATGCAGAGGTCTCTGATAGAATTTTTGACGTCACCGAGATCTTCAAGAACACAGAATGTAAAATTCTTAGAGGTAAAAAAGTGAAAGCTATAGTAATGAAAAATTTTTCAGGAATTGTTGGAAAAGAAATTCAGCCAGGAAGAAGACTTGGAAGCGAATTTGCAGACATAGCCAAAACTTTTGGACTAGGTGGAATATTTCATACAGATGAACTTCCAGGATATGGAATTAAGGCTGAAGAAGTTAGAAAGCTGAGAGAATTCGTTGAAGCAGGAGAAAGAGATGTTGTGATCTTGGCTGGGGGAAAAGAAGATAAAGTTGAGAAGGCCTTAACCAGAATTATCAATAGAGCAAAGTATTGCTTTTTGGGTGTTCCTGAAGAGACTAGAAAGGCAAATGAGGATGGGACGACTTCATATCTAAGACCACTTCCCGGAGCAGCAAGGATGTATCCTGAAACCGATATTCCCCCAGTGCTTACCAAAGATTTTTTAAGTGTGGAAATACCTGAACTAATTGAAGATAGGGCAAAGAGATATGAAAAAATTTTACCACCTGATATGGCCTACGAGATTGCAGATTCAGATTATTATAGAATTTTTGAGGATTTCTGCAATTCAATTCCTCCGACTACTGTTGTGAGAGTTTTAAATATTATTCCAAGAGAGCTGAGGAGAGAGAATCTGAAAGTAGACGTGCTTGAAGAAAGACATTTTAGAATGGTTCTCGATTTAATAAAGCGTGGAAAGATTGCGAAAGAGGGGGCAGAAGATGCTCTAAGGATTCTAATTGAGAGACCATCGGCAAATGAAGGGGAAATAATCAAAAGTCTAGCTTCAAAGTTTGATCTTGATAGTTTCATAGAGAAGATGGTTGAAAGCAAAAAAGAATTAATCTTAGAAAAAGGTGAAATGGCATTTAAACCTCTCATGGGTATCGTAATGGCTGAGTTTAGAGGAAAAGTTGATGGAAAAATAGTCGCTGAAAAGCTGAAAAAAGCTATAAAAAAATATTTGTCTAAGGATTGAGTTCAAAAAATTATTGATCAAAATTAAAAAATTTATTCAATCTTTTCAAATTCTTCTTTCGTAGCACCGCAAACTGGACAAACCCACTCTTCTGGTAAATCCTCCCACTTAGTTCCGGGAGGAATGTTGCTGTCTGGATCTCCATCCTCTTCGTTATAAACATAACCACAAACCGTACACTGGTATTTTGCCATTCTATCACCCTTTAAACCTTGCTAAAAAAGTATATATATCTGTTGGGGTTCTGAAAGTTGGGGATATTTCTGGCAGTGATCATTCCAAGCAGGGAAATAGACTTTAGACTAGCTGTAAGACTTATAATCCCTGTTCTGTATCTCTGTCTATTCTTCAATCTTTTTGCAGGCTTTTTCCTTGGATTAAACTTCGAGAAGATAATGGAGAGTTACCCATACCTACTCATGATCCTTCCAGGTCTCATGGGTCTGCGTGGAAACGTTTTTGGTTCGCTCTGCTCAAGATTGTCGACCGCTTTTTACCTTGGATTTTCCGAACCAACTTTTAAAGATGCTTATGTCTACAAAAATGCATTCTTTTCAGTTTGGGCTTCTGCAATCCCTATTCTCGTGCTTTTGATCATAGGATTCCTCAAAATTAGAGACTTCGATGGTTTTGTCATTTCTACACAAATTTCAATCGTTTCAGGAGTATTAATAGGGATTCTTCTCTCTTTTGCTTCAATTACGATCGTAATAACGGCTTTTAGAAAATTTATAGACCCAGATTCGATTTCTGGACCTGTTATAACTTCAATCGCAGATCTTGTTACAATCCCTTCTCTAATTCTGTTCATCTTCATATTTGAATCAAATTTCTTATTACCATTGACATTAATCGCTATTTTGCTCCTTTTTCTATCTTTTATCCTCTCTCTTGGCAAGGAATACAGAAGAATGCAAAAAGAGGTTGTTTCAATAGTAATCGTTCTAGGTATCTTTCAAAGCTTTACAGGTGGTTTTTTGGAAGAGTTCTCAGAAATCGTTTACCTCAGCTTTTTTATGAGCTTTGCATATCCAGCAATAATCGATACCCTTGGAAACTACGGTTCGATCATCGTAGCAAGAACAGCAACCAAACTCAATCTCGGAGAAATAGAAAGGAAAAGCATAGGTGAAATCGTTGGTGACCTTAGAGCTATTCTTCCAACTTCTCTATTCATATTTCCTTTTGTCTCTCTGACTCCAATTGCCATATCTTACTTCGTATTTGATGTTCTGATTCTAAATCCAATTTCTCTATTCATCTTCTTCATATCTTTTCTACTAGTAGTCTTTTTTGTTATACTAATGGCATTTTACTTGGCAACTATTCTTCACACTCTCCACATCGATCCAGACAATGGAGGAATTCCTCTCATAACAACTCTTGCGGATATGCTAGGGACTGTATATGCGGTAGCAATTGCATACATCTTCATCTCAATTTGATGTACAAAAATATCGTGAAAGATGTTATAGCAATCAAAGCGATGAAATGGAGATCAAAGTCTAAGCTATCATATATTTCGGGAGTAACATAAGGTGTGGGGGAGATATCTTGAATATGCGAAGGAATTGACTCTCTTTCAACTTTGACTTCGGGTTTTGAAATTCTTAAGAGTAAAGTAAAGAACGATATAAAAGATATTAAGAGAGAAGAGAGAGTTGCAAGTATTTCTATTTTCATTCTGCTAGATCCCTTGTTCGTCAATCTATAATAAACCCATTTACCTCTTTCAACTCTTTCAACCATTCCACTTTCAACCAGCTTTTCAAGATGATAACCTATTGCAGTCTTAGAGAAACCCATAGCTTTTGCAATCTCGGAAATTGTATATGGTCTTTCACGAAGCTTCAGTAATATCTGGAGCCTCGTAGACGTGAAAATCTCTATCACAGAATTCGTTAGTAGTTTTAAAGATTAAATTTTTTGTTTTAGACTAAATAATAAAAATATTTATTTCTTTGCCCCTCTCACCATTGCAACTTTTCCAGTCCTTGCGACTTCCTTTATACCATAACCTCTCATTAGATCTATGAACGCATTTATCTTATCCTCATCACCCGTAACCTCTACTATGAAGCTATCCTTTGCAACATCAACTATCCTCGCCCTGAATATGTTCGTTAGCTCCACTATTTCTCCTCTCTTTTCGGGTGGAGCATTAACACGAAGTAGACAAAGTTCTCTTTCAACTGAATCAAAAGAAACATCGCTCACTTTTATCACTTCGATGAGCTTGTTCAACTGTTTAGTAACTTGCTCAAGAACTTTTTCATTTCCTTTAACTACTATGGTCATCCTTGAAATCTCTTCTTTCTCTGTAACTCCAACTGTAAGACTTTCTATGTTGAAGCCACGACGTCTGAAAAGTGAAGCAACTCTTGCAAGAACTCCTGGTTTATTCTCAACGAGGACAGCGATCGTGTATTTCATATTAATCCTCCTCATCGATTATCTCTCTTAGACTTTTTCCAGGTGGAACCATTGGGAAAACGTTTGCTTGAAATTCTACTCTGAAATCCACAACTACTGGAGAGTCATTTATCTCCTTCGCTCTTCTAAGCGCTTCTACAACTTCACTCTGCCTTTCAACTGTAATTCCTACGGCACCAAAGCCCTCAGCAATCTTTTCAAAACTGATCTTTTCGCAACCTATACAAGTTGCAGAATACCTTTCTCTATAAAAAAGCTCTTGCCATTGTCTTACCATTCCAAGATAGCCGTTATTCATTATGAAAACCTTGACTGGGATATCGTAGTGAATACATGTCGCGAGTTCTTGTATATTCATCAAAAAACTCCCATCTCCAGCTATGTCTATTACCTCCTTGTCAGGACATGCGATTTTTGCTCCAATAGATGCAGGAAAGCCAAAACCCATTGTACCAAGACCTCCACTGCTTATGAACTGTCTTGGATATTTGACTTTGAAGAATTGAGCACTCCACATTTGATTCTGTCCAACTTCAGTGGTAACTATTGCATCGGGAAAGATTTCACAAGCTTTTTCTATCACAAACTGAGGTTTAAATCCCTCTTTCTTATACTTCAAAGGAAATTTTTCTTTCCATTCTCTTATTTTATCTTCCCAATTCTTTCTATACTTGTACTCGATGAATTTTCTTAAATTCGAAAGAATTCTCTTCGCATCACCAACAATTGGTACATCAACACGAACGTTCTTTCCAATCTCAGCTGGATCAATGTCAATGTGAATTATTTTTGCTTGTGGAGCAAAAAGTGAAGCGTTACCGGTTGTTCTATCACTGAAACGGCATCCAACTGCGATGATGAGATCACTCTCACTCAAAGCATAATTTGCGAACTTTGAACCATGCATACCTACGAAGCCAAGACAAAGTGGATGATACTCGCTAATAGCTCCTTTTCCCATGAGAGTTGTAACTACAAAGGCTGGAATTGTTTCTGCGAGTTCAATTAACTCTTTTGAAGCGTTAGAAATCTTAACTCCTCCTCCTACTAGAATTATAGGTCTTTCAGATTTTATTATGAGCTCAGCAGCCCTTTTTATCTGCATCGGATGCCCCTCGTATTTCGGTTTATAACCAATTAGATCTACTCTCGTTGGATAATCAAATTCAATGTCTGCAGTTGTCACATCTTTAGGAATGTCGACCAGAACAGGTCCAGGTCTACCAGAAGAAGCTATGTAAAATGCTTCTCTAACAATTCTCAGTAATTTATTTGGATCTGTGACGAGATAGTTATGCTTTGTGATCGGCATTGTTATTCCAGTTATATCTGCCTCTTGAAATGCATCGTTGCCTATCATAGGTCTTGAAACTTGGCCTGTGAACACTACTATTGGTGAAGAATCCATATAAGCATTCGCTATTCCAGTAACTGTGTTGGTCGCCCCTGGTCCAGAAGTGGCAAATACTACACCAACTCTTCCACTTGCCCTTGCATAGCCATCTGCAGCATGTGTTGCGCCTTGCTCGTGTCTAGTAGTTATATGGCGAATCCTTGAATCATATAGTGCATCATATATCTCAAGTATTGCTCCTCCGGGTATCCCAAAGATGACTTCAACACCCTCTTTTTCGAGAGCTTTGATAAAAGCGTCAGCAGCTCGCATAAACCCACCCCTAAATAACTTTAAAAAAGGACTACAGCTACAAGAGATAAGATTTCGGGAAAGCAGACCATTACAACTCGTTGCAAACTAGGTTTAAATATTTTTCCAAGTTCTACCCTAGTTTCCTTTCTGTTTTTTTATTTAATAAAAATTTTTATTTAGAAACTTTTAACAGCAGATATCAGCCCATTGAGAGAAGTGAAGTAAAAAGAATAAAATTGAGTATTTTTATCAATCAAATTAATGTCTTTATCAACTTCTCTGAGCTTCGTATCTAACTCTTCTATGGATTTCGTCTCTCTAGCAATCTCAAACCACAGTTTAAGTCTGTCTTTAACCTCTCGAATACAATTCCTTGAAGTTACTCCAAAATGGGTTAAAGCAACTATTTCTACCTCAAGTTTCTCAAACCTTTCAAGGGTTTCAATTGCCTTTTCAAAATCGAAAGGTGGAGGAGTTAGGGGAAAAGTTTTCCCCTTTAAATGCATTCCAATCGAGTCAGATGGGAACAAGATTTTTCTTTTTTTCAAATAGTAAGCAACCATGTGTGGTGCATGGCCTGGAGCGTGTATTGTGATTAACTCATCATCACCAAGATCAAAGCTCTGCAAATCTTCGACTGCAATTAATTTTTCCTCTTCTATACTTTCTGGTTTGCCATATATTTCAGCAAGTTCTCCAAGAACTGCTTTTGAAGCTTGCCATAGCTTTTCTGGATTTGCTATATGCTTTAGTCCTTTTGGATGCACGAGAATTTTTGAATTCAATATTTTCGCAATTGTAGCTGCACTACCACCATGATCTACGTGTACATGTGTTACTGCAATGTAATCGAGTTTTCGGACATCAAACTTAGAAAGATAATCGAGAATTCTCTTTACTCCACTAACAACGCAGGGTTCTACAAGAACCTTTTTCTTAAAGTCCAAGAAATAAGTTGAAAAAATACCTGGAATATCAAAGGAGTCGATGAGATAGACCTTTTCTGAGACTCTCATAAACGAAGTTTCCCAGTCAAAAGTCTAGATATCACAATTCTCTGCGCTTCGCTTGTACCTTCATATATAGTTCCAACTCTAGCATCGCGATAGTATCGCTCTACGTCGTATTCCTTGCTGTAGCCATATCCACCGAAAATTTGAACGGCTTCATAGCAAACTCTTACAGCTATTTCACTTGCGTAGAGCTTTGCAGCAGAACTCAACGCTGGATTTGGCTCACCTTTGTCTATAAGCCACGCTGCCTTATATACTATTAGTTTTGCAGTCTCTATAGCTGTAAACATGTCAGCAAATTTAAAAGCAGTAGCCTGATGCTCGATTAAAGGTTTTCCAAAGGATTTTCTCTGTTTTGCATAATCTAAAGCTCTTTCATAAGCTCCAATCGCCATTCCGAGATGGAGAGCTGCAATCTTAACCCTGCTCTCGTTGAAAAAATCCATGAGTTGATAAAAACCTCTGTTGACTTCGCCAATTATATTATCCTTTGGAATTCTCACGTTTTTCAAAGCAATTTCTACTGTATCGTGGCAGTTCAAACCCATTTTTCTTATCTTTCTAGCTTCGTAGCCTTTTCTACTCGTCTCAACAACAAAAGCACTTATACCTCTATGTGATGGTGAAACTTCGGCAGTTTTTGCAAGAACTACTACATAATCTGCAACACTTCCGTTGGTTATAAAGGTTTTGGAGCCGTTTATTACCCATTCATCTCCATCTCTAACAGCTTTTGCCTTCATTGCAGAAACATCCGTTCCACAGTCTGGTTCAGTTATTGCAATCGCAGATGGTTTCTTTCCTTTTACAACACCGGGAATGAACTTATTTTTCAACTCTTCACTTCCGTATTTCAGAAGCATGGGAACTCCAAGGACTGCTAGATCAATTGCACTACCAATCCCGCTGTCTGCTCTCGTGAGCTCAATGCTAATGACAGCTTCAGCAAGACAATCCATTCCTGCTCCTCCGTACTCTTCTGGAACACTTGCTCCAATGTAGCCAAGTTTTGCAGCCTTCCTATATATATCCCATGGATACTCTTCCTTTTCATCAAAATCTCTACCAAATGGCTTTATTTCTTTTTCAGCAAAGTCTCTAACAGCTTGCTGCAAAATCTTGTGATCTTCGCTGAGTTCAAAGTGCATACTAACCCTCTAACCTAAAATAGGGAACTATTCTTTTATCTTTCAAAGGATAGAAGATCTCACCTGGCATCTCCTTTGCAAAAACACTAACTCTTTTTTCAGTCAGGTCGTTATCCTCAGCAATCTTTGCTTCGACATCGAGTCTTCCAATTATCCAAGGGCCTTCTTCAAGCTCTACGAGAGCTACGATATATGGGACCTCTTTTTCATAACCCATTGGGGCAACATAAGTTACTGTATATGTCTTCACTATCCCTCTTCCACTCATTGTCACTTTTTCAAGATTTCTGCTAGAACATTTGTTGCAGCTCTGCTTTGGTGGGCAGGTATAGCTACCACAATCTTTGCATTTCATTCCGATCAGTTTTCCTTCCTGTAAAGATTTAAAGAATTCAAGAAACATCAGTCCACCCCCAAGATCACGTTCACTAGAGTTCCAAAATCACCACCAAGAGTATCAGTCATTGCAATCCTAGCATTTTTAACTTGATTCCATTTGAACTCTCCACGTATCTGTTTTACTGCAGTATAGATCTGCGAAGTCCCGGTCGCACCAACTGGATGTCCTTTTCCAATTAGTCCACCATCTGGGTTAACTGGCAAGTCTCCATCCATACTCGTAACACCTTCAGCAGTAGCGTAGCATGCTGTGCCGTAGTCGAAAAATCCCATGGCCTCGAGAGCTATTATCTCTGCGATAGTGAAACAATCGTGAACTTCAACGAAATCAACATCTTTTGGTGTAATTTTTGCCTCTTTAAATGCCATTTCTGCTGCTTTCTTTCTTGGAATTGCCTTTATTATGTCATCTTCTTGTCTGAAAAGGCTTCCACCAGAAGCTTGACCAGTACCAAGAACATATACTGGCTTGTCACAAACATCTTTAGCGAATTTCTCGTTTGCTATTATAACAGCACTGCCACCATCGGTCATTGGACAGCAGTCGAGTAGAGTTAGTGGAGAACATATCATCTTTGAATTTAAGACGTCTTCAACCTTTAAATCACCGTATTTGCCATAGAATTGTGCCTTTGGATTCATTGCACCATATCTGTGATTCTTTACTGAAACATAAGCTATCATTTCTCTAAGTTTTTGAAGAGGTATCTCATACTTCTTACCGTAATATCTTGCAGCGAGAGCAAAGACCCCAGGAAAAGTGAGACCAGCAGTCATCTCATAAATACCATCAACAGCAGTAGCGAGAGCTCTAGTTCCAATAGCCGTTCCAGCACTTAAAAGCTTCTCTGCTCCACCAACAACAACGCATTTGTGATAACCTGCCTTTACAGCCCTAACAGCCTCTCTAAAAGCAACAGTGGAAGAGGCACATGCTCCTTCATATCTTATCGCAGGTGCATTTTTTAATCCAATCTCATCTGCAACGAAACCGCTGAGATTTGCAGACCCATCCGTCAGTTCGCCTACAAAATTGCCAAAATAAACAGCCTCTATATCTTTCAATTCAATATTTGCATCATTCAAAGCCTCCCAAAAAGCTTCTGCAAACAAATCGACGAGCGATTTCTCAGGGTGTTTCCCAAATCTAGTCATTCCAACTCCAATAACAGCTACCCTCAAAATTTCACCTCCTCAAAGCTTTCACCTTCATAAAGAATGAGCAGATAGAGAAGATAACTTATCCTGTTCAGAATCTCCACAATTTTTTCATCGACAAATCCATTTCTGTATAAACTCACAGCTCTTCTTTCTGCCCTTCTAACAACTGTCCTAGCGATGCTGAGTATGGAGGTCGTCTCATCCTTCTCGAGGATGATGAAACTGCTTGGTATTTCGACTTTCTCTTCGAATTCTCTTATTATTGAAAAAAGGTCTTCGAGATCTTTACTTGAGTTTTTGTTACCAGCTATTTCTGCACAGACTCGAAAAAGTATTAACTGTACTTCTTTAAGAGTTGCCTTTACTTCTTCTCTTTTGCTAAAAACCTTTGCAAGGCCAATGAATGAATTAGCCTCATCAACTGTTCCAAGAGTTTCTGCAATTATTGAATCCTTCCAAACTTTTCCACTGAGAGTGCTAGTTTCAAAAGGTTTTAACATCTGAGCACCTCTTTAACGATTTTATCTGCAACAGTGTACGGATCTATTTCTCCATCGAGTAAAGATTTGTACCTTCTAACTATTTCTGCTCTTATTTCTTCAATCGCAATTTCAATTGCAGAAATTTTTGCTCTCTCATTTCTTTTCTTTTGAAGTACTCCATTTTTCTTTAAAACTTCGTAATGCTTTTCAATCTCATTTGCAAGTTCTTTTATTCCAACACCCCTATCTGCAATCGTTTTTAGAACGGGTTTTTTCCATCTAAGTCTCTCCATTAGCCTAGATTCCTCAGCATGGCTGAGCTTTGAAAGCTCCATCACAGTCTCTTCATCAAGAGAAAGCATATACTTTATCCATCTCTCAACATTTTCTGCTCCTCCAAGATCTGCTTTGTTTATAACAAATATGTCTCCTATTTCTAGGATTCCTGCCTTGTTAACCTGAATGTCATCGCCAGTTTCTGGCATGAGGATGACCACAACTGTATCTGCAACTTCAAGAACTCCAACTTCGCTTTGTCCAGCACCAACAGTTTCTACGAGTATGATCTCATATTTGGCAGAGTCGAGGAGTTTTACAACATCACCTGTTTTCTTTGCAATTCCACCCAACCTTCCACGAGAGCCCATGCTTCTGAAAAAAACCTTTTCATCGAGCCATAGATTTTTGCTCACATCTGCACCTTCCAAGCGAAGGCGATCACCAAGTAGAGCTCCCCCAGTAAAAGGAGAACTGGGATCTACAGCAACGATTCCAACACTTTTCCCTCTTCTTCTGAACTCCTCAGTTAGTTTGCTCACTATAGTGCTCTTTCCCACTCCTGGAAATCCTGTGATCCCAACAACGTGTGCGTTGCCTGTTCTTGGATAAAGTCTTCTCAGTATCTCTTTTGAATTTGGATGCTCATTCTCGACATAGCTGATCGCCTTTGCCAACAATTTTCGATTACCTTTTGTTACACCTTCTACTATCTCCTCTACGTTCATTTACCCCCCTTCTTTTTTTCTGGAAGCTTTTCTTTAATAAATTTAATTATTTCGGAAATCGGAGTTCCTGGGATAAAAATACCATCCACTCCTGCATCTCTCAGCTTTGGAAAGTCATCATGTGGGATTGTACCTCCAACGACGATTAGCATCTCATCCGGATTTCCACCGTATTCGCGAATATATTGAATTATTCTTGGAACTAGAGGGATATGAGCTCCACTGAGCAATGAAACGCCAACTACATCTACATCCTCATCTACTGCAGCTCTAGCAACTTCTTGAGGTGTACGATGCAGACCTGTGTAGATGACTTCAAATCCAGCATCTCTCAGAAATCTTGCAAGAACCTTTGCTCCACGATCATGTCCATCGAGACCAACCTTGGCAACTAGTACCCTTATCTTCATCTCATCACCTTAGATTATTATCGGCTTTCTGTAGGTTCCATATACTTGTTTAAAGGTTCCCATTATTTCTCCAACGGAAGCATAACTCTTCACAGCCTCAAAAACAGCTGGCATTACATTTTCGTTGTTTTCACAACAGCTTCTAATCCACTCCAGATTCTCCTTCAAAACCTTGTTATCTCTTTCCTTCTTGACTCTTCTAAGTCTCTCGATTTGTCTTCTCTGCACTTCAGGATCAACCTTGAGCAATGGGATTTTGAGGTCTTCCTCTATTCTGAATTTGTTGACTCCTACAATTATTCTACTCCCTTCTTCGATTTCTCTCTGATATCTCGCTGCTGAATCCGAGATTTCACGAACGAAGAAACCATTTTCAATTCCTTTTAGTACTCCTTTTACCATACTTCCATTCCCCATCTCTCTTATCCTTTCGATGTATTTCCATGCAAGTCTCTCTATTTTGTCTGTAAGCCATTCAACATAGTAGCTACCACCTAAAGGATCAACTACGTTTGCAACTCCGCTCTCGTAGGCAATTAGTTGTTGTGTTCGTAAAGCTACTCTCACAGCTTCTTCACTTGGCAAAGCCCAGGCTTCGTCAAAGCTATTCGTATGCAAGCTCTGACAACCACCGAGAACCGCTGCCAAAGCTTGAATAGTAACTCGAACTATGTTGTTCAAGGGTTGCTGAGCTGTAAGTGAACAGCCTGCAGTTTGCACATGGAACTTCATCCACCAAGATCTTGGATCTTTGGCCCCATAGTCTTTCATTATCTTCGCCCACATACGACGAGATGCTCTGAATTTTGCGATCTCCTCGAAAAAGTCATTATGAGCGTTGAAGAAGAAACTGAGCTGTGGAGCCAATTTATCTATATCAATACCCCTCTCCATTGCAGCCTCAACGTAAGCCATACCATCCGCAATTGTAAAAGCCAATTCTTGAACAGCCGTGGATCCAGCCTCTCTTATGTGATATCCAGAAATGCTTATGAGGTTGAACTTTGGAACGTTCTTTATTCCCCATTCGAATATGTCAACGATTATTTTCAGAGATGGCTCTGGAGGTAAAACAATTGTGTTCTGCGCATGAAATTCTTTAAACATGTCGTTTTGAATTGTTCCTCTTACCTTGTCTCTTGGAACTTTTTGCATGTCTCCGATTGCGGTATACATCGCAAGTATTATTCCTGCTGGAGGATTGATCGTAAAAGAAGTAGAAACTTTGTTTAGGGGGATTCCATCGAATAGGATTTCAAAATCTTTTAGGGTATCGATTGCAACTCCGCATTTTCCCACTTCTCCATCTGCAAGGGGATCATCACTGTCTAAACCCATCAGTGTTGGGAAGTCAAAAGCTGTACTCAAACCAGTTTCTCCTTCTTCGAGGAGCATTTTCCATCTTCTATTGGTATCTTCTGCAGTCCCAAAACCAGAAAATAGACGCATAGTCCAAAGTCTACCACGATACATGGTTGGATAAACACCACGAGTGAATGGAAACTCCCCAGGATAGCCTATGTCTCGAAGGAAATCAAGATGTTCGATGTCAAACGGATCGTAAACATTGGAAATCTCTATCCCTGATAGGGTTTCAAAATTTTTGACTTCTCTTTCACACTTTGATAGCCAAGGTTCAAGACATTCCTTTTCCCATTCTCTCTTTTTTTCTCTGATCTTTTCGGTCAACTCTCCCATATTTTTACTTTCGTGGAGTAGGTTAAAAACTTTTTTGTATTTTTCTTTAGAAATTTCGAAAAGCTTAAAAGTAAAGTGAAGGTAAATAATTACAGATAGAAAAATCGGAATAGGTGAGACTATGAGACTTGCAGAAGTATATAGGGAATTCGTGAATCTGTTGCAACTGCCTGACGATGAAAGAAAAGCGAAAGCTATGGAAGAGTTCTTCAAAAAGCTCAACACAATGAAATTACCCGAGTACTTCAACTGGGCCGGAGAGATTTTCGAAGGTATAAACGTAAAGGAGAGGGGTGGAGAAACAGCTTTACTATGGGTAAACCTAGACACTGGAGAGAAAAGAAAGTTCAGCTATTCTGAATTTGCTAAAGAAGGGAACAAACTCGTTAATGCCTTAAGAGGGGCAGGTGTACAGAAGGGAGATAACATCTATATGATGATTCCCTTGTTCCCAGAGATCTGGTTCTCAACCTTTGCAACAGTCAAAGGAGGTTTTATTGGAGTTCCAACTGCAACCATAATGACTGTCAGAGACCTTGAGTTCAGGTTTAAAACTTATCCTCCAAATGCTGTCATTGCTGATGAGAATTCAGCAAAAGTAATAGATGAGGCCTTGAAAAACGTTGGAGCGCAGCCAAAAGTGAAGATAGTCATTGGAGAGAGAAGTGGATGGAAGAGCTATGATGAAGTGAGAAAAGAGAAGAGTGAAGCTGAAGCTGCAAAAACAAAGTCTGATGACGTCGTATTCTGTTTCTTCACATCAGGAACAACAGGTCTGCCAAAGAGGGTTGTTCACACAGCAACTAGCTACCCATTGGGGCATTTGAGCACAGCTTCAATAATAAATCTTAGACCAGGAGATGTTCACAACAATCTTAGTGCTCCTGGTTGGGCGAAATACGCCTGGAGTAGCTTTTTCCCTCCATTAACGATTGGTGCGACTACAACCGGATTCTACCACGCTGGAAGGCTCAATGCTGATCAATATCTGCAAGCCTTGCAGGATTACAATGTCACGACTTTCTGTGCTCCACCAACGGCTTGGAGATTGTTCATGCTATCAAAGATTTCAAAATTCGACTTTAAACTCAGAGAAGTTATTAGTGCAGGAGAGCCTTTGAATCCAGAGATATATGATAGATGGCTCAAAGACACTGAAACTGAGATTCGTGATTTCTATGGACAAACAGAAAGCACAGCAATGATTGGAAATCCACCTTGGTATAAGGGAGGAAAGATAATCCCTGGTTCATTTGGAAGACCTACATTTTTATACGACATAACTCTAGTTGACGATGATGGAAATGAGATAAAGAAACCCAACGAAGTTGGTCACATAGTCGTCAGATTGGATAGATGGAGGCCAATTGGATTGTTCAAAGAGTACATGGGAGATCCCCAGAAAACTGCAAAGGTTTTTGTAGGTAAATACTACTATACAGGAGACAAAGCCTTCTTCGATGAAAGAGGATATTGGTTCTTTGTAGGTAGAGCCGATGATGTTATAAAGACTTCAGACTACAGAGTTGGACCATTCGAAGTTGAAAGCGCTCTACTCGAGCATCCTGCAGTTGCTGAATCTGCAGTCGTTGGTAGCCCACATCCGATAAGATATCAGCTTGTTAAAGCCTTTATCCTTCTGAAACCAGGCTATCAGCCATCTAGAGAACTTGCTCTCGAAATTTTCAAGCATTGCAGAAATGTTCTTGCAAGATACAAGATACCTAGGATACTCGAATTCGTCCCTGAATTGCCGAAGACAATAAGTGGTAAGATTAGAAGAATTGAATTGAGAGCTCTTGAAGAGGAAAAGAAGAAGAAAGGAGAACGTGGAGAGTACGAGTTCTTCTACGATGACTTCCCAGAGTTAAAAGCTGCAGGCTAATTTTTATTTTTTATGTTAACTGGAATTTTTTATCATGCTAGTTTTAGCAGAAGTAGTTATCTAACCCTCGGCAATAGGCTTAGAGATTTTCCGAAAGCATTTGAACTTCTTAAGGGTAAAAAAGTCAAAATCTTCGAATCTCCAGAAGTCAGTATAGAACTCTTGAAAAGAGTACACAACGAGAAGATGATAGAAGCTGTTTTTGAAGATTATCTTTGTACTACAGCTCTGAGATCTGCTGGCGGAGTTGTTAAAGCCACAGAACTCGTTTTCAATGGTGAATTGAGAAATGCATTCTGCTATATAGGTGCTGGAGGACATCATGCTGGAAAAGATTATTTCTGGGGATATTGCTGTTTCAACGATGTGGCTTTGGCTTTAGAAAACCTCTTCGAAAAATTCAGGAAGAGAAGAGTAGCAATTATAGATACAGACGCCCATCATGGCGATGGTACGAGAGAGATTGTTAAGGAATACGAAGTACTTCACTTCTGCATCTGTGACAGAGATTATGAATCAAGAGATGGGCTAAAAGTTGACAGGAGTTATTTTTTAAATGAATATTTCAACTATGTGAATGAATTTGTAGAAAGATGTGAGAATTTCAGCCCAGAGCTGATTTTCTGGTATTTTGGTCATGATACTCACGTTGGAGAATATGCAGATATTGGAATGAGCATCGAAGATTACTTAAGGATTGCAAAAAAATTAAAAAATTGTGCTAAAAAAATTTGTAGAGAAAAACTCGTAACAGTTCTTGGTGGAGGTAGTTTACCAGATATAGCGAGAGATGCTACGATTGCAATAATAAAAGAACTCAGTGAGTAATTCCAAAGAAATTTCTTGGATTAAACTTCTTTTTATGAAGGAACTCGTCACATCTATCTCTAAACTCACTGGTTAGCCAAATGAGAGAAGTTAGATCTCTTGAAACCTCGTAATTGACCATAGCCAGCTGAGTCCAGAAGTTCAGTCCTGATTTGATCACTCTGAAAGCTTGAGGACTGCAGTTCTCGATTATTTCGAGTGAAACCTCTTTTGCAGTTTTTTCAAGTTCTCCATCTTCAACGACTTTGTTTATCAACCCAATTCTATAGGCTTCTTCCGCATCTATTATCCTACCAGTTAAAAGCAACTCTCTAGCTTTTTTTTCTCCAATGAGGAGAGGTAGCATTTGAACTCCTAGCCCCATCGCAGTTGAGCCTACTCTAACTTCTGGTTGTCCAAACTTTGCATTCTTTGAAGCTATGACTAAATCACAGGCCATAGCAATCTCATTTCCTCCGGCAACACAAAAACCACGAACTGCAGCAATAGTTGGTTTTCCAACGCTACGAAGGAAACGAACAACATCAAGATAGCTTTCAAACCATTTTATAGCTTTTTCAAAATTTAGAGATTTCAATTCTCTTAAATCAGCGCCAGCACAGAAATTCTTAGTCCTCGTCGAGATTACTATCGCAGAAGATTTTTCATCTGCTTTCAAAAGCGCTCCATAAATCTCTTTCAGCAATCTATAGCTGAGAACGTTCATATCTGAGTCTCTTAGAAAAATCCAAGCTATTTTTTCATCAAATTCCAGATCCACACTCATAAAGAAGATGTTCATCACAAATATTTATACTCTCGCAAAGAGGCTATTCTTAGCTTTTACAAATAAAAAACTTTAAATCTTTTATAGTTAACTCTTATTGCTCCGCCTCTCACACCTGGGTGAAAAGCATGATCCTGGGTCGGTTGGTGGAGCGACAATCTTAATAAATTTAACTGTAAAAGATTAACAGCGCGGGGGTTGCCGAGTGGCCAAAGGCGCTGGACTCAAGATCCAGTCCCGTAGGGGTTCGGGGGTTCAAATCCCTCCCCCCGCATTGAATTTTTGAAAGATCACTTAATCTAAATATTTTCGATACTTTTTCCATCTTGTTCGCTTTTGATCTAAATCTCCATTAGATAACAGACATTCTCAATAACAACCTTCTCAACTCTCTTTTCAACTGTAAAAAAGTTCTTTTTGAAAGAAGATCTCTAAAGCATGTTATTAGTGGTTCGCCATGGAGAAATTTTCAGACTATTTAGAGCCAGTACTTTTCTCTACTATTTCTTGAGAATTCGAATTATCGAAGGAATAAAAGTAGTATTTTCTGAGCATCTTTCTATGAGTTAATCTTCTCCTTTTCCCCTATCTGAATCTGAGCTCGAGAGAGATTGAGCCAAAACCTGAAATGGATCAAGGATTTTTGCTTGATCTAGTTTGATAGCTCTCCTGAATTCGTTTGAGTTGCTACTATCTGACAAAAGACATACAAGAATTGCAGCTATTGCCCTAATAAGTGGCTTTCTTGTTCACCAAAAGACCATTTCCCAACGTAGTCTACTTGACCCTTTTTCTTTAAGAGCTTTTTCGTTGAGAATGGGAAGAGGGTCGTAGATCTTCGTGACTCTACAAATATAATCATAGTAATAATTAAGGTAGTAGTATATGAATACTTCCTGATCAAGCCAAAAGTCTGAAATTCCGTATCTTCTTTCGAAATAGATGTAGCTTTGTAACATTCGTTTTGAAAAAAATTAAAAGTGGAGTTTGAGTTTTCAAAATTATTTCAAGGAAGTAAAAGTGAAGTTGCATTTGAAGTTTCGAGTTTCAACTATTGAAGTTCTTTTAAAGCATAGAACTATACCAAAGAACTACTTTAAATAGAGGAGCACCCTCTTCGTTCCTATAAATCTTTTAATTATTTTATATATTAAATATTAAAAATATTCCAATGTTAAACTTTTAAGAAGAAGATAACCATAGTAAAAGATGATATAGATTCATCTGAAGTTGATCTCTATCAAAAAGACCAGCTAATTCTGAAAAAATTTTTAATCTAAACAAGTAGTAGTCACATGTTTCTAAAAGAGAAGATCTTCATCGGAATCACTATCTTCGCTACAATTCCTTGGATACTCTCTTTCCTACTTTCAATTCACTATCCTCCACATTTGGAGGCTTTAATTGCTGGAACTGCAGTTGTGTCTGCCGCCTTTATTCTTTCTTGGGCTGCAGAAACTGCTGAAAAAGATCTTCCAAGATCTCTTAGCCTTGCTGTCGTTGCTCTTTTAGCTGTTTTACCCGAATATGCAGTTGATATCTACTTCACCTGGATGGCCGGAAAAGTTGGAGGAGAATACGTTCACTATGCTGCTGCAAACATGACGGGAGCTAATAGACTTCTACTCGGTATTGGATGGAGCACAGTTGCGATTTTCGCTATTACGAGGATCAGAAAAAGAGAGATTGTACTGGATGAAGGTATAAGACTAGAATTCTTTGTTTTGCTTGTTGCATCACTTTACTGCTTTTTAATCCCCCTTAAAGGTAACATCTCATTAATCGATACAGGAGTATTGCTTGCGATATACATTTTATACCTTTACACAGCAACAAAGGCTCATAGAGAAGAATTTGAGCCTCATGGAGTACCTGCATATCTCTGCTGCTTTCCAACGAGAAGGAGAAGAGCATCCGTTATTTTTTTATTTATTTTTTCCGCATTTGTCATTCTGATAAGTGTTGAATCTTTTGCAGAAGGATTAATCGGTACTGCTAAAAAATTCGAAATAGATGAATTTTTGATGGTTCAATGGATAGCTCCCCTTGCAAGTGAGTCTCCGGAGTTCATAGTTGCAATTTATTTCATAAAGAGATTTCGTACTACTGCAAGCTTTAATACACTCGTTTCATCTAAGGTCAACCAGTGGACACTCCTTGTGGGTTGTCTAGCTTTGATCTACAGTATCTCTCTCGGACATCCAAACTCACTTCCTCTCGACGAGAGACAGAAAGAAGAATTTCTTTTGACCGCTGCACAGTCTTTGCTAGGGGTTGCAATAATAATTAATCTTCGTTTCAACCTTTTCGAAGCCCTTCTACTTCTAGCTCTTTTTATGGCTCAATTCTTTTATCAAAGCGTTGAAATGCGCTACATACTGAGCTTTGCTTATTTGATAATAGCAGTCCCTCCGCTTATTGCTCATCGATCGGAGATCGTTAAAAGTTACATCTATGTGATCAAACTCCTGAATAGGCGTTAAAATTAAATACTTTTCTGAGGTTATAGTGTGAGGTGAGATCATGGGAATTTTAGACAAACTAAAGTCCAAAGAAAAAATAATTGCAGATGAATACGAAGAGTTAGACCTGGGTCAATACGAATCGGAAGTTGGAGAAAAGGCAACAATGCTGATAAAAGTCGCTGAAGTGGCAGGTCTAGGTGAGGTACCGAGAATAAAAAAGGAAGTATACGACGGAAACATCGTAATAGCAGATGTTGGATTTTTAAAGCATGACAAATTAACTTTGGACAGAATTTTAAAAGACTTAAAACAGCTAACAGATGAGATAAACGGAGATATAGTTGGACTAGGAGAAGAGTACGTGATTGTAACACCTACTGGAATAAAAGTAGACAGAAACAAGATCAGGGGCATTAAATGATCTGTTCTATATGTGGAAGAGAATTGAAGCTAATCGTTACGACTTATGAGGTTCCATTTTTTGATAAAATTCTTCTAACTTCAATTTCGTGTGATTGTGGATTCAAACATGCAGATTCTATAGTTCTTGGCGAAAAAGAGCCAACAAGATTTAAGATCAAGATCAATGAGAGAAATCTTTTCACTAAAGTTGTTCGTTCAACTTCTGGAACGATAAGAATTCCAGAAATCGGTGTTTCAATAGAGCCTGGTCCAGCAAGTCAGGCATTTATAAAAAATCTTGAAGGCATTCTTTACATGGTAACAAATATCGTGAAAACTGCGATGCGCTGGAATGAAGAAGATAAAGAAAAAGTGAAAAAGTGCGAATCCATACTCAAAAGAATACAAGATACAATAGAAGGAAGAGATGAACTAACCCTGATCCTCGAAGACCCATTTGGCAACAGTATAGTCATTTCAGATGAGTGTTTTAGAGAGAAGATGTGTGAGGATGAAATAAAAAATTTGAAAACAGGTTTGACGATAATCGAACTAACGGGGCTCAGTGAGGAGGATATTTCGAAACTTTGAATTTCTCAACCTCTATTTCCAACTCCTTAAACTTCTTCTCCATTTCCTCTCTCAGTTTTTCATCACTTGGTATCCCGTAAAGAACTTCAAGTTCGATCATTCTCTTCGCTTTCTTATATTCAGCGTAAATCTTTCCAACTTCTCTTGCAAATTCTGTCAACTTTTCGGGAGTCAATATCACCAGAGCGAGTATAGCGATGAATATTATTTCCTCAAATCCAAGCATTGTTTTTGTTCGTTTCAAAATTTTTATCCCTTTCGATCTTTTTAAAGATATGGAGAGAAATATCCAATAAAAAGGATTAAATTTCACATGAATTTGGCAAAAGATATTATCCTCTCTTACCCTGAAGGTTCATGGAATTCATCAGAATTCTAAAAAGTTGCAAGAAGAAAAAAGCTCTCGTCTTTGGAATAGGGGGAGGAGGAGATATAGTCAGCACAATTCCAGTTTCGAATTTTCTAAGACAATTCGATTTCGAAATCCTCAATGGAGGAGTTATTTGGGATAGGCTTGTTGTAGATCCAAAACCTGGTCCAAGAAGTCTAGAAGAGCTATTGAACATTGAAAGAGTTGCTGAAACACTTGCATTTATTGAGGAGGATACGATAACTTCCGACAAAATAAAACCTAACTTAGCTAGAGCTACGAAATTCTTTGGAAAAGTCTTAGGACTAGACATCACAAAGGGTGTTAAAAAGCTATGTGAAGATCTAAAAAATTTTTCAGAAGAAAGAGGAATAGATCTTTTCATAGGAGTTGACGCAGGAGGAGATGCGATTTCTTTTGGCTATGAATCGGGTGTTAGAAGTCCTCTAGCTGATGCCATCAGCGTTGCATTATTAAACCAATTAAATGGAATTGTCGCAGTTTCCGGTTTCGGTAGCGACGGTGAACTCAAATTCGAGGAAATACTATTAAACATTTCAGAACTTTATAAAAATAATGGATTCATAGGTTGTTCATCTATGAGCGAAGATGATTGTATTCAGATGGAGAAAGTCTGTGAAGAAGTCGTTACAGAAGCGAGTAGAATTCCTATTTTGGCCTTTCGTGGTGAATTAGGGATAAAAAAAATTAGAAAAGGTAGAACTGTTCTAATAACTCCACTATCTACCCTAATCTTTTATTTCAAGGCAAAAGCGGTTTTAGAGATAAACGAGTGTGCAAAACTAGTTTTAGAAGCTAAGAGCATAGAAGAGGCAAATAGAATTCTTAACAAAAATGGGATTATAACAGAGCTTGACTATGAAAGAGTTCTATCAGTATAGATCATTTATGTCGAGCACTTCTTCTTCTATACTATCTTCGACTTCTTCAAGACCCTCCTCGACTACTTTTGCTTCCTCTTTTAGCCTTTGAAGTGCATGGATTACCATTTCCTTGTATTCTTCCAGATTTGGATTATACTTTTCTTTCGCAATCCTTGAAATCTCAGAATCTACTTTCATGAGTTCTATTCTTTTTAGTGTTGCCTTTGCAGTTTCAAGAATCCAATAATCTCTGGTTTCAAAATCAGACAAGTTTATACTCTCAGGCCGGATAAAGGGTATAGATTTACCACTTTTTTCTAGAAGCTTTGCCTTTGCTGCAACTGCTACAGTAGAGGGTATATCTATCTCGGCAAGAGATTCACGCGCATCAGGATCAAACTTTCCAACAAAGCCGAGAAATGATCCAGTTGGATCTGCAATTCTTATTCGCCAAATATCTGCATCAGGTCTCACTTCCTCTTTTTCGAGTAGAGCCCCAACTATGAAGACTCTGTTGCATTTTAGACCAAGAGGTGTGAAGATATAGACAGTTTCTTTTTCGACATTTCCACCAATTTTAAATCTTGAAGCATTGAACTCCTTTGCAAAGACTCTTTTCGCAATCTCTCTTTTCAATCTTACCAATTTTTCACCTCCTCAAGTGTTTTTTCAACTTCTTCTAAAATCTTAGGTCTGAAAAATTCCGCTCTCTTAACGTTAATGGTTCTGAATTTCAATTCTCCGAAAACTCGGAAGTATCTACCAAGAAGTTTTCTCTTCAACTCTAATAAAACGATACTACGATCGAGGTTTTCAAAAGCCATCTTCTTTGCAGCGTTGAGATCTAAACCTGTTAGAGATCTTATGCAGTTTTCATCCATCTCGATTTCGAACATCTTCTCACCATCATCGAGCACACCACGAAGACGGAGAACTTCTACCCCTTCGACTTTTCCATGTTCCTTACAGATTCCGGCTTTTGTAAATCTTCCACACAGTTTACAGATCTGAATCAATCCACTGTTCTGAGATATAGAAACGAGAGCTCCTATAGCTTCTACTTCTCCTCCTTCTTCACTCACTTCTATTTCCTCATCTATATCTTTTATTTCGCTCAAGCTCGTCACTTTTATACTTTTAACACCTCCAAACTCATCTACAATTACTTTTTCAAAGAGATAATTCTTTCCTTCCTCAACTTTTCCTTTACTAGACTTCGTCCAAATAACAAATCTTGCCGTTCCAGTTTCATCACCCACTATTCCCCATTGCGCAATTGAAGGACTTGTAGAGTCCCATAGCTGGATAACCTTTGCTTTTACGCTCACCCACTTCCCTGGTTCAAGTTCTGATATCTTTGTCAAAGGAAAACGAAGGGCTTCTTTTGAAATATTGAGATCTCTCCTAAGTCCATTGATTATTGTTCTTCTAGCCTCCTCTTCCGGAACTTTGAATTCAAAAACTAGCAGCTTGAGTCTTCTCTCGATCTCGCTCTTCGAAACTTTGTAATCCTTGAACATCTCATAAATCTCGTTAACAATTGAGTGGAATTTATCCATAATTCAAAATTTCCGAAAGCTTAAAAAAGCTTTTTCAAGATGAAAGAATGGATTTCCTATGGAACTTCTAAAACCGGAAGAAAAAGGATTAAAGAGAGCTGTAGAGATACTCGAAAAAGGTGGTTTAGTTGCTTTTCCAACTGAAACAGTTTATGGACTTGGATGCGATGCGATGAATGAGAAAGCTGTTGAAAGGCTTTTCGAAGTTAAAAAAAGACCAAAAAATAAACCTTTAATCGTTGGTGTAGCAGATTTAAGCCAAGTTTATGAGATTGCAGAAGTAAATGAGATCGCAGAAAAATTGATGAGAAGCTTTTTCCCTGGACCTCTCACTCTAATCTTCAAGAAGAAGAAAATTCCAGATATAGTGACAGGAGGATCAAAAAAAGTCGCAATCAGAATGCCTGCACATGAAATACCATTAAAATTGATAAGAGATCTCGGAAAACCAGTAGTAGTCCCATCAGCAAATATTTCTGGAAGATTTACACCTACAAAGTTTGAACATGTAATTGCAGAGCTTGGAGATAAGATCGACGCCATAGTAATCGGAGATTGCAAGATAGGTCTAGAGTCAACAATTCTAGATGTCACAGTTTTTCCACCTAAGATCCTCAGACATGGTGCGATAAGCGTTGAAGAGATAAAAAAGTTTATTGAAGTTCATGAAGAGGAAACGAGAGAGTTTGAAGAAAAATTCACTACTTCTGCAGAAATATATGTTTTTGTTGGTGAGGAAAAAGAGAAAATGATAAGAGATTTCCTTTCAAAGAGGGAAGATGCAATTGTAATAGCTAGGAAAGATATATATGGGAAAACAATCGTGGTTGGAGAAAAAGTTGAGGATTATGCTAAAAATGTATTCGATGCGTTGATCAAGGCAGAAAAGATGGGTGCAAAAGTTATACTAGTAGAAGGGGTCGAAGAGCGAGGAATTGGCAAAGCTGTCATGGATAGGCTTTACAAATCTGCAAAAAAGGTTTTTCATAGCTGAATACCTTGCTAAATTCAATAAAAAAATAGAAATATTCAGTGAATAGCTTCATAGTTTGGAATTTTAGGGTTCTTCAAAATGTATAAGATGGAAGAAATTCCAAGTGAGGGAAAGAATAGAAAAAATTTATATCTTGGAAATAGTAGGAGAGATTGAACTCATGAGAAGGGTGAGAATGTGAAGAGAAGTTCGATTCCCATCATCTTGTTTTTTGTTTTTTCAATTTGCTTGACAGCGAGTGTTAAGATTCAAATAACTCATAACAAAGAAATATCTTCTCTAAGCTATCAAGACAATAAATGGCAATATTATGAAAGTTCTGAAAGAGAATCCATATCAGCTATAAAAGCCAAGATCTTCATAGAGCCAAACAAAACCACAGTTGCTCCAGGAGAGAGATTTGCAGTTGATATAAGCTTGCAAGATGGCACAGCACAATCAGTTCTCGTGAACTTCACATTCGATCCAACAAAGATCACATATGTTTCTAACTCAACTCAGAGATTGTTCAGATATGAGTTTATAGATGTAAACGAAAGCTTAAAATACGTAAAATATATGGGCTTTGGAAATCCAGTGAGCATTGCAACTAAGACAAAGGTGGCTACAGCTGTTTTCCAAGTGAATTCCAACGCTTCTGGAACGATAAGCTTTAGCATTGTGACTGCAAATATTGATGGAACAAACGCTTCAGCAATCGTTCAGAGCTTAACAATAGTTAGAGAACCTTGGCAAGCTTATGATCAAAATGGCAATGGTGACATTGAAGATCAGGAGTTGATCCAAGCAATCTTGGATTGGCTTAACAACAAAATTGGCGATAGAGAACTCATAAATGTAATTCTGAAATGGCTTCAACCAACTCCCACTCCAACTCCTCCACCAACAATTCCTACACCCATACCACCAACTCCCACTCCAACCCCAACACCAACTCCTACTCCAACACCAACTCCAACACCAACTCCCAACTCCCACTCCAACCCCAACACCAACTCCCGAGTATCCTAAAATCGTGAATGTAGGAAACTACTATGGAGTAGAGAAATTCCCAGTAAAACTTGTGGCAAGAGCCTATTCAGATTGGCGAAACGGATCAGTGCCAGTTGAATATGTTTGGGATATTTACAAAAATGGCAATTTAGTAAATAGAATAGAAACAAGCCAAGGAATAGTTTACTTCACTTTTAACACTCCTGGAGAGTATGATTTGAAACTAACTGTAAAAGACAATGAAAACAGACAGAATTCTACATATTTCAAAGCTTACATAAAAGAAGATACAGACACAGACGGTATAGCTGACGAGTTAGAACAAAGACACCCAGATATCTACACAGTAGGAGCTAAAAACGACAGATATGCTTTTATGATTTTCCCAGATCCAAGTGGCGTTAGTGATGTCGTTAGACGATATTTAAAGAGTAGTTTGGCGCAGTCGATGAGAACTTCTGAGAATAACATAATAACGCTTTACAATGAAGCAGCTACATTCCAGAACATTGATGCAGTTTTCGACAATTTGAAAAACATTATGGATAGTAATGACATACTTTACATAGGGATAGTTGGCCATGGTAGTCTAAACGGTTTTAGAGCATACGATGATACATATCCTTAGGAAAGGCTTGGAGAAAAAGTTAATTCGATAAATGGTTATAAGATATTATTCGTTAATACTTGTTCTGCCGAACAATCATTAGGAATAGCTGATGGAGATACAGCAGTGATAATAGGAGGAGAGAGTATATATGGTACTATACCTCTTATACCTTACCTTGCGGCACCTCATGATAGGATTCATGGTAAACCAGATCCGGTAATAAATGAAAAAGATGCGTTTGATTACTCGGTACTTTTTTACGGTGGAGCTAGATATCAAGATCCAGGAGGTTTATTGGGAAAAATATATAGAAACGAAGTAAAAGCGTGGGTAAATGATACAGAGATAGAAATAGATACAGAAAGACTCATGGAGTATGCAGGATGTCCTAGGGAACTTTGTTACGCTTTGATACTTCGAAATGTAGCATCATCCGGTATATATGATGATCCACTACTTGTTACACCTTTAATAGAAAATTTAGAAATCAAAGGAGATACTTACGATCTTCTTCATTAAGTGTATTGTATTAAATTTATAAACTATAACGTCAAATTATACAATGAAGAACAAGCACATTCTGATTTTTAATTTTTTTGTAGCTTTTTGTCTTTTACTAACTGTTTCTCGCGCAAGCCTTTTTTGTACTATTAATCAAGGAGATTGTATAGGCTCTAATGATTTTCCAGGTACTCTTGTTTTGAGAATCTCGGATTTGACAAACGCACATGCAGAATTACCAAATGAGAATAACTATCCATATAGGGTTTGTTGTAATGCTAGTTATGATAAAATAGAAGTTAAAATTAATGGAGTTTGGATAAATAAAAAGAGTTAAAGTAAAAATACAGCTCTCAAGCATAGATCGAGCATTGGAAGAATTTTTTCAGAGATTCAAATCTAAGATCTGGGTCCGGAGGGATTTGAACCCTCGACCGCCCGGTTATGAGCCGGGCGCTCTGACCAGTCTAAGCTACGGACCCTTTTTAAATTCATGAGAAAAGTTGTATTTAAGAGTTTCGTTGTCAAATTCTCTACGATTTCAAAAGCCTTTTATCTGCATCAAAAACTGCAGATCTGAATAAATGATGGATTTTTCAACATTAGAGCAACTTTAGCATTTTTCATACTTCTAACCCTTCCACTCTTATCGATGCATCTACTTCGAAGTCACGAGATTCACATTTTGGACATTTTACAAATGTTGTTAGAAGACTTGAAAGTTCGTGAAGCTCATAATCATCGTGATCTTTCATTATAGGATCGAGCTGTGGTTTTATGTCATCAATCGTGAATATATTTTTACAGTTTCTACAACCGAACTTTTGATCCCTTACTCGTACCTCCAACTCAGCATCACAAATCTTTGATTCTTTCTTAAGCTTGTTAAAAGCATCCAGTAGAATTTCAACTTCGAGCATCGAGAAAGAAGGGATTGAAAGATAAATTCTCTTCACATTCATGTTCTTCTCTATAGACCACTTCTCGACACTGCTAATTACTGACATCGCAATCGTCCATTCGTGCATAACTTCGCTCTTTTGATGATATTTAAAATTTTTGGTTTTTTTGAAAATTCGAAATTATTGAAATTTTTCATGAATCATATTTAAATAGAAAATTTCTAAAATCCTTTTATGCAAGGTGAAAGTTTAAATCTGATCTGTAATGAAATTACAGAGATGAAGGTGATGAAGAGAGATGGAAGGTTTGAGGAGTTCAACAGAGAAAAAATAATAAAAAGTGCTAAAAGAGCTGGTCTTAGCGATGATAAAGCTCAAAAAATTGTAGAGATCGTGGAAAAAAGAATATACGATGGTATTTCTACTGAAGAGATCTTAAAAATCGTACTTGAAGAGATCGAAAAGTTATCAAAGAAAGTATATATGAAATACTCGTTGAAGTCTTCACTCCTCCGTCTGGGTCCAGAAGGGTACAGATTTGAGAAATTCGTTTCCGCTCTGCTTAAGGAATATGGTTATAGAACGAGACTCAACGAATTGATTAGAGGAAAATGTGTTGTTCACGAAATCGATATAATAGCTGAAAAAGAGAAAAAATTCATCGTAGAATGTAAGTTTCACAATACTCCAAGCTACACAGGAATAAAGGAGATTCTCTACTCTTATGCGCGATTTTTGGACATACTGGAAGCAAACGAGTTTTACGAAGCATGGATTTTTACTAACACAAAGTTCTCAAGCGAAGCAATAAGGTTTGCGGAGTGCAGAGGGATAAAATTAACAGGATGGCGTTATCCAGAAGGAGAAGGAATAGAGTTTCTGCTTGAAAACAAAAGGCTTTATCCTATAACCATACTAAAATTAAACAATTTTGAAATCGAAGAATTGCTAAAAAGTGGTTTTGCGTTCTGCAATGATATCATTAAGAATGAAGAGAAAATTATAGAGATTTTTGGAAGAAGAGGAATAGAAATTGCCAAAGAAGCTGAAATTGTGGTTAAATGATTTCATTAGATATCAAAATTTTTAAAATTGTATCATAAAAGGTAGCCAAATTCTGTGAGATAATAGTATACTTCGCTCAAGAAATAATTAAAGGAGTGATATGGAACTATTATGCAACCCTCGTAATAGTAAATCGAATCATCTATTGAAGTTATGATCACCGGAACAGCTCTTTTACCTTTAATCCTCGAAAACCTTTTACAGCGCTCAGAATGTTTTTTTGCTTCTCTTTTAATCTGTGAAACCCTATAACGATTTCTGGAGTAAAGTTTAGCATCTATACAAAGAAGAATATTTCCTCTCTCTGCTACAACATCTATTTCAGCTTTTCCTAACTCATCTTTAAAAAAGTGTCTGAAAAAAGTCAAAAAATTGTGTTCTTCACAAATCCTTTTAACTTCAACTTCGAAGTCCTGCCACCTCAGTTCGACCACTTTTAAAGATAGTTTTTTAGACAAAAATTTTTGCATGCTTTTAACATCCATCATATAGGATAGAAAAATTGCGATAAATTCAGATTTCGAAAGTGGATAGCAATTTGAGAGAAAGTTTTTTTAGATTATGATCTACTCCGATCATGCTCACGAGTTACGCAACAAAGATCTTTACCTCCTTCGATAGCTTGAGCAGAATTCTCGAAAACGAAGGTGAGAACCTCGTAATATACGATGATCCCGTTAAGATTGTGATAAAGAGAGATAGGATAGAATTCTACGTTCTCAATGAATTCCATGGATTCGTCGATAAAAGCTCCGCAAAACTAAGTGAAAAAGTTAGCTATGAAGCAGAAATGTGGCTAAAAGCACTAGCAAATCTAAAGTTCCGACGTTTCAGCCTGAGGAGATAGTATGGAACTTCCACCATTCCGACCACCAAGTGAAGCTTTTAGTTACCTTATTCGAGTTGTTAGAGGCTGTAACTGGAACAAATGTGCGTTCTGCTCAATGTACAATACTATAAAATTTGAACAGAGAAGAAAAGAAGATATCTTAAGAGATATAGATCAAATCCCATTCTTCTTTCCAAAATCCAAGTCTGCATTTCTTGGTGATTCAAATCCACTGATTCATAAAGATATAGTTGAGATTGTTCGCTACTTAAAGCTAAAAAGACCAGAAGTAGAAAGAATCACCGCTTATGCAAGGATTAAGACTATTGCAAACATTTATGAGGAAAAACTAAGAGATTTGAAATCTGCTGGACTTACAAGACTGCATATGGGACTCGAAAGTGGAGATGATGAAATTCTAAGACTTGTTCAGAAAAGCATAACTTCTGAGGATGCGATTAAAGCTGGAAAGAAAGCTGGAAAGTTCTTCGAAACAACTTACTATGTCATAACAGGCTTAGGCGGGGTTGAGAGGAGCGAGAAACATGCGAAGAATACTGCGAGAGTTATAAATGAAGCTAAGCCAACTTTTGTAAGAATCAGAAATCTCACAATAACAAATCCAGAAATAGGAAGACTTGTCAAATTGCTCAATGCAGAAGAACAGCTTGAAGAGTTGAGAAGTTTTCTCGAAGGAATAAAAGTCGAAACTTATTTCACTTGCGATCATGTTTCTAACTATCTCTTCACAAAGCAAGGACCAATTTTCAAAGGAGTTCATGGAAGAATTCCTGAGGAGAAAGGAGAGATGCTCAGACTAATAGATGATACATTAGAAACGGTTAAAGCTCTGAAAAAATCTGGAAATGAAGTTTTTACAAGCAACGATATGTTTAGACTTGGCTTTATTTCTCTATAGTGAGTAATTTTGTCAGCTATTTACTCTTTTCCTTATTCAATTATGAATGGAATCCAACACGAATGAGAGATCTTTTTAAATTTTAAAAACCAAGAAGCTCTAAAGAACATGATAGACAGATTGGACTATTTAAAACTTATCATGCTAGCTTTGGGTTTATCTATGGATGATTCGGTCTTGCTTTCGTTCTAAACTTGTTAATACTGAACGAAGCCTAGAAATAGAATGATTTTTGTAAGGAGAACATTCATAGGAAACTGGATAAGCGATTTGAACAGAAATCCCACCAATTATTTTGGGAACAATTCTAATCATGATAGGAATTTCTGAACTCTTTAGAGTTATTCCTCGAGATATAGAGCCCTACTGATTTATTTTACTGGCAGCTCTTGATGTCAAGCTCAACTACTGCCCCTTTTGGCTCAATCTCCATAAATATCTGCCCCTCGAATCTGTATATCTCTACTCCAGTGAGCCAACAATCAGGTGGAAGTCCAGCTTTTAAACATGTATGACTCAAAAATTCTTCTGCATCCATTCCATACTCGACTGCAACCTGAGGTAGAAGTAGCCCTGATAAGAGACCTTTTTTAACCATCAAGCCATGTTTTCCAATTTCAACGAACTTTGGCAAATCCTGCGCTCTAGCATTTATTCTTTCAGGTTCAGTAAGAATCGTGACTTCTACTATTATCTTTTCCATTTCCCATCTCTTCACCGGTTCAAATCTCGGATCATCTATAGCTGCAGAAATTGCGGATTCTATTATTGCTTCATCGAGCCTTTTCACAGGATAGGGAAATCCTATACAACCTCTCAGCTCTCCATGCTCGATTAAAGTTGTGAATACACCTCTTTTATGTGAAAAAACACCTTCAAGTCTGTCTTTTATGATCTTTCCGGTTTCCAAGTATTCTTCTATCGCTTTTCTCGCAAGTTTAACAGCTTTTTCTCCCTCCTCGATACTTAGTTTCATAAAGGTGAAAAGATGACAATATTAATAACGTTGTTGCCTTTTTCTCATGATCTTGGGCTTAGACATAGGGGGAACCAACACAGACATAGTTTTGCTTGATAAAAACGAATTTAAGATCTTTGGTACAATTAAGACTAAAGATTTCGACTTGAGGGAATTAGAAATTGATTACGAAGCTGTTGGAATTGGTATTGCGGTTTGGTTTAAAAGAGGAAAAATGGTTTTAGCTCCAAATCTAGAAAAAATTCCATTCATCGAAACCGAAAAGCCAAAGATTTTAGAAAACGATGCAAAGTGTTTTGCTTACTTTTCAGCTAATACAACAGGGAAGAAAAACGTTCTCGCCCTAACAATTGGAACTGGAATTGGAACTGGAATCGTGATCAAAGGAGAACTATACAAAGGAGATGGACTTGCTGGAGAAATGGGCCATACATTTGTAGGTGGAAGAAGAAAATGTAAATGTGGCGGATACGGACATTTAGAGTGCTATTTCAGTGGTTGGGCAATAGGAGATGCTAAAAGTAGACTAGAAGACAGAAGTATCTATGGAACACGGAGTTTCAAACTCTTTTGTAAATCTGTTGCAGCTGCTATAATGCTTCTAAATCCTGAAATTGTAACTTTCGGCGGTAGAATAGGCGGTCGTCTTGATGAATTGATTCTCAAAAAAGAGATTTCAAATTTGGTTCCAAAGGTTTTCGAACCAGAGTTCAGAGTTATAAGGGACGATTTCGCTGTTGCTAAAGGTGCTGCGATGCTCGCTAGAGATGTGCTTGGGAAGAGATTTTAAATCTCAAAATCAACCTTTGACGTGGTTGCAGTTAGATGTGAAAATCTATGGATGATCTACCGCTCCTTGTTTTCTGAAAAAGTTGCAATAAAAGATGTAAATCTAAAAATTCCGCGTGGAAAAATATATGGTCTTTTAGGTCCAAATGGGGCTGGTAAGACTACACTTGTCTCTATAATGGCAACCTTACTTAGACAGACTAAAGGAAAAGTAGAAGTACTTAACTTAGATAATTTGATTGATTCGAAGGAGATAAGAAAGAGAATAAACATTGCAAGTGGAAATCCAAACCTTATCTGGAGCCTAACAGTTTACGAAAATCTGCGATATTATGCAATGCTCTATGGAATCTACGATCGCAGAATCGTAGAGAACCTGATAAAGGAGTTTGAACTTCAAGAGTTTAGAGACGTAGAATTCAACAAACTTTCTACAGGAAATAAACAGAAGTTGATCCTAGCAAGGGCTTTTGTGAATAATCCTGAGCTAGTTTTTCTAGATGAACCGACAAAAGGTCTTGATCCACCGATTGCTAAAAGGCTCAGAGAAAAAATTAGCTCGATGCAAAGAGATCTTGGTATAACAGTTATTCTAACAACTCATTACATGGGTGAAGCTGAAATGCTCTGCGAAAGAATTGCATTCATCAATCGAGGAGAGATCGTTGCAGAAGGGACAAAGAATGATCTAAAAAGAATGTTGAAAATGAGAGACAAGATCAGGATTGAAGTGGATTCAGAAATACCACAATCGAAGCTCAATATAGAAGGTGTTTACATGGTAGAGAAGGACGCAAATCAGTATTATTTTTACGTTGATAGTGTAGAGAGAAGACTTTGGGAGATTGCAAAAGAGGTTTCAAAATTTGCTAAGATCAAGAATATAGCTGTAAGAGAGGTTGATCTTGAGGATGTCTTCAACGAGCTTGCGAAGTGAAATAATAAAAACACTTGGATTTACTTATAGAAATTTTATAATAACAAAGCGAAATTTTTTTACAATATTTGAAACGCTTTTCTGGCCAGTAATAGGTTTAATCTCTGTTGGTCTAATGAGCACATATTTGGACCTAAAGAATGAGTATTTTGCCTTCATCTTAATAGGTGCAGTAACTTTGAGCATCCTACAGGTTTCACAGCTCGATGTTGCTTATGTTCTTCTCTTTGACGTTTGGAGTAAAAGTGTGAGATACACTTTCGTATCTCCGATAAGCAGCTGGAACATGCTTCTTGGCTCCTGGTTATTTGGGGTTTTCAGAGGATTTATCGCCTTTTCAATTCTCTTCATAGCGAGCAACACTCTTTTTGGAATTGATCTACTAATTCCGCTGCACTGTTTAATCCTTTTTCTTTTTGGTATATTTCTATCAGCAAAAATAATAGGAATGATAACTTGTTCTCTCTTACTCATCTTTGGCTACAGAGCTGAGATATTCGCTTGGACTCTTTCAGCTATTTTCATGCTAATTTGCGGAATTTATTATCCAGTATCAATGCTTCCCGAAAGCATCAGAACTCTCGCATATATTATTCCTCTCACACACTTCCTCGAGTATTACAGAAGCTTCTACGGATTTGAAACAAGTTATCCAAATACATTACAGATTGGATACCTACTAAGCTTCTTTGCAATTTTTTCACTTTTTATTTTCCATCTTTGGGCTCTGGAAAGAGCGAGAAAAAGAGGCACAATAACACAGTTCTCTGAATGAGGATTATTGAAACGAGCGTCATAGTTCAGTAAATTTTGAAATATTGTAGCTACTGGACATGGTAGAAACATGGTAAGTTTTGCAAACAAAAAGATAACAGAAATAACCTGTCATGCGGTTGGAGCAAGCTTTCTGATTCCGAAAACGGGAACTGTGATAGACATTGGTGGGCAAGATAGCAAAGTAATAGCTGTTGAAAATGGGAAAGTTCTGGATTTCGTGATGAACGATAAATGTGCTGCTGGAAATGGAAGATTTGTTGAAGTGATGGCAAACGCTTTGGGAATTAAAATCGAAGAGGTAGGAGATCTCGCTTTAAGAGCTACGAATAAAGTCAGAATATCCTCTACATGCACAGTTTTTGCGGAATCGGAAGTCATAAGCTATCTATCTTCTGGAGAAAGGATCGAAAATATAATCGCTGGAGTCTGTGATGCTATTGCGGGTAGAGTTGTCGCTATGGTGAGTAGGGTGGGGCTAAGAAAAGAAGTTGTGTTAACTGGTGGTGTGGCGAAGAATTTAGGTGTAAAAAGAGCGATTGAAGAGAAGCTTGGAGTATCTGTTTTAGTTCCTGAAGAGCCTCAAATCATTGGGGCTCTTGGAGCTTCGGTTTTAGGATTAGAGAAGTCTGTGAAAAATTAGCCTGAGAGCTTTAATACTGAGTAGATAGCTTTTTAAGATAATTTGTGCTATTAATACTAATGAAAATCTCATCTGGCATAGAAGGTTTGGACAAGCTCTTGATGGGAGGCTTTATCAAAGGCAGAGCTTACTATATTAAAGGAGAGAGTGGAACTGGAAGAACGACCTTAGGGCTTCAATTTCTCATTGAAGGAGCTAAAGGAGGTGAAAGAGTTCTCTTCATCACTCTCACAGAAAGGGCGGAATATATTAAAGAGAACTCAAAAAAGTTGTTTCTTGAAGTTGAAGGTGTTGAATTCTTGGATTTAACTCCAAGTGCGGAATACTATAGAAGTTCGTATGACGTATTCCATCCAGGGGAAGTGGAGAGGGAGAGAATTTTCGAGGAGATCACGAGAAAAATCGAAGAGATTAGTCCTCGAAGGGTTTTTATAGATTCGATCTCAGAGTTTAGAAGGCTTGTTCCAAATGTTTTTGTCCACAAAAGGCAAGTGATTTCTTTTCTTAAGTTTCTGAATTCTAAAGACGCAACAGTCCTTTTCACATCTGAAACGACTTCGGAGATCCCTGATCAGGATCTGGAATACGTTGCGGACGGCATAATTGAGCTGAAAAGAGATGAAGAAGGCTTTAAGATTTCAGTGAGAAAGATGAGAGGCAGTGATTTCATTCCTGGATGGCATAAATTTGAGATCGGCGAAGAAGGAATAAAAATACATTTATCTTGAAAGATGAAGCCCAAGATCAAAATTGAGATCGCGGTTAAATCGAATAGAAAACTTGTGGAGGGATTGCTGTCGGAGAAATACGAGATCTCTTCTAAAGGCTTTGATCTGCTAATCATAGATGAAGCGATGCTTAAACTTAGAATGGAAGAGATAAAGAAACTTAAGTCTGGAATTTTCATTCCAATTCTATTTTTGGCGAGAGGTAAAGTTGAAGACGAACTCTGGGAGCTTGTGGATGAAGTTGTGAGAACACCTGTTGAGAAGAAGGAGTTTTTGAAGAGAATCGAAGCT
>JANXEF010000019.1 GCA_025057895.1 Archaeoglobaceae archaeon | reverse complement strand
TAAACAGCTAAGTTTATCACTCTCGATTGCACGGTCACCGTGTAGGTATTGCTCCAGCTAGAGGTGCCATCTAATGGACAATAGGTTCGAACCGCAAGATTATATGTCCCGGGGGCAGGCGGCGTGTAAGTGAAAGATCCGCGGCATGGAAATACTCCCCACCACCAGGAGCCTGGATCACAATAAGAGAATGTTTGAGAGATAGTCGATTGTTGCACTTTTATTGAGTTTACGTATAATTCTATAGGAGCCTGATAGATACAGTGAAAGTAACAGTAAAGGATATTCGACGGATCGGGACAGTAAAGGAAATCATGGCAACAACCACCTCCAATCTCCACGGTGATCGTAACAGAATCGCCGATGCCTATAGACGTGCTTGGACTAATTTGGGTGTTATGTATATAATATCCTCCAAGAGCGGTTTGAATTGCTACAAACATCACCAAAAAAGCAATCAAAAAACATTTCCTAAGCATAGTCTCACCTCACGGAGAAGTGACTACATTTTCATTTTGCAGAATTTTTTGCCATTGAACTTCCGGGACCGAAATTACTGCGGCTACTGGAGTTCGGGATGGTGGAGTTGGAGTTGGATAGGGATTAGGTGTAGGATTTGGAGTTGGAGTTGGATAGGGATTAGGTGTAGGATATGGATTTGGATTAGGTGTAGGATTTGGAGTTGGAGTCGGAGTGGGTGTAGGAGCTTGATATGTCACACGGATAGTGTGTGAAGCTTGATTTCCGATGTCATCAATAGCCGTGGCAGTTATGGTGTTAGTGCCTGGAGACAATGTGGCTGTGCATGTGCATGTTGCAGATAACCCGGAGACTGTGCACCTTTGGATCAAATTGTTATTGAGCCTGATCTCTATAGAAGCCAATCCGAAATCATCAGACGCTGAAGCAGATATTTGTACATTAGGACTTACAAAAATATCTCCATTACTGGGATTTCTTATTACTACAGAAGGCGGATTATCTTTCAAAATTCTGATTTCAGCCGTAGTTGTCGATTGTAGGTTGGAGATATCTCTAGCAGTAGCTGAAACTACGTATTCCTGGGGTGAGAGTTGAAAATCTCTTTGACAAGTAGCAGTTTTACCCGAAACAGCACAAGATTGGGTTATTCCGCTAACAGATATCTCAATCTCCTTTAAACCCGCATCATCCACTGCTCTGGTATTTATCCGAATGTTAACGCTGTCCAGGTTTGTTCTGATTATCCACGTGTTAGAACTTCTTTCATTTTTTGCTCCTCCTGTTATGCTCTCTATTACTATCACCGGTGACAATTTAACAGGAAGAATTACGCTTGACGATTTTCCTGTAATGTCGAACGCCACGAAACGCAGATAGTGTATTTCTCCCTCAGCAACTTTTGTTCCAGAAATCTCCACTTTCTTATTTGTCTCTCCTACAGGTGTCACTTTATAGTTTATGGAGAAAGTGGAGAGACCATAACATTGCCATGAACCATTCTTTCTAAAACTATCGTAGCACTGTTTTGCAGTAGAGAGATCTGTTGTGGTAGTGCTATAAACCAGTTTTTCTCCATCCTCAAAACCTACATGAACATTTAGAGCTATGAGCGCAGTATCGTCTGAAAGGCTTACTTTATCGTTTTCAAGGGAGATCATGGGGAAAGAATTGTCATGGTGCAGTGGCAAAGGTCTAAGGAATAGAGCAGTATAGATCAATCTAGTATCATAATATACCTCTACAACCGCATAATCTTTATCAGGAACTAAAAACCAAGTTTTCTCTCCTGGAGACCAGATTTTATCTCCGTTTTCATCAGAAATAGATATTTTTGACCCATCTATAAAAACTTCAAGCTTACTAAGCTCCACTGAAACCATTGAAGGGTTAGTAAGCTCAACCTTTTTCATTTCTCCTTCTTGAAAAACAACTACAGGAAGAGCTTCTTTTGGCATGGTTTCTTGAACCATTGTAACAATCGTGTTTCCAATTGCAGCCATCATTACAGTCGTAATTGCAGTTATTATCAGAGCAGTTACAGCCGTTGCCATTCCCTTATCTTTTTTTACCAGCATAGAGCCTCCCAGAAAGAAAGAAGAGTATATAAAGTTGGAAAGTTTGGCTATACGTTTATATAAAAATTTTAGAAAAGAATGAAGATAAGGGCAATCGAAAGGAGAATGAAGAATAGTGGATAACACTTTCTAAAATCCCCTGAAATGGCTCCGAGAGCTAATGGGGTTGTAGATGCGACGAGAATTATGCTGTCATCTGCAAGGTTTCTTGCAAGACGTGCATCAAAACTAATCCCCCCTATCGAGGAGACTTTCAGAAAGAGGGGTATGAAGTTGTACTTCATTATACCCATGCAGATTACCATGATCACTATACTTATCCCTGCAAAAATAATAGTAAGACTGTATATCGATTTTCTAAGCTTTAGGAGTTCAGAGTATCTATAGTATTCGTAAATCAGTGCAAGAATGACGTCAGATATTTTTCTCGTTTTATGTATCACTGCTGAGAGAACGTACAAAACCATTGAGAGAAAAGGATGTCTTACTTTATCTGAAGCTTTCAATAAGGCATCTCCAGTGGGGAGAACCATGCTACTTGTCAATAACTGACCTAATTCTCGCCCAATGTATGTTTTTTTGTCTATGCTTTCTAAGATATTCGACTTTAGCTCTGAAAAAGCTCTTAACTTCATTAAAAAGCTATCCAGTTCTCCCGTTATTTTTACTTCTTTTCTTCTAGCTCTGAAGGTGTAGAGGTATCCGAAAATAGAGAGAGAGATCGCCAAGGCAATTGCATATATCTTGAATTTTTCATGGCCTATAAATGATAAAGAGGCGGCAAATAAGCCTACAATAGTGCATGATATAGCGATCAGGAAACCGTCTAGCCCTTTTTCTTTCTTTTCTTCCTTTATCGGGTTGCCTACTCTCATCATAAGCATGGTCAGAAAAGTTGAGAATGGAAGTCCGAAGTAGACAGAGTATATGGCTATGCTGATGTTTACTCCCTCAACAGATGCGATCGCTATCAATGCAATGGTCACGCATGCAGTAATGAGAGTTACAAAAACAGCGACAATGTTTTTCATTTTTTCAGAGTAGGTAGCTAATTCTATTTTCCTATTGATGTTATCAAGCTGGAGGAAGTTGTCTACATAGCTAGCATATTCTCTCTTTTCCTCTATATGATTTGCTAGACCCCTTAAGAAGTAGGAGAGTTTCTCATTTGGAGTTGTTAGAGCCACTTTTAGTATGGCGGTTTTTATATCAAGACCATGGATAAAAAGAGCAATGTTGATCTTAGCAAATTCTTCACGGATCCCCTTTAGTTTACTATTCGCAATGTACTTTATAGCTTCTCCTAAAGGAATTCCACCTCTTGCGAGGCCAGAGAAAATACTTAATGCTGTGTAGAAGTTTTTGTTGATTTCAGTGTTTTTTTCGCTCTTCTTTAAAGCCAATATCAGATGAGATGACAGTCTAACAAAGAAAGGATAGTATAGAAATGTTATCGCTGCTAAAAAAACCAGTATTTTATTAGATATCTTTAGAGATGCTGGTAAAAGTAAATTTTGTAAAAACAAGATACCTGAGAAGAAGACGCATAAAAAGAATGCTAATATTTTGCTGTTCTTTAAAAATTTCTCTGTCTCAAAGATGTCCACTGAATAAAGATCATCTTTTAATTTTTCTAGAAACTCACTTGAAAAAAAGGAGAGTTTAAACTTTTTTTCCTTTTTTACTAAAGTCTCCCCCATTTTAGACCCCAATGGCTTTTAGAATTTCTGGAAGGGCAACTAGAAAGGCAAGAACAATTATGCTAAGAATCAAGTGAGCTCTTGTGTCTCTGCCCATGAAAAACAAACCGACTGCTGCCCACATGATCACTCCTATCATCGCCACCAATGCAAGCCAGTATAGCCAGTTGAGGATCATTGTAACTTGTTCTCCGAGTCCTGGAGGGGCTTGGGGTTTTATTTCGATTCCCGTTTGTGCTAGAGCTGTCTGCATACTAAAAATAGCCATTGCCACTGCCAGGATCAAAATTTCTTTCCTCATTTCATCTCACCTCCAAACACCTCGTAAAGAAATATGGTGGTTCATCAACAAATATATACAACCCACACACCAATTCGCATGCCAAGCGAAAACACTCTTCTTCAAATATCAAATTCGGATAACCTACTGCTTTTCTTTCTTTGCATCTTTGTTCTAGGTGGCTAATTACTGTCTCCTCTCCTGTTTTTTCGCTGTAGATCTTTCGATACAAGTGTGCTACACTGAGGTGGTTTATTTCACCTCTTCTCTCCTCTTGTTCCCAGAGGGCAAGATTACCACAGTAAAGATTAAGGGAAGCCCTATCATAGACTACTTCCCTCAATTCTGGAATTTTGTATCCCAGTTCTGTAGGCGTATACTCTCCTAGAGCTCCACAGGCCACACTTTGAGCAATTGCAATCGACGCTTTATCAACATCCATCCCAAAGGCGGGCGAAATTAGTTCGATGAAACTCTTTTTTGACGCGACATATCCCCCATGTGATGCGATCCAAACCATTGTTTTCACTAGCAAAAATGTTGCGTCATCTTCCAAACGGATCCAGGTGCCATCACATCTTCTGAACCATCTATCTTCATATATAAATCCCTGAGGGAATAGCAGGTAGTCGTCTGGAATTCTATCAAGAAACTCGTATGCTATCGCTGTCGCCTCCTCGCTTCCATTTGATTTCGCTAAAACATATCCTTGACGGGTTTTCGAGTATTCAAAATCAGCGTCCATTAGGAACAGCGGGTTGGTTTTTATTCTCGATTCTACTCTCATCACCCTTAAATATTGTAAGTATATAAGACAGAACCAGGGGCTTTGCCCAGTCTTGCTTAATCCAATCCCGGATCAATATGACTAGAGACAGGAATTGTGGAAGCGACTTTCAAGATTAGATCCAGGGGGGCATTTATGAGGTCTTGGGCTTCTTCTTGGCTACATTCTTTAACTACTTCGATTATTTTGTCCATTGTTTCTTTAAAATCGACTAATTTTTTCTTTTCAATTTGAACTTCAGCTACCCTTTTAAGAATTTGGACTCTGTTCGTTAAATCTAATGAATTCGCGATCAAGTAAACCTCGTCTAAGACTTCAAAGACAATATCTTCATTTTCTATGAGAGGAATCATGGATATATAACCTTCCGCTTTTTCTATGGGGGAAGAGACTATTTGGAGATTTTCTTCTACATTTTTTAAGAGTTCTGTCAAATCTTTTCCCATTTCTGACAATACCTTTGCTGCTTCAATTGATCTCATTGCCTTAAGAAAAGGATTTTCAATTTTTTTTATCTCATCTAAAGCTTTCTCTATAGCTCCTTGAGCTTCATTTTTCTTACCCTCTAAGAGGAGTTCCCTACTCTTATATACCAAGGCTTCTGCCAAAACGTCTGGAGAAGCATTTTTCAGTCTTTTTTCAATTCTTTTTTTAATTATCGGCAGCTCTTTCATGTAGTAATCATGAAGAACAGTGTTTTCAGAGATAAGTTTTTGTATTTCTGAGAGGGCATAGTAATTTAGGGAGCAGTTTGGAGCATCGAGATACATTTTTAGTTCACTTAATTTTGCTTTTAGAGTTTTTTCAGTTTTTAAACCTGAAGAGTATAGATCTGATAATGCAAAAATTTTCTGAGCTTCATCTGGGATCTTTTCAGCCGATTTTATCGCTCTTTCAGGGTTCTCTTCAGTGAATATTTTGGAGATTTTATGCAAGAGAATTGAGCGAGTGTATTCATCTCTTACTTTCATGGTTTCTTTTGTTGCTTTTTCAAGTTGGAGCCTAAATTTTTCTTCCATTCCTATATAGCGATATAAATATGCTAGCTCTATCATTATTTCAATAGAATCATGCTCTTCGAGTTTTTCTTTTAGATCTTCCAATTTTTTAATGATCTCTTCTCCCTCTTCACGCTTGCCTAGGAGTAAAAGAGCTTTAGCTATTTTAACATATAGCTCAGCGCTTTCTCGAGAGAAGATCTCCATCCTCTCCACGACTTCTTTACATTTGTAGAGGTATTCTAATAGATTAATGTGGTTAATTTGATCCATGTTATGGTAAACACTGTGTTAAAGAAAAAGCTTTTGAAAGATCTTGTTTTGGAGAAATTGGGAAAGTATAAATATTCATACTTATACTATCTATATGGAAATTGAGATACCCCCTACTAAAGAAGCGTTGCTTGTGTTAGCAGAGCATATTGATGAGCTCAATAGAAACGGCGTGAAAGTCAAAGTTACTCTTGATTCAGAGAAATTCCTCGAGAAAATCCGTTTGGAAGGAACAAAAGATATGGAAGAAGAATTTGTTGAAGAAGATATGGGTTGGTGGTACGATGTAGAGGAAGAAAGGATCGCCATTGTTCCCGATGAGCAGCTTATAGAAACTCTGAAAAAAATGTGGCCTCTAATTTCTGTAGGTGGAACTTACCATTTTAGAGAGGGCAAAGGGCGGTGGGAAAAACCCTACATTATAATTTCCACTGATTTTGAAAGGGCAAAAGTGAATTGTCCGTTTTGTGGAAGCGAAGGAGAATATCTAATCAATTATGACTCTGCTTCTTCTCCATCTTGGTGCAAAATGTGTGGTGCAACAGTTTTTGCCCAATTTGAGCCAGATTTTTCCGAATATGGCGATCGAGTGACTTTTCATGGTGATAAGGCAATAATTGAAAGTGGTAACTCCCTCACAATAGCGTTAAGAGTTGAGGAAGAAGACGATATATATCTCTTCTTTACAAAGAACAAGATTCGCATAGAAGCTGAAGATGTCAGGAAAATGGTTGAGGGTTTGCTTATAAAGCATGCGCCAATTTTCAGTGAGCTAAAATACGTGATCAAGAGGGCTAAAAAAATCGGCACAGGAAGGGGGATCTATACTCCAGTGGAGTGGGGAGATTGTGAGGTTCTTGCAATAAAGTTGCCAGAGAGCAAGATAGAGGAAAAAACAACTAATCCTTAATCGGGAGGATTACTATTTTGTTTTCTTCTAAAACCCAGATGAATCTATCCCCTTTTTTTAGATTGAGTTTTTTTACGATCTCGGAAGGAATACTTGTTTGAAGAGTTTTTGATTTTGTTTTCGGACCTGACAAATACGTTACTTTCATAGATTTAGCTCCCCCCAGACCTTTTAAATTTTTGGTTCGCATTTAACTGTCAAAATAATAAATGAAAATTAACCAATTTAAACCCTTGATTCGCTTCAAGCCTAAACCTCTCCCTCTTCACCCTCTTTTTCCTGACTTTTTACAAATGTTCCCTCTTTTCTCAACTTTATCCAGTTCTCCTTCTGTAGAGTGAAAATGCTAAAACTTCCGAACCATGGTATGTTCCTCTTTCCCTCGAGCAGGATCTCAGCCACTTTTCCTCTGAATTCAGGTTTTGCACCTGCTACCGCTACTTTGATCTCAGCACCTTTTGCAACCGTTTTTCCAGAAGAGGAGAACAATTTTGGAGCCGAGAATTCCACGAGTTTTACGGAATCAGCAAATTCACTTGTTCTTGGTAAAAAATACTTTTCAAACCATTCTCTCACCTCGACTAAGCCAGGGTTTCTTCGTTCCTTGAATAGGACTTTAATCAGAAAGTAAAAGTTGTCATTCTTTTTCATGTTTTTACCTCTTTAATTTTCTCAAGAAGCTTCCAAGTCTCGGGATGTCTCTTCTTCAGCTCTTCTTCCACTTTTGTCGCCTCTTCGATCTTTTCTATCGCTTTCCAGAGATCAGGGTATTTTTCCTTTATACCTTCTTCAAGGATTTTAGCCGCTTCTTCGCTGATAGAAAACTCTGGAGTTGTTTTTCGCAATACTCTGAGAATGAAAGAAGCTCTAGGGCTCCAGATCACAACTCTGGGATTTTTAGAAGCTTCATCAAAAGCTTTAATTAACGCTTCCTCAGGGATTGCTTCTAAGTAGCTTTTCTTCTCTTCTTGTTTCTCCACTTCTACAGGTTTTTCTTTACTTTCTTCTACGGTTTTTTCTTCACTCAGGATTGCATCAAGTCCTTTACCCAGTTTTCTCATAATGATCTTTCTCTCTTATCACTTATAAGTTTTACCATTTCCCTTCTAACTGTATAATTTCTTCACTTAGAGACTTATACGCTTTCGCTCCTTTGCACTCAGGATCGTATAGAGCAATCGGTTTTCCATGGCTAGGAGCTTCTGCAAGCTTTGAATTTCTTGGAATGATTGTTTTAAACACTTTCTCTCCAAGAATTCTTCTCAACTCTGCTTCGACTTCTTTGCAAATCCTGACTCTTGGATCGAACATCGTTACAACATAGCGTTCTCTAACATCTATCTTCATTCTTCTTCTGAGTAGCTCGAAAATTCTCCAGAGCCTAGATAATGCCTCCATTGGATAGTATTCAGCTTGAACAGGAACAAGAACCTTTTCACAAGCAGTTATAGCATTCACGGTCAACACGCCAAGATTTGGTGGAGTATCCACTATTAAGTAATCGTATCTCTGAAACTTTTCTACTTGCTCTTTTAGAATCAGCTCTCTACCGGGCTCATTGGCAAGCTCAATCTCAGCTCCTGCTAGATCGATGGATGAAGGGATTATGAACAAATTCTCTACTTCAGTTGCAACTGGCTCTGTCTCTTCTCCAGAGATCAGATTATAGGATGTTTTATCCCCCTTAACGCCGAGTCCAGAAGTTGCTGCAGCCTGAGGATCGAGATCTATAAGCAGAGTCTTCTTGCCAGAAAGGGCTAAGTAGGCTGAAAGGTTCACCGCTGTAGTGGTCTTTCCAACCCCTCCCTTTTGGTTACACACAGAAATTCTTATCATTAGCAAAATTACAACACAATACTTTATATTTTTTTAGGTTATAAGTGATAAGTGAAACAATTATCATTCAATTCAGTATTTTATTCGAAAAATTTATTAATGTTCTTTCTTATTCGAAAACATGGATAACCTCGATAATCTGCGAAGAGATTATATCTCTGCATCGGAGATCGGAGTTTACGATTTCTGCGCTCTTAAATGGTATCTCGAAAGGAATGGTTTAGTTGAAAAAATAAACACGGTTGAAATGCAGAAGGGTAAAGAAGAGCATGAAAAACTTGCCAAAGGGGTTGAAGTTGAGAGAAAACTCTCTTTCTTGGCTCGAGTTCTTATCTTCGTAGCCCTGCTAATCCTGCTATACATCATTGGGGAGCTCTCTCTATGATTTTCTATCTCTTTCTATTCTTTTTACTGATTGCAGTCGCCATTCTACTCTATTTTGAAGGAAGAAAACGAAGAAAGATCCCAAGAGGGAGAATAGTATACAAAGATGCCATTCGCCTTGAAAGACCCATTTTCTCTACAACACTTCAGGTGGGGGGAAAACCAGATTTTGTGATAGTGAGGGGAAGGGATTATATCCCTATAGAATTTAAAAGCTCAAAAAGTCCAATGAAACCCTACAGAGGTCATGTTCTACAGTTAGCTGCTTATTGTTGGCTTTTAGAAGAGAAAACTGGAAG
>JANXEF010000018.1 GCA_025057895.1 Archaeoglobaceae archaeon | reverse complement strand
TCTCCTGGGGCAACTGTGGTTTTGTTTGGTTCTATGAAGACTTTGGCTGTTGGTATTAGATTCAAATTAGTAAATTCATAACAGCCGATATCATAGCTGCTTCCAAAAGGTCTCAAGTTGCAATCTAAATCAACTTCAATTGGAGTCGTTATACTTCTATCGATGGCAAAACTATTTGCTTTCAAATGGAAATCGTTATTTCTTAGATTTACAAATTCTGGATCAACTCCAAAATTATACCAAGTAGTCCAATGTTTATATCTTCTCTTTTAATTGATTCTTTGGTGTCGTTTAAATAAATCTCCTCGTAATCTCTGCTGAAGTATATGGTGTTCTGAGTTATAAAATTCCTCGTGTGGCAAATATGGAGTTCTGAATTGTTATATTCAACTTATCCTGCTTACCAATAGGTTCAGACTCGCTTTTTATTACTAAAAGCGCAAACTTTACTGTTAGAGAAGAGTTATAATTGCTAACAATAGTATGCAGGGTTTAAAGCTTCTGAACTGGGAGGACTCCAAAACCAGCTTGAATTCCATTGTTGTAAAAACTACTGTTAAACTGTTAATAATACCCAGATTGTAGCACGGGCCCGGACTACAATCAAGTCCTCCAAATTTGTTTTAATGAGATTTAACACCATCTATTGTCACTTTGTTGACAATACCAAATCTCAGCTGTTCCCTACTGTAGCCAACGGTTAAACGGATTCTTGTATCACATTTATCTACTTATAGTCCTTAATCGTTATGTGGTAATTGTTTCCATAAAAAGCTAGTCCCTAAAGAGTTGTGAGAAGTTATGCGCAAAGCTTTTAGATTTATATAGGACATGTTTTGTCTGAAAACGAATTCATCTATACTTTATCCTAGTTCCGTCAATAATTGCATCCTCACCAATTATATTTATAGCACAACTTTATCTCCTGAGAAGAGTGAATTGATCTTAGAGAGCAATCTGTTTGGAGAGATGTAGTATGTTCTTCGCAGATTGCCAGATACCCCTAGGTCGATAATCACACCATTAATTTGTCCCATCTGCACCTCCAACTTCAACATCTCTAATCGTGATCATGATCTCTTCATCTCCATCATCGTCTTCTATTAGAATTGAATAGAATACCAGCTGTTATTTGTCAATTTCACTTTCCACCATCTCGAACCAGTCGATATATTTCTTCTTGCAATTTATGACAGAGAATCTAGATGAATTGTCTCTAATTTCTCGAACTCTCCATCACTCAAGGAGAAACTTGCCTGTATGGAGTCTTTAGAGGTTTGAATTAGCAAAACATCTCTTTTCAGAGGAATACCAATCACCGGAAATAGTCGTTCCAGTAGCCTCTAACAAAATTCGGTTCAAAAACTATGTTCGGAACAATCTCCCCAGTTATTGGATTTAATCTAACTTCTGGTGTAGTGTTCCAGAAATTACTCGACTGGGATTCTTTTACGTTGATGTTGGCTTGTTAGAAAGTTTTTTTGTCATTTTTACGATATTCAAGATGAATTCCGTGTTGGTTGTGTTTAATGAGGTTTTTTCGATTCTATTCATTGAAGCAAAATCGTGTAGATAGACTCCATAGTCGTTATCTAAAATTTCGTTGTCTTCGATATTGCCGTGGTTTGAATAGTAAAGGTAAATTCCATAGGAGTTGTTGTTTAAGCTGCTGTTCAAAATCGCCAGATTTTTTACTCTATGAGTATATATTCCAGCTTTATAGAATATTCCATCCTATTTATTTGCCCTTATCCTTAGATTGGAGATAATCACTTTATCTGCTACTAATTTAAAGACGTGTTCATCACTTCTCTTTGCAACAATTTCAGCTCCATGGAGAGAAGTTATATTCAGTTTTTTTGTAACGTTTACATTCTCTTCATATCTTCCTGGTTCGATCAATATGAGGTGTCCTCTCTAGCATCTGGATAATCTATCGCACTCTGTATTCTGTAAAATTATTTACCCGTGTTTAAGTTGTGAACTGGAAGTTTGTAAATCAAAGGGCAACCGATCTCCAGCAATCCCGTCTCCAAAGTTTCTACCAGGTATTTTAGTTTGTTATATTCCATTCTGCTCCTAAACCGTTTGCATTTATACGGTTTTCAAAGAAGTTGTAGATCAACTTTCTGCTGCATCTTTCAAATAGATTTCCTCGTAAGTGCTGTTTTAGATCAAGTTGTTCTCGATCTTGTTGTAGCTATAGAATAAGTCAAGAATAAATGCCTGTAGAACTAAAATACTATTGTATTGTTCCTTATCTCGTTTTCGTTTGAATATTAGTAAAGCAGCACTCCTCCTCTCAAAAAACTGTTGTTTGCTATGAGTTTTTTGGATGAACTATATGCATAGATCGGCCATAGCTCCTCCTACTAATCCCTAAGTTGAAGAGGCGTTATACAGTTTATTGGTCCGTTCTCGGATCTTATCACTAATCTCTTGTTAACTTTGATGTTCCCGGCGTATATTCCATCTCTTACTATGATCGTATCTCCAGCGCTTGCATTGTTTATTGTCCACTGTATCTTTGCATAATTGTCGGTGAGTAGATAGTTGAAGCATTCACAGTACTAATAAAGCTTATTGCTAATACTATTAACTGCTATCTCATTTGGATCACCATCCAAAAGAAAGTAAAAACGAAATAGACTTCAAAAAAGTTTTTACTCTCCTCGAAGATATTTTTTGAGTAAAGTTTATAGGATTTTCCATAGAAGAAAATTTAATTTAAAATTAGATTCGAAATCGCAAAACCAGCTATGGCCCCTGAGTTTATGAAAGGCAACCCAGCATGTGCTCCCCCTTTTTTCTCCACGATATAGATCAGTATTAAAAGACCAAAAAATCCGCCAAAGATTGTAAATAGAGCTGGAAACTTTATTGAGAAAATTTCTGGAGCCAATAAAAATTTTTGAGCTGAAACTGCAAGGATTGCGGGCATAACTATGTCTCCGACTCCTATCATAGCTTTTTCGTTCCCTTTTGGAATTACAAATAGCATAGGAGCATTTATCTTTGATACAGATTCAGCAAGATTTATCATGTGTTTTGTTTTGTAGACAGATATGGCATCGTAGATTGCAAGGATTACGAGAAGAAATACTGCTGGTATAGGACTTAAACTTATTCCAAACATCGTAGCGATTCCGGAAGATAAAAGGAAAGCAGAAAGATTCAGAATTATCCAGTTCGGTTTTTTTATTATTAAAATTGTTATAATAGCTGAAATAAAAAAAGAGAAGAGCTCGAAGAAAGGTATTAAAACATAGAACATCGCGATGAAGGTTAAAATGTAAATTATTGCTGACAAAAGTCTAGTTCTTGCGATTATGAGCACGAAGGCTGTGAATATTAGGATCAGGAGAAAATATAGTAGAGAGTTTGAAACTTCTTCAGGATTCTCGAATACGACCATACCAGCGGATTCATATGGTTTTATAGAAAAGATCGAGAAAAAGTTCACGAGCAGAAATATTGCTGCAAATATAAGCCTCACTCAACCACCTTAATCTTTAGCTTCGCTCCCTTGTTCAAAGTAGTTCTTAAGCTCTTTCCTGCTTCCTTATCTTTTCTTATCTTAACGAATCCTTTGTTGCTCACCAAGGCTGAGAAAAGGTATTCATCCTCAGCATAAACTTCTACTGTTTTTCCCTCATAACCTTCTAGTTGAATTAAGTAGTACTTGTCGCTTTCCTCAATTCTGAAATCTTTTATTTCTTCCTTTGGAATTATGTCTATAGAAACTCTCAACTCTTCTTCGAGTCTTCTTATCTTCTTTCCTTTCTTTCCTATGACCTTGGCTATCTTATTTTCTGGAACTTTCACTATCGCTCTTTTTCCACTGACCATCACTTCAAAATCGTCGAGAATTTCGGAGAATCTGTCAGAAACTATTTTTTTTATTCTTTCATCGCTCTCAACTGGCATAACGACTACTTGTTCTCCGTAAGTGTAGATTTCGAACTCCAATCTTTTATTCTCAAAATCCCTAACCTCTATCACAGGTCTTGCTAGGTCTGCTTCGAACATGCCCTCTGGAACCTTTACAGTGAAGTTCAACTCGTAAACCTTTGCAATCTTTCCGGATTCTATGAAGATGACAGTATCAACTACTTGTGGAATTATACCAAGTTCAACTCTTCCAATCATTCTCTGAATAGCATCTATTGCCCTAGTTGCATGCGTTACACCGATCATTCCCACACCTGCCATCCTCATGTCTGCAAAAACCTGAAAATCTGAAGTTTTTCTCAATTCATCGTATATCGTGTAATCTGGCCTTACGAGCAAAAGGATGTCTGCTGTAAGACTCATGTCTCCCTCGAGCGGAGAGTATTGAGTGATCTCATCACGAACCATCAAGTCCCTTGGGCTTTCCATTGTTTTTACTATGTAACCATTTTCAAGCAAATGATTAGCAACGCTCGCTGCGAAAGTTGACTTTCCAGCCCCTGGAGGTCCAGCGATCAAAATTCCTCTTTGTTTTTCTACTATTCTCTTCTTCAAGTCCTCGCTAACTCCATACTCATCTATGCTCACCTTCGCGATTGGTCTTACTGCTGTTATCTCCATTCTATCGGAAAAAGGTCTCTCTGCAATCGCAATCCTCAAATCGCGAAGTTGAACTATTGTAGCCCCTTTACGCTCTATTTCAATACTGCTCTCCTCATCTTGTCTTGCAGCTTCAAGAATTTCTTCTGCAATTTCTAGGATTTCTTCATAACTCAAAGGCTTTTCATCCAATTTTACAACTTTCAGATTACCTATTCTCCCTCTCTTAGCGTAGGGAGGAATACCCTCTCTCAAATGCAAGCTAGCAGTGTCTGGAGTAAAGAAGGACATGATTCTAGTCTCTTCTGGTTTTACAACCTTTGGTTTTAGATAAATCGTTTCTATCCCCTTCGATTTTGCAACCATGTTCTGTACTCTATCAGAAGTGATAAGAATCGCATTTCTTTCCCTTGCTATCTCTCTTATCATGTTGTCTATCTCGCCACTTTTTGCCAGCTTCATCTCTTCGATTCCAGGCCTTTTACCAGTGAACTCAACTTTTATCTTCTTCTTTTTTTCCAAGTTTAGAATTTTTTCTATTTCTGAAAGACCTTTGAATCCACTAAGTCTTCCAAAATTTGCTTGAGCTTCTAGTTCTGCTATAACAGCTTCAGGAATTATTATCTCCTCAACATCTTTTTTTTCTAAAAATTCCGAAATTCTTCCAGAGATGATCACGCTAGTATCAACGACTATCCTCATCTCCCAACCTCCTGAAAAAGCAACTCCTATTTCCAGTATGACATGCGTTTCCTCTTTGTTCAACTATGTATAATAAGCTATCGTAATCACAGTCAACTCTTATTTCAACGATCCTCTGTGTATTCCCACTGCTCTCTCCTTTCATCCATATCTTTTTTCTACTCCTGCTCCAGTAGTGGGCATAACCTGTTTCTATCGTCCTCTTTAAAGCCTCTTCATTAGCATATGCTAGCATTAAAACTTCTTTCGTTTTCACTTCCTGTGTTACAACAGGAATAATACCATCTTTGAACTTGAGCTTTGAGAGTTCCATGCTGATTTTTCACTCCTTAAAAATATTACTTCGAAGAAATGAATCTTGATCGAATTCTACAAAAAGAGCAGATCTCTCTTGTCGACACTTCACCACAAATCGAACAGTACTTCTTTTCAAATCTATGCTGCTCAACTGCAATACCACGAACAAAGTTTTTAACAAAACCAGGTTTTCTTCTCTCTATCTCATAGACTATCTCCTTCCAATCAGGATTTGGAGCGAATGGGCATTCCTCCAACTTTAAAGGCAGATTTTTCAAGATAGCATATATCATGTTCTCCTTTTCGCTCATCTCGAAAATTGGTCTCGTTCGAGCGACAACTCTTTCATCAAAAGGTTCTGTTCTTGGTAGAAGTTTCTCAGAATATTCTTTCTGTCCACCAGCGATGTTTTTAAGGTAAAAAGCTGTTATGTCTTCGGCAGTATGGCCTGTGGCTATTACAGTGAAACGATTCTCTCTTGCAAACCTGTTCATGATGTATCTCTTCGCAGTTCCGCAGATAGAGCATTTCTTTCCTTTGACTTCTGAAATCGTGAAACCATAATCTCGAAGCTCTAAGATGTGTAAACTCTTTTCTATAAGCTTTGAAAGCTCTTTTACTTTATCCCTTGAGTCTTTCGAATAATCATAAATTCCTAGGTCTATGTGAAGCAATTCAAAATCATGACCAAGTTCTCTCAGCACAGAAGCCATTGCACTGCTATCTTTTCCTCCAGAAACTGCAACTAGAATTTTATCGTCATTTTTAAAAATCCTGTATTTCTTTATAGACCTCTCCACGATTCTTCTGTAGAACTCAAGAAAGCAATCTCCACAGAGCGAGATTCTATAGGCTTTTAAATTCACTAGGGCTTTTTTACCACATTTCCTACATTTCATGACTCCAAATATAACTTTTCACATCTTATGAATTTTACTCCATGTTGCTCAAAGATTTAAATAATAAAAATAATATATTTATTTATCTAGCATTGTTGAAATATCTATATTTGGAATTAAGATCATCATGCCAATGGAGAAAAATATGAAGATTGACAATGCTCTAGAAATCTGAATGGAAAATCTTTCTCCTCTTTCACCGAATCTCCTAAGTAAGCCTGAGATTGTTTCTTGGAAAACTCTCCCACCATCGAGTGGAATCGCTGGAAGGCAATTGAAGAGAGCAACATAGAAGTTGATCCAAGCTATCCAGTATAGGGAGTTTAGGAGCCAGAAGAGATATGGAGGATCATCGAAAAATCTTTCCAATCCCATGAATCCCTGGAAACTGAAAGGCATCGAGATTAAGAAAATCCATCCAAATGGATTTTTTAGCTGTGAAGGAGCTTCTATTAGTTTTGAAACTATACTTCTCGAGTCGAATATGTTTAGACCTCCTAAGCAATCAAAATTTGCTAAATAAACACCCATAAAAGCTCTTCCATTGTTATCTACCAGTGTTATGTTGATAGTTTTAAAATCATTAGCCTTTACATCGTAAACCTCTACAACAACACTATCCCCCGGTCTCCTTTTGCTCATTTCTTCTCTAAACTCTGAAAAATTTCGTAACTCTTTTCCATCCATTTTAGTTATCAACATCCCTCTTTCTATACCAGCAATTTCTGCTGGGTAAATTTTATCCCCTTCTCTGTACAATCCAATCACTTTTACTCCCCAAACTCCAAAAACAGCCATAGAATGTTTTCCTGTTGAGTTCTCTATTGTTATATTGTTCCATTGTCTTATAAGGATTGAAGAGCTAAAATCCTCAGAAATCTTTACACCGTTCACATCTAAAATCCTTCCTATTTGTTTTCCATCGTCATCGACAACTGCGATGACAGGATCTAACAATGGAAGAGAGTTAAAAAAGAGTGTAAAAGCCAAGAAAGCCACGAAGAAGTTACTTGTAACACCGGAAGAGAATACGCGAATCTTTGATATTCTCTTCGTATTCTTATCCATGAGTTCCTTCTCCTCTGGCTCAGCAAATGCTCCTATTGGGAAAAGGGCAAGTATTAAGCCTAAAGATTTAACCCTTATTCCTTCTACTCTGCAAAGGATTGCATGAGCTAGCTCATGTACTACTATGGCGATAACGAGTCCTATGAAACCCCATATCAAGGGAATGAAAGGATTTAATCCAGGTATTAGAAGTGCTGCCTGTGGACTAGTTAGCTCAGAAGGCTTTGGAGGGGAAATTAGTAGGATAAAATCGGCTAGAATTATAAGAAAGAGCATGAAAAACATGGAAAGGAATAAAAAAGGAATACCTAAGTTTGCAAAGGCTCTCCAAAAATTCCTCACTCTTGCAACATTTTCAACAGTTTTAAGGCCTTTTTTTGTTCTAATTAGAAGAACAGGACCATAATTTTTAATTCCGTACCTTTCCAGCAATCTCCTTTTCTGCAAGATTTCTATCGCAATCCAGTATGTGAGAAAAAGCAAGAGCAACCAGAGCATTGGATTATGAAGTTTTAGAGACTAAAAAATCTTTTTCAGTACTCTTTAACGATTTCAGCCATTATTTCTCCTTTTCCACCAGTTGGCTTTGCTATCGTTCTACCACAGATCTGACATCTCACTAAGATCGAAGGATGATCAAAGATGACTTGCTCATGCTCACAGTCGGGGCATTTCACTCTTATGAACTTGCTCCTTGGCATCTGATCACCTCTCCATCAGCTCAAACCTCTTTGCTCTCCATGTTCTCCTAGTTTCAGCCTTTTTGCAGATTGTACATCTAAACCTTATGTTCACTCTTTTCGTTGGCTTATCCCCTCCAGGAACTTTGCTGAACTTTCCAAGATTTCCTACCTTCCCTCTTCTTCTCTTCTGTCTACTTATCCATTTCAGTGGGCTTGGCTTACCCTTTCCAACTTTTTCAACCTCGTGAAGTGTGTGTTTTTTGCAATATTTACAGAAAGTCATGATTTTCTTTGGATATTTCATTCCTTCACCTCTATCTTCTCTGCTATACCACTCTTTATCAGCACTTCCGCATTCTCTAGCGGTAGAGTTACCACATCTTCTCTTCGCAATTTATATCTTTTTCCATCAACTCCGAGGATTTCAATATCCTTCTTTATCCTAACGAGTACACTTTCCATCTTTACCTTTTTTTCCTCAAATATCTCTCTGCGAAAATCTCCAATCAGTTCGATGAGTTTTTTGAAAAAAATTTTCTCAGCTTCAGTCAAACTTTCATCGTTAAAACTCACCTCTTGCCCACAAACCTCAGCCCATGCTGCATTTATAATTTTACCAGTTCTAAATTCAAAAAGCTTTTTCTGCAAACGTTTCAGTGTTTTTATTTCATCTTCAACCTTTTCATCATCTTTTCTTCTTTCTTCAAGCTCTTCAATCCTATTTCTTATTCTTTTATAAAAATCCTCTTCCATTTTGCTGAGCTGTGATCTGTTCTTTTCTACTATTATGAGGAGCTCTTCTATCATACGATTTCAGCTCTCTAATGAATTATTAAACATTACTAATATTTACATTTTTGAATATTTCAAAAATTATAATACCACATGCAACAGAGAGATTGAGAGACTTCATCCTTCCCACTCCTGGAATTTTGACTATATCGTCACAAAGGTTTTTAACTCCAGAAGATATTCCCTTGTCTTCTCCTCCAACAATGAGAACAACTGGTGAACTAATCCGAACTTTCCAAAGCTCTTTGCCATCAACTTCTGCTCCAACTGTGAAGAATTCGAACTTCTTCAATTTCTTAACAACGTTAACTAGATTTTCTACAGTCGCGATTTTTATGTGGAAAACAGCACCAGCAGAAGCTCTAATAACTCCCTCTGTTATCCCTACAGATCTCCTTTTTTTTATAATAATTCCTGAGCAGCCAAAGAATTCTGCTGTCCTTATACATGCTCCCATGTTTTGTGGATCGTTTACGTTGTCTAGGATTAGTATGAAACCACGATCTTCGATCGCTTTCCTCGCTATTTCTTCAATTTTTGAAAAGCTAATCGGAACTATTTCAGCACATATCTTCTCACTCATCTTTTTCTTATAGCATGGAATTTTCTCTTCTCTAGCTAGTTTAAGAACTTCTCTTACTTTCCCACTATCATCGGAATAGTATATTTTCTGAATCTTTCTAGCCTTCAAAGCTTCAATAACGCTGTTGATTCCGCAGATTTTCATATTTTAATTTTTAAGAAAGATTTTAAAAAGTTATTCGTTCTCTAAGATGGGTCCTACTCAAGGAGTCAAATCAACTTCTGACAAATATGTATACATTGTATTTTCCAATTTCAGCACTTCCCTTGACTTCTAGATGAACATGAACGGTAGTGTTCGATGGTTTCTCTTTGGTTCCTCCAGGTAAAAGAAGCTTCTTCGAAGAGTATATGCTGTTTCCATGAACATCTTTATAGCTGACGTCTATTCCTTCTGGATTTGGTCCTTCTACTACATCTTCAAAGTAAACAGATACTTCTTTTCCGTAATTTCTTACAGTTATGCTCTTAACGTACTCTGTCCCCTTTGCGATGTCTACGCTGAAACTTTGGGGAGAGACTGTTATGTTCCCTTCGAAGACTTCAACAGTTCCCCTTATTTTGAAGTAAACCGAAGTCCCAACACCAACAGAGATCAAAATTATGTAAACTGCAATGCTCCAATATTTTCTAAAACCCATAGCCTCAATTTAGAAATAGATTTAAAAATTTTTCTCTTTATTTAAAATTGCGTGCAAAAAGGGTAAAGAAAGTCATCAAGAATAAGCAAAGGATGAATTCAAATCCCAGGATCTTCCTTGGAGCTTCAAATTCTTCAACCTGAACAATTGCTTCCACAAAGCTTTTTCCAACTTCTGCTTTAACCTTTACAAATCCAGGATTTTCAGCTTTCAAAATAATTTTTGCCATTCCCTCTTTCATCATAGTCTCGCAGTGAACTACTTTTATTTCAGCAGTTTAAATATTCTATTTCTAATTATAAAATTTTATTTTATTAATTTTTATTCTATAGTTTTTGAAAGAAGATTTAATGATTTTTAGAATTAATTAGTTCTTAAAATTGTTTTTATTTTCAAAAAATTACATTTATTATATATACTATATAAAATTTTCTACAATTTTCTCAAATTATTTAAATATTTCAAAGCTAATCAAGAAATATAGTTGTAAGAGTTTAATTTTTTATTTTATATTTAAATTTAATTTAGCCACTTCATTATTACATTTATCAAATCTGGATCGCTCAATCTGTTGTTTAACCAGTCCATTATAGCATTAACT
>JANXEF010000017.1 GCA_025057895.1 Archaeoglobaceae archaeon | reverse complement strand
ACAGCTTTCAACGTAAGCTTCTTCGCAAACGAAACCTTGATCGGAAATGTTAGGATAAGCAGTCTAAACATAACTGAATCAAAGATTGCAAGCATTCAGTGGACTCCAACAATAGCTGGAAGCTATGTTATAAGAGCTGTTGCAGACTCAGGTAGAGAAATAGCTGAAATTGATGAATTAAACAACGAGAGATCAATCTCTGTAACAGTTGTTAGACCAGAACCTTGGCAAGCTTATGACAGAGATGGAGATGGCAAAATCGGTGATATGGAGCTAGTTAATGCTATAATGGACTGGTTAAACAACAGATTGAGCGATCCAGATTTGATAAATGTAATAATGAAGTGGCTAAGCGGTTAAACTTTAAAATTTTTTATTAAATCTACTCTTTTCTTTTTTAAAGTACCGAGATCTTTTGTTTCAAAAAATATTTAATTTCAATCTCCTAGAAAAAGAACTATGAGAAAAAATGATACTTTTGCAGTATTGATAGATATGCAGGAAAAACTTGTTCCAAGAATAGAAGGTATAAAGGAGATAGTTGAGAACTCAAAAAAACTCTTAAAGGCCTTTAAGATTTTTAAAATACCGATAATAGCAACAGAGCAAATCAAACTAGGAGATACCATTCCAGATTTAAAGAACTTGATCGATGGAAAAGTTACAAAAAGCTCTTTCAGCTGTATGAAAGAGAAGAGCTTTGTAGATACGATAAAATTTTTGGATAGGAAAAGATGTGTCCTTCTCGGAATAGAGACACATATTTGTGTTTTACAGACTGCTATAGATATGTTGAAGGATTACGAAGTTCTAGTTGCAGTTGATTGCACAGGATCTAGAAAAAGAATTGACAAAGAGGTTGCACTACTCAGATTGCATAAACAAGGAGTTATCCTCACGACTGCAGAAACTATCATCTACGAAATCCTTGAAAGCGCTGAGAATGAAAATTTCAAGGACATACTTCCAATAGTGAAGGGAAATCAACAGTAAATTATTTTACACCCTTCCTCTACTAAAAATCATGTTTCCAATGAATGCCAAACAGATGAAAAAGATGATGAAGCAGATGGGTATAGAGATGGAAGAGATCGATGCGAGAGAAGTTATAATAAAGACGAGCACAGAAGAGTTTGTTTTCAAAAATCCAAATGTAGCAAAGGTTTCTGCAAGAGGAGTGGAAACTTTCCAGATTGTTGGAAGCTATGAAATAATTAAAATAACGCCTAAGATAAGCGAAGAAGATGTCAAACTCGTCATGGAACAAGCTAAAGTTGACGAAGATACTGCAAGAAGAGCTTTAATTGAGGCTAATGGAGATATAGCAGAGGCAATAATGAAGCTTCAAAAATGAAACCACCGATCGTTCTCAGCAGAGAAAAGACGAGTTATCTTATCGAAAAATTCGAAGGAGAACTACACACACATCATGGAGTTTTGAACCTAGAAGAATTGAAAGGAAAGAACTTTGGAGATTCTGTAAAGACTCATTTAGGAGTTGAGTTCAAGATTTTACCTTTCAGACTTTCAGATTTTTTCAAGCACTTCAAAAGGGGTGCAACACCTTTAATGCCAAAAGATATAGGAGCAATAATTGTATACACTTCTCTATCTCCAGATTCCTTAATATTTGATGCAGGAACAGGTAGTGGAATGCTTGCAGCTTATCTTGCCTATTTCAACAAGTTTGGAGAAGTTTTGACTGTAGAAAAGAGAAAAGAATTCGCAATGATTGCAAAAAAGAATTTCAAGATTGCTGGATTGAGGAATATCCATCAAGTAGTCGGTGATGCCATTTTTGTTGCGGATGGTTTGAAAAAAGAGTTTGACTTGGTGGTCCTTGACATGAAGGATGATATCCCTTTTATTCCAAAAGCAAAGAGAATTCTAAAAGTTGGTGGTTATATAGCAGTTTACAACCCTTATATCGAATCTGCAAGAGTTGTTTATGAAGAGCTCAGAAAAAACGATTTCAGAGAACTTGAAGCTTTCGAGATTTTGAAGGTTGATCTAGATATCAAGAGAGTTGGTACTCGAACCTCAACTGTAATCTGGCACACTGGGTACATAGTTATTGGTAGGAAGTATTAGTCTATTTTAAAAGATCTCTTGGAGGATTAAATAGATTAGATATACCAACATGAAGAGTAAGGTTAAAAGAATTCCAATTCCCATTTCAAGCTGTCTAGAAATAGGTGAATTGGAGCTTTGCTCTAAATTGGATTTCGTGGATTTGTATGTCATTTCTGGATTTGTGAAGAGGATTTTTATCTTTTCTGCAAAATAACTTGAACTTTTGTCTATTCTTCTTGCGAGATCTACAAGTTTTGTTTCACAGAAACTGACGAATCTACTACCCAAGACTCTTCCAAGCCAATCAGTGTCGAGAACTATAGCTTCAACGTTTCGATATTTTTTGCGATAGATTAGGAAAGCTAGAGTTGTGAAAGCAAAAAGTTGTATTGTTGTAACGACTTTGAAGGGTTCATATGGCTCATAATCAGTGGGATATGGTAAAATGCTGTAGAAAACCTTGTAGCCTGGATAGGTTCCGAAAAAGACACAGAGAAAAGCAGTTATACTCATTGCAACGAGCATGTTCTTTGGCGGCTCTTTTGCAATCAAATCTTTTGGTTTTTCTCTAGAAAACCATACACTCCATGGAAGCCTAAGTCCTACAGTATGTAGAGTTCCTATAGCTGCTCCCTCTAAAAGTAAGAAAATTAGCGGAAGGTGTAGCTCTGCTGAAGCATAAACGACCATAGGTTTACTTACGAAACCGCTGAAGAGGGGAAAACCAAATATGGATAGAGCTCCTATCATGTAGAGATAAAAAGTTAAAGTCATGTATCTATACAGTCCACCTAGTTCTGTAAACTTGCTTTTCCCAGTGACTTCTATCACAGCTCCCATTCCCATGAAAAGAAGAGTTTTATAGATTATATTGGAAAAAGCAAGGGCTACTGCACCATTTATTGCAAGAGGAGTTCCTAGACCTATGCCGCAAACCATGTATCCTATCTGTGAAACTATGTGATAGGAGAGGAGTCTTCTCCCATCATTGACTATAGCTGCAAATATTACGCCATACACTGCCATTACAGCTCCAAGCCATGCGAGAATTTCTAGACCTGCAAAACCTCTAACCAAAGCGTATACAGCGCACTTAGTAGTGAAAGCTGACATGTATGTGGCACCGGTTATCGAAGCTTCTGGATAGGAATCGGTTAACCAAGAATGGAAAGGAATGACTGCTGCATTGATCATGAAACCGAGAAGGATTAGAAGATAGGGAATACTATCTAATCCAAGGTTTATGAAGTCCATGAAGTTTGTAAAAAATATTGATCCTGTTTTCTGAACATGTAAGGCTATGCCAAAGAGAAGAAGTGAACCGCTGATCACATGCCAAATGATGTATCTGAATCCAGCGTTTCTTGCAGAACTCGTCCCCCTGAACCAGATCAGAAAAACTGATGAAATGGCCATAGTCTCCCAGAATACGTAAAGAGTAAACAGATCCCCCGCAAAAATTGCTCCAATTGTGCTTCCAAAGTAAATCATAGCTGCAACATGTTCAAAATCGTTTTTGATGTGGAGTGAATAAATATTTGCACAAATAGCGATTATAGCAAAAACATAGGCAAAGAAGAGGCTGAGAGCATCAATTCTGCCGAGGATTAGATCGTATCCCATGAAATGTATTTTCCAAGTTGTCATTGGTATTTCGCCAAAGAAACCCTTTGTTGTCAGGATCAGAATTAGAAAAGCTATTAATGGCAAAGAAAAGAAATAAATCTTTTTAAGCAACCTAAATGGTATGAATGGAATTATAAATGCTCCGAATACTGCTAGAATTCCTGGATGTATCCAGATCATCTTTTACACCTCCTTTCGTAGTAGTCTGGTTCTTTCATCAGTATTCTATACCCTAAAAATTTCGAAAATTTGGATAGCAAGATGTATCCGAAGAATCCGAAGATAGCATAAAAACCCGGGATTTCTTCCCATAGAAAATGGGACTTGTGATGTATAATAAATCGGAGAGCAACTTCTGCAATTAAGGCTATAAACCCAAAGATTAAAATCGTTTTTAACTCTCCAAACTTGTCACTCATAGATTTCATCTACAGCCACCTCTGCTAATTCTATAAGTGAGAAGATATCTGGAAATATGAATAGAATAACTGAAAAAATAGCAGTTATGGATAGTGGAACTAACATAAAAAAGTATAATCTCCTTCCAAATTCTTTATTTTCAATTTCTTCTTTAGGATTTTCGAAGAAAGCTGATTTTACTATCGGTAGTAGATATATTATATCTAAAATGGAGGCTATTATTACTACTAGAATGAAGGTTAAAAATATCGGTTGATTAAATATTTCAGCTGACTGAACTGCTCCTAAGCAGATGTACCACTTTCCTATAAACCCTGCAACTGGTGGTAAACCACTCATACCTACTGCTCCAATTGTAAATGCAAAAACAGTAACCGGCATTTGTTTTCCAACTCCTGAAAGTTCACTTACGAGCTTTTTCCCAGTAACAACAGCGATTGCACCAGCACATAGAAAGAGAGTGATCTTCATGTATCCATGAAATGTTATGTGCATCATCGCACCCATTATTGCCATTGGACTCAGCAATGAGACACCAAGAATTATGAAAGATAGCTGGTTTATAGTCGAATAGGCCAACCTCCTCTTGAAGTTATCCTCTCCAATCGCAAGCATGTTCGCTACTATTACTGTAAAAGATACCCAAGCTGCGAGCATGATTCCAAGTCCTAATGAACTAGTCAGTTCGATCCCGTAGATGTAACATATAATCCTGACTACTCCAAATACTCCAGCTTTAACCACAGCAACAGCATGAAGTAGAGCGCTAACTGGAGTTGGTGCAATCATTGCAGTTGGGAGCCATGAGTGGAAAGGCATGTAAGCGGCTTTCATAAAACCTAAGATATAACAGACGAAAAGCAATTGCAAAAAGATCTCTGAAGCTGAATCTAAGCTCAGTATACCTCCAGCTTTAAAATCCGTGCTCCCAACAAGAACATAAGTTATCATAGTTGCGGCTAAAAGAAAGCTACCTGAAGTCATTAGATATAGTAGATACTTCCTTCCTGCTGCCAAAGCCTCTTCGCTCTCTTCGTGAGCAACCAATGGATGTGTGCATATAGTTAAAATTTCGTAAAAAACAAATAGAGTTATCAGATTTTTCGAGAAAGCTACTCCAAGAGCACTTGCAATTGCCCAAGCAAAGCAGAAATAATATCTCGTCTGTGCATGTTCCTCTAGAGAGCGCATGTATCCGATCGAGTAGAGAGAAACGAGAATCCATAGGGAGGAGGAAGTTATTGCAAAAATCATACCAAATGCATCAACTTTGAAAGCAAATTCTATACCTGGAATTATCTCAAAAAGGACAAATTCCATGGTCTCTCCATCCAGGATCTTTGGTACCATGGAAAATACGAGAGTAAAGGTGACAATCGTTGCTAGAATAGTCCAAGTCTCTCTTATGTTTGGATTTTTATATGAAATCAAGATTAGAAGAGATGCAATCGCTGGAGTTAGAACAGCTACGAAAGGAGTCAATTCACCAAGTATGGGATTCATCGAAAGATCACCCCCATAGAGGTAATAGATTTCTTAAGAAACTCGAGAGGAATCCCTGTTAGCCAGAATATTCCAATTGCTAGGCAAAGGATTGCGAGAAACATAGTTGGGGCAAGCATACTGAATGGGACCTCCTCTTTTTGGGTACTGTTGCCCTCTCTAAAATAAAGCTGTTCTATAACTCTCAGAAAATATGCTAAGGTTAGCAAAGTCCCAAGCAAGATTATTGCAAGCATTAGATAATTTTGCATCTCCAAACAACCTATTGCAAGGTAAAATTTCGTAACAAAACCAGCTGATGGTGGAATTCCTATTAGAGTGAGCATTGAAATCAAGAGAGCTCCACTAGTGTATGGCATCTTATTCGCAAGCCCAGCGAGAGCTCCCACATCTTTGATCCCAGTTTTGTAGACTATTGCTCCAACTGCTGCAAAAGCGCAGCCTTTTGCAACGGCATGGTTTAGGATGTTAACAAGAGCTCCGGAAAGACTCCACTGAGAATTAAAAAAAGAAATTCCGAGAACTATGTATGCAACATTTACAATGCTCGAATATGCGAGCATTCTCTTTATGTTGTTCTGTCTATATGCAAGAATTGAAGCTACAATGATCGCCACACCCATTAGCCAAGGAACCAGATTCCAGGCATTGATATAGAGTTCGAGAAAATTTACTGTAAATACCGAAAATATAAGTCTTATTAAGGCGTAAACAAACGTTTTTGCGACTACTGTAGACATTATAAGGGTTACAGCAGATGGAGCGTAAGTATAGGCATCTGGCTGCCATGTATGGAGTGGAAAAACCGCAGCTTTTATTCCTAGTCCAACCAGTACGAGAACAAAGCCAACATGGACCATCTTGTTCTCATAGAGATTCTGTAGAATTATTCTCATGTCGATCATGTTAAGAGTACCTGTTACAGCATAGAGAAATCCGATACCGAGAAGGTAAAAGCAGATCGCGATGCTACCGAGTATTAAGTAATTATATGAAGCTCTCAAAGCTTTTCCTCCTGCTATAGCTATGAGTGCATAGGTTGATAGAGATGCAACCTCTGCCAATACGAAAAGATTGAAAACATCTCCGGTGACAACAACACCACAACAACCAGAAATCAGTAGTTGCATTACAGTATAGAAAGTAGGAAGTTTTCTCTCCTCTATTTCCTTCTCTACACTTCTCTTTGCAAATATTATACCCAAAAGTCCCAGAAAAAGTATCACTATCAAAGAGTAAGCATTCAATTCATCTACGACATATTCAATCCCCCAAGGCGGTCTCCAGCCACCAAACCAGTAGTGAATTCTTCCTTTAGTGAGAACATGTTGTAGAGTGAAAATCGAGAGAATGAAATGGAAAGCTGTAACGATCAAGACAATATAATAGCATATTTTTCTGCTTAACAAACCTAGAATAAGAATCGTGAAAGCTGAAAAAACACCAGTAGTGACTATAAGTGCTGGAAACTGCTCTACTACCGTATTAATCACCTCTAATAGCTTCGAGTTCTATTATTTCATCCTCTTCAAGTGTCCCATATTCTTTGTGAATCCTGATGAGTAAGGCCAAAGCTACACAAGTAGTAGCAGCTGCGACTACAATTCCGGTGAGTATCAATACATGCGGTAGAGGATTTACGTAGAGATAACCTCTCTCCTCAGCAGGTTTCCATATTATCGGCGGCGTTGCGTCCCCTATTCCCAAAGTCTCTAGACTTCCTATATCTCCGAGTGAGATAAAGAATAGAAAGATTCCGGTTTGAAAGATGTTCAATCCTAGAAGCTTTTTAAATAAATTGTTTTTAGCAATTGTTGCATAGATACCAATGAATATTATTACGACTGCCGCCCAAAAGTTGTAATGTTGGAAGAACTTTTCAAAGATCGCTTCGATCATTTGATCACCTCATCTTCAAGCTCATCATCATCTTTCCATGCAAGATCGTAGAACATCGATACAAATGCTGCGAATACTGTAATTCCTATTCCAACCTCTATTATTAGTTCAACCTGCATAGCTCTTGCCTCATGAGTTCCTACTAGATTTGCGATTGGCCAAAATGCTGAGTAGTTAAGGAATTCGGCTACAAAATTACTTGCGATTATCGATAGAAGTCCACAGCCACAATAAAGATGTAGACCAAAACTCTTGAAGAACGTGTTCCAGGATTCTGGAATTTTTTTTCTACCTTCAATGAAACCAAAGATTAGTGAGTGTAGAATGAAAGCAGCAGCTATTATACACCCCCCTTGAAAACCACCACCAGCTCCTTTGCTTCCAATCATCGTGTAGAGACCAAAGGCTAGAATTATTGGCATCATTTTTTTAGATGTTGTATCAACGATTATGTCCCTCTTTACGTTCATAACTTTCCCCTCTTTCTGATCAGCATTACGACACAAACAGCTGCGGTGAATATCACGATCTCCTCAAACATGGTATCATATCCTCTATAATCTGCAAGACCAGAAGTCACTGCATTATAGATTCCTGTTTCCTCAACTGTTTTCTCCAAGACTCTGACTGGCCAATTGTATCTGTAGACCTCTAGTTCGTTTCCATCCTTTTTTATGAAATAGAGTTTTATTGGTTCGTGATAATAGAGTTCATAGGTTTCAACTAGTACATCCCATCCATCTTCTGTTGGTAGAACAACGTAGTTTTTCTCCAATTCTTGGAAATTGTTTGCTCTGCTAAAACCCATTCCTTCAATTTTCTCTTTTATTTTATGGGGAACATTTCCTGAATTTAGAGTTTCCACATGATCTTCAGCTTTCAGGCTAAATAGTAGTACGTATTTATTCGCTGGTGAATTTTTATCACCAAAAGCTGGAGCATCGGTGATTGCATAGAAAAAGATGAGGGAAAGGCACAGAATTGTTGTTAGTCCAATAGCAGAAGATGCTTTTTTCTTAGCTCTTTTCTCCATCCTATCTTTCTTTTTTAATCTTGAAAGAGTGGCTATCATCATCGCTGTTATTATCCCAGCACCCACAGCCGCCTCCGTAAATGCCACATCAGGGGCATTGAGCTGAAGCCAAACGTTCGCCATTATGAATCCATAAGCTCCAAGGATTATGATCGCTGCAAGCAGATCTCGAATCAAAACAGCACAGATTGCTGAAAAAATTAGGAAAAATAACAATATAATATCAATTGGGGCTATCATTATTCTCCCCCTCCATGAAAACGTGGCAAACTTTATTTATCATTGTTCTGTCTTCGACAAGAGAGAGAGCAGGTTCTAGAGATATTGCATGAACAAGAAACTTACCATTTTCATCTACATCGATTGTTACTGTTCCAGGAGTAAGAGTTATGGAATTTGCGAGAGTAGTTATTGCTGAATCGCTTCTCAAAGGAGTTTTAAACTCGATGATCTGAGGGTTCACATCTCTTATTCCGAGAACGCGCAAAGAAACGTCAACAGCTGCGAGGAAAATCTGGTAAAATTGCCAAAAAGTATATAGGAGGAACCTAGAAATCACTGTCTTGAGATTTCTGGATTTTTCTAAAGTCAAGAGTTCATGCATAGTTAAAGTAACTATTAAAGCTACGACCACCCCGCTAAAAAATCTTGAAAGCTCGTAATATCCGACAATATAGACATTCCAGGCTGAAAAGGTCAGCCAAAAAATGAGTGTTATCAAGAAAGTTGTGATAATCGAAAGTACCTTCTTGAGATTCATATTCATCACATTCTTTGATCACCTTTTTTCCATACTCTCTCTCCACCATAAAAAGCTGCTTTAACGATCGCATGTGTGGCGGCAGGCATGGAAAAAAGATAAAAGACTGAGATCAATAGAAGCTTTATCGATATAAAGCTCAAACCCTCATAAACAGCGAAACCTAGAATGATCAGAAATTGACCCATCGTGTCACACTTACCGATTGCATGCATTCGAGTGTAAAAGTCTGGAAGCTTTATAAGCCCAATTACTCCAAGAAACATGAAGAATATTCCGCTGAGGATCATTGTTGCTGAAATCAAGTTGAGGGCAAGCATAGCTCTCCTCTCAAAAGATATTTGGCAACTATTACTGTACCGATGAAATTGAGAACAGCATACATGAGAGCTATATCTATGAAATGAGGTCTTTCTATTATGAATCCAACTACTATGAGTAAGACCATTGCCTTCGTGCTTATCGCTCCAGCTGCTGCAATACGGTTGAACAGTCCGGGCCCTACAATCAAACGGTAGAGGCACATAATCATCGTAAAACCGAGCAGAATTCCTACAGCTAGAAAAACAAAAATCATAAGCTATCATTGAATTTTTGGTATATGAAGTTTACGATTAATTTCCAAATGCAAAAAATATAACCAAAATGTATTATATTTAGATATAATTAGAAATTTTACAGAAATTTTTGGAAATTTTTGATTGGATTTTAAAAAGAAAAGCTTTTAAAAATTAAAATTTATTTATTAAATTTTTTAAATATATTTTGTGTTGTCCGAGCTTTCCACCATAATTTCCAGCTGAGAGCTTCAAAACACCATCAATTTTACTTGCAACATTCAAACAGACAAAAATAGCTTTTTCCACAGCTTTTAAGTTCACACCATTTATAACAATCTCAGGAATCGATTTGACACCATCTGGAACTTTTGAATCTGGTATTTTTCCTTTTAGGATTGGACAGTAATAGTGATTCGTCGTGGGGCCTATTTCGGGATACTTCGTTTCTGGCTTACTTCCAGCTGAGCATATATCAAAGGAAGTGATCACACCATCGATCTTTGCAAGGGCTTCAACACAAGCCTCTCCAGCTTCTAAAGCAGAAGACTCACTATCACAGAAGATCCATACGTTACCACCAGCAATTCCATTTGTGTAACCTATATAGCGTTCTATCACGAATTCTCCGAACATTATCGGTACTACTATTACCTTTCTACCCCATCTCTCTTCTTCCCATTCATAGCCATCTCCACATCTCCCTACATTAAGCTCGGCATCGAACTTTGTCTCACTTTCAGTGGCGTTAAAAACTCTAGTAGTTGGTACGACCAGTATTCCCTGTCTTATACGTTTACTCATCTCTCTCATAAGCACATCCATAAATCTCTTTGTTTTTTGAACCCAGACCTGGCAAACTGCTCCAATCCTACCATCCGGCGTCTCATCAGGAGACAACCATTTCTCAATACCTCCTTCCGATTCGCCAAAAACAGTTGAAGGAAGTGAAGTTGCAGATATCGCAGCTTTTTCCAAGAGCCATCTGTGCTTGGCAGTTACTATAAATCTCGAATATATACCGTCGAACGCTTCGCAGTATGTATCTTCGATGGGAACTCCATTCAATTCGAGCATGAACTTTTGAATGTTTTTGGATATAAAATCTTTCCTGAAAGATGATTCTTTTGAATCCTGTGGTATATAATTTAATTGCAAGACTATGCTTTTAGTAAATTATCTCAAATCTTTTAATTCTTTTCCCTTCTTTCAATCCCATTTTGGTCTGATTTCAACAAAAAAAGCTGGCTGAAATTAGAAAAGCCATGGGTTTCTTTCAATCCCATTTTGGTCTGATTTCAACACGGTAGCGAAAAGGATTTCGAAGATATCAATCACGCTTTCAATCCCATTTTGGTCTGATTTCAACTTATAGTAATCCTCGCCATGAGTCCAATAAATCGTTCTTTCAATCCCATTTTGGTCTGATTTCAACTAGCATCAACTACTTCGAAAAAACTACCGAGTATCGACTTTCAATCCCATTTTGGTCTGATTTCAACTTGCATTATCATCAAACGATGAAGAAAGAAAGTTTTGCTTTCAATCCCATTTTGGTCTGATTTCAACTAGAAGAAAAGAGAGAACTCATAAAAGTATTAGAAAGCTTTCAATCCCATTTTGGTCTGATTTCAACTCATCAATACCATAAGTTTTAATCCAGTTATCCAATTCCTTTCAATCCCATTTTGGTCTGATTTCAACAGGGAGATGGAGGAGGAGAGAATTTTGACTTTGATTCTTTCAATCCCATTTTGGTCTGATTTCAACCCAAAAAACTCTTTTATTTGTCTTACAAGTTCTTTTGTCTTTCAATCCCATTTTGGTCTGATTTCAACTAGAGGTTTTAAAAGAATTTTTAAAAGAGTAGTGTTTCTTTCAATCCCATTTTGGTCTGATTTCAACTAACACTAACTCCAATTGTTGTTGAGTAGTTTGTGTGCTTTCAATCCCATTTTGGTCTGATTTCAACTAAAAGATCTTCTAAAATTTTTGTAGCTTCAGATGTCTTTCAATCCCATTTTGGTCTGATTTCAACTGGAATCTTCTCCGCTCTCTCGATGAACTCTGGGATTACTTTCAATCCCATTTTGGTCTGATTTCAACGTAAACTTTGCCCCTTTTGCTAACTCTCACACCTGGCTTTCAATCCCATTTTGGTCTGATTTCAACCATTGCCTAAATTCATGTTCGGATTCATGAAGCAGTACTTTCAATCCCATTTTGGTCTGATTTCAACGTTGCGGGGAATTACTC
>JANXEF010000016.1 GCA_025057895.1 Archaeoglobaceae archaeon | reverse complement strand
CAGGTGTTCCTTGGAGCACAGCCATTCAACCACCTCCTTACGAAGATTGGTGGATAGGTATTTCTATATAAAGTTTTTGGTATACGTCCATCTGAAACCTACTACTCTAGAATTCGAAGAAGTTTCTAAAATAGAAAAATTGGTTAAAATATCTCTATTCTTTTTTAAAAGGTTCTATTGTTCTAAAAAGTAAAAATAAGAATTTTTCACTTTTCATTTTACAATTTATATGTTTAGAATTTCAAAGTTTCAAGAAATCACTACCCATGAAAAACATATTTATCTCCTAACTCATCTTAACTTAGCCCCCGTGGGGTAGCGGATATCCTTAGGGGCTGCGGACTCCTAGACCCGGGTTCGATTCCCGGCGGGGGCATTTTTTATCAAAAAATCTCTGTATCGTTAACTCAAAGAATTGAACAAAACTTAAAAGTCTCGATTTAAATGAATTTTATGCTAAGTAAGTTTAAACCTGCTTTAAGTGAAATACTTCAACCTATAGCAAATGTTATGGGTAAACACGTGAAACCTAATCATCTAACTTTCATAGGACTTCTATTTGGTTTCTGTGCTTTTTTTTTAATATCTCAACATGAAATCTTTATAGGTGCAATTTTCGTCCTTCTTAGTGGACTTTTTGACTTCCTGGATGGTATTGTTGCAAGAGCACAAAAAATGGTTACAGATTTTGGAGGGTTCCTCGACTCAGTTGTAGATAGATACGTAGATATTCTAATCTTTATCGCTCTCGGAATCCATGGTATTGATTGGTTGATGATAAGTTTTGCTATGAGTGGCGCATTATTAGTGAGCTACACAAGGGCAAGAGCAGAGAAAATAATAGAGAGATGCGATGTGGGAATTGCAGAGAGAAGTGAAAGAGTATTGATTCTATTTCTCGCAATGATCACAGGTTATATCTACGAAGGTATGTTAATCATAGCTATTCTAAGTCACTTCACTGCAATCCATCGGATTCTCTACACTTTCAAAAAACTCGATACCATTAAAAGAGAGAAAAATATTTTTCTCTCAAATAAATGAATAGCTAACGTCTGATTTTTGAGGGTATAAGAGAAGATAACCAGCCTATATATTCGGAAATAGATCTTGTTTGTATCCAAACCTTTCCCTTTCCACTGAACTCTGCAACCAAACCTTCCCCACTCAGCAAAGTCGCTTTTAATCCACCTGCTCCTCTAACTTTGAAATCTAGTGAGTCTTCAAAAGCAACTACGTGTCCTGTGTCGACAGCGAGCTTTTCATCGACTTCAAGCATTTCTATACCCCCAAAGGAAGAGAGAAAGAGATTCCCCGAACCTTCGATTTTCAAAAGAAAAATTCCTTCTCCTACAAAGAAAGACTTCGCTCCTCCCCATTTTACGTCTATATTGATACTCGGAGAAGAGGCAAGAAAAGCACCACTTTGGGCATATAGTCTCCCCGATAGCCTTATCGCAGCTATATCTCCATGATATGGTGGAGCCAATCCAATAAGTCCTTTACCTTTTGAGATATATCTATTTATCAGAAAAGATTCTCCACCAAGTATTGTTCTCTTCAAACCTCCGAATATTCCGCCTCTCATTGTTGGAGATAGATCGACATTCTTCATGTAAACCATTGCCCCCGGTTCAGCAAAGATTTCTTCACCGTCGAAAAGTTCAAGCTCCAATATACTATAACTTGGTCTCGAAAGAATGCGATAATTCATGTCTGGCTGTATCTTTAGTCGATAAAAACTTTTCGTTTGTAAAGAGTATATTTAATTTATTCCCTATTATCAATGCTGCTACTATTCTAAGGTTATCTTGAGAATTTGGGTTGAGAATTAAACTTCTTTCCAATGCTTTTTTAGCCACTTATTCAACATTTTTGAGCCGCAATAGAGGCTGTAAATACCATTTGATTTATTCCAAAGAGCAAATTCATTATTTTTGTATATTTAAGGAATTAATCCTTTCTTTTTGATCCATTCCACTCAATCACCTCAAAAAGCAGTCCATCAACTTCAGTCCGTCTATAATTCCGAATTTTCCTTTCAAACATGAAATTTCTGAAAAAGTCTTAACTTCATCTCTTTCGATACCGTATATGGCAAAAGGAACATTCTCAGCTACGTGTGTTCTTAATTCTACTGGAGTTGGATGATCAGGAAGCAAAAGAATTCGAAGCTCACTCAAATCGGATTTATCAAGAATTTTACCCACAATCCGCTCATCATAAATTTCTATAGCTTCGATCTTCCCTTCCAAATCTCCCTCATGACTTACTTCATCTATTCCCTCCGTGTGTACTATAACGAGGTCGAAGTTCTTGAGATTTTTCAGTGTATGTCTAACGATCCCCTTATAATTTGTGTCCACATACCCCGTTAATCCTTCAACTTCTATGAATTCTAACCCCAATCCCCTTGCTATACCTTTAAGTAGATCCACTTCTGAGATCATCGCCCCTTTCAGTCCATAAGTATCACCGAATTTTGGAAACTTTGGCATCCTTCCTCCTCCCCAAGGCCAAATCATGTTAGCTTTATTTGTTATTTCTGGCAAAACCATCTTAGACCACTCGATTAGTTCGATCAACAACTTTGCAAGTTCTCCATTTCTCGGTAAATATTCCGATATTTTTTTTCCTTGAATGTCGTGAGGTGGAAAAGTTTTAACTTCTTTGAACTCTTTTTTTATCGCTAATAGATTCCTATAGCTTTTACTTGCATAGAATTCAATAAAATCAAACTTCTTTTTTGAATTTAGCTGTCTTATTACCTCCACTGCCTCATAATCACTAATCCTTCCACCAGCGTAGTCAAGCATAATTTCTTTAGCTTTCACGAGGTTACAACGAAAAACGAGTTCAGCGCTGATCCCCTTTGCAAGTGCCTCGATAGGACCACGACCAGTATAATATCTCCTAACATCTACTCCCAAAATAGTAAGATTCGCTATATCGCTTCCAGCTTCAAATCCGTTGGGAATTGTGTTCACTTTACCACAGGCCCCTTCTTTTGCAATGAAATCCATGTTAGGCTTATCTGCTACTTCAAGCGGTGTCTTTTTACCTAGTCTTTCGATTCTCCAATCTGCCATACCATCGGGGATGAGTATAAGGTATTTCATAGCAATTCTCCGCAGTTGAAGATCTTATCTAGATCGATTTCGAAAGCTACAACAGGATTAGGAATTCCAAACTTTTCCAATACTTCTGGATGTATTTCACCAAAAATTCCAACATTTTTTCCATTAACAATGATTTTTCCTTGTCTACCTGCTATAAAAGCTCCATCCTCCAATTCTTCAGTTTTCCATTCAAGTCCTATTTCTCTCATGAAAGCCTGAACATAGCTTCTTAGTTCTGCAAAAGTAACCTTCGAATTCATTATACAAAAACAAAGTTTGAGTCTGTTCTTAATACCTACAACAACATCACCAACTTCAAAAATCTTGATCGGTAGCTCGCAATGCCGATTTAAAGCAAGAACTTCAAGTAATTTCGAGAGCAAATCAGTTCTTACGATTGTGTGATCTGCTGTTAGGGGGTGCATCAGAGGGACGTAATCTTTCCAAGGTTTTGCATGTCTTCTCAGATTACTGTAGGATTTTTCACTTGTCAAAGTAAAGGTTATAACTTCTATGAAACCCAGACCAATCATTATTTCCTTAACAATCTCTTTTAATTCGTTCCAAGGGTGTGATTCGCCAATTGCACTCGTCTTCGGATACTCTGGCGTTATTCTTTCATATCCGTAACCTATAGCAATATCTTCGATGATGTCCCACTCATGCATTATGTCAGCTCTGTATGGAGGAACAAGGATTTCTAGATAGTTTCCATTTTCTCTACACGCAAATCTCATTCTCTCCAGAGCGGAAATTATCTCTTTATCAGGAATTTCCAATCCAAGAAGAGAGTAAATTTCGCTTTTTCTTACTCTAAAACTACTAGAAGACAAGTTAGGAGTTATCTCTTTTCTGTCTGGATAAATTATTTCCAAAGTTTCGATTTCACCTCCTCTGTCGTTTAACATGCATGCTATTATCTTCAATGCTTTGTCCACATATTCATCAAATCCCGTTACATCGATAAAAAGATTTCTTGTCTTTTCTGTGACTCTTGTCTTCTCAGCATTGATTATTGGTGGAAAAGAGATCACTTCATTCTTTGAATCAATTATCATAGGAAATAAATTTTTCCCCTCGAGTATAAAACCATACTCCATGCCTTTTGGATGTTCCCTAAGAATCTCTGCAACCGTCATTTCTCTGTTGAAATCTAGTGGGATAAAGGAGAAGTTGATGTTTACTGCAGTGTATCTGAGAGGAAAGTAAACTTCGCCGAGATCGTGGATTCCTATAGCCATTTTACGCCTATTTCTTCCAATAGTCCAATGCAAATCCTCCTGAACATCCACAAAACTTCTTATAACCTCATCGCTCATCTCCAAATTTTTAACAACACATCCTACTATTCTTGGTCTCACAGACAAGACACTATCATCAACAAAAATTTTCCAGCCCCCATATTTTGTTTTGTATTCCTTTAAACCAGTCTCAATCCCAAGAAAACCTCTTAAAGCCCTTGCAACACCTTCGATGCTGTAAAGATCTGGACGATTTGGAAAAAACTCGATTGAAATTGTTTCGTCATCAATTCTTTCAATATCACAACCAATCATTGGTAAATTTTTCAGAATTAGGTCTTTATTTGCTCCTACGAGTTTTTCGAGTTCTTTCCATTTGAGATTTATTACGGGCATTGTAGAGATGCGGTGTCTCGGATAAAATTCTTTATGATTTGATTCAAAATTAAAAAATGATAGTTTTATTTGAAATTCAGATCAAAAATTTTTAAAACAGGAGATGATGTTCATTATGGAAACAAAGTTTATAATAAAAACTTTATTCATCGCTTGGGAGAATGGGAATTACGTTGTTGGACCAAGCGATCTGTCAAAAAAACTCGATATTCCAAAATCTACTGCCTATAAAATCTTGATAAAGATGTCTAAACTTGGTTATGGTGTCTATTTAGAGAGAAAAGGGTTTTTGTTAACTGATAAGGGTTTAAAAGAGGGAAAAAAGTTGATCAGAAGACATAGACTTCTCGAGTGTTTACTAGAGGATTTAGGTGTTAGAAAAGAGCTAATATGCATTGAAGCATCAAAAATCGATTTAGATATTGGAGAAGAATTTGAAAAATTCATCGAGAAAAAATATGGTCAAAAGGTGACTTGCCCATGCGGAAAACCCATACCCTAATTTTAATTCTTATCATTCCAGTTGTAAAAGCCAGTGTTGTCGTTTCAATTCCAGATCTTGAACGATTGGTTGAAGAGATATATGGAGAAAACGTAGAAAGTATTTTGCCTTCTAATGCCGATCCCCATCTTTTCTCTTTGAGTTATCGAGATATAGAAAGAGCCAAAAATACCGAACTTCTCGTTCTTGCAAATTCAGAGCTTATAGGTTTTGAAGAGGAATTAAAGAGGTTAAACAATAAAGTTCTTGATTTTGGGGATTACAATGCCACGATTATAAGCTTTCCAGGAGTGGGGGAAAATTTCCATGCCTACTGGCTATATCCTGAGAATGCTGTGAAAATTGCATCAAAAGTAAAGCAAAAACTTTCCGAACTTTATCCTGAAAAAGCAGGATTTTACGAAAAAAATCTTGAAAAATTCGTGGAATCTCTAAACCGTGCAAAAAATGATGTTAATAAGATTGTGAAAAATGTCAAAGACTACGATTTTATTGCAATGGATCCGCATACTGCATATGCAATCTATGCTTTAAGCTTAAATGTAAAATTCGCGTTTCCTGAGGATATACCTCCCAGCGCAGTTCAGCTTCCAAAACTCAAGGGAGAGTGTATAGTTGTGATAGCGGATTATCAGAGGGGTACTAAGATCGAAGAGATTGCTGAGAAGATAGCAGAAGAAATGGGATGTGGAATTTCACAAGTTGATGTAATTTCGGACATTAGCTACGAATTTCGAATGATCTTAAACGCTGTAAAACTTTCAAATCCCGAATTCAGGAGAGAAAGAGAGTTCTCTCTTCTGATACTCGGAGCAATAGCAGTGATTGAAGCAATACTCTTGGTGATTCTATGGCGATCAAAGCGAAAAACCTAAGCTTCTCTTACAGGAAAAAAAAAGTTCTTGAAAATTTGAATTTTGAAATAAAAGACGGCGAATTCATCGCAATTCTTGGTCCAAATGGTGCTGGAAAGACAACTTTATTGAAATGCATTCTTGGATTGCTAAAAGTAGAGGGGGAGATTTTGGTTTTTGGAAAAGACCCAAGTACTTGTAAAAAGATTCTTGAAATGATTTCCTATGTCCCCCAGAAAAGTACACTGTCTACTGATTTACCAATAACAGTTATAGATGTTCTGAGAATGAACTCAAAAGAACTCAATGAGGAAATAATAGAAGATTTCGAGCTTTGCGATAAGATGAAAACCCTATTCCGGGAGCTGAGTGGTGGATTCCAGCAAAGAGTCTTGATAGCAAGAGCTTTGATGAAAAATCCGAAAATGATACTTCTTGATGAACCTTTCAATGGTGTTGACGTTTTAAGTCAGGAAAAAATCACTAAAATCCTTGAAAAAGTCAATGCAACAGTTTTAGCAGTTGTTCACAACATAAATCCAATTATTCATGCTGTAGATAGAGTCATGCTTCTCAACAGAGAACTAATAGCCTTTGGAAAGCCGAACGACGTATTTACTAAGGAAAATTTATTCAAAGCTTACAAAGCAGAGATTCCAGTTGTAATCTGCGAAGAAGGAATTATTCACCCCCTCTACGGAGATCAGCATGGATAGTATTTTTTTCTCCATTACTTTAATCTCCGTAATCGCTTCAGTATCAGGTAGTCTATCGGTTTTTAGGAGAGCATCTTTTTTAGTGGCAACTGTGGCACATTCAGCACTTGCAGGTGTTGCTTTATCGCTCCTTCTATCATCCTACGGTCTTGAATTGGACTATTTCGTTTTTGCAACTCTTTTTGCAATTCTATTCTCTGCAATCTCTACTCTTTTCTCAAAATTCTACAATATAGACACCGGAATCAGCATATCTTTTGCTCTTTCTATGGCTCTGGCCGTTATATTTCTCTCCATTTCTCGAAACGTTTCTACAAAAATTTGGGCTTTCTTGTTCGGAGAACTTTATTTGATAACAGAGAAAGATATCTTTTACCTAGTTATGACTACTGTAATAGTTTTACTTCTCTTTGGATTTTTCTATGAAAAGATCCTATTTTTCCTCTTTGATCCCGAAGGTGCAGAAGCTTCAGGGATTAATGTGAAGTTGCTCGATACAATTCTGGTTTTAATAATAGCTCTCTCGGTCGTCACAGTTATTCGCAGTGTTGGAGCTGTACTCGCATATGCTATCTTCGTTGCTCCTTCAGCAGTTGGAAAAACATTTGCTCGAAATTTCAAACAGAGTATTCTTTACTCATCCACAATAACCTTTTTCTGTCTACTAGCTGGTTTTTTAATCTCATTTTCAATTCCAGTTTCCGCTAGTGCGATCTCTGCCTTTATTGCATCAATACTCTATCTTTTTGCAATGATAAGGAAATCTTAACTTAATTTAAAGATTAATCAAAGAACTGAACTAGCAGATCAATTTTTTTTGGTCAGATAGCAGACTTTGGTTTTAAAAAATTGAAAGAGAATTAGATCATAAAAGAAGACTTACTGATTGAAAAAGCAATTTAGATTAAGATTATTAACATGTTCTTCAACTCTTCATATGCACTTCAGAGTTGCACACACTCCCGATGCAGATGATGCCTTCATGTTCTATGCTATGCTCAACCGTAAAATCCCTCTATTTTTTGAAGTGGAGAACATCGTTGAGGATATTGAAACACTGAATATAAAGGCAATGAGTGGAATTTATGAGGTTACAGCGATTTCTGTTTACACTTATGCTTTCGTCTCTGAAATCTATCGTATTCTCTCCTCAGGTGCAAGTGTTGGTGATGGTTATGGGCCAATAGTGGTTGCGAAAGAGAGAGTTGACCTCAATAAAGCTTTGATCGCAATTCCGGGAAAATATACTACAGCTTCTCTTCTACTCAAACTCTCATGCAAAGCAAGAACAGTCGAAATGAGATTCGATAAGATATTAGAAGCCGTAAAAACAGAAAAAGTCGATGCAGGACTTTTAATTCATGAAGCTCAGCTGAACTTTGAGGATTATGGACTGAGAAAGATTTTTGACCTTTACGAGTGGTGGAATTCTATCACAGGGCTCCCTTTACCGTTAGGAATTAATGTGATAAAAAGAGATCTTCACATTAAAATTCAAAGAGAATTCCTTAAAATGATGAAAATGAGCGTGAGATATGCAATAGAGAACGTGGAGGAGGCTTTGAATTATGCGGAGAGATTTTCAAGAGGTCTTGATCGAGAAAGATTAAGAAAATTCGTTAAAATGTATGTAAATGAAAACACTCTAGAAATGTCAAGAAATGTTGAAAAAGCAATTAAAGTGATTTTTGAACTTGCAGAACAACGAGGAGTAGTTAAAAAACCATTTTTAGATGTGTTGTATGATGTCGGTTAAGGAGATAGAAGATCTTTTCAAATTAGACTTACACGAACTTGGTTCGCTAATTAAAAAAGAGGAAATTGTGACTTTTTCTATCAACGCCCATATAAACTATAGCAACATCTGTGAAACCAGATGCAAGATCTGTGCTTATCATCGTCAAGAGGGGTTCACTCTTCCAGTTGATGAAGTTGTGAAAGAGGCAGTAATTGCAGATAAGAAAGGCGCAAAAGAGTTGCACATCGTTGGTTCACACAACCCAGAACTCGGAATCGAGTACTTTGAAGAGATATTTCGGAAAATTTCATCTAAATGTTCTGCAACGATAAAAGCACTGACCGCAGCTGAAGTTTCTTATTATTCTAAGAAAGATAAGATAAGTGTTCGAGAGTTCCTTTCAAGATTGAAAAAAGCAGGATTAAGAGTTCTAGCTGGTGGTGGGGCTGAAATCCTTGTGAACAGTGTTAGAAAAAAGATTTGTCCAAAGAAATGTAAAAGCGAAGAATGGCTTCGAATCATGAAAATTGCCCACGATAATGGAATAAAAAGTAATGCAACCATGCTTTTTGGACATATTGAAAATTTAAGGCATAGAGCAATCCATTTGTACAGACTAAGAAAATTACAGGAAAAAACTAGCGGCTTCTTAGCTTTCGTCCCTCTTCCATTTCATCCAGAGGGCACTGAATTCAAATCAAAGCCATCTACAGTCGATATTCTGAAAACTATAGCAGTTTCAAGACTTACTTTACCAAATTTCCGTGGTATCAAGGCTTATTGGGTTATGCTTGGACTAGAGCTTGCAGAGATAGCCTTGCATTATGGAGCAAACGATCTTGATGGGACTGTTGGTAAGGAAAAAATAGCACACTCTGCCGGAGCAAAGACTCCTACTGGTTTGAACATGGGAGAAATACTTAGATTGATTAAAAACGCAGAGAAAATTCCAGCTGAAAGAGATGCCTTTTTCAATATACTGAGAATCTATGAGGATCGGAAAATTTGGGTTTGTTAACAACTTTCTTCCATATTACAAGCTTGAAAAAGATAGTAGATATCAAATAATTGAAAGTACTCCAAAAAAGCTTGTAGAGATGTTCGAGAAAAGTAAGATCGTTTATGCACCAATTCCAACTTTTGAATTGATAAGAAAAAATTATGAACCAAATCGTTTTTGTATAGCTTCTGATGGGGAAGTGTACAGTGTTGTGATTATCTCTAAACGAAATAGATTTGATGATTCTCCTGTAGCGATAACAGCGCAATCTATGACTTCTGCAAACATGATGAGAATAATAAAAGAAGTGAAGGGACTCATCAATGAACTAGTGATACTGGACTGCAATGTTGAAGAAATGTTGAAAAATTTTGAACATGCTCTGGTTATTGGAGATGAGGCAATAAAGGCGAGAATGCGTTATAGAGTTCTCATGGATGTTGGTGAGGAGTGGAAAGAAATAACTGGACTTCCAGCAGTTTTTGGTGTAGCAGTTTCAAAAGTGGATGGAATCGATGAGGAAGTGATAAAATCTGTTAATTGGGGAAGGAGAAATATTGAAGAAGTTGTGGGGGTAGCAAGTCAAAAGTTTCGACTTCCAGAAGAGTTTCTATATCACTATTTCTCTTCCTTAATTCACAAACTTGGAAAAAGAGAAAGAAAGTCTATTGAAGTGTTCAAAGAGATGTGTTATGAGTACCGACTTCTCTGAACTCTTCTATTTATCTCTACCACAACTTGGAAAAATCGCAAACAAAATCGTAGAAAATAAATGTGGAAAAACTGTTACTTTTGTGATAGATGCGACGATAAACTACACCAACATCTGTGTTTCAAAGTGTAAGTTTTGCGCTTTCTACGCAAAAGATCAGGGATTTATTTTATCCCAGCAACAGATAATCGAAAAGGTTGCAAAAGCAGCCAAAATGGGAGCGACACAGATCATGCTCCAAGGCGGTATGAATCCAGAGCTTAACATCGAATGGTTTGAGAATGTTTTTTCAAAGATAAAAAAATTATTTCCCCAAATTCATCTCCACAGCCTCTCACCTCCTGAAATCGTTTTTCTTTCAAAATTAGAAGGTTTGAGTTATGAAGAAGTTCTTTTGAGATTAAAAAATGCTGGTCTAGATTCTCTACCGGGCGGTGGAGCGGAAATCTTAGTGGATTCAGTTCGTCAGAAAATAAGTCCAAAAAAGTGCAATGCTGGAGAATGGCTCGAGGTTATGCGGACAGCCCATAGACTTGGAATACCAACTACTGCAACAATGGTTTTTGGTCACTTGGAAAATGAGGAAAATATAATAGAGCATCTATTAAAGATAAAAGATCTTCAAAACGAAACAAAAGGTTTTATAGCTTTTATTCCATGGACTTTTCATCCAGGAAATACCGAGCTCGATTTCATCCCAAAAGTAGGAGCAACAAAGTATCTAAAAGTTTTGGCAATCTCACGAATAGTTCTCGACAACTTTAGGAATATTCAAGCTTCATGGCTTTCTCAAGGCTTTGAAATTGCAAAACTTTCCCTTTTCTTTGGGGCAAATGATTTTGGCGGAACATTGCTTGAGGAGAGTGTGATAAGAGCAACAGGAAAGGATTTTAAACCTGCAAAGGTTGAAGAAATAGTTAATGCAATAAAATCTGTTGGAAAGATACCTGCAAGAAGAGACACTTATTATAGGATACTCGAATACTATTGATCAAAATCCTCAAATGCTAGCTCTCTTTTTATCTCTTCGTAAAACAACTCTAGAAATCTGTGTCTATTTTTTCCAATTCTTTTTGCTGTATCTGTGTATAAATTATTCTTCAACTTTAGTAGCTTCTCTTCAAAGTGTCTTAAAGTATCTTCTATACTTCTACCCTTTTCTCCGCTGAACATGAAAGCTCTTGCAACACCAACAGCACCCATTGCGTCTAGTTTATCAGCATCACTCAAAATTCTCGCTTCTAAGGTTTTAGGCTCAATTTTCGTAGAAAAAGAGTGAGTTTCGATTGAATCTTTAACTGCAAAGATGAATTTTTCGTCAAATCCTTGTTCTCTTAAAATTTTCTCAGCAACCATTGCAGATGCAAATGCGTGATTTTCAAAATTTCTTGCTACGTCATGGAGCTCTGCTGACTTCAACACGATTTCAATGTTTGCTCCTTCTTTTTCAGCTAAAAACTTTGCAATTCTAATCACTCTCGCAACGTGATCCTCATCATGGACCATGATTTCGCTTCCACTTCAAGTTTATCTTCTTTACGAGTAAAGTTGATACAAATAGCATACCTGTAAAGAAGATTAAAATTAAATCATTCGGATTTGGTTGCAACATCTTTGGTTTTCGAACTCCCTTCCTCAATTCAAAATTTTTTGTCTCTGATATTAACTCAATTCCATTCTTGTTTTCATTCTCTCCAGTTTTTTTTCCAGAATTAAAAGAATTTTCATTAACAACAGCTCTATCGAAATTTCCAAGATTGGTTTCATTCTCAAGATAGTCCTCCATAACTTTTTCACATGATTTAACTAATAAATATCCATCCAAGCTAATTGAAGTTACATCATCTCCTTCATCGCTACTAATTTTTCTTTTATCCACTTTTATCTCACTCGAACCTACTGAAAAACCTTTTAATTCCAATTTCACTATCGAAACTCTCATATCTCCATGAACCATGTTTTCGAGGTCGAAAGCCTTGATCTCTATACTGTTATCCAAAATCGTTTTATAAACTTCAGTCGCCCATTTGGGTAAGGCTACATCAGATATCCTTGCAACACTGTTGTTAGAAACCAAAATGCGAATTTCATAACTTGACAACCCTTTACTCATCCCCGAAAGAATTAAATCAAACTTTGCTGTTTCACTACAATTCACCTCACTCGCAGATGGTTCAAAAGATAAAATTGCTTTTGTTTTCACGCTTTTGCTTTTCATGATCCTAAGGTTTTTTACGATTAAAACATCATCGTGAGCATAGAAAAATCCTGAATCCGAGTTCATTGGATCAAGATCATAGTAAACTTCGCTGAAAGTTCTAAATTCGATGTTTTTGAGTGTTAGAGCAGTATCTCTTACATAAATCTTATAATCTCCATCACTCAAACCAGCTGTTTCGAATATGGCTTTAGCCTTTCCATCTTCATTGAGTTCTATGAACCTAACTACTTTGTAATTTTTTCCAGTAAAAACGACAAAGATTCCGTTATATTCAGTATCCCCTTCTCGATTCGTAAATATTTCTACTCTTAGCGGTTCGCCTGCTGTTATTTCTTCGTTAAAAACTATTTTAACTTTGGAGTTTACAATCTCGATTGTTGAGCTTCGTGAGTCGTAGAGTTTCCCATTATAGTAAAGTTTCAACTCAGCCAAATAATAACCTGGTTTTAGAGCTTCAATGCTTTTTGATCTCAAATCGATGTAAAATTCTGCAATACCTTTTTCATCAAAGGAAATATTCTCAATCTCGAATCTAAAGTTCTTACCAATTATTTTGAATGTTAATTTTGCCTTCGAAGCTTCACTAATTTCAGCTATCACTCTAGCTTTTTTCTTTCCCTGATATACTAGTTCTGGAATCTCAATCTTAAGTATCCTAGGTCTTATTACTTCAAAAGTTTTAGAGAACTCAGAAGTCGTTGAACCTTCATGAATGTTTACTTTCAGGATATAATTTCCACTTTCCCAATCTTCTGGGATTCTCACGTTCCATTCAGCTGCTCCACAACCTTCTAAAACGCTTGAAATTTTACTTTCATTTCTACAAAGCCATAAGACTTCACCTTTTCCTGAAATCAAAATCTCGACAGAACTTGGTTTTTCCGGTTTGATCTTGACACTTATTTTAAAAAATTCTCCAATTGAAACCTTTTCTTTATCAAAGTGAATTATAACTTCAGTTTTTGCATCGACTAAAGTTATGAATAATGCGAAGATGATCACGATTAACGAAATTTTCATACGATCTTTGCCAATTTTGGCTTTTTAAATTATTCTTTCAAAATCGTAATTAAGTTAATGTATTAATTCGAATTCCTAGCTCATTGCAATTGTTCTTAGGCATCTAACTTCAAAAGTGACCGAATAATTTTTCGACTATAACATCATGTGTGTAAAAGGACCATAAATTATTTCTTTTCAATCTACATCAGGTGGATGTATTTAAATTCGAGTTAAAAGTAAATAATAAAGGCGGGGGTTGCCGAGTGGCCAAAGGCGTAGGATTCAGGGTCCTATCCCGTAGGGGTTCGGGGGTTCAAATCCCTCCCCCCGCATTCGAAACGAGAATAAAATTTTGCTGAACTTGGTCTTTGAAGCTTTTAACGAGATTTTCGATGAATTTTGAAGCATTTGAGACATTTCTCTTCAGATAGTCATAGACTTCTTTAGAGAGTGTTATATGTAATCTCGGTCTTAAGCGGTTTGTTTGGCTTTCTGGGCTTTTCTCTGCCTTTTTATTCTGTCCGGACAAATGGATTTTCGTGCTCATGGTTTTTTGTTGTCTTCAAAGTATATAAAGAGTCGGATCTGTGAAAAGAATTAAAATTATTGAAAAAAAGAACATCCAGCTGATTAAAGCCTAGAAGTCATAGTTTTCAAAACGAAGGTCGGAAATGAGCTTGCAGTTGAGAAGGGATTTTCTGATGATGAACTAGAAGAAAAACTAACAAATACGTAAAAGTTTACACAGAAACTGTTTTAGAGAAAAGAAGAAAGAAGAATAAAAAGTAGATGAAATATGAAAGCTGAAGATGGAGTTGGAGTAGGTTTAACAATTATCGCAGAAGAACACATCTTTACTTTTTTAACTTTCAAGTCCGTTCACCGCTAGACACATAGTTAAAGAAAAAGAAGATTTAGAAGAAGTAAAAAGACTTGTTTCTTAGCTTCATTTCTACTTCGAAACAAGATAACTTTCATTATCGGATTTGCGTTCGCAATGCTATTTTATTACCCTTAAGCAAAAAGAGTGAAGTTAATATGATAAATAATATACAATAATATTAAAAGCTCATTTTTTCCAGTCTTAGCAATTTAGAGCATTATACTACTTATTTTTCCTTACTTGCCACCTTACTTTTTTGCCAATCTATTTATAATCTAAGCTAAAACTTTAAAGAGAAAAAGCATGGTTAAATTTTGCTTAATCTGGAACTAATGAAACCTTAACCACATCACAAAGCATGGTATAAGCAGAAAAGACGTTGAAAATGCTTTAAAATATGAGAAACTTATTCTCTGAAAGCACAGAAAGAGATACGTGGTAATAGCTTCAACTAATGGAAAGATTATCAATAGTTTTGGAGAAAATAAAGGACTCTTACTACGTTATCACAGCGAGAGATGCAACTGAGAATGAGGAAAGGATTTATAGAAAGAGAAAGAAATGAAGTTATGAGATTACCACGTTATACAGATGAAGAGATAAAGAAAATAGATGAAGAAATTAGGAAAGAGATAGAAGCTGGCAAAGCCGATTTTAAACCGAGAGATGAAATGGAGTTTAAGAGCGCAGAATTCGTTTCTGTTTCTGCAGATGAGCTGATCTACATAAAGCCACATTACCGCAATTTAAGGGGAAGAAGGGTTTTATCGAAGAAGGGATTGAAGCTCTTGGTTTTGAGCAAAATCCCTTAAACATCAAAACTTTGCGATTATAGAAAATTATAAGCAATCTGATAAAAATCCTTAAAGCTTTTCACTTTTCGCAATTCGGAAAATAAAAATGAAAGTCTGCCTTGAATATAACTCAATTATATCAGATATATCTGCAGGTTTAACTTCTAAGTTATCAACATATTTGTTAGCATTGTCCATTAGAAAGTTATAGTAAATTTACGGAGCTTTGTGGGGAAAATAAACTTTCTTTTTTTGTCTAAGATTGAGGTAATTTCTATTACGAAATTCTTTTTACTAAAAATTCTTGACGGCTCTGTAGTCTTTTTGGTTGTAGAGTAGTTTGGACTTTTAGGATTTCTTTGACAAACTTCACAAGAAATAATGCGACATAAGACCTTTTTGATTCATCTAACTTTTTACATGTCGTAATTTCGACTTTTTCCATACCATAAACTGCTATTTTGTCCTTAAGATATTCAAGTTTGTAAACCTTATAAGTGGTCTCAAGCTTTTTAATTTCGAATTGTATTATTAATTTTGTATTATTAATTCCTTTACTTCTGTTTCTCTTAGCTTGATGAAAAATATGTATCGCTTCTTTTTCTACAAACTTTTCTACTTCTATTCTTGCTCTTGTTTTTCAGTCTTAAGTATTGAGTCTAATCTAACCCTATGTCTGCTTACTCAGCTTAGTGTTTCAGCTAAATCTTCAGCCGTATTTATTTCTCTATTAACAAGCACCTGATTAGGCAAGCTCAAATACTCTTTTGCTGATGATTAGGTTTTCCCATTAACCCAATCCTTGAATTTTTGAAATTCATTAGATTTTTTAATTTATTATAATTTATATTCTTATCTATTTTTCAAAAATGCCTATATCGTCTATTTTCTCGTTTTTATCGGTTTTTTGTTTTCTTTTTTATTTTGGATTCAAAAGTCCTATCTAGTAAGGGAGTTCGAATTTCTCTACCACCTCATAGATTTAAAAGCAATAAATCGAATCCTAGTTGCGCAAAGTCAAGAGAATAACTTTATTGACTCTTGAATTTCAGTTCTTTCTCTGAATTTTTTTGTTTGGAATGAATCTGATTATTGTATATGTATCGAATAGTGAATATATGGAATATATATCCAAAATTTCAAGAAAGTATAAATATGAGTTTGTATACTTTTCTACATGAAATTCGAGCCAAGGAAAATATACGTGAGTGGGACGAACAGTTATATTCTAACCCTTCCAAAAGATTGGGTTGAAAGATTAGGTTTAAAGAAGGGAGACATTGTTTTTCTCGAGATTAGAGAAAAATCGATATGTGTTCACTCCCAAAAAAAGGGGAAGGACTTCATCGACTTTATAGACGATCCAAAAGCAACTTTCAAGCATCTTTTCAGACTAATAATTGCATATTACATAGCCGGATTCAGCTCGATAAAGATGAAAATACACAACGAAGATCAAAGGAGAGCGGCTTTGTTTGCAACTGACATGCTTATGGGAGCGGAGATTCTAGAAGATATTGGAAATGAACTTCAATTAGAAATCTTTCTCAACTTAGAGCGTTTTGAAATCAATTCTATCATCGAAAAAATGTGCGGAGTAATCTTAAGCCTTCTAAAGGATTACAAAAACCTGATCTCTAGCAGTTTCAGAGAAAAGGAAATTCTTAGCTCAGTATTTGCGAGAGAGAATGAAGTTGACAGGCTTTACTTTCTTCTCCTTAGACTTTTGACTCTTTCAGGTAGAGAAGGGATTATGAGCTTTTTTGATACGATGAACTACAGAAGTGCGGTAAAAGCACTTGAGCGCATTTCAGATCACTTGAATAGGATTTTTGAAGTCTCTATTAATATTTCGCTGAATGAAGAGATTGCAGAAGTTGTTGAAAGATTTGAAGGATTGGTAAGAAAGACGATCGTTTCATTCTTCAAGAGTGATAGAATAATTGCGGAAGAAGTTTTTGAAGAGCTGGAAAAAGTTAGGAGCTTATTGGGAAAAATAAAGGTAGAGATTGAGAAGAGCGGTTCAATGGATCTAAATTACCAGATCATTTTTGAGAGCTTTGAGAGATTGATCGGCTACCTTTCTGATATTGCGGAGATCTCAATAGACAGGAGCATCTTAAAAAACACATGCTAATTCCAATTTCTTTAAACCCAGCATTTTAAGGCTTTCTATTATATCCCTCTCACCGCCATCTCTTACCTCGAGAATTACGTTTCCCTTAAGGTCTTTTAAAATCGGAGGATAGTTTATTTTGCCAGTCGTGAGTGGTAAATGCTTATCCCATGGTTCAGAAGAGATACCAAAGTTGTTATGCAAGTGGTAGTGGATTGTAAAATCCTCGAGCTTTTTAAAGTAGTCCAAAAGAGGTATTTCGAATCTCTCAGATGAAATGTATGCATGCCCAACATCGAGGGCGATGTGAAGATTCTCGTCATTCACCATTTTGAGTATGTATAGAAGATCTTCTGGAAATTCTCCTATGCGGACAGCTTCAGGAATTGTGAAGAGATTTTCAAGGGCTAAATAAATTCCCAAGTTAGAGCAATGCCTTGAAATCTTCCTAAGACATTTTATACTTCTATTTATGCTTGCGGTTCCATGATAATCGCCTCCATGTAAAACGATCCCTTTTGCCCCTAAGGAATATGCACACTCAACCGTTTTCTCCATAATTTTGAGATCGAAATCTTCTCCTCTGCCAAGATCAACTCTTAAACCATTCTTTGAAACCTGATGAGGGGCATGAACCGTATAATCGAACTCGTAATCTTCTCCCAATCTTCTCATATGCTCAAGCAAATCTTTTCTCTTCAGAAAATTGAAATCCGCAAATGAGATCTCCACCAATTCAACCTCTTCAGCTCTTAGAATACCATTCGCAAAGAAATCCTTGATCAGGTTCCAGCTCACTCCGATCTTCTTCACGTATTCTGATCCGCATAAGTAGTATATTTACTTTGTCGACATATTCTATATACCAACTGAATTATATTTATCCACATAGAGGTGCATTATTTCAACTGTATAGGTAGAGAATAAATCGAAAAAGTATAAAAATTTTCTGCAACAGCAAAAACAATGCCAATAGCCAAGGATCAGGTGTTCTTCTTCTCATTCAATCTAA
>JANXEF010000015.1 GCA_025057895.1 Archaeoglobaceae archaeon | reverse complement strand
TATGTTTTTGCGTTTTTCATGACCATATACTCTCTATTTTTGATCAAAAAGCTAAGGATTGTAGACATTCTTCTTGGCTCTCTTGTATTCTTTGCAATCTATCTCACGTTCTTCTCAACTTTTTGGAAATTTGATGTGTTCAATTTTGAAAACTTTCCAATGATAAAAGCGGTGAGCTATTGGTATGGGCAACACGTGAGTGAAAGAATAAAAGGACCTCCCTACTACCACCTCCTATTGCTCCTTCTCTACAACGCTCCTACGATGCTCTTAGCCCTTTTCACGATTTACAAATTCCTTATGGAGAAGGAAAGAGATGAGTTCACAAAGCTTTTCATCTACCTTTTCATCGCCAACTTTGCATTCTTCAGCTACATACAGGAAAAGCTTCCATGGCTTGTAATTCATGCGGAGTTTCCAATGATTCTCTTAGCTTCAAAAGTGATGGGGAAGAGGAGTTTTATTTTCACAGCCATCTTTCTGCTCTACGGATGCATTGCAATCAATTTCATAAATCCAATAAACTATGCGGAGCCGGGAATTTATTTGCCAACGAACTACGAAGTCAGAGAATTCGCAGAGAAGCTTGAAGGCTCTAAGACTGTCTATTTCTTAATGAACGCTGGAGAAGCTTGGCCAGCGATATGGTATGTTAAGCACTATACTGGAAAGTATCCCTATCTAATGGAGAGCTGTGAAAAAGTATCTGCGGACATAGTTGTTGCAAACGAGAGCTGTGCTCTTCAACTTGGCTTACAAGGAGAGAAAATTGTTGTTAGATGCTACAATTATTGGACTGAGGAGGAAACGTGGCTGAATAAAGCTATAGTCTACAGACTTCCAAGCTTTCTTCTCTTCAGAACTCCTCTTTCAGAAGAAACCAGTTGTCTAAACTACACGATCTCTGAATGAACTATTCATTATCTTCTTCATAACTTTCAAGAATAAGGTCTATTAAAAGTTCTTCTGCAAGATTGTCTGCAAAGAGAAATATTGCTTCGTAATGTTCTAAATGGTTTCCAAGTCGCTCTATACAACGATTGCATAATTTGTCCTCTCTTTTTCCAATTCTTACCCTGAAACAGTAAGTGCAGTAAGTAAAGTAAGAATCCCAGAATCTTTCATTAACTGGTACTTTTGAATCAAATGTTCTGAAAGCCCCAGCTCGCCTAAAGACAATACTCCTCATGAAAAGCGGTGTTCTGTCTATTTTTGTTAAACAACTACTGCAGTAAACGTCTCCAACAAACTTAAAAGCACACCCTGGGCTGAAAAAGTTTCCACAGCCACTGCATACATATAAAAAGCTATCCATCATTCCGATTCCAAAACTCTCAACCATCAATGGTTAATGTTATTTCAAGTATATAAGACGAAACAAGCAAAATTTATATACTCTCAAGCTAAAATATTAGCGGGAAAAAAGAAGGGGAAAAAGGAGTTGGAGTGCTGGTCGGAGTTTTTAGCTGTTTAAGAATAAAATGGATATACTCACAGCATTAAATACGCTATTGAACTGGATTCTTTACGTAGGTATAGTATTAGCGGTAGCTACTCTTGTTTTGAGTGTTGTTCTCGCTGCATTGGGGCGATGGAATTCTAAATTGTTTTTTTCAGCTGTTGCAGGAATTCTTATAGGCTCCACTGCAACTCTTTTGCAAAGAGCTCTGGTTCAGGGGATCTCAATAGGGGATCCCTATACCCTGATAGCTATAGCAATCGTTTCTGGATTTATAATTGCCTCCGTAATCAGTTTCGCTCTCGGCAATCCTGAGAGAGGTGTAAAGTATTTTCTAGCTGCAGCTCTCGCCGGAGGTTTCTTCGCGATGATTCCGGCAGTTCAGGCTCTATTCGGTGCTCAAGTAACCAACGCCATTGGTTCATGTTCTTTGCAAGTAGAGGAGGTTAACTCCACAGATGCTGCAACCCTGAATTTCATAATGCCCTATGGCAAAGCGGGAGCTACTTATAACTTGAGAGTTTACTGGGGTGATGGCCAGATCGATTCCGCTTCAATTTCGCCAGGGCAAACTGTCACTCTCTCTCATTCTTATTCTGAAGAAGGCAGTTATGGGGTAATAGCGATAGCTCGAAGCGATGAAGGAGGGGTTTGCACCGCAATGGCAGGCGTAAATGTAAAAAAAGCCCCTCTACCATGGTTTGCAGCACCTTTTAGACCAGAAAATAATCCTATAAATCAGCTAATACAGATACCCTATCAACTTTTCTACACCTCACCTGAATTTATGACAGATCCTAACAGCGACGACATGAAAATTTACAATACGGTAACAGCAGTGGCGATAGGTTTCATAGGGATATTCCTAATACTACGTTTTGCAAGTGGCTTTTTCGATAGGGATCCTTCCGAATCTCTCGTAGATTCAATGAAAGATGCCATTTTAGTAGTTGTTGTTATTCTTATTGCTCCCTATATCTATCAAATCTTTGTATCTATGTGTAATTCCGTCTCAATGAGCGCAGCATACTTTGCAGACTTGGCTAATCCAGCAGGAATTGCCACCATTGTCGCTCTCATTGTAGCCTCGATTGCTCTTGGTGTTTTTTCGAGTTTCTTTGGAACACTTGGAGGCACATTAGCAATAGCGATGATGTTTGCATCGGTGATGGCAGCAATTAGGTACGCTCTGATCAAAGCGATCATCTTTTGCGTTCCTCTACTTGCTATAGCTTTTCTTTTCCCCTTAGCAAGGGGCACCGTTAGATTCTTTATAAGCTTTCTTATAGGCCTGATCCTTGCAGGTCCAGTAGCAGCCTTTGTTCTTGTCGGTTTAGGGACTTTGCCAGGGATAGGGGGTTTAGCGAAGTTTTTTGCTCCTGTTATTGCGATGATAGTATTTCCGTTCATATTCACTGCCGCATCTGGAGCCGGTCCACTTGCAGCAGCAACCCCCTTGATGAGGATAAGTTCAGGTTTATTAGGATCCATGGCGCCAGTGGGGACAAGAAATATACTTGATAGAATGCCCACAAGAAACGTCGCATCAGCTTCAAACCAAGGGGGACAAACTACTGTTGAGAGAAGGTCTAACCACCCCCCTGGTGGACAAGGAGGATCTAGCGGACAAGTTAATATTGATAGACCTACCAATCAACCACCACCTGGACAAGGAGGATCTGACCAATCGTCCGGTGGACAAGAAAATTCAAATCAACCACCCACTGGGCGAAGAGGCACCTTTGAGAGGAGTATCGCATATCCTAGCCGAAATAGATCCAATGGACAAAATAATCAAAATAACCAAGACTCTAATCCTCCTGCAAACCAAACCGCCGATGAAACCAATGAAAACGTCCTACCAAGAAATAGGTCCCTCCATGAACGGTTGTTCAGCATGTTCTCTTTAGGTTACTCTATAGTCATGGGGGCTCAAAACCCGCTAGATAGTTTCCTAAGATCTAAAGAGGCGAGAGAAGCGGAAGAAGCTAAAAAAACTTTCTATGATGCAAGAACCAGATATTTTGATCAAGTATTTGAAGATCTATACGGAAGAAGTAATGTAGAAAGCTCTGGAGAAAATAGGGAAGCTAGAGAACGCTCTGGAGAGAATTCCAGAGAAGAAAGAGGGGACTCAAGAGAAAATCAGTGAATTGCCAAGTCTTAACTTTGATATATTATACTCTATTTCTATAGTGGAAAAAGTCAAAAGATCGCTCTCTTAAATACTCTCTCTAATAAGTTGATGATAACTCCGAAGTTTTTGAACAGCAATGGACCTTTGTTATTCGAAAATGCCGTGCTTCCTATTTCGAGGATATCTAGGGGGGCTTATAGGATCATGAGAGTTGAAGAAAATTTACCAATTGAAATAGATTGGAACGATTTTGCCACACCTCAAGGAAATGGATACTTTTCAAATGGGATCTTCGCTTTCAGAAGGGTTGACAAAATCTGGCTCTTGATATTAGACAACGAAATTGCAAGAATCACCAACACAGCTATAAAGAAGTTCACCTTAGGCAGGCCTATAACTTTTGACGAACTAACTGCTTCATGTTCCTCAGAGACACCTATAAAAGCAGCATATGCACTCGGCATCCTTGGAAAAAGAAATTTCCCAATGGAAAAAGAAGAAAAAATCTATAAAATAACGGCTAATTGGCTAGAGAATGTTAGATTTTTCAATGTTTACTATAAGGGGCTCTCTTTGCTCGAAAACTACATGAATAGAACGATATGCTCTATTCCAACATTTTGGTGGAACAAACGTGTCTCCCTTGGGGAGAAAACTAAAATAGAAAATGAATCCATTTTCCTTGGAGACCATGTTGTAGAAGACAAACTTGTCAGAGATCTTGTGGGCCACTTCATGGATAAAAAAATTCTTGAGATCATTCCAAATGCAGGAATAGAAGAATACAGGATTCTTTCCTTGTGTATAGGTGCAGGGCTTTTGAGATTGAGCGAGTAAAAAATTAGGAGCGATTACAAGTTTTGTTTTTAGTCTCAAAAATAATCCCGGGAAGAGATGAATAACCATGATGCATTTCGATTTCAGCTGGTATAAGGGAGAGAATTTCATCAGACAACCTCTGAAAACCTGGCTGCCTATAGTATGCTAGTTCAGCTACGGAAATGACTCCACAGCTAGATTTAACACTCTTAGGAGTAAAACTCGTATTCTTAGTATCTGCTAAAATCAAATAAGTCTCAACTCTCTCTCTTTTCGAACTTCCAAAAGGAGAGAAAGTTATATTGGTTTTTGTTGCATTTATCGGAACAGAATTCTCAAAAAAGGTGTAGAGCGTAGCAACAACGCTCTCATTCCCTTCTTTAAATAGAAAAGAATAGAAACGGTCGTGATTTAAAGAAGAATTCACTTTTATCTCTAGAGGTATCTGAACAAGATAGAAGTATTCCATTACTTTCTTAGCGGAATCTTTGCTCTCTTCTCCAAAAAAGTTTTTCCAAAGAGACAGTTCATTTATCGTTTTGAAATCCTTGTTTATTATTTTTTCAGAAGCCAAACGAGCGGCTTCGGCATAGATTCTTAACAACAACTCTTCAGCACTCTCGATTCTCTGAGGATCATATTCGAATTTCTCTTTCACCCACTGCGGTAATTCTTGGAGGTAAAATTCCAATTTCTCTTCTCTCCCTCTAGGGGATGGTACGGAATAGTAGAAGGATCCTCCAATATCATAATTCCTTCTGATCTCATGGGTTTCATTGTCCAAGATGACTTTTATTAGATCGCCCACTCGGTAGTAGCAGTCTGTGTATGTTTTTCCCAGGGAAATAAAGACCATAGGGGCACTTATATTCCAATTCTGACCTTTTTTCTCGATTTTTTTACCATAATCTACGGAAAATTTGAAATATTCTTCAGTTTCGGGCCTGTAGTAGACAGTATAGACGCAAGTGGCTTCAAAATCTATTTTATCCTCCCCATGGTAGCCGGTTAATATTAAGTTGTATCTTTTGATTATACCCTCCAACTCTCTACGGTTACTGCTTAGCTCTGTACTGATCACGTAGTCTTCAACAGCTTTGCATCTGCCCACTCTAAGATAGAAATTGACAAAACTATTTTCAACGGAATACTCTTTATAAAGGCAGCCTTCATGTTCTCCAGGAAAAACAAATGAGAGCTCTATTGGGTTCTTCCCCAAAATCCCACCAAAATTATAAACTTCCTCGACTGTGACGTTTACTACTTCGTGTTCTCTACAATAATAACCTAAAGACCCCCAATCAAAATCACATAAAGTGGTTTTTTTAGTCTTGTAGCCCTTTAGGGCCGCATAAGCAGTTATTAATCCTCTATTCTGGTTAACAAAATTAATCGCTATTTCTGCAGATGGGGGATAAGTCATATTTAATGGAGAAAAGGGCTCATAAGCCTCAAAAGAGAAGTTGAAAGGATGATAGGGTGTGAGAATTGAGTAATCTAGGGGAGTTAATGTTTCGTTAAGTGTTAAATTGTAAACTCCGACGAGATCTGCAACGTGAGCATATTGTTTTGGCGTAATTCTTCTTACGCTTTCAGATAGAAGCTCAATTAGCAATTTCTTTAGGTTTTCCCCCTCCTCTTTTTTTTCTAAAATATACGGGGATTTTGAAACATCCAGTCTAGAAAAGCTCCAGTTTTTCAATATTTTTCGCAGATCTTCATAAGTTACGTTCACTTGGTCAATTTCTTTGGTCGAAATGGGAACGTAAGCTCGTTCTTCAATTTCATTGGAAAGTTTTACAGTGCCCACGTCAAGCGTGGAAAGTAAATACCCCATCAATCCAATAAATATTGCAACATACACTGAAAATTTTATCCAGCTCATGGAAAATGTAAAATGCTATATAAGACAAAACTGTCTTTTAAACAGTTCTTTCTTATATACTCTCTATAACTTCTTTGATGAGAAAGTTGTCCCCTGAATACTATCTCTCTAAGGAAGTGGATGAAAACTGGCACGAGCTTCAAGGCATGGGTTTTCTCCGTGAGGAGAGCAGGGATCCAATATTGGCTGAATTTCAAACTCTTATCTCTTCAACACAACAAGGTATGATCTACGTAGTTAGTGAGGAAATCTTGGTTGAATTTGAAAACAAAACATACCCAACAGTGGACACAAATTTCTATGTAAAAGGAGATATTCCTCCTCTCTTCTTTGCCCAACCCTGCAAAAACCCTTTGAAAGATCGTCCAAAAATTCAAAAAGAGTTTCCAGACGCTCTAATCACGGAAAAAGGATACGCAAGGGTTTTTGTAGCATATCGCTACCCTGCACATCTCCCTGAAGGGTTCCTCTATTCTACTTTTGGCCTGGCAAAAGAGATAATTCTTCAATGGCAAAAAATGCCCCCCCAAAAAGTTCTTTCTTCCTTTGAAGTGAGTATAAGTAGGAAATCTCGAATTGGTAGCGTAGCTGACTCTGCTGTAGTTTCCAATATTGAAGAACTGATAAACTTGGTAAGAGAAGGGATAGATATCCTTTCTTTCTACCTATATTTTGTAGTCCATGCAAATAACAAACAAGAACTTCAACAAAAAAGTGTCGACTTACAGCACACATTGAAATCCTATGGTATAGAGATCGAGTGTCCTCGGTTCTTTCAAAGCCGTCTTTACAATTTTGAGGTAAGATTCAGCTTTTCAGGTTTTAATCTTTTTTCAATTAAGAAAACGATTGCAGATGCGAGATCTATGCGAGCTCTGTTTCCTTTTATAAAAGAGAATTTTGTCGACGATGGAGGAGTATTTCTTGGCTTTTCCGGAACAGGGGATCCTATTGTGTTTAATCCTTACAAGAGACATAACTATTTGATGCTAATTTTAGGGGAAACAGGAAGTGGAAAAAGCATGAGTTCAAAAATTTATTTGCGAAGACTCCATGAAAAGAGGTCAATCCCAATCTATGGAATAGATCCTGAGAGCGAATACGCTCCTCTCGCGAATTACTTTGGATCTACAAGTGTTCAGCTAAAAGAAAATGCCCCCTTAGGGTTAGATCCTATTAGAATGAATTTAGATAGAGTCATGGTAGCAGAGATTTTATCTGAGGTGTACTCTATACCCCCACAACTGCGCCCCAGGCTACGCAAAGAGCTATTTTCAACAACATCAGAAAATATGTTTGATTTCATTGAAAAAAGTGATAAAGACATGAAAAAATACTTGGAACCCATACTTTCTCCCCCTGATTACTATATCTTCAGCGGATCTCCTCCAAATACTTCTAAACCAATAATTTTTGGTTTGAGGGGGCTTAGAAGTGACCATTTGAAGATCCTGACTACTTCTTTAATCTCAGTATACCTTGGGCAAGAGATGAGACAATCGGTTGTATTTGTCGATGAAGGTTGGTTATTCATTAGAACCCCAAGAATCATGCATGTTTTTGAGAACATCGCTAGGAGAGGAAGAAAACACGGTTTACACTTTATTTTTATAACTCAAAGAGTAGAAGACGTGGCATCCACACCTGAAGGCAGAACTCTACTCGAACAGGCTGCTACGGCCTTATTGTTAAGACAGGAAAAAGAAGGGGTAGACGCTATAAAAAATATATACAAACTCTCCGACGGTGAAATGCAGTCTCTAGTAAATGCCTCTCCTGGCGAGGGATTGCTTAAAGCGGAAAACATGAAGATATCTATTAGAGTAGTCGCTACGAGTGAAGAACTTAGAACATTCTCTACAACTCCCCTTATAGCGGAGGGATGAAATTTGGGAGGCTTTCGTGCAAGAAATATTAGATTCTGTAGTGTTAACGATATCGGACTGGCAGAAGAGAAATTAATCTGGCATTTTAAACTTAGGCATATTGTTTACATAGCTATTTCCGCTTTAATGTTTACAACGAGTTCAGGTTCGCTTCTAAAAATCATGATAGCAGTGGTAATTGGTTTTATAGCGTTAATGGCTGCTCTATATCCTAGAAAAGCCCTGAGTTTTGAAGCTTTACTTTTTGGTGCATTTTATTTCCCTATAGCTAGGAAAAGAGTTGTAAGAAGAATAAAAACCAAATCTTTAAACAACAAAAACTTCAGTAGCACTCAAATCACCCAAATAGAAGAAAAGAATCAGAAGGATCTAGAAATAAACTTGGATCTCAAAGAAGTTTTAGAAGACGACATTCCTTCAGGGGATTCCACGAGAAAGGCTATTGATATGAAGAAAATGAAAGTGAGGAAAGTGTAGATTATTCGAATAATCATTTATGTCCTTCACATTACTACCATCATTCATAGCGACCCCGCTATGAGAACACAAAGCTTATATTAGCTACAGCATCCATTAAACCATGGAAAATTGCCCAGAATGTGGTGGCATGCTTTTTCAAGATAAACATGAGATTTACTGTTCTGTATGTGGCTTAGTTGTGAGGAATGTAGGTTTTATTGATTTATTTCCTGCACGTTATCCCCCTCAAAATACCGCTGTTAATCACCACATTGGAAAAAAAGATTTATTTTACTCCTCTCAAAAAGAGATCAGTGAGAGAAGAGTAGAATATTTTGTATCTGTCTACACAAATGCTTTACCCAAACCTGTAAAAGAGAGAGCAAAAAGCCTAGCAAAGGTTGTGCTCTCTCAAGGCAAATTCGATTACCACTATGAAGCTATAGGGCTTGCTTGTGCACATGCTGCAGCAGAGGAAATAAACAGGAAGGTTATCAGAAGAGATACTCCCTCATCCCTAAAGAAAAGCGCAATGAAAATTCTTAGATTCTTGAAAGAAAAGGGGCTTTACCATCCTGCTTTGCCTCAGGAGATAATTGCAGAGAAAATCAAAAACATATGCATCAAAAATGGATACGACTATGAAAAGTGCATAGAATTGTACAGAAAACACGAGAAGTCCCTCTCTGGTAAACGCTTTGAAAATGTTGCAGAAATAATAACCTATCTCTATGCTGCAATTCATAGAAAAAAGCCCCCTGAAATAACTGGGAAGAAATTATTCAGGATTAGAAGAGAAGCAAGAAATCTGCTTCTAAATTCTGGAGAAGAAGTTTTCCTGATAGAAACTGAAAAAAAAGATTATTTAAAAAATAAATTAGTTCACAGTAACTAAAGCTTCGGCAATCATTTGCTGCAATGGAACGTACTCTATGCTCACTTTGTAGACTCCTTTCTGCAAGTTCTGTATTTTTATGATATCTCCATTGTTAAAAACTCCTATCGGCTCAGCATCTGTTTTAGCTGTAGTGTCGCCCACCGTGGGATAACCTGGTAATAAGTTCAGCTCAGGGTAAGTGTATAAGTAGATTCTTAGATTCTTGTAGTCTATGCCCTCCCCCCCACGATGGGAAATTGTTACCAAGTTCCCCATGCTCTGGATTGCGATACTTGCTGTTGGAGCGGTCCCTGAAGGCACTTTTGAAAGAGCTATGCTTCCAATCACTGCCGTCATTACCAATACTATGCCTAGAAATATAGCGATGCTTACAGCATCGCTCAATCCCTTCTCATTTCTCAATCTCAATAACTCCCTAGCCATTCCTTCACCTCGACAATAATAGAGGGTATATAAGACGATACTCAATTAATCAACTAATATAATACCCGACTTTTCTGCAGTCTTGTCTTATATACTTACATTAATGTGTTTGATGATACGAAGGAAGAAGAAAGAGATTAGCATACAAAAACTCGAAATGCCAGATCCTCCAAACGCAAAGGAGGTCTACTATTGTGGCGATGTAAAAATTGCTATAACAGACAAATACGAAGTAATAGCTCCAGATCTACCAGAAAATTTTGATAGCCTCCTAGAAGAAGTTGTAATCAAGTATTCTGCCCTTGAAGGAGAGGAATCAGAGGAGAAGTTATTCCAGGCATTTTTAGAAGTTGCGATAAAAAGAGACCTTGAGCCCTCTCTAGTATCCTCCGCATGGTATCACATTCGAAATGCCTGCTTATATTATGGAAAGATAACCCCCTTGTTCCAAGACAAGTACATAGAAGACATCTCATGCAGTGGCCCTGAACAGCCGGTTTTCGTGTATCATCAAAAATACGGGTTTATTCCTACAAATATTTCTTTTAGCAGAGAGGAGCTCCAGAGATTCATACATAGTCTTGCTCAGAGATCTGGTTTCATTCTTAGCTCTGACAACCCCATAGTCGATTCTACACTCCCAGATGGGAGCAGGGTAAGTATAACTCTTGAAGTTTCAATGAAACCAAGTTATACAATAAGAAAGGTCAAAGCGAGTGCTCTAACTCCGAAAAAGTTGATAGAGAATAAAACATGGCCCCCTGAAGTTGCTGCCCTTTTATGGATCGCTTTAGAGAATAGATGCTCTATGATGTTCATCGGTGGAACTGCTACAGGAAAGACAACGGCGATGAACGCCGCAGCTTTCTTCATTCCTCCTTTTAATAGGATAGTCTCAATTGAAGATACCCATGAGATCATGCTCCCCCACTTAAACTGGACTCCGCTCATAGTGAAGAACAACACAACCACTTACGATCTTCTCAAAGCTTCTCTAAGACAAAGACCTGAGTATATAATTTTGGGCGAAGCAAGGGGAATAGAGGTCCGTGAAATGTTCTCCGCCATGGGTATAGGTCACTCAGTTCTCACAACTTTCCATGGAGCAAATGCACAATCAGTGGCAAGAAGATTGCTAGGAGATCCATTTCAAATAAAATCAGACCAGTTCCGTCTATTAGATTTTATTATAACGATGAGTTTTACTGCAAACAGAGGGAGAAAGTGCAGTGAAATAATGTTGGTAGGTGAGGGGGACATAAGACTTGTCGCAGATTTGTTTGGAACGAAAATTTTTGAAGATGGTGAGAAACCGTCATTCAACTTTAGCCCTGCTTTTGAAAGAATAGCTGAGAAGGGGATGAAAAAAGAAGAGGAAATAGAGATAGAATTTAACAAAAAACTGAAATTGATTTCAGTGATGCCCTCCGAACCTGAAGATTTCATCAAATTTTTGAAAGTAAGTTTAGAGGGTGGTAGAAGTGCTTAAAGAAGATAGATCACTCCAAGCCCTAGCCGGAGCTTTTTCTGCTTCAATACTCCTCTCAATAATCTCCTTAGTTTATGTCGCTTTCTTAGCCTATGGCATACCAGGTTATTGTAAGGATGCGGAGTCTAGGATGATGTCTGAGTTTTTTGAAGACATGAAAACCTTGTCCGCAAAAATGAAGGATGTAGTTAGCACAGGGCTTTCAGCAGGAGTAAATGTAAAAGAGGAGTATCCTTATCCGATTATTCCCTTTTTTATAACTCCAAAAAGTGCAATGGTTTCTTCAGGAACCTACGACCTTACAATCACAATTGAAAACATCAAAAGCCCTGAAGTAAGTATACCTTCCACATTAACATTCAAAGGTAAGGGCGTCTGGGCGACTCTAAATCTCATTTATACCCCTCCAGTTTCCGTATACCTCGAGTCAGGATTGGTTTTTACAGATAAAATCCATTTAGATGGCTCCATTCTAACAGGTAAAAATATATTTCTCCCAATGTTTACAGGAGATAGCGTGTCTTCTCATCTATCTCCTTCCTCAGGAGGTGGAAGAGCAATTACTGTACAAAATAACTTAAATAGCAACATTACTATCAAGATCATTGGAAGCAAAGTTCCAGAAAACGCTTGGCTCTCTTATTCGAAAATTTCTGGTTTGCGCGTAGATTATGATATGGGTAATGTGACCATACACATTCCTCCAGGGCAGTATGCGCTAAAAGCAGGCTTAGCGTCCTTTATCTCAAAACCCGAAACACCACCACCAGCTTATTTACTGTCAGAAGTTTCAACATCTCAAAGATCCCCTGCAGCCATATCGGTTCGAGTCTTAGATGAATTCTTAAACCCCTCAGTCGGAACTGTAAGGGTTTTTTGCCTAGAACCATGCACTATACAATACATAGACTGCTCTGTAAATCAATGCACATCGAGATCAGCTACCAATGACGCCACTTTGCCTTCAGCTTCTTTAATTTCTGCAGTAGTTGATGCAACCCATGCAGGGATCACGACAGTTGGAACGGAGTTGAATAGACCTACAGGCAGTCCTTATCAACTAGCTTTCCTCCTGGTAGAGTGAGGGATATTTATGAGGTTGCCTTTTAGAAAAGATACCTCAATGGATTTCTTTAACGAAGAACAAGTTCTAAAAAAGAGACTAGCAGAAATATTAAATGTCCAGGAGAGCCCTGAAAAAACCCCTGAAAGAATTGGTTCCTTTAAAGGATATACTTGTTATCATTTAATTCCTAGAATTGCAAAAAACAACGAGAAATTTGACCTGAATATCTTAGGAGAATATTTTTCACTAATCTATGAGAAACCAGAAAATTCAAATAAAATCTATATATATCTGATATCCCCTAAAAGCGCTGAAAGCCTTAGAATAGCATTCGAGACTGAAGAAGCGGTTCCAGGCTTTTATCCATACATAGCTGATTTTTCATCTGAAAAGCGCTGGATACAGAACGATTATATTTTTAAAGATCTTCCAGGTGTTGTAGAGAAACTACCAAATGGCACCGCATTGCTATATGCGGTTTCCAAAGATCCTAAAATCATCGGCTATTTGCATAAGAAGAAGAGTATGCTCGAAAACAATGTTTTACAGAAAAAGAAAAAATCCTCTGATCTTTCTCTGCTCATGAATAGGCTCCAAAATGAGATCTATCTTGTAAAAATTTGTTTATTTGCAGTTTCCAAAGAAACACTTGAAGAAGGAATCAATTTGGTGAAAATAAATCTACCTCCGACAAAAGTAAAGAAAAAAGTTTTAAAAGAGCCAGATAAAGTTTATGAAAAAATGCTCCCCCCAAAAGCTAAAAAAGTAGGAGAATTAGGGCCATATCCTTTGATCGTAACTGAAAGAGTTCTCCACAGCTCTATGTTATTCCCGGACCCGTCGGTTCATCACACTACTTTCACCAGAACGATTTCGACACCAACCACCCATAGAAAAAGAGAAACCGGCTTTAAGATCGGTGTAACTGAGTATGGCGAGGATTTCATTCTCTCCCCTGAAGATTTCTATAGGCATGTATACATCATAGGCCAGACTGGCAGCGGAAAAACAAACCTCATGAAAGTCATCGTTAGCAAGCTACAAAAATCCCCTGTTTTCGTCATAGATCCCCATGGGAGTCTAGCGGATGAACTTGCAATAACGCTCGAAAACCCAATTTATTTGCATCCTATTAAGTCCCCGTTCGGAATAAACCCCTTGAAGTTACCCCCTACAGAAGACAGAGATCAAGGGATCCTGATCTCGATAGATGTTCTAATGAATCTATTCACAAACGTGTTCAATCTTCCAGAAACTGCGATAAACGTGAGATATATTCTCCAGACAGTCACTAGACAGATTTACAAAATAGGCGTAGATCCGACTTTGGCAGGGATCTACAGAATTGTAATGAGCATATACAACGGAGCAGACATAGGAATTGTAAATGAAACTTTCAAAGAACATGAAAAAATGCTCAGAAGCATGCCCGACCAGTCGTTTATTTCAACCCTTGGGAGATTGCAGAGTTTTGCAGAGGATCCATTGCTAAGAAAAATAACCAGCACAACTACTGTAGACCTAGACTCGCTTATCGATGAAAAAAGGCCAGTGCTCTTTAGCATACCACAATCTGAGCTTGGAATCACTGCCTCTACGCTGCTCTGCTCCTCTCTTCTCTTAAACCTCTACTACACTGTTCTAAGAAGATATCAAAAGGGTAAGAAAGAGAATGTCTTTGTAGTGATAGATGAATTCCAAACTCTACAGAGCCTACCAATTCTTGCAAACATATTGAGCGAGGCACGAAAATTTGGGCTGCACTTGATTATAGCACATCAATACGTTGAACAACTAACGGAAGAAGTTTTTCAAGCTGCAATAAACAATTCAGGAGTCAAATTCCTTTTCCAAGTTTCTGGAGATGTGCAGAAGTTTAGGACCATTGACCCCGCCTTCGGGGAAGAAATAGTCAAAATACTCCCATCTCTACCAACAGGAAAATGTTTGGTGAGAGTTGTTACCACGCCTGAAGACGCTCAAATACCTCCTCTTGTTCTAAATGTAGACAAATTCGAAGAAACTATAAAGAGGAATTTGGAGGATATTTGCACTGACGAGTATACCCCTGAAGATGTCGAGCTCACTCTCGAGGCAATCAACCCCCTCTTCAAGTTCATTGAATTGCCATTCCCTCCAAAGCAGAAGATCCTATATGCAATCTACAAACAAGGTGGAGAAGCCAGTGCTCCACAAATCCATGGATACGTTAGCTATCTAAAAGATTCCACATTCAACAAATTGATCAATACGCTTTCTGCAGAGGGGTATATCAACATTGTCAGAAAAGGTAAAGGAGAAAGAATTCTAACCCTGACTTCAAAGTTTTTCGAAGAATTTAGAAAAGTGGCCAAGAGTGAAAAAGGTAAAAAACTTTCAGATATTGCTCTCCTCTGGTATCTCGACAGAAAATATTACGTAGCTCCTGTTAAGAACATTCCTTCTGTAAGGCCTGATTTTGTTGTAATGCCCTACATGAATCCTTACTCCATAGATTACTTAAAGGCGATCGAAGTCGAATTAGAGGCAACTACTGCGGAGAAAAAAGAGTCGCATCTTACAGAAACGATGAAAAAGAACACTCCATTCAGAGAGAGACATGTTTGGTGTTTTGAGGAGGATTATCCTGTAATTCAAAAATACCTTCCGAGTGCTAATAAACCTACGACTGTTTTTGTAGTGACTAAAGACAGGAGTATAAGAGTCATAGAGCCCGATAAAACTGAAAAGAGCGATGAATCTAAAACTCCTGAGAGGGTAATGGAAGAGAAAAAGATCGAGGATAAAAGTTCAGAACAATCACCCACTGATAAACCCAAATCAGAGATAAACATGGTCCACATAATGAAAATCCTTGGACCAAAGAGGGTTAGTGAACTGAAAAGAAAGGGAGTTATAGATGAGTTTCTCCTAAAGGTCTCTACAGCTAAATCTGACGAAGAGATTATAAAAATTGCAGATCATCTCCTGAACCCGGAACCAGGGTTTTTGGTTGAACTCAAAACATTCTGCCCAGAAGATTTACTAGATAAGGCGGTAAAAATCGTTGAGGCAAATGGTGAAGAGATAATACCACTGCTTAAAGAGGCTAAAAATGAAGGGGTTTTAGAAGACACAATCGAACTTCTATTGGTAGAGATGAATCCTGATAAAACCCCTGGAGCAGAAGAAAAACTTTTAGAACAAGAAAGAGAAAGCAGTGGTGCAATAACTAATCCAAATGAGATAAAAGAAGATTCAAGCTATTTACCCACGAAAATGGAGGAAAAATTAGAAGAAAAGAAACAAATAGAACAAGAAAAGAGAGATCATGAACTAGAAAAAAATATTGTCCAAACCCCTCTTCAAAAAGATGAAAAGCCCTTAGAGGATAAAACCCCTGAAAAAACTGGCCGCAAGAAAAAGTTGTCTGAACTTATACTGACAGAAACAGGGGCTGTTCAACAATTACAAATGGAGAATAGAACAATTGAAGTAAGTAGCGGAAACTACAAAAAACTAAAAAGAGACTTAACAATGGCCGCCAAGCTTATACTTTTAGACGATGAACAAAAAATATACGATCTAAATAACGCTCCCCCAGGGCCATATGTCCTTAAGCTAATCCTCAAAGACAATAGTGAAGCAAAGTACTACGTAAGACTAGTCTAAAGTTTTTGCCCCTAACTTTTCTTTTATTTTCTCAATTTCTTGCCAAATCTTCGCCACTTCTGAGTCTATATCTCTGCTTCTGTTCTCTTCTAAGCCCGATAAATGAGCATGGAAGAGATCTACCGCTTCTGCAATTTTTTTATCGTTTAAGTTCTCGAGTGCTCTAAAAACTGTGCTTTTTCCTACTTTTAGAATTTTGCCTATCTCTGCATAAGATAGCCCTAAAGCTCTGAGGACCACTGCTGCAACCAATTGCTCCTTAGTAAGTTTTCTCACCGCCATATCTTTTGTTCCTTAAAAGTTCATATAAATTTTTCGTTTCATTTAGCATTTCTTTTTTAATCAAGTATTTAAACTCTGTTCTAAAAAAACTAAAAAATCCCTTTTGGTTCTCTTGTTTCTATGAAATAAATGAAACAAGTACCAAACAAAAATCAAATCGAAACAAAAAAAACGTATTATTTATATTGGTTCACATGTAATGGTCCACTTGAAACAAAAAAACTAATGAAATATTGCACAATAAAATAAACGATAAAAAATACGTTTCTTTTTCAAAAAATGAAACTCTTTTAATTGGAACTTGTTTTGTTTGTTTCAATATTTATTTTAACCTAATTGGGAGTTTCAAATAAATTTGAAACAAGTATATTTATTTAGGTATATTAGTTTGAAACAAATGGAACTAGTACCAAAACTTTTTGTAGTACTTGTTTCGTTTTTGTAGAACGCAGTATCGTTTCATAACGTTTCATAATTCGTTTCGTAAAAAAGGCATTAAAACTGATTTTAGAAAGAAATATTTTTTTATAATCGACTCATATATTGAAACAAATAATCAAAAATGAAACAGATTAATTTAATAGCGTTTTATTGTTTCACCAAAAAATTCAACAAACTTATAATTTCTAATAAAACTTATTTTTGCAAAATAAGTTAAGTAATTCTGATTATTTGCCTAAAAATTCTAAAAAACTAAAATAATTGAAAATTTTTTCTTAAAAATCAAAAACCAATCGTTTCAAATTAGTAACTCTACTTAATCCGAAAACATGCCAAGCCTACTCATTTATTATCCAATTGTTAATGCCCCCCCTCACCCCCATTTAAATTTTCTTTAACTTCGGGGGGGCTCTAAAAAGCCTTATTTTGTAATCTACTGTTTTTTTAGAGCTTTTTTCGACTTTCAATTTTACACCCGGAAAGTGAAACACCCTTGCCCCTAGAACTGATATTAACAAAAATTTTTTCAATTCCCAAATGAAAAAAAAATTTAGGAGGTGATACAGAATGTTGTACATACTCAACGCGTTGGTTCCTCCTCTTGGGGGTAAGGGGGTTATGGTCATAACCCCTTCTACCCTCGAGGAGGTGAAAGGGATCGTAGGGGTGGCTGTGAGTTACATAGGCCACCCTGAGACAGCAAAAGTTCTCGGCCTCGCCCCGAACAGGGGTGAGGCAAAACCGCAACCGGGAGATGTAGCGTATGTTTTGCGTCTAAAGTTTCGCCCTCCCGTTAGCGGTCAAGAGGTGAAAATCGGCCCGGAGGACCTTGAAGTCCTCCGGGTTGAGTATCATTCTCTTTAACTTTTTTAATTTTTTTAATTCTAATGAAAAAATTTTAGGAGGTGATAAGATGAAAGTTAAAGGATATACAAATGAATATATCATTTATGAAGTCTGTGAGGGGAAGATTTTTTGGGGCGTGCAAGAAAATAAACGTAGTAGAGTTGTTACACTGGAATACACTTGCAGGTGCGGTCACACTACAACAGACGAAAAAGAGTTAGCAGAGAGACATGGGTTCAACGAATACACTCATATTGAAATTCAGAGACAAGCACTGAATGATTTCGTTTTACTTGTAACAGTCCGAGACGAGAAGAGGGTAAAGGAATTGCAGAAGGAGAAGGAGGAGTGGTTCGAGAGAATAAAAGAGGAATTGCGAGTGGAAATGGAGAGAAGTAAAGAGGAAGCGAAAAAAAGATGGATTGAAAGCAATGCATATAGGAAGTGCATTGAGGAAATTGATAAACAGTTAGCGAAAATACAAAAGGACATAGTGATTGTCAGGAGGAAAGGTGGGAGGATCAATGAAGGATACATAGCGAGGAGAGGTAAAATAGCAATAATGAGAAAAGAAAGAGCAATAGAGATGTATGAAGAGTTGAAAAGCAAAAGCGATTATGAGGTCGAGTGGATTCCAAAAATTATAGCACAGTTCGACTCAAAAGACGTCGATTCTGTAATGAGAGCGATCGCTGGTCTAACTGATTACGAGAACTGTAGAAACATAGAATACTGGGAGGACGATGGGAAAACATTGAAGATATGGGTTTACAAACCATTCATTAGAGTTGGAGAGTTGGCAAGGGCGCTAAGAAGGTACATACAAATAATTGACAATGAAGAAGAAATAATTGCGAAAAAGAAAAAACTAACGCCAGAGCAACTTAAGAAAACATATGGCGATGAAAGACATGAAATGAATCTCCTAGTTATCTTTTAATTTTTTAAAATCTTCTCCTTAAATCAGTTATTTATCAATTTTTTTTCAATCCCCAAATGAAAAAAAAAATTTAGGAGGTGATGTGAAATGATCTTTCTATGCGACAGTATCCCCCCGCCCCTAGGAGGAGGGATAGTTATTTTCTCTATCTCCTCCCTTGAGGAGGTAGAGAACATAACGGGGCGAGCGGTTAATTATATCCGCTGCCCCGAGATTGCAAAAGCGCTTGGGCTCGCTCCAAACGCCCAAGGTGAGCCCAAGCCGTTGGCAGGGGATGTGGGTTATTATCTAAGGGTTACTAATTTAAACGAATCCCCTGAAAATATACTCGAAGTTATCAAGCTTGAGTATCACTACCGCTAACTTTTTTTAATTCCCTTTTTTTCAATTCTCCCACTGAAAAAAATTTTAGGAGGTGATAAAAATGTGTGAAATAAAAAAAATCATGGTCCATCCCGGAAAAAGCCATGCAGATGACTTTTTGTCCGTGGCTGTTTTACTCACCCTATATCCCTCGGCCACGGTTTTACGTTTATATCTCCCAACATCAGAAGTCTCAAATGCTATTGTGGTAGACACAGGGGGCTTATATTCCCCCCCATTCTTTTTCGACCATCATCAAAGTTTGGATTTACCTTGTTCATTCATTCTAGTTCTAAAGTACTTCTTTGCAGATCTCTACGATAAGGTCAAGGATTTACCAGAGATCCAGCATATTTCGGATAAAGATTGCAGAGGGCCAATATATTGTCAAAATAAGTACGGCTACCGACTCCCTGACTTTTCAATAGATCTTGTTTCAGAGGTAGTCTTGTCTCTTTTTGAAGAGCAGACAGTAATACCACCAAATACTGCTCTACACCATATCATAAGGGAGATTGGCAAAAAAACTATAGAGTATCTAAAAAAGCTGGCAGAGAACCTAGAGAGGGCAAAAGGAGCGCAAATTTTAGAATTTCATGGATTCAAGCTTGCGATTATCTACGAACAAATCCCGGCAAACATAGTAAAAAGAGTGCACGACGTAGACATAATTGTAACCAAAAACGAAAGAGATCCAAAAAAATATTCAGTGATCAGAGCAAAAGAGGATCCAAGAATAGACTTTAGGAGAGTTAAAAATGCATACTTTAAGCACTCCAATGGTTTTTTAGCGGTCGTGGATGAATGCAATATATTTTCAGCAATTTCTCAAGCCATCACTCCGTCTTCTCCTTAAATCAGTTATTTATCAATTTTTTTTCAATTCCCAAATGAAAAAAAATTT
>JANXEF010000014.1:323-22345 GCA_025057895.1 Archaeoglobaceae archaeon | reverse complement strand
GAAGCCTGAAGAACTTGCAAATTACGATGCCATAATCTTTGGCGCTCCTACAAGGTTTGGAGTGATGTCAGCGCAGATGAAGCAGTTCATCGACATGACTGGAAGGCTTTGGATGGAAAGAAAATTGGAGGGAAAAATTGGAGCGGTTTTCACTTCAAACGAGATGCCACATGGTGGTAAAGAGGCAACATTGCTTTCCATGATTCTGCCTCTGCTTGGACATGGGATGATAGTAGTAGGCTTACCACCGGTGAAAGAGCTTTTCAAAGCGGGAAGTTACTATGGAGCAACTTCAACTGGAGAGCCTAAAAGCGAGGATTTGGAAGTTGCAAAAATGCTTGGAAGAAGAGTTGCTGAGGTTGCAAAGAAATTGTTTTCTTAATTTTTTAAATAAAATAATTAAATCTAATATTCGGTATGGATGACTAAATTTTTAGAAAAAGGGAAGAATTCGAAAATAAATTTAAAAAGAAGGTGATTTAAATTCAAATAAACAGATTTCAAAAGCTTAAAGTGTCAGCTAGTGGTTTCGATAAAAATTTTTGGTTTGATATTTATATTAAGGCTTCTCAAGATTGGATATAGAAACTTCGAGAGCGTAAAATTTAAATTGAAAAGTTTGCAAGAGTTAAGTCTATGGCGGTGAAGATAATATTTTGTCCGTCCTGTGGAGAGGAAGTTGAGATAACGGATCTCTACGAGGGTGTTGAGATTCACTGCAAGTTTTGTGGAAGTTTGATGATTTACCAAGAAGGTAAAATACTTCTCGTTGATACGAACGAAGAGTTTGATCTCGAAGATCTCAAAGGATATGAGGAAGAAGAGGCTTGGGACGAGGAAGAGGAAGAAGAGTTCTACTACACCGACGAAGAATATTGAATGACCTTCTTTATATATTTAGCAGGCACCTCCTTTGCTAAAGCAATAAAATCGTTTGCTTTTAAAATTTTTATACCGTCTTCTCTAGATTTCTTTGCGTCGATTTCAAGTATTATGGGTTTCTTACTCCTCAAAGCTGCAACTTCTATGCTTTTTTCAAAATTCGTTGAAAGGTGTACATAACTCTGATTCACAGGTTTTATTCCTATTTCAAGCAATCTACTTGCTTCTTCTTCACTTGTACTGTAGTATAGGGAATCTTCCGTTGCTTCAGGCATATCTGAAAGCTTTACATCGATACTATGACCATATCTCGCTCTTATCTTGTCATCTCTGAGCTCATATCTCTTTTTAACATCACTGTAAACGAGCGCCTTTAGTATCCATCTGCTTGCCCATCGATATTTTTTCTCAACAACCTTTACAAGCGATTCAAAGTTGACCCATCCATTTTCATCAATTTCGAGATCGAATTTTTGAGGAAAATGCCTCAAAACTCCGGAAACAAATTTCCCAAGTCTTTCTACTTTTTCTTTTCTCAAAACTATCTCCCCTTTAAACCCACAACTACAAAGTTCTCCTCTATAAAAACCATGTTTAGGACAAAATCTTATGTCTTCCATTCAATCCCTCCTTAGCTTTACCTTTTTTCCAGAAACCCGCAATATTCCAGATTTTTCAAGAGATCTAATTATGTTTTCGAATATTTCACTACAATCGATGACAAAATCCCAGCTCTTGCTCATAATAACACCACTACTAAACTCTAAAAGATTATCTAAATCTCCTAATCCTTTTTTTTCAATCTCAGATAAAATTTCTCCAATTATTTCCAATATTGCGGCTAAAACTATCTCTTCAAAATCCACAGAAACTTTTTTGAAATCAACCCCCATAATGCTCAAAACATCGACATATATCTCGGTTACTGGATAAAAACTAACCTTTATTATTTCCCGTGTATTTTCACCAGCTTCTTCAGTTTCTATTATCAATTCAGGATCATCAGGGATTTCAGAGGTTTCTCCTAACTTAATCTTGTTAATTGTTAAAAAATTTTCTATTTCTCTCATAATAAGCCTCTTATTGGTCAATTTTTCGAAGAGATCATGAGAATTCTCGACACTTTCATCAGACCTCAAGTCTAAAAAAATCCTTCTGATGAATTCCGTTTCGAATTTTTCCTTACTTATATCTTCTTTCAATAGATCTTTTATTATTTCAATCCTTTTCTCCCACTCACTCAAATCTATACCTCTACTCTTGAGTTCACTCATTCTTCCCCTAATAGCAAAAATCTCGTCCAAATCCCACTCGATCCACTCTTTTACTTCAACTCTTGCACCAATTTTTCTGAGTCTTGAAGCTATTTCAAGTACCTCTTCCTTGTCCGAAGAACTTGCTATTTTCAACCACACAACCAGTATTTGATTCGAAAGTTTTTAAAGACTTCTGCTGATCCATGTTGATGCTCGATTCCTGTATTTACAGTAGAAATTTTTGGATTCATAGCAGTTTGTAGAGATCTTTGTTGATCCAGGGAAGCAGTGCCATCGTAACAGCAATCCTAGAAAGCTCAACTCTAGAAACTACTCCCTTGCTCAAATAATAAACTGCACCAACTTTTCTACCAATCTGATTGATTCCCGAAATCTTTTCCATCGTTTTTCCGACTTCAATACCAGCTTTTGCTGATTCAACAACTTCTGGAGGATACTCAAAACCTGGTCCAAAGCCAAGAGTAAATTTCTTTCCGTTAAAAACTACTGCAACCTGAAAATCCATGTAACCACTAATAGTCCCTGGAATCTTCATCAAACCAGCTTCAATCCCTACCGAGAAATCGAAATCGCTTGAGTAACTTTTTATAGCTCGCTCTATGGCGCCTTTTATCGTTTCTTCATCAAAAGGCTGATCTTTTGTTTTTATTCCGATACTCTCAACTCCTACCTCACCAAAAAATTGCTCAAAAGCAATTCTTGCTCCCTCAACTTTAGTTGGATTTCTCGAACCAACCACGATCTTCATATTTTCACCCATTCAAAAATGAAGTAATTGCAATTCCAGGCTAAGATTAGTTTTTTTCGCACACTGTTCGCAATTCTTATAGCCCTCGAAAGTTCTTTAGGATCTATCCGGTCTTCTACAACCGAAATTAAGAACTCAGAATGTGGAAGTTCTTTTAGCGATTCGACTTTTCTATAAACTCTGAAATCGTTTCCGAACTTAAAACCTGTCTTTACAACAAATTTTCTTTTTTTTAAATCCCTATACACTTGTAATTTCTTCTCAAAACCATTTATTTTTTTAGCTGTTTGAAGTATTTTATCAGCGTTTTCAACTTCAAGAACACCTTTCTCGAGAAAATAAACGCTTTCTAGCAAGGAAAGAACCACAAATCCACATATTTCACTTCCATAAAAGTATTTTCGAAAAACTTCAAGATCCTCCGTGATAACTCTGTCGCTGAAGATAATACCACGGAACTTTTGCAAATTCTCTCTCTGTTCTCCTTGCATTTCTGGTTCACGAACTGAATAGTAAGTAACCTCTCTCTCCTCATCAACAATCGCAAGTACAACTTCTTTGAACTTTAAAAGGATATTCTTTATTTTCTCGAAAATTATTTTATCACTTTCAGAAATTGGTAAAAATGCCTTCCTGGTAAAGATGAGATCATCCTTCAATTTCACTTTCTTACCTCTTCTTCTCAAATCTTCATAAACAAAATAAATTTCTGGAAAATTTTCAACTTTTCTCTGAACCCACTCTATCACATCTTCAAGACTTCCAAAGTTCGCTTTACCATTCAACTGTAGATAAAGTGCTTCAATAGGATGTAGAAAAATTTTTTTACCTTTTTTTTGTCCAAATCCTCCTCTCTCGAGATCTCTATTTAGATCTAGTACAGCAAAATTCTCGAAAATTTCACCTCTCATAGCTCTATCCCATATATTTTCTCGATGTTTTCTGCACAGATTTTATAGATTAAATCTTCCCCAAATCCATGCTCCAGTAGCTCTTTTACTTTTTTTGGGATAGTTTTTGGTCCAAGAACAGCCCCAGGACGCTTTGGATCATCGATATAATCCGTTTCAAGCACAAATCTTGTTCCTTGTTTTATTGCTGTTAAAACGTTATCGTTTCCTGCAATAACAGATGGAAAAATACCGATTTCTTCGAATTCTCTGATCTTAGGAGGTGCAAAGTGCTTTATGATCTTATCTCTTTTTAAACCAACTTTATCTGCCATTTCTGCGATTTCTATCATTCCCTCTAGCCTAAAACTCTCCGTATGTAATTGAACAGCGCAATTGATTTCTCTTGCAATCTTAAAGGCATGTAGCATGACTTCTTTGCTCATTTTCCAAGCAAATGCGTCAACTTTATAATGTGGTCTACCGCTCTTAATTGCTACTGCTTCCCCTTTCGCAACTAACTCTCCAGCAAGATCGATTGCTTCTTTCATAATTTCCGCGGCCTTATTATATCCCACTCTTTGACCTAAAACAGTTATCTCCGCTGGGTGAACACTTAAAACCGCATATGTCTTCACAATTTTATTAGCCTTTTTAACAAGATTCAAATGACTTTCAAAAACTTTTTTGAAATCGTGTCCACTCTTTGGATGGACATCGTAGTGATGGCTAAGTAGAGAGACAAGAAAGACATGTGTTCCCCCAGCAGATTTGAACTCTTCGAGTGCTTTTAAACCCAGATGTTTGTAAATGTGCATATGGTTATCCGTTATGATCATAGAGAAACAAAATTCACAGAAGATTTCAATTTTTCCACTAAGATTGAGTTCAGAATTTTAAAAAACTCAAAAAGTGCCCAAATGTCAAAATAAAAATTATTTTTTTAGATCTATATTGTATTTGAGTGCATTTGCATCTGCTATTCTCTGGATTTCTGCTATTATTTTCTTTCCCTCTGGATTCGTAAATAAATGTCTAAACCTACGTTGTAATTTTAGGTACTCCTCTACAGGTTTTCTATCCTTTAATTTTCTAACTGTAAGAAGTTTTCCATTTTCAAACTCCACAATTGGATAAAGTGCAGTCTCTATCGCCAAGTTACCAACTTTGACAACTTCTTTACCATCTATCCCCCATCCAGTAACACAAGGACAGTGAATTTGGATATATTTCGCTCCCACGATGCCAGCAGCTTTCTTGACTTTTCTCCTTATGTCTGCTGGTAAAACAGCGCTAGAAGTTGCAACATAGGGCGACCCATGTGCCAAAGCAATTGCTATCATGTCTTTTTTTCTTCCCATTTTTCCGAGCATAATCTTCCCAACAGGAGTGGTAGTTGTTGCTTCGCCTAGAGGTGTTAAAGCGCTCTGCTGGTGGCCAGTATTCTGATAAGCTTCGTTGTCAAGGCAGATATAAATTACATCGTGATTTCTATCGAACATTCCGTGAAGAGTTAGACCAATATCAGCAGTAGCACCGTCACCAGCAAAAACTACTACTTTACCCTCATCTTCTCTTCCCATTGCTTTCAAAGCTTCAGAGATTCCACTAGCCACAGCAGCAACATTGTCGAAAAGGGAATGAATATAAGGCACCCCCCAAGCATTTTTTCCATATTGCGAGCTTATTATTTCAAGACAACCTGTAGGATTTGCAACAAAACATTTTCCTTCAAGAGCTTCAAGGACATTTCTAACTGCGATGGTTAAACCACATCCTGGACAGGCCCCATGTCCTCTACCAAAGAACCTCATGGTACAACCTCCTCAAACTCTATATAACCCTTAAAACCGCTCCCTTCTTTACCAAGAACCGCATTTCTAAGTATTTTTTCTAGATTTTCCTTGGAGATATCTCTCCCTCCGAGACAGAGAATCATCGAAATTATCTCTGGACTCAAACCATAAAGTGCGGATTTTAGTTCAATGGATAAATTTCCCTCATAGCCAAGGCTTACAGAGCGATCTATGACTATTATTTTTTCTGCATTACCTAATACTCTTCTTAAATCCTCAAACGGAAATGGTCTAAAAGTGCGAAGTTTTACAAGACCTATGCTAAGGCCCTCTTTTCTGAGTTCTCCAACGACTTTTCTTAGCAATCCTACAAGAGAACCCATAGCTATCACAAAGTTCCTAGATTCAGGATAAACAATTTCTAGATGCCCTCCCCAGTCCCTTCTCGAAAACTCGGCCCATTCCCTAAAAACTTTTTCTATTACTCCCTGGGCCCTTTCCATTGCCCTTTGCATTGCAACCCTGAATTCCATGTATATATTAGGAGGAGCATAGCAGCCAAAGGCTACAGGCTTCTTGGTAGTCAAGTAAACCTCAGGTCTATAGGGTGGCAAGAACTCGTCTACTAGGCTCTGCTCAAGCAAGTCTACTGGTTCATGAGCATGGGTAAGCTTGAAGCCATCAAGACATACCATGAAAGGTAGCATTACTCTTTTGTCTTCTGCAATCTTATAAGCTTGAGGAATCATGTCATGCGCTTCTTGGTTACTTTCAACATAAACCTGAATTATTCCTGCATCTCTCAATACCATACTGTCCTGAAGATCATTCCAGATGCTCAAAGGTGCTGAAAGAGCCCGATTTGGATTTGCAACAACTATTGGTAAACGCATTCCAGCTGCATTGAAAAGAACTTCGCTCATCAAAATCAATCCCTGGCTACATGTTGCTGTGAAAGTTCTAGCTCCCGCAGCTGAAGCGCCTACGAGAATACTTGCAGCAGCAAATTCTGACTCGGCAGTTATGTATCTGCAGTTCTCAAGTTCACCATTTGCATACATTTCTGCCAAATTTTCAACGATCTCTGTTTGTGGAGTTATTGGATAAGCACAAACAACGTTAGGTCTACAAAGCTTAACCGCATAAGCTACTGAATAGAAACCTCTCACAACTTTCTTCATTTTATCACCTCAGCAAACTTCGATTTTGAAAAGTTCTTTAAGTTCCATTTTTATAGCTTCAAACCTGCAAACCGAAGCACAAACTCCACAACCCTTGCAATAATTATAGTCTACAACAGCATATTCTTCATCTCCGAACTTTTTAACTTCTATGCAACCATCAGGACAAAATTGCTCGCAAACTCTACATGCTGTGCATTTTTCCTTGTCTACTACTGCCCACTCCGTTCCCCAGTCACCAGTCTTAAGCTTCTCAGACTGTAAAGGCTCCGAGATGGCACCAATGTTGATCTTTATTTCCATCTACACACCTCCTTCATATATTTATAAGCTTCCTCTATTGCAAGCTTATTCTTCTCAGCCAAAGAACCTTCAAAAACTTCTTCAGCCGTTTCTTTGAGTTTTTCGAGCTTGAAAAGTTTTGTAGCTCCAGCAAATGCCCCTACCATTGTTGTGTTTGTTATTGGTCTACCAAGAATCTTCATAGCTATTTTTGTTGCATTGATTGTAGCAACTTCTACATTCTTGACAATTGTTTTCAAGTCTTCAGACCCTTTAGGATAATTTGCAATCAACATTCCGTTCTCTTTTAGTCCAGATGTCACATTTACTACTTCGAAAACACTCGGATCGAGAACCACAACGTAATCTGGATAATAAACCTCATCTCTAACCACTATGGGCTCATCTGAAATCCTAAGAAATGAAGCTACTGGGCTTCCCCTCTTTTCAGCACCAAAGGTTGGGAACGAGAGAGTGTAATATCCTTCTTTAAAACCTACAATCGCTAAGAAGTCTGCAGCCGTAACAACTCCCTGCCCCCCACGTCCATGAAATCTCACTTCGATAAGCATGTTAAAGAAAAGTTGATAAAAGTTAAAAAGATTGCGGAAAATTGCCCGCTATATCTAAAATACGGATCTAAGAATTACAATATGATATGTATACCCAAATATGTTAAAAATTGAGAAAACAATAAATATGAAAATAGGTGGGAAGTCTAAAAAATTTTCTAAAATTGAAATCAAATAGAAATGATTCTAAAAGTTATCCCATGGAGAAGTGATTGGAAAAATTTTTTAGCCAAGAAAATAACAATCAATATGCTAAAACTCCGTGGACACCATCTCATCTGTCTTAACTTCTTCAGAGGTCATGGATATGACAAAAAGTTTGTTGAAAATCTTCAAAATATCTTGAAAAATATCGAAGAACTCGAAGTAGTCGAAGGTTTAGACGATGTTTGTAGAGCTTGTCCACACAATGCTGGATTCTGTAATTACTCAAGGGACTCAGAAAAGGAAGTAAAAGCTCTAGATGACTTTGCACTGGAGCTTCTCAAAGTTAAAATTGGAATGAGGTTAAAGTGGAATGATCTAAGAATGAAAATCACAGGAGTAATGGAAAAGTGGCGAAAAATTGCTTGCATGAAATGTGACTGGAAAGGTGTATGTGATGCTTGAAATCGTTTTAAAAGTCATCTGGCTTCTTCTCCCCGCGTATACACCAAACAATTTCGCCGTAATATGCGGAGGTATTAAGCCGATGGATTTTGGTAAAAACTTCTTCGACGGAAGAAGAGTATTTGGAGATGGAAAGACTTTTTCAGGATTTTTTGGAGGAATTCTTGGCGGAATCATGACCGCAAACATACAAAGAGTTTTAGAAAAGATTTTAGGAATCAGCTTGTTCTTTTCTTTGAACTATTTTGAATTTCTCGTCTTCATTCTTACACTCACTTTTGGAGCTATGATAGGAGATCTATTTGGTAGTTTTATAAAAAGAAGACTAAATATTGATCGTGGGAAAAGTTTTCCAATCCTAGATCAATTAATGTTTCTTGTAGTAGCAATCATTATATCGTCATTCACAACAGCATTCTGGAAACTTTTTACTCTTCTAGAAATCTTGATTGCTTTGTTGATCACTCCGCTACTCCATCTATCTGTAAACGTCCTAGCTTTCAAACTTAGATTGAAAGAGGTGCCCTGGTGAAGTTTTGCTTGCAAGAACACTTTGCAAAAAGGTATCACTTTGATCTTCGTCTTGAAATGGATGGAGTTGCAAAAAGCTGGGCTATCCCAAAAGGATTCCCAGAAATAGGAGAGAAAAGACTTGCAATTCAAGTTGAGGATCACAACATCGAATACATGGATTTTGAAGGTGAAATCGAAGAGGGATATGGGAAAGGAATTGTAAAAATTTGGGATAAGGGAGAATACGAGCTCTTGAAGAGAACTGAAAAAGAAATAAAATTCAGAGTTAATGGAAAAAAGCTTAAAGGTACATACGCTTTGTTTAGGTTTGAAAAAGGTGGGGAGAACTCCTGGTTGTTGATAAAGACAAAAGACTGAAGACTCAAAAGTTTTAAATATATACTCCGATCATTCAAGCCATGAAAGAGATTCCACTTCCTGAGATCAACATTGGGCTCGTAGGTCATGTTGATCATGGTAAAACGACTCTTGTAGCTGCATTGAGTGGAGTATGGACAGATAGACACAGTGAGGAAATAAAAAAAGGAATTTCAATAAAGCTTGGTTACGCTGATACTACCTTTCGCAAGTGCCCTGATTGCAAGGGAATTGAAGCCTATACAACAGAAGATACTTGCAGTATTCATGGAATCGAGACTGAGATTCTCAGGACTGTTAGTTTTGTTGATAGTCCAGGACATGAGATGTTGATGGCAACGATGTTGAGCGGTGCAGCTTTAATGGATGGTGCAATTCTAGTCATTGCCGCGAACGAAAAATGCCCAAGACCACAGACAAGAGAACATCTTTCAGCTCTCGAAGTCATTGGGATAAAGAAAATAGTCATCGCTCATAACAAGATCGACACTGTTACCAGAGAAAGAATTCTTGATAGCTATAAGGAAATAAAAGATTTCGTAAGAGGGACAATCGCCGAAAGTGCTCCAATAGTTCCGATTTCTGCTCAGCAAAAGGTGAACATCGATGCATTGATTCAGACAATTGAAAAAACAATTCCAACCCCTAAGAGAGATTTGAGCTCTCCCCCTCTCATGCAGATAGCAAGAAGTTTTGACGTGAACAAGCCAAAAACAAAGCCAGAAAATCTACTAGGAGGAGTTTTAGGTGGTAGTCTTATGAGAGGGAGGCTGAAAGTCGGAGATGAGATCGAGATAAGACCAGGAATAAAAGGAGATAAGGATTGGAACTCTATTACGACAAAAGTTGAAAGTATTATGGCTTCTGGAAGATTCATTGAAGAAGCTACACCAGGAGGTTTAATTGGAGTTGCCACAAAGCTCGATCCTTTTTTAACAAAGGCTGATAATCTCGTTGGAAACGTTCTTGGTCATCCAAACGAGCTGCCTCCTGTTTTAAAAGAGGTTACGATGGATACTCAGCTATTCGAGAACGTAGTTGGTTTAGAAGAGAGCTTGAGCGTTGAAAAGATAAAGATGAATGAACCTCTGATGCTCGCAATTGGAACAGCAATAACATTGGGAGATGTTAAATCAATTAGAAATGAGATCGCAGAAGTTTCCCTTCGCCGACCAGTTTGTGCAGAATCGAGTTGGAGAGTTGCAATTAGCAGAAGAGTTGGCGGAAGATGGAGATTGATAGGTTCAGGTGTAATCGTGTAATATTTGACACAAACGCTTTGATTTACGCTGCGAAGAAGAGGATAGATTTGAGTGAATTCAAAATTCTGCTTCCTAGTACTGTTTTAAATGAGCTGAAAAGACTTGAAGAGAAACTTTCAGGAATAGATAGAATAGCTGTTAGGATCGCTTTAAAAATAGTTGAAAAAGCAGAATTAGTCGAAAGTGAGGAAGGAGATAAAGGAATACTTGAGACGGCAAAAAAATTCAGATGTAGTTTAATTACAAACGACAGAAATTTGAGAAAAAAAGCAGAGAAACTAGGAATTCCTGTAGGTTACTTAAAACTCAGAAAAGTTGTTTTTAGCTGATAATAGTAAACTCGTCAAGGATGCTTTCTACTGCATCTGATTTTTCTTTGTGACTTTTTAGAAATTCGAGCAGAATTTCTTCTGCAATCTTCTTACATGCACCACATAAAATCTTTCCACACTCACAATCTTCCTTAATTCGAGAGAGTTCATCATCGCTCTCGATAAGATGATAAGTATAGAGCTCGAAAATTACACATTTCCAAGGTTCCCCACCAAGGCGTCTCTGCTCTTCTGCTGTATTTCTTCCACCAGTAAGAGCGTTTTTGATTTTCTTTACAGCATTCTCAGGTTTTTCAAAAAGAGAAATATAACTCTCAGGTTTACTCGAACTCATCTTTCCCCCAGTAAGCCCTGTGGTAAATTTATGATAAATTGAACTTGGTGGAACGAACGCATAGCTACCGAGTTCCATTTCAAGAGTTCTAACAGCTTTTTCTATTTTTTCCGGATCCCCAAAAATATCTAAATGTCCTGAAAATCTTCTAAATTCAAATCCAAGTTTTTCGATTTTTGTAAGCATTTCATTCTTCTTGCTACGAATCCTCATACCCCCCTCTATTTTTTCCAATGAAAAAAGGTTCATCCTTGCTGCAAGATCTCTCGTTAGCCTCAAGTGTGGATCCTGATCTGCACCAACTGGAACTACTACTGGTTTTGAACCACCGAATTCCTCGAGTTGAGGTTGTAGAATATCTGCAGATTGTATTAGAGACACTATTGCTCTTGCTATTTGTGTTTCTCCTACAAATCCATAGATTGATCTAATTTCATTAAAATTCACTTCCGAAGATAGCTCAAGAGCTAAATTCTTAACCTTATCGTTCTTAGATTGGAAATATATAAATGAATCCTTTTCAAGTCCGAGAGCAATGATACTTTTTACGTAGCCCATCCCTATTTCTCTTGTTTTTTCCCAGCTTATTCCACGAACGAGGTGCGCTTCTATGTCTGCAATTGCAACGAAAGCAGTTGCACCCATTTTCTGATGCCAAATTATTTCATCCATCGTCATTTTATGGCCAAAGTGTATGTCCCCAGAGGGCATAAAACCTGACATTACAGAAAAATCCTTACCCTTTTTCATCGCTTCTAATATTCTCCAATAATCTCTGTGTCCAAAAACAACGCCTCTACGCATTAGTCTGTGGGGACTTGGAATTGATCTAAGCAGATCAGTGAAAGGGGTTATTCCAAACTCTTCAATCAGTTTCTGGTAATCTACAACGCCCTCTACTTCCCATGGTGTGATCACAAATCTTGCATTTGCATTAGGTTAATATTCTTTGTGCAAACTTGCAACGATGATTCAAATAATGGGTGCCGGAGCACTTGGCTCATTAATTGGTGCTTTGATACAGTTATCGGGTAAAGAAGTAGTTTTTGTAGCAAGAGGAAAACAGTTTGAAGCCCTCAAACAGAAACTCACAGTTTTAGGGTTAATAAACGCTGAAATAAAAGTGAAAGTTATTGAAAAGCCTGTAGACGCAGAATTTACATTTTTCACCGTAAAAGCTTACGATACCGAACCCGCAGGAAGAGCTTTAAGTAAAGTAGACCCAGGTATAGTCTGCACTCTCCAGAATGGAATAGGTGTAGAAAGAGTTTTGAAAGAGTACCTCAAAAATGTTGTTCGTGGTGTTACGAGCTATGGTGCAAATCTATTAGACTATGGAAAAGTTGTATACGCAGGAGAGGGTTTCGTATATCTCCCCGAAGAAGAGAGGGCTAAAAAGATTGCTAAAATTTTGAGAGAGGCAAATATAAGAGTAGAACTTGTTAAAGACATCGATTTCTTCGTTTGGTCAAAAGCTATAGTGAATTCGGTGATCAATCCTTTGAGTGCAATTTGCAGAGTCAGAAATGGATTCGTTATCGAAAACGAAAAAATATGGTGGTTAGCAGAGAGAATTGCAAAAGAAGGTCAGAGATTAATGGAGAAATTGGGCTACAAATTCGATGCTATTTCTGAAGTGAAAAGGGTTGCAAAATTGACAGCAAATAACAAGTCATCAATGCTACAAGATGTCATGAGAGGAAAGAGAACGGAGATAGATTACATAAATGGAGAAATAATTAAAAAGTGTAAAGAACTCGGAATCAACTGTGAGATAAATGAGATTGTATGGAAAATCATGAAGGGGATCGAAGATGGAATCGCTGTACGTGATCTTGATCTCGGCCATGCCAATATTTGAACTCCGCGCTGGAATCCCACTCGCCATTTATTATGGTTTTGAACCCCCAAAAGCATACTTCTTGGCAGTTATAGGCAATTTCTTGCCAGTTCCACTTCTTTTGATCTTTTTAGAAAAACTTCTTAGCATTGTAAAAAAATTCGAATCTCTTTGGAGAATCTATGAAACCATACAGAAAAGAGTTCATAAAAAGAGAGATATTGTGGAAAGATATGGTTATCCAGGACTCATAGTTTTCGTTGCTATTCCTCTACCAATAACAGGTGCTTGGACAGCTTGTTTGCTTGCTTTTTTACTTGGTTTGAATAATTTTAAGGCTTCAATTTCGATTTTACTGGGAATTTTAATCGCTGGGATCATCGTTCTTGCACCTATCTTGGGAGTTATCAAATTTTTTCATTTAAATTGAAACAGGAACGAAAAACTTAAAAAAGCGCAAAAACATGGTTTGGAGCCGATGAATGATGATGCAAAAAAGGGGGTGAACTTATGTATATAAGATTTGAAGTTCCTCAAGATTTGCAAAATGAGGCCCTAGCACTACTTGAAAAGGCGAGAGAGACTGGAAAAGTAAAGAAAGGAACAAATGAGACGACTAAGGCTATAGAACGTGGAACAGCAAAGCTAGTTTACATAGCCATGGATGTTGATCCTCCCGAGGTTGTTGCTCACCTTCCTATGCTATGTGAGGAAAAGAACATTCCATATATCTATATAAAAGGCAAAGCAGATATTGGAAAGGCAACAAAAATCGATGTTAATTGCGCTTCAGCAGCGATCATTGATGAGGGAAACGCGAAAAAGGAACTTTCTGCCCTTGTAGAAAAGCTTAGAGGAATTAAAAAGTGATGAAATATGGAAGAAGACGTTCAACCTGCAGAAGTTGTTGAATTAATAGGCAGAACAGGAATGCATGGTGAGGTTACCCAAGTGAAGGTAAAAGTTCTTGCTGGAGAGAACATGGGTAGAATAATAACTAGAAATGTCTTCGGACCTGTAAAAGTTGGCGATGTACTCATGATAAAAGAGACTGCGAGAGAAGCAAGAAAGCTCACGGTGAAGTGATATGGAAACGAGGATATGCTCATTCTGTGGTTATGAAATTGAACCAGGGACTGGTAAAAACTTTGTTAGAAAAGATGGTAGAATTTTACATTTTTGTAGCGGAAAATGTGAAAAGAACTTCAAACTTGGAAGAAATCCAAGAAAACTTAAGTGGACAAAGTTTTACGAGAAGAGCAGATAAGGTGATTCTGTGGAGAGAACTTTTTTAATGGTTAAACCAGATGGAGTCCAAAGAGGGCTTGTTGGAGAGATAATATCAAGGCTTGAAAAGAAAGGGCTGAAAATAATCGCAATTAAAATGCTCAAAATCCCAAAAGAGGTTGCTGAAGAGCATTATAGGGAGCACAAGGCTAAACCGTTCTTCTCGTCTCTAATATCTTACATAACTAGTGGTCCAGTGATTTCAATGGTTATAGAAGGAAAAAATGCAATTAAAGTTGTCAGAAAACTAGTTGGAGCCACAAATCCGGCTGAAGCAGAACCAGGAACGATAAGAGGAGATTTTGGTCTTGATCTCGGTAAAAACGTCGTCCACGCTTCAGATTCCCTAGTTTCAGCTGAGAGAGAAATAAAGCTCTTCTTCAAAGATGAGGAAATATTTGATTACGAAAGAGACATCGATGCCTGGGTATACGAGAGATGAGCGATATAAGGACACCGATAGTAGCTGTTCTTGGTCATGTAGACCATGGAAAGACGACGATACTTGATAGAATAAGAAAGACTAAAGTTGCTGTCAAAGAGGCAGGAGGAATAACTCAGCACATCGGTGCTACGGAGATTCCAATAAAGCTAATTGGAGAAATATGCAAAGATATCTGGAGACCGAATATAAAACTGCCAGGATTACTATTCATAGACACTCCTGGACACAAAGCTTTTACGAATCTCAGAAAAAGGGGAGGAGCCCTAGCAGATCTAGCAATACTCGTTGTTGACATAAACGAAGGCATAATGCCTCAAACCGAGGAGGCTCTTTCAATTCTTAGAACCTTTAAAACACCATTCGTAGTTGCAGCGAATAAGATAGACAAAATACTCGGATGGCAAAGTGCAGAAGGATCTTTTATGAAAAACTACGCAATCCAAGATGATTTTGCTAAAAGAAACCTCGAAACCAAGATTTACGAACTCGTTGCAAGCTTTCACAAATTTGGATTCAATTGTGAAAGGTTTGACAGAATAAAAGATTTTACTAAAACTGTGGCAATTATTCCTGTTTCTGGAATTACGGGAGAGGGAATTCCAGAGCTTTTAATGGTTCTACTAGGACTTGCGCAGCGCTATTTGGTTAACACTCTAAAGCTACATGTTGAAGGTAGGGCTAAGGGTACAATTCTCGAGATAAAGGAAGAACGTGGCGTTGGGATTGCATGTGATGCAATAATCTATGATGGAACACTTAAAGTTGGAGATAAGATAGTAATAGGAGGAAAAGATGATGTAATAGTCACAAACGTTAAAGCTATTCTCAAACCGCCACCCGCAAGAGAAATGAGAGTTGAGAGCAGATTTCAACGAGTCGAAAAAATTTCTGCTGCTGCTGGAATAAAAATAGTTGCAACAAATCTCGAAAAAGCGATAGCGGGTAGTGAGTTCGAAGTTGTTAAAAGCGAAGAAGATATAGAGAGATTCCGTGAGAGAGTTAAAAAAGAATACGAGGAAATTGCGATAAAAACCGAAGGAGAGGGAATAATTTTGAAAACTGATGCTATTGGTTCTTTAGAAGCGATGATAAATGAGATGAGATCTCTTCAGATACCTATAAAGAAGGCAGAAGTTGGTGAAGTTGATAAGAGAGACGTGGTGGAAGTTTCTACGAACAAAGATGAAACCAACAAAGCCATTTTGGCTTTTAATATTAAAATCTTGCCAGATGCGACTGAAGAAGCAGAAAAATATGGGGTAAAAATCTTTGAAGGAGACATAATCTATAGCATCATCGATTCTTTCAAAAAGTGGAGAGAAGAAATGAAGTTAGAAAGAGAGAAAAAGAAAATTGAAGCTCTAATAAAACCCGGAAAGATAAAACTTCTTAAGGAGTTTATTTTCAGACGTAGTAAGCCTGCAATCATTGGTGTTAGAGTTATTGGGGGAGAACTCAAAAGAGGGGCTTTGCTCATAAAGCTAGATGGGGGAAAGGTTGGAGAGGTTAAGAGTATACAAAAAGAGGGAAAGAACATAGCGATCGCAAAGTTTGGTGAAGAAGTCGCAATTGCAATTGATGATATTACTATAGGACGACAGTTGGAAGGAGATGAGGTTCTCTATGTTGAAGTCCCCGAAAAACATGCAAAAGTAATCGAGAGAGAGCTTCTGGGCTCTTTTGATGAGGAAACTCGAAGAACATTTCTTGAATTTCTCGAGATAAAGAGGAAAGAGAACCCATTTTGGGCAAAGTAAAAAAAGAGAAATTTTTTTAATTTAAATTTCAAGTTTGCATCATGAAGGTTGATGATGTGAAAGTGATAGGTATCGTTGGCGCGGGAGTAATGGGTCACGGAATCGCACAAGTTGCTGCAAGAAGTGGTTACAGAGTTGTACTCGTCGATGTGAGCCAAGAAGTTCTCAAAAAAGCTCTTGAAAACATAAGAAGTGGACCCTACGGATTACAGAGACTTGTTGAAAAGGGAAAAATGAGTAAAGAAGAGATGGAGAATTGTATGGAAAGAATAAAGATTTCAACGAACTATGAAAGTTTAAAAGATGTGGACTACTTAATAGAGGCGGTACCCGAAAATCTCGAGCTCAAGAGAAAAATCTTTGGGCAGCTCGATAAAATCTGCAAAAAAGATGCGATCTTTGCAACAAACACTTCTGGAATATTGGTTTCTAGCATAGCAACTGCAGTTGAAAGGAAAGATAAATTCATAGGAATGCACTGGTTCAATCCAGCACCTGTGATGAAGTTAATCGAAGTTGTTCGTGGTGCTTTGACTTCAAATGAAACATTTGAAATAACTGTGGAATTGTCTAAAAGATTTGGAAAGGTTCCAATTCCTGCAAATGATGCTCCTGGATTCTTCACAACTAGATTCATCAACTCATGGCTTATAGAAGCGATAAGGTTATATGAGAACGGAATTGCAGGGATAAGAGAGATCGACGAAATGTGCAAACTAGCTTTTGGTTTTCCGATGGGTCCTTTCGAGTTGATGGACCTCATTGGGCTTGACACAGTCCTTCATATAGCAGAGTACCTATACGAAGAAACCAAGGAGAAGCACTATGCTCCACCAATTGCGCTGAAAAAACTTGTTCTTTCTGGCTACATCGGTGACAAAAAACTTAAGTTTGGAAGCAAAGGTGGATGGTACGATTACTATGGAATTAAAAAATAATATATTTAATAAGTTATTTTTTTGTTTTAAAATTAATAGTAACGAAAATTTTAACTTATCTTTCGATTATAAAACACCATGAGAGCCGTATGGAAAGGTTCGATAAATTTTGGACTGGTTTCAATACCTGTAAAGGCATACAATGCGACTGTCCCAAAAGAGGTTCGCTTCACACTCCTACATTCAAAAGACGGAGGAAAAATAAGATATCGAAAGTTTTGTGAAAAATGCAAAGAAGATATCCCTGACGAAGAAATCGTCAAAGGTTACGAGATTGCAAAAAATGAGTACGTTGTACTAACCGAAGAGGAGTTAGAAAAGATACCATTGAAGAGTATCAAGAGCATTGATATAAAGAGATTCTTTGATCCCGCAGAATTGAGAGAGATTTATTACAGTGATTTCTACTATGTAGTACCAGATAGAGGTGGAGAGAGGGCCTACACACTTTTTAAATATGCAATGAGAGATACAAATCTCATGGGTGTGGGGAAAATAGGTATGCGTGGAAGAGAGAGAGTCGTTGCTCTTAAATGGTTTAATGAGGGTATTTTGCTCGTAAACCTTCATTATGTGGATGAAATTAGAAATCCAAAAGAGATTCCAAACTGGGGAGCCAACTTTGAGATCAGTGATGAAGAGTTGGAACTTGCTAAGAGACTCATAATGGCAATGAAAAAGCCTTTGAACCTTGAAGAGTTCAAAAATGAGTATAAGGATGCACTTATGAAGCTGATAGATGCAAAACTTGCTGGTAAAGAGATGATAGTCGCACAAGACTTTCCAACTGTGAAATCCTTGATGGATGCTCTAAAAGAAAGTCTCGAAATAATAAAATGAGCTGGTATCAAGAAAAGATTAAACCGATGCTTGCTGTAAGAGGACATCCATTCAACAGCCCTGAATTCATTTATGAGATAAAATGGGATGGTACAAGAGCTATTGCATTTGTCGATTTAAAAAACGAACGCTTTAGGATTCAGAACCGCAGACTAATGGAGATAGCACATCGATATCCGGAACTCGATTTTTTAGATTTTTTGAATGAAAATGCAATTATTGATGGAGAAATAGTTGTTTTCGATGGAAAATTACCCTCTTTTTATTTACTGCAGAAAAGAGATCATACTGATAGTAGATTCAAAGCCTCTATACTGGCAAAGAAGTTCCCTGCGAACTATTTTGTCTTTGACGTTCTCTATACAGAATCTCTAGGTTGGACTATTGGAGAAAAACTGATAAAAAGAAAAGAAGTTTTAGAAAAAATAACTTCAGAAGCAAAGAGAGTTGCTCTCGTAGATTTTATTTCAGAGAGGGGAAAAGATCTCTATGAAAGAACTATAAAGCTTGGAATAGAGGGTATAATAGCAAAGAAGATTACAAGTTCCTACTTAATCGGAAAAAGGTCAAAGTTTTGGATCAAGATGAAAAAGAGGAGGACTTTAGACTGCATAATAGTTGGATGGCTCGAAGGAGAAGGTGAAAGAAGGGGATTTTTTGGATCTCTGATTCTTGCTCTAAAATCAGGAAATTCATTAATTCACGTTGGTCAGGTTGGAACTGGATTCGACTTGGATTTCATAGAATGGTTCTATAGGGAATTACTTAGAATAGAAGTCTACGAACCTTACTTTCAAATAGAAAGAGGTGTTGCACATTGGTGCAAACCTATTTATGTTTGCGAAGTCGAATATCTCGAATTGACAAGTGATTTGAAATTACGAGCCCCTGTTTTTCTAAGATTGAGAAGTGATAAGGGCCCAGAAGATTGTCTCGTGGAAACGATAAGCTCTTGAGATAGAAGGTTAGAGAGGGAAAAATTTAAATCCAGATGAAGTGTGCTGAGCATATCTCAGAAATGCAGCTGTTGTGAGATCATGATGATAGAGAAACTCGAAGAAAGGAAAGAACAGCTTGAAAAAGAGCTTCAAGAATTCACGAAAAAGAGAGATGAACTAAATCAACTTGCTAAAGAGTGTGCAAAAAAGAGAGATGAATTAAACAAAGAAGTCAAGGAGCTCGTAGATAAGGTAAAGGAATTGAGAACAAAAAGAGATAGTCTAAATCAAAAAGTAAGAGAATTGAAGACAAAAAAGAACGAATTTTACAAGGAAATAGACAAATTATACAAAGAACTTGACAACCTCAGAAAGACTATCGACAAAGGAGGAAGACCCCTTGGAGAGATAGAGAAGGAAATTAGAAGGCTCGAATTTAAGCAGCAGACTACGGTTATGACGATAGAGAAGGAAAGATTGCTCGTTGAAAGAATATCTAAACTGAAAAAAGAACTTGAGGAGAGAAAAGCCCAACTCGAAAAGCATGAAGATTTTAGAAAATTAATTGTTAGAATTAGAGATCTAAAAGACAAAGTAAAAATCTTTGCAAGCGAGATCAAAGCCTATGGAGATGAAGCAGATGAGTATCATGAAGAAGTAACCAAATTGGTAAAAGAACTCGACGAGAAGAGGAAACTAGCAGATGAAATGCATTTGAAGTTCACCGAGAGCAGAAAAGAAGCTGATAAATGTCATGAAGAGGTTTTGAAGAGGAGAAAAGATATAAAAGATCTTGAGAAAGTTATAAAAACACTTAAATCCAAACAGTACAAGACAAAAGAACAGTTAGAAAGAGAAGAATTAATAAGAAAGGCAAAAGAGATTTATGAGATGTTTAAGAGAGGAGAAAAGATAGACACAGAAGATTTACTCATACTGCAGAGAGCTGGTTTGATTTGAAATTATAACCCATTTTTAGAGCTTTCAAATTCATTTCACTGTTTTTCATCGTTTCTTTTATGACTTCCTCCACATGCTCGATTCTGAAGGGCATTTCGAATAAAGAGAGAAGAACACCAACTACTACTACATTTGTCGCAACAACGTCTCCTATTTTTAAAGCTAACTCAGAAGCTGGAACGACATATACAACTTTTGCAATCTTTCTAAGATTCTCTAAGATTTCCTCAAATCCAGGATATCTTCCAAGACCAATTGTAACTGATGGAGGAACCAACTTTCTCGAATTAAGAATGATTGATGTGTTCTTACCTATGTATTTCGCATATCTCAGCGCTTCGACAGGTTCCAGAGCTAGTACGATGTCAGCAGAACCTTCAGGAATCAAGGGTGAAAGAACTTCTCCAATTCTGATGTGAACTTCTACACTTCCCCCTCTTTGCGCCATCCCATGGGTCTCTGCTGTGATAGCATTTAAGCCAGCTTTTACTGCAGCTCTAGCAATCAAATGAGCAGTAGTAAGTGCACCTTGTCCACCAACTCCAACGATGAGAATGTTGAGTTTCATAGTACTACAAGATTGAATGGATTTTAAATTTTGCTGAATTGTAAATAATTTGGTCTCCTGTCCTTTTCCAGTGTATTTTTCTCCACTTAGACATCCAAAAAAAGATTCCTATTTAATTTATGATAAATTTAATTAATATAGTATAATAATAACTAAAAAATTACTATTCTGGAATTACTATAACAAATCTAACTTTCCTCCCAACCTTCTCCTCGATTCTCTTTATTATCTCATTATCACAAAAATCCCTTATTTCACCGTTGTAAACATTAAAATGAGGTTTCATGTTCATCTCAATCCGAGTCTCATCCCCAAATGTGAACAGGTCGATCAAACCTAGTCCCTTAAAGAGCATGAGATTTGTATAAAGGGTTGAAAAACTCATGGTCGGAAAATATTCTCTAACTTTTTCGAGTACTTCTCTGAGATTTGGATGCTTTATACCAATTTCACAGAGCACTTCGATTAGTATCAGCCTTTGCGGTGTAAGTTTGAGATTTACAGATTTTATAGTTTCAATCGCTTTTTTTTCCCACACAATTAAACTTTACCACTAGTTTTTTATACTTTTCTAACTAGAAAATATTTCTAAATCGAAATGTTTTTAAACTATTCCATGAATTATTTATGGTGAGAGAATGGATAGAACGAGGAAAAGGTGGATTACAGACTGGTGGCCTGAAAGGCTGAATTTGAAAATTTTAAGGCAGAATTATCCAAGAAGCAATCCATATGGAGAAGACTTCGATTATGCAAAGGAATTCGAAAGTTTAGATCTTGAAGCTGTGAAGAAAGATCTTAAAGAACTGATGACAAGATCTCAAGACTGGTGGCCAGCTGACTTTGGGCATTATGGACCACTTTTCATCCGCTTAGCCTGGCACAGTGCTGGAAGTTATAGAATATTCGACGGCAGAGGTGGAGCGAGAACTGGGGAAATAAGATTTCCTCCAAGGATAAACTGGCCTGACAATATAAGTCTTGACAAGGCAATTCGTTTACTTTGGCCTATAAAGCAGAAATATGGTAGAAAGCTTTCTTGGGCAGATCTCATCGTTTTAGCTGGCAATGTTGCTTTTGAAGCGATGGGTGCGAAAACTATTGGCTTCGCTGGTGGAAGAGAGGACATCTGGGAGCCTGATGAGGGAACGGACTGGGGACCAGAGGTTGAAATGCTCACGGGCAAGGAACGCTTTAAGGAAGGAGAACTTGAAAAGCCTTTTGCTGCAACGGAAATGGGGCTTATATATGTAAATCCAGAAGGTCCTGAAGGAAACCCAGATCCAGTAGAGTCTGCAAAGCAGATAAGAGTTGCCTTTACAAGAATGGGAATGAATGATGAAGAAACTGTTGCCTTGATCGCAGGTGGACATGCTTTTGGAAAATGCCATGG
>JANXEF010000014.1:0-313 GCA_025057895.1 Archaeoglobaceae archaeon | reverse complement strand
TGGTGCTGCGCCAAATACATTCCTTGGACCAGATCCAAGCTCTTCGCCAATTGAACAGCAGGGACTTGGCTGGAAGTTTAAGTATAAAACTGGAAAAGGTCCTGATACTTTCACTTCTGGCTTTGAGCTCGCTTGGAGCCCTACACCAACGAAGTTTGGAATTCAATATCTGCACTTGCTCTTCAAGCATGAGTGGGAGCTCACGAAAAGTCCAGCTGGTAAATTCCAATGGGTCGCTAAGAATGCTCCCGCAATAATTCCAGATGCACATGATCCAAGCAAAAAGCATCCGCCAATGATGCTCACCTCTGAT
>JANXEF010000013.1 GCA_025057895.1 Archaeoglobaceae archaeon | reverse complement strand
CAAGCTCTTTTATCTCTCTGACGAGGGGCTTTATTTCACAAACCAGCCAAATCTGAATAGAGTTTTGGTTACAAGAGAAGAAAATGTCCCAGAAGAGAAGATCTATGAGGAAGAGTTGAATTTGCTGAAGAAAAATCTTTCAACAGCTGAAAAGTTCAAAGTATACATTCATCCAAGGTTCTCCAGAGATCTCGCAGATACGGAGGATCTAAAGCTCGTAGTTCTTGATAAAAGCGAGCCTGATAAAGACATTCTCGAAAAGAACAGTGAAGTTCCGAGAATTTACAAGAACACACTCATATTTCTTTGTGAGGACAAGGATCATAGGGAGACGTTTTCGAAATTCATGAAAACACTCATAGCTCTAAGATCAATAAAGGATGACAAGAAGCTAAAACTATCAGAGACGCAGAAGAGGGCTCTGAACGATAAGTTAAAAGATTACGAGAGTAGAGTATACGAAGAACTTAGAAAGTTGTATCGTCATCTGTTCTTGCCCGCAAGAGTAGAATTTAAGAAGATAGACTTGGGAATTCCATCTTACGGTGAGAAGAGCTTTGAAAACGAAATATTTGAAAGGTTGAAGAGCGAAGGTGAAATTCTCGAGAAGATCTCTGCAAAGCTTTTAAGAGATAAATATCTTTTGGGAGATTATTTGGAGATTTCAAAGCTTTATAAAGCGTTTTTAACTACTCCGGGCGAGCTTAGGATCATTTCAAAAGAAGGATTCGTAGAGGGCATAAAGGAGGGTGTAAAGAGTGGTTTATTCGGTTTTGGTTATCTTTCTGAGGGTAAAATTGTGCCTCAAATGATAAGAAGAGAACCAAAAATTGAGCTTTTGGAAGAAGAGATTATAATAAAACCGGAATTATTCATAGAAACAGAGGAGAGACCTCCGCATGAAGTTGTAAAAAAGCCAAAAGAAGAAAAGAAGGTTGAAAAAGAGCCAGAAACATTTAAGCGTGAAAAAGAAACGATAAAAGTTTTGAGATACAGATTAGGAGTCCCTCCAACAAAGATCTCAGCGGTTGCACAACTCGTAAACTTTCTAAAAAGTAAATTCCGCTCTATAGAAATTGAGATCTAACTACAAGCAACTTCTGGTGAGCTGAGCGAATCTGAGCTTGAAGATAAAGTTCGCCAAGCTTTTAGGCAAGCAGAGATAAAGATCGTTGAGGAAAAAATTGAATAGTAGGAGCACTGGAAAATTTTTATTCCAATCTGGAATTCTCAACTTCTTTTATTAACCTCTATTACATTCTTACATCTGTTTGGAGCCTTGTAAAAGTCTTTCTCGCCGATAAATGTAATATTCAGATTTTTGGATTTGAAAACCAATACAATAGATAAATATATGAGTTTCAACTTTCATCTTTTACGAAATTGAAAGAAACTTCCAGAATAGATGCTCAAAAATTGCTTTAAATAAGTTTTAACGATCATCTCAAAAGATCTTTTTCTATTCTTGACCTGATTTGATTCAAGGGAAATTGATCCGAGGAATAATGAAGATATTTCTATCTTGTAGCTCGTTAGCATACTTGATAGCTTTGTGAAAAAATTTTTATAAACCCTAAGAACTCTTTTTATGGATTTTCTAGTAAATCCGGATAAATTCTTTGCAGAAAGAAAAGCGATGGGTTTTAAGATTCCGATAGTCATAGTTACAATTTATGCAATCATTTCGGCAATCTCTGCTAACATGTCTTTACAATTTGTGATTGAAGAAATTTCAAAAAAACTTGGAAAGGAAGAAAAAATCTTGCTCACTGCAATCTCAGCTGGAGTGTTAATAAGTGCTTTTATCGGAGTATACTTTACTTGGTTTATAACAACAGGTGTTCTCTACCTTCTATCTATTCTGGTAGGTGGGAGAGGAAGTTTTGGCAATCTTGCGAAGTTCATAGCTTTCAGTTTCATTCCACTCATTTTTTTAAGTCCAATAGAAACTTATTTAACTGTAGAGTTCTTGAAAATGCCACGATTAGAAAATTTTGCTTCTCTGATACTGTTTTTGCTATTTGCATCTCTCTGGCAATACGTTTACTGGGTATTTGCTTTAAAGAATGCAAGAGAACTGAGTTTGAAAAGATCAGCGATAGTTTCTGCCATACCAATAGTGATATCTCTTATACTAGGTATTTATTCTATAGCAATGCAAGGTGTGGGTATTAAGGGCTTAGAGCTAATAAGTTAAAGATTGATCAGAGAATATGTGTATCCTCAGCTCGGAAGAACTGAGAAATAGAATTGAGGAGGGTTTGATAAGTGGATATTTAAATATAGAAGTCCAGTTGCAGCCAAATGGTTTTGACTGCACTCTTAGGAGTGTTAAAAGACTAAATTCTGCTGGAAGAGTAGATTTTAGCAATGAAGAAAGAGTCATTTCGGAGAGTGAGGAGATCGAATTTGATGAATGGATATATCTTACTCCTGGAGCTTATAAAGCAATTTTGAACGAGATAATAAGATTAGGAAAAGATTTAATGGCAATTGGAAGACCAAGAAGTACATTGCTTCGCTGTGGTGTTACAGTGGAAACCGCAGTATGGGATGCTGGTTATGAAGGAAGGAGTGAAGTTCTAATAGTAGTTCATAATCCAGAAGGGGTTTGGCTGAAGAAGAATGCACGGATAATACAGCTCGTTTTCATAAAACTCTGTTCTGTGACCCATGGTTACAGCGGAGTTTACAAGTTTGAGAACATATCAGAAACCTTATAATTTTTATCGAGGTTCTTCCTTATGCTCGAAGTAGAACTTTGTGGACTCAAACTCAAGAATCCACTCATCCTTGCAAGCGGGATTTTTGGGAGTTCAAGTTCATCGCTTAATGAAATCGCTGAAAATGCTGGAGCTGTTGTGACAAAATCGATTGGCTTAGAAGAAAGATTCGGTTATAGAAATCCAACCGTTATAAACTGGAAATGTGGACTGATAAACGCGATTGGTCTTGCATCACCAGGAGCAGAGGCTTTTGCTGAAAATTTAAAAAGATTCGACTTTTCATCCCCTCTGATCGTGAGTCTCCATGGTAAAAATCAAGTTGAGTTTGTAAAATTGGTGGAGATCTTTGATTTTGCCAATGCATTTGAGATAAACTTCAGTTGTCCTCATGTAAAAGAGATGGGGATGGATATAGGAAAAGATATCGAGTTTTCGAGTTTAATAATAAAATCAGTTAAGGATGTAACAGAAAAACCGATATTTGCAAAGATTTCGGCTATGCACGATTATTTGAGACTATCTAAGGAGCTCGAGAGAGCAGGAGTAGATGCAATTACGATTTCGAATACAATACCAGGAATGAAAATAGATATAATTTCAAAAAAGCCTATACTCAGCAATGTACATGGTGGTGTGAGTGGCCATGCAATAAAGCCGATCGCACTAAAATGTGTATATGACCTTTACAAAGTTCTCGATATTCCTATAATAGGTTGTGGAGGTATTACGAGTTTTGAAGACGTCTTGGAATTCATTTTTGCTGGCTCTACTGCAGTTGAGATAGGTTCAGCACTTTTTTACAGTAAAAAAATCTTTTACAGTTTAAAAGAGAGTTTATTAGCTTTTATGGGTGCAAAAAGCATTAGCATATCGAGTCTCATAGGCTCTGCGCATGAATAGAGTGACTAGATCAATAAGAATTAAAGAATTTTTCAGATTAAATCGGACTTTTTTGAATCTTGTTAATGTGTCAGAAAAACTTATATACTGCTCTGCTGTTGAGCAGAGAAAAAGTCAAAGGAGGGTTAGAATTGGTGGAAATAACAGAAGTTAGGATATATAAAGCGAAGGGAAGTGGAAATGTTAAGGCATATGCATCCGTTAGTTTGGATAACGAATTCGTTGTCAAAGGTTTGAAGGTCATCGAAAGTGATAAAGGTCTTTGGGTTAGCATGCCGAGCAAAAAAGGAAAGGATGGAAGTTATCAAGATTTATTTCATCCTGTGAGTAAGGAAGCAAGAGACAAAATAGTGGAAGCAGTTTTAAAGGCTTACGAGGAGCAGAAATAGTCAAAAGAAATAGTCAAATTGTGATTTTTAAGAAAATTCTTCAATCATTTTCGCAAAGCTAAGCATTTTATTTTCTTCAAAGTAGTTTCCGATTATCTGCAGTCCAACAGGTAAACCTTTCACAAATCCTACTGGTATGTTCAAAGCTGGAAGACCTGCGAGATTTACTGGGACAGTGTTCACATCCATCTTATACATGGTCAGCGGGTCTTTTAGCTCTCCAATCTTGAAAGGTAGAGATGGCATAGTAGGGGATACAAGAACGTCAAACTCATTGAAAGCATTTTTGAAATCATCCACTATAAGAGTTCTCGCTCTCAATGCTTTCAGATAATATTTTCCGTAGTAACCTGCTGAGAGTGCGTAACTTCCAAGCATTATCCTTCTCTTTACCTCTTCTCCAAAACCTTCGGCTCTTACTCTTGAGTAATAATCGCTCCAAGATGAGAGTTGTGGAGAAAAGTAGCCGTATCTCACTCCATCGTATCTCGCGAGATTTGAAGAAGCTTCGCTCATTGCGATCACGTAGTAGGATGAAAGTGCATATTTTAGAGAAGAGATCTCGATCTCTTCGTAGTCGAAGTTGTTCATAACTTCGTAGAACTTGTCCATGATCGAATCTTCTGCTTCCATGTTCTTTATAATCCCTATCTTCGAAATTTTTTCCATTCTAAAAACAAAACCTCTTCCTGAGTTCGTAGAATCTCTTTCATCTTTTCCTGAAATTATTTCGAGTAAGAGAGCGAGATCTTCAATGCAATTCGCCATTGGACCAATTTGCTCAAGCGAATTTGCATATGGAATTAAACCGTATCTTGAAACAAGTCCATAAGTTGGTTTAAGCCCATATATTCCGCAAAAGCTTGCAGGACATCTTATACTACCACCCGTATCACTTCCTAAAGCCAAAACAGCTTCACCATTTGCGATGACTGCGGCACTCCCTCCACTGCTTCCACCAGCAACTCTTGTCAAATCGTGAGGATTTTTCACAACTCCAAAGTAAGATGTTTCTGTCGTTGTGCCCATTCCGAACTCGTCCATGTTGGTCTTGCCAATTATTATTGCCCCTTCTGCTTTGAGCCTTTCAACAACATGAGCATCGAAAATGGGAACATAATTTGATAAAATCTTTGAAGCGCACGTTGTTCGAACACCAGTTGTTGTTATGTTATCCTTGACAGCTACTGGAATACCTGCAAGCTTCCCTCTCAGTCTACCTTTGTCGAAATCTTCTGCAAGTTTTAAAGCTTCATTCTTACAAACTGTGATGTAAGCGTTGAGTTCGCTCCTCTCTATTTTCTCAAGCAACCCTTTTATTGCTTCAACACATCCCTTTTCTTCGAGAAGCTTTAACCATTCAGATATCCTCACTCTACCACCTTTGGTCCAATGAAGTATCCTTCCTCCCTTCTTGGAGCATTCAAAAGAACTTTATTTTGTTTTATACTCTCTCTTTCAAAATCTTCTCTGAAGATGTTGCTTATTTCAAGGACATGAAAAGTTGGCTTAATATTTTCTTCGATTTCATCGAGAATATCAAAGTAGGAGAGTATTTCCTCGAAATCTTTTCTAAATTTTTCAACCTCTTCCTCTGAAATGGAAAGCTTTGCAAGTTTGGAAACATAGTAAACTTCCTCAACTGAGACCATGTTCCTTTTAAACTACTTTTGTAAATAAACTTATCCTCTTCACTTCATTTTAAAGAGATGACCTTTTGTGCAGCAAGTCTTATTGCATTCATTAGATCTTCTTTCGGAATTATCGTTACTATCGGGATACTAACTATCTTTTCGAGCGTTGGACTCAGGATTGGAGCACAAACTATAGCTCTTGCTCCCTCTCTCTCGGCCTTAACTGCAGAAATGATTGCATCTTCGAAAGAATTTGCCGAATACTCCCTAACTGCGATCTTTTTTTCGTCGATCTCTATGGAATAGCTCAAAAGCATGTTTAGAACAGACCTAGAAGCCACGACTGCGATGAATTCCTCATCTCTACTAAATCTTCTCTCTATAATTCGGGCAATTTGTCTTAGTGTCTTTAAATTTGGCTCTCTTTTTCCTGATATCAGTTTATAAATCGTACTTTCGGAAATTCTAGCCTCTTTGGCAAAATCTCTTATATCCATTTGCAATTCTTTCTTTATAACTGTTTCAAGTCTTTTTCCGAAGTTTTCATCGAGCACTAGTGAAGCGATAATTCTAGCTGTATTCATAGTACTTTTAGGTAAATATATTTTTAAATTTTTCCTTATACGGAAAATTTTTCTTATAAATAGGAAAATTTTTAAAGCTGAAGAAAGATTTGCATCATGAGAAGATTTATCCTGTTGATCTTACCAGTACTCATAATTGGCTGTGTACAAGAAAAAGAGGTAAAAGAGATCAGAGTTAGCTACCAACCTGGATGGCATCATGTCGCACTTTTCGTTATCATGGAGAAAGGTTGGGATGAAATAATTCTAGGTAAAAGACTGATTGCAACCTCTTTTCCTTCAGGACCTCCACAGATGGAGGCTTTTTCTGCAAAGCAACACGAAATCGCTTATGTGGGTGTAGCACCACCTCTATCGATACTTTCAAGAGGTTTCGATGCAAAAATCGTAGCGGTTGTGAACACAGAGGGGTCATCGCTAATCTCAACGCCTGATTTTGAGTTCAAGGGAATTGAATCCATAGGGGGAAAGAGAGTAATGACTTATCCACCAGGATCTATTCAGTGGACAATTCTTACTACTTGGTTGAAGGAAAAGGGAATAAGAACAGAGTTAATTTCAGCAAGTGGAGCTGCAGAGATAAGAGAGGCTTTGAGGAGCAGGGCAATTGACTTGGCTTTTGTACCCGATCCATTTCCATATGTCTCTCTAAATGAAGGTTATGGAAAAATAATCATGAACTCGAGTCAAATGGCTCCGATGCATCCATGTTGTATTGTACTCATGAGAGGAGATTTCATGAAGAACAGAGAACTCGCAGTAAAATTCGTAGCGTTACACATAATAGCGAGTGAGTTCGTGATGGATGAGAGGAACAAAGAAGAAGTTATGCGTATCTTGGTGAAATGGCTTAAAATTGATGAAAAAATAGCTAAAGAGTTTCCAGGAACGACAAAATTTCACACAGACCCTAGAGATGGGGATTGGTTGAACGGTGTTGAAAATCTTTGCAAAGCTCAATTTGAACTTGGGGTAACGAGAGATGTAGATGGAAAAATCGTAAAACTAAATCCAGATTCTATTGTTGATACAACGCTTTACACTGAAGCTTTGAAAATGGTTCCAAAGATAAAGGAAAAAATCGGAATCCAATGAAGTCGAACGTAATTTTCACAATCCTATCTATTTCTCTTTTTTTGTTAAATTGGGAGATCTTTTATTGGAGTATTATAAGAGATCCTTTTTTGCTTGCTCCACCATCTAGGGTTGTACCAACTTTTATAAGACTATTCATTGGACAAGATCCAAGTTTTTACATGCCTCTGGATGTCCTATACAGTCTTTACCATTACGCGATTGGTTTTTCGGTTGCAGTAGTTTTTGGTGTCTCCCTTGGCCTTTTGATGGGTTATTTGAAGACTATTGAAAAAATAATAGCTCCAACGATTGAGCTTTTAAGACCAATTCCTCCAATTGCCTGGATCCCAATTTCCATTCTTTTACTAAAGCTCACGCATGTCTCTGCAGGTTTTATAATCTTCATAGGTGCTTTTTTTCCCATCTTGCTTAATACAAGACATGGAGTTGCAAATGTGGAGTTGAAGTTCCTTGAAGCAGGAATAACACTTGGAGCAGATGAGTTCAATCTTTTGAGAAAAGTAATAATTCCAGGAGCAATTCCATCCATATTCACAGGTATAAGGGTTGGCTCAGGGGTTGCTTGGATGTGTGTAGTTGCTGCTGAACTTTTCGGTGTTTCCGCTTATGGTCTAGGTTATCAAATAGAAATTGCGAGGCTTTATCATGCTCCAGAAATAGTGATATCGTACATGCTCTCAATTGGTCTGATAGGTTATGTACTGGATAGAATGTACAAGTTCTTGGAGAATAGACTTTTGAAGTGGAGGAGGGGTTTGGTAGTTGAATGAAATATTGAGAGTTACTGGGTTGAGAAAAAGATTCAACGAACTCTTGGTGATAGATGGAATAGATTTTTCGGTTCTAGAGGGAGAGTTCTTCTGTATAATAGGTCCAAGTGGTTGTGGGAAGACTACTCTATTACGGATAATTGCAGGACTTGAAAAATTCGAAGGAAATGTTTTTTTACGAGGAAAACCAATTATAAAACCAGGAATAGACAGAACGATGGTTTTTCAAGATTATGCTTTGTTTCCATGGAGAACTGTTATAGGAAACGTAGTATTTGGGCTTGAATTGAAAAAAATTCCGAAAAAAGAAGCACTTAAGATGGCAAATGAAATGATAAGAATTGTTGGACTTGAAGGATTCGAGAATGCCTATCCACACGAGTTGTCTGGAGGAATGAAGCAGAGAGTAGCGTTAGCGAGAGCTCTTGTTTGCGATCCTGAAATTCTTCTCATGGATGAACCTCTGAGCGCTCTCGATGCCCAGACGAGGATAGAAATGCAGAACGAACTTGCTAGAATCTGGCAGAAGACTAAGAAGACAATAATTTATGTCACACATAGCATTGAAGAAGCTGTTTTTCTTTCAGATCGTATTCTAGTCATGTCGAAAAGACCTGCAAAGGTTAAGGCAATGATCGAGGTCCCATTACCAAGGCCACGGAATAGATTTGGTAAAGAATTTCTTGAAATTTCTCTTAGATTGTACAAAATTCTTGAAAACCAGATTAACGGGCCCGGCGGGATTTGAACCCGCGACCTGCAGCTTAGGAGGCTGCCGCCATATCCGTGCTAGGCTACGAGCCCTTAAAATAAGAAAATTTTTGGGTTTTATGAGCTTTTTGGTTCTCCAATTCTTGTTTTTTTAATGAGATAGGATACATAGATCAGCGAAAAGGCTAGTATCATGAGAAGAAGATTCAGTCGCCATTCTGGAGAGAATTCAGCTTCAAATGGACGTGGATGAAGTGGAGAGAAAAATCCTGCAACATAACTTGCTGGAACAGTTAAGTATGCAACTATGAGATACAATGCTGATAATCTTGCTTTATCCGTTTCAATCAGATTGCGCAGAGAGAAGTAGATTGCATAGATGAACAGTAATAGAAGTACTATGACTTCTCTTATCTCATACCATGTGAAATAAGTACCCCAAGTTGATTTTGCCCAAATTGAACCACTTAAAAATGCAATTAGAGCCATTATAATTCCAAATTTTGCAGAAATAAATGCTGTTCTATCTTTTGATAGATCACTGCTCCGGAGGTAGAGTATGGAGTAAATGAAGGAAACTGTAAAAGCTAGATAGGCAGTTATTGCTGATGGAACGTGAAAGAAGACTATTCTGTAACTTTCAATCTTTGCTGGAAGTGTAAAAGCATTGTAGGTACCAAGGGATAATAACAGAACTCCTATAAATAGGAGGATTTTACTTAACATAGATAGAGTTGTCTTCAGAATTAAAAAGATTTTTAAAACTTTAAAGAGGAGGTCTTATATGATAAGAATAGTGTTCGTATTGCTCTTAATTCTTTTCTTTGGTTCCTGTTATTTAGGATACTTTCTCGCGGAGACTTTTCCTGAGGCTGCAAAGAGAGAAATAGAAAATCTTAGGGATTTACTAAGTAGTTTTACTGATGATAAACTTTCATTGCTAGAGATATTTTTGTTGATATTTCTGAATAACACAATCAAATCCTTCTTTGCCATGCTTCTTGGCATATTTTTTGGAATAGTCCCTATCATTTTTATATTCTTGAATGGACTCATAATAGGGTTTTTTGCAAAATTCGTGAGCGAAGAAGTGGGAATGATCACGTTCATTCTTCTAATTCTTCCACATGGAATTATCGAAATACCAGCTGTTATCCTTGCCTGTAGTTATGGTTTTTGGCTTGGTATTGAGTTTGTAAGAGATAGAAAGAATATTTTAAAACATTTAGTCAAAGCAATAAGTAATTTCGCTAAATTAGTTCTTCCAATGCTTTTTGTTGCTGCAGTTATCGAATCTCTACTGATTTCGATCAACGCTTAACTGAAGCTCAATTTTCTAAGGTCGAAAATATCTTTTCCAGTTGCGTAGATCTCTTCGTCTATTCTGTAACCTTTAATAGTCTCTCTTAGATCTTCAACCTTGAAAAATTTCCATTTTTTTCTTGGAAGTTTCAAAGCGATGAATCCTTGAGCTCCAAAACTCTTTGAAAACTCCAGAAGATTTTCAACTTCATCATTAGATAGATAAAGAGGTAGAGAGTTTCGCATCTTTACTTCAAATGCAAAAAACATCTTTCCATCTCCTGCTACTATATCTGGACAGGGAAAATGGGATAAACCACTACCAGCAACTCTAACTGCTGCAAAACCATTTTTCCATAGTTCAGCGATTAGATCTCTTTCAAATCTTGAACCTTTACCTTTCATGGAAATATTTTTCAACTTGTTTACTTATTTTTTTCTAAGCTAGATATGATAAATAGCATCTAAATCCGAGAGCGATAGTATTTCTCAACCAAAAAGCTGATATTTCGAGAAAGATCTTCCCTATTGCGGGGGTTGCCGAGTGGCCAAAGGCGCTGGCTTGAGGGGCCAGTCCCGTAGGGGTTCGGGGGTTCAAATCCCTCCCCCCGCATAGCTTTTTTAATAAATTCAGGAATTGAGATTTTTTCACTTTGCAGCTGTCCAATCTATTTGAAATGGTAAAAGTTACATGCAAGCTATTTAAAATAGCTTTATTGATGATGGTGGAAAATTTTAAAAGAGTTCCGGGAGTGGTTTATATAGTGTTCTCCTTTATTCCATGGATTCTCTATTGGGCTTTAACTGGTTTTGTCTTCAGCATAATCCTTGCTCTCGTCGCATCTTTCATCATCTTTATACCACACATTAGGAGAAGAGAATATTATTTCATGGATATCTTCAGCCTCATCTATTTCTGCATAGCCACCATATGTACATTCATATTCGACATGAACATATTTGTCGAGTATAGTGGGTTTATAGGCTATCTCGCATTGTCTCTAATGGCTTCATTCTCCATCGTTATGAAATCTCCATTCACTTTTAAAGTCGCTATGAAAGATTGGCCAGAGGCATATTGGAGAGAGAAATCATTTCTGCTAATCAATAATATTATTTCAGCTATATGGGCACTGATCTTCATCTTTAGCGCTCTGATACACCTTCTTTTCGTAATGCCGCATAAAGTGGTCCTCTCAAATTTACTGATCGTATTTGGCATATTTTTCTCCATAATCTTTCCAATGAAGGCATCGGAGTACTTTGTTATTAGGAAGTATGTTAAGCCATTTAAGAAGTTTGACTGGAGTGTTCATTTACCCTTGGGCTCTAAGAGTGGGGATGAATATGATGTTATAGTCGTAGGCGCTGGAATAGGAGGACTAACATGCGGGAGTCTACTCGCTGAGAGGGGCTATAAAGTCCCTGGTATTAGAGCAGCATTATCAGGTTGGAGGATATTGCTCATCGTTCCAGAGGAAGGGTTTTACTTTCAACACAGGTGTAGAGGACATAAGCGGACTATGGGAAAGAGGACCAATAACTCACCTATTACGCGAGCTGGGATTAAGGAAAGAGGACATCTTTGTGAAAAACACGACAAGGTATATCTTCAAAGGGAGGATCATTGAGGCGGAGAACCTAGAGGAATTCATAGAAGCGCTTTCTGAAGTTTTTCCATGTGAGAGAGAGAATATATTAATGTTCTTTGAGGAAGCAAAAAAGGCTTATGAGGAATGCTATAGGGAGATCGATGCCTATGGTATACCACTCCCAGCTGAGCTAATAGCGAAGATTTTTGGAGTAAAAAAGCTAGTAAATTACCCAAAGGAACATCCAAAATTCTATGACTGGATGAACAGTACTTTTAGGCAGAAGCTCGACAAATTCTTTGTGGATGAGGACTTAAAGACGTTTTTATGTGCACTTCTAGGCTATGTTGGGGCTGAGCCAGAAAGGTTTCAGCAGCGAACGCTCTCACAGCATGTGTTTCCTACTATATCCATGGAGGATATTACCCAAGAGGAGGAGCACAGCGCTTCGCCAATGAGCTAAAAGAAGTCATCGAAAGACATGATGGAAGGGTTCTAGTTGGGCATAGAGTGGATAGAATAATTGTTGAGAATGGAGAGACAAGAGGGGTAGTCGTCGGAGATGGAGTCTTCAAGAGCAATATTGTTGTGGCTAATGTGAACGCTAAAACAGCGCTTCTAAGGCTTGTGGGAGAGAGACATTTGGATAGGGATTATGTTAAATATATCAGAGGGTTGAAGATGTCTCCCTCAGCTTTCATGGTTTTCTTGGGCGTCGAAATGGACTTGACTGGATATCCAACGCTCATCAAGGATCTTGATGATGGATATGGGATTGTCATAAACTCTAATGCAGATCCATCTCTAGCACCCAAGGACATGGCAAGTCTCACAATCATAACGATGGCAAAATATCACGACTTCCCAGAAGGGGGAACAGATGAATATCTGGAGAGAAAGAGAGAAATTATGGAAGTACTAATAAGGAAAGCAGAGAAGATAATACCAAGTCTAAGCGAGCACATAGTTGTTCAAGATGCTGCAACGCCAAAAACGTTTGAGAGATACACTTCTATGCCCGAAGGAGCAATATATGCATTTGATCAATCGATTGAAACCAGTAGACCATACTTTAAGACGCCAATAAAGGGATTATATCTAGTTGGCGCTTCAACCTTTCCGGGCGGAGGAATAGAAGCGGCCGTGATCTCAGGAATAATATGTGCAAACGATATATGCAATTGGATTAAGGTTTTAGAATAAACTAATAAGCCAATTATAAAAGTGCATGAGAAACAATGTAAATAGTTGTCTCATCCCATCAAAGTTTGATTCACTGCAAATGGAAAGCATGAATAAAACAATGAGGGAATATGCCTTTGCTCTAGGCTTTTGCTCTTTTCATCTAAGTGCTAAAATGACATTGGATGACAGTAGTATAGCAAATGAATCCTTTTCTAATATTTGAAGTCACCTATGGACACTAGGGTTGATATTATGCTGTCAAGTTTAAGGTAAAACCATTTAAGAACAATCCTGTAGGCAATAGTCACAATGAGAAGAGTGAATTTATGGCCTCCATAAATTTCGAAGTTGTTTGACTGCTGCTCTTTAAATCAGTCATGAATCTTGAAAAGTAAAGAAACTAAATTTAATTGGAGATCATTCGGATCATATAATTGGTGCTCCGGCCGGGATTTGAACCCGGGGCAGGGGCTCGAGAGGCCCCTATGTTTGGCCGGGCTACACCACCGGAGCTCTAAGATCATTCAAGCAAAGATTTTTAAATTTTTTCAATTAAGAGAATTTTAAAAAATGAATTGAATTTAAATATAACCGATGCGTAGTGTTTTGTTCGTTTTCTCTATGCTCATCTCCTTTGGAATTCCAAAAATTGCTCTGATAGCGTCGATATTTTCAGGAACGACTATCGCTTCTTGGTGAACGGCTTGTGTCAAGAATAGATCACTTCCATCTATTGCAATCGATTCAAGCCATAAGACGTTCTCATATAGGTCATATCTCATTCTAAGCTCTCTTGCATACTCTATTATCTTCGCGGTTGAAGTGAAACCATCCTCTACAGATAAAAGCATTATTCTAGGTTCTCTCTCTAGAGCTGAGACGACATCTTCTTTTGTAACTTTTTCCTTCAACTCGATCATTAGCGAGTGTACATGCATCAGTGTCGTTGGAAGCTTAAAAGCCGTTGTTACTATGTCTATATCAGGTAAAACGGATTTTACATCCTTTGCATGGTGTGAAGGCAAGTTTATCGGATCTGGCATGATCGCATTTGTAAGTCCCTTCTTATCCTCTTTGGGATCAGAAACTCTTCTAAGAATTGTTGCCCTTATTCTACCTATTTTGAAGTTCTTCTTCAAGTGGTAGATGACTCTAGTCAAAGCTGTGGTGTTGCAGCTGACAACTCTAACAAATCTTTTTCCAATAGCATCGTTGTAATTCGCTATTGCATTGAAGGAAACTTCAGCAACTTCTCTCTTTTCACCACCTTGAAATATTGCTCTGGCTCCAGCTTTCTCGTAAATCTTCTTGTTCTCTGCTCCAACTTTATCTGGACTACAATCTATCACTATGTCAGCTTTTTTGATGAGATCTTCAACTGTCCCACTGACCTCAATTCCTGCTCTCTCGAATAGCTCTAAACTCTCGTTTTTTGCAACATAGAGGTCGAATTTCTTTTTTGCAATTTTTGCTTCGAAGTCTGGTTTTGTTTTCGTTACACCAATAACTTTCATGTCATCCTGCAAAGAAACAGCGTCGGCAACTCTTTTACCTATGGTTCCATAACCGTTTATTGCCACCCTGATCATTGAAACACCTCTAAAGTTATTGTATGCTCAACGAGATCGACTTCTAATATTTTTCCCTTTATTTCACAGGAGTTTCCGAGAATGTCGAAGAAAAATACTCTATCTTTTTCAATCTTCACGCGGATCACATTCTCTAAAAGAATTTTTCCGTTGGAAACAACTTTTGTTTCACACATGATCAAATCTCTTCTCTCGAAGTATAAATAACTGATCCATAGTTCATTTAGACTTTGAGTATAAGAAGTTCGAGGAGTTTATTCCATAATTCATAAAAACTGTTTCCATTTTTGATTTAGACATAAGAACTTTTGAATGTAAGAAAGTTTTTAAATTTAAAGAGATTACAGTTATTGGGATGCCGAAAACTGTTAAGGATCTGATCATCGAGATTAGGAATGCGAGTGAATTGATAATAGATCTTGCTTATTCTTCAGTCCTTTATGATGCTGGAGACATTGCAGAAGAAGTTCTCGAACTCGAGACAAAATTCTATGAACTTTTGAATGAAATAAGGACAATAGCGACTCTGTCGGTTAGAAGAGTTGAGGATGCGAAAAAAGTTGCTGCAATCCTGCAGATTGCTAATGCAAGTCAGAAAATGAGCAGTGCAGCTGGAGATAAATCAGCTCTTGTTTTAAGAGGTTATAAACTCTCAAAAGATATTGTTAAGCTCATATTAAGCCATTCTGAGGAGACAATACTAAAAATAACCGTTCCAGAAAACTCACAGATCGCAGGGAAAACATTGGGAGAACTTAGATTTCAGAAAGTTACAGGAATGAGAGTTATAGCTATAAAGAGAGATTTAGAGTGGACTTTCGATGTAGACAAAAACACGAGGATCATGAAAAGCGACGTTCTATTTATTAGAGGTGATCCGAACATGGTTCCAAAACTCTATGAATTTGTTCTTGGAGAGAGGAGAGAACTAGAGACAGCCTGTGAACTTGAAATTCCAGAACTAGACAGAGCCGTAGATGCTCTTATAGAGATGAAGAATCTCTCTGAGCTTGCGGTGGATCTAGCATATTCTTCGCTGATATACGACAATGAGGATGTCGCAGTCGAAGTGGTAAACTTGGAAAGTAAGGTGGATAACCTAAAGTTCGAGGTTGAGAGAAATATTCTACTTGCTAGCAAAAAATTTGAAGATCCATCGAATCTCATTCTCATACTTGAAATCGCTCAAAGCGCTGAACAGATTGCAGATGGGGCGAGAGAGATTGCAGAAGTACTATTGAAAAGAATGGAATTACCACCAATATTCAGAGATGCGATGAAAAGAACAGACGAGGTTCTTAGTATAGTGATGGTTCGAAACGATTCAAGACTTCAAGGAAAAACGCTTGGAGAGGCAAGAGTTGAAACGAGCACAGGGATGCATGTTATAGCTATAAAGAGAAAAGGTGAATGGATCACAAGACCAACGGCTAATACTAGAATTTTTGCTGAAGATATATTGATTGCAAAGGGACCTAGAGATGGGGAAAAAGAACTCGTAAATCTGTGTTCTGCAATCACAAAACAAGTTCCTTGAGCTTTTTAACTAAATCCCTCTTAATCCTTGAATCTCTTCCAGCTTCACAAACAGCAGATCTAATACCTATTATGTCTGGGGACAACTTTTTCAAGATTTCTACATGGTTCCATCCAAGATTACCAGCAAGAGCACATAGTATTCCTGATTTTTTTGCCATATCTATGAATTTTTGTAGATTTTCAACGTTCAAATGATCGAAAATTGAAGTACCATCTTTTATGGCTGTATCCACCATTATAACATCGGCTCCGCAAGCACTTGCAATAGGTGACAATTTAAGTGGATTTATTGAATTTATTCTATAAAAATCACCATATCCTGCGATTACAACTTTTTTTTCTCTGTCAAAATCTTTAACTGCTCTTACTACAGCTTTAACCATTTCTTCAGCTTCTTGCTCATTTCTCACACCATAGAGTCCTACTTTCACATAATCCGCTCCTGCAATTGCAGCACCAAGAGCTGCTAGACTTGCAGTCCCAGGCTTGAATGGCATGTCTCCTGTAGTAGCACTCACTTCTTTTCCTCGGCTCTTTGCAACTTTTGCCACTTCTTTAATTACCCAAGGAAAGTTCGCTCCAAGTGATCCCTCTGCAGGATTTTTCACATCTATTATATCTGCTCCACCTTCTATCGCCTCTATAGCTTCACTCAAATTTTTTGGGCTCACGAGAAGGAGCATCAATGAAAGTTTGCTGGCTGGTATATATGTTTTTTGAAACTTTTTAAATCTGGAAAACATTCTGAATTCATGAAAATAGAGTCTTTGAGAATAAGAAAAGAAATGAAAGTTTTTGATCTTGTAGAGGCTTTTACTTTATCTGCTTTTAATGCAAGAAGACTTGGAGATTCTGCAAAGCTTTGGAAGAGAATGATTGAAGATGATGCGTTCATCTTTTTCACATTTGCAGGAGCGATGATTCCGGCAGGGATGCGAGAGATAATCAGTGGTACAATAGAACTAGGTTTCGCTCACTCGATTGTAACAACAGGAGCGAACATCGTTCACGAAATTTGTGAATCTCTCGGTTACAGCCATGAGATTGGTTCGGAAAAAGCCAACGATCCTGAACTTGCAGAAAGAGATTTGAACAGGATCTACGATGTTTTCATTCCAACTTCTGCATTTTTTGCAGTGGAAGAATTTCTGTCTAAAGTTTTTGGAGAAATCTCGGGAAATCTTTCAAGTTATGAAATTCTATGGGAAATTGGTAGTAAACTTGAAAATTCTTTTCTAAGAGTAGCCTTTGAAAAAAGAGTTCCTGTTTTCTGTCCCACATTCCACGATTCTATTGCGGGACTCCACCTAATGCTTTATGGAAAAAAAGTCGTTCTAGATTACAAAAAAGACATAAAAAAGATTCTTGAGTTGTGTTCTCAGAATAGAAAGATGGGAATCATCATCGTTGGTGGTGGTGTTCCAAAGAATTTTGCTTTACAATCTATGCTACTTTCAAAGGGATTCGATTATGCAATCCAAATCACAACAGACTCCCCTCATTTTGGAGGACTTAGTGGGGCAACTCTCGAAGAAGCAAAGAGTTGGTGTAAAATCAAAAAGGATGCAAAAGTTGTAACTATTTACTGTGATGCAACGATCACTTTACCAATTCTTTTTGCTTATCTTGTCGACTCAATTTGAGGTTTTTGAGAAACTTATATTGATTCTATCTCTTTTCTGAGCATTTTTTGCCTTTCCTTTACAGTATAGCCAGTGAGTTCCTCTAAGAATCTATTGTAAGTTTTCAAAGTTTTGATTATACTTTCATCATCAGAAATCCTCGTTTTAGTTTCAATTAGTAAAATTTTTCCATCAATTCTCGCTTTTAACTCTTCGATAGCCTCAAAGTTCCTTACAACGTAAAAATCTTCGATCTTTTCATAAAAACCAAAGTGTTTTCTGATCATTTCTTCGAGCCTTTCTTGGCTTGGATGATAGCCACGTTTGAACTTGTATTCTCTCATATAGAAATTTTGATCAAGAGTTTTTAAACCCATTGAAAAATTTATCGACATGTTGAGGATCGATGGTAGCTTCGGTGAAGGAGGAGGACAGATTTTGAGGAGCGCAATAGCCCTTTCCTGTATTACAGGAATAGCTGTAGAGATAGATAACATAAGAGCTAATCGTCCAAATCCTGGACTTGCTTCGCAACATCTTAAAGGGATAGAAGTTGCAAAGCTCATAAGCGATGCAGAAGTTGAGGGGCTTAAACTGGGTTCCAAGAAGGTTATTTTCAAACCAAAAAAGATTAGGGGAGGAGAATATAAGATAGATATAGGAACTGCTGGAAGTGTCATATTAATTCTTCAGTCAATTCTTCCACCTTTACTGATCGCTGAAAGAAAATCGCGACTCGAGATAATTGGTGGGACCGATGTTGCCTGGGCTCCTACGGTAGATTATTTCAAAAATGTGACTATGAGGGCAATAGTTGAAATGGGTTGCAAGATCTCTTTAAAATTAAAAAATCGCGGTTACTATCCTAGAGGAGGAGGAAAAATAACTGTAGAAATCGAGCCATCAAAGCTTTCTGGAAAGAATTTCGAAAAAATAGATTGTGAAATTAGAGGAATTAGTCATTGTCAAAATCTCCCAGAGCATGTTGCATTGAGACAGAGAGATTCCCTTATTGGATTCTTAAATGAACGTGGATTGAATGCTGAAATAGAAGTAGAATTTCTTAGAGGATTATCAACTGGGAGCGGTATAACTCTGTGGTGTGGCTACAAGGGAGGTAGTGCATTGGGAGAAAAAGGTAAAAAAGCAGAAGAAGTAGGAATTGAGGCGGGAAAAAACTTTTATGAAGAATTTGTTAGTGATGGGGTGTTTGATTCATATCTTGCAGATCAAATAATGATTTTCTCTGCAATGGCGAGAGGAGTAACTGAGTTCACGACTACAGAGATCACGATGCATCAGAAGAGTAATCGATATGTGATTAATAGCTTTTTTGGAGAAGTCGTAAATTTAGAAGAGAAAAAGAGAAAGATCGAGATAAAGGGAAGGGATTTTTAAATCGTCAAATTTAAATGCTCTCCACCATCTTTTGAGTGGTGACCACCCACTGATAACTCTGCTAATATTCGTAGTAACCTATGTGATGATATCGGTCCAAAACATTGGAAGAGTAAAACTTTATAGACCAGCCGCATCTACAATAGGAGTTGCACTTCTTTTTATTTTTGGGGCTATTAGCTTTGAAGAGGCTATTGAAGCTATAGATTTCCATACAATCGTTTTACTTCTTGGAATGATGATTCTGACTGCTTATCTAGGAATAGCTGGTTTTTTTGATTACTTTGCTTATAAAATAATGTCTATATCGAAGAATGGAGTGAAATTGATCTTATTCATAATCATTACCTCCGCATTTCTTTCTGCTCTCTTTGTGAACGACACAATTTGTGTTTTCATGACTCCTGTAATCCTTAAAATTGCTCTTGCCTCAAATTTAAATCCAATTCCATTGCTAATAGCTCTTGCAACTTCTGCAAATATTGGCAGCGCTGCTACTATCATAGGTAACCCTCAGAACATGCTCATAGGAATGGCTTCAAAGATTAGTTTTATCGAATTTGCGATGAAAATATCACCGATAAGCGCTATTTGTCTAATTCCAAATTTTCTGATAATCTATATCATCTATCGAAAAGACATAAAAAATTTCAAAATTAGCACGAAAGAAGTTGAGATAGATAGAAAACTCGTTTTGAAAACTATTTCGGTTTTTATATTCGTCTTGATACTTTTCATTCTTGAAGTTTATCCTATTTCTGTTTCTGCCATCATTGGAGCTGCTATAATGTTCGCAATTGGTGGAGTTTCACCGAGAAAAGCACTTGAAAAAGTCGATGGAGGTCTCCTTTTGTTTTTCTGCAATCTTTTCATCATCATGCATGCCTTTGAAAGAGATTATGGACAGTTCATAATTTCGGTAATGAACTGGGAGAAAGATCTTTTTTCTTATCTCTTCGTTAGTTTTGTGACCGTAGCAGGAAGTAACCTCGTTAGCAATGTTCCATTCGTCATGATGACATTGCCAATCGCAAAGATGGATGGAGAGTTCTGGCTAATCCTTGCTATGGCCTCTACTTTTGCTGGAAATCTCACACTTCTTGGAAGTGTTGCAAATTTGATCGTTGCGGGGATAGCAGAGAGACACGGTGTAAACCTTAGCTTCTTCGAGTATCTGAAAGTAGGATTTCCCTTGACTATCGTGACTGTGATCGTTGGTGCAGCTATGCTTTATTACATTTGATCGGTAAAGAATAAATACTCTCACGAATATTAAAATCATGAAAGCTGGTTCATTGGCTTCAAATCAGAACAAAATCAAGCTGATAGAGATAATCGCAAAGAAAGAGCTAAATGCTGGAGAAATAGCAAAAAAGGCGAGAATTCCACTTCGGATGACTTTATCTTTGATGGATGAACTGCTAAATGAAGGTTTAGTTTTGAGAAATGGTGATTTTTATAAGATAAGTAAAAAAGGTGAGAAAGCCATAAAAGAGATAAGAGGAGATGTTAGAGGAAATAGAAGATAAAGAGGAGAAAATTTTTGTTTTCAGAGACATCGTAGAGATTCGAATTCCAAAAAAAGATTACGAGAGATTGATTAGAAGGCATAAAAGAGATTATATTGTTTCTACTTATGAAAACAAGAGAATTCTAAATCGTGTTACTGGTAGAGAACTCGTGTTTGTGAGTAGGGAGAGTGGAATTCCTCTTCTAGGTCATTCTGCATTCGGAATAATAGACCGTGGAACGAATCTCCTACAGGTCAGATGCATTTCTGGGTGTAATTTGAACTGCATTTTCTGCAGTGTTGACGAGGGGAGAAATAGTAAGACTAGAAAAACAGACTATCTAGTTGATCCAGATTACCTTTTGGGAGAATTGAAGAAGATTGTAGAATTAAAAGGAGATGGCTTGGAAATTCATCTCGATGCCCAGGGAGAGCCAGCTCTCTACCCTTATCTCGAGTACCTTGTCGAGAAAGTTTCGAAGATAAAGAATGTTGAAGTCATTTCAATGCAAACAAATGGGATACTTCTGAACGAAAAGAGGATATCAGCTATGGAAGGAAAGATGACCAGAATAAATCTTTCGATCAGCGCGACGACTGAAGAAGTGGCGAAGAGACTACATGGAGCTTATCCAGTTCAAAAAGTATTGGAGATTGCGGAGCTTATCGCAAACAGCAAGATAGATCTTTTAATAGCCCCTGTATGGGTTCCTGGTTACAATGATGATGAGATTCCAAAGATAATCGAATTTGCGCTCAAAATAGGTGCTGGGAAGAGATTTCCACCGTTAGGTATACAGAAATACGTCCCTTATCGTTTTGGAAGAAAAGTAGGAAAAAGTATATCTTTTAGAGAATTCTATGAGAAATTAAAATTATTGGAAGAAGAATTTGGGATTAAGCTTATACTGAAACCAGAAGATTTCGGGATAGAGAGGAGACCAACTATTCCAAATCCTTTTAAAAGAGGAGAGATTTGCTATGGAAGAGTAGTTGCGGAAGGTAGAGTGCATGGTGAGAAGCTTTGCATTTCGAAAGACAGGAGTGTTGCGATAATAAGTGATAAAAAAATTGGAGAAGTTGTAAAATTCGAAGTGCTCAGGATTGAAGATGGAATAATAGTTGGAAAGGGATTTTAATCTAGGAACTCTGCTATTATTGGTAGATGGTCCGAAGGTCTTTCAGAAAGTCTTGGTTTCACATCGACATCGCAACGAACACATTTTTCAGCAATCCTTGGACTTGCAATAATTGCATCAACTCTCCATCCTAGGCCCTTTTCCATTGCACCTTTCACACGATAGTCATAGAAAGAATAGATCCTTTCATTCGGGTGCATTTTTCTCAATAAGTCAACAAAACCAATTTCTAGAATCTTTTTATAAGCTTTTCTCGCATCTTCGTGAAAGCAAACATGATTTTTTAGCTTTTCAGGACTATGAACATCTATTGCTTCGGGAGCAACGTTCATGTCTCCACATATGATAATTTTCTCTTTCAGATCAAAACTTTTTAACCACTCGTGGAATTTTTCAAGCCATTTCAGTTTGTAAACAAACTTTTCGCTGTCAATCTTATGACCTTGGGGAACGTATACGTTTATAAGCTTTAAGTCTCCAAATCTAGTAAATATAAGTCTATCCTCATCTTCGCCATCTAAACCAAAACTCGTCTCATCTGGTTCTCTTATTGAAGCTATTGCAACTCCACTTTGTCCCCCTTTCCCTTGAAAAACAACTTTGTATCCAATTCTGTGAAAATAAGATGAAGGAAACTTTCGATTTTCTACTTTTGTCTCTTGAAGACATAAAAAATCTGTTTTGTTCTCTTTTAGCCAAGGAATAACGATGTGCAATCGAGATTTTATCGAGTTCACGTTGAAAGTTGCAACCTTCATGATCCAATTTTTCATCGAAATTTAAATGCAACGCTTTTCATATTCTGAAAGACTAAAAAAACAAATAGTTTGCAATCTTCTTTGAGTTTTCTATAGCTTTTAATTACTTTTATTAGCTTTTTAAAAGATGAAATTTCGATCTCACTTCAGAAAAAGATTTAAATCTGAGATGGCTTTGAAGATCACGATAAAAGGTAAACTCTCTACGAAGTTGGTTATCGAATCTTCTTGCTCGAAGAAGTTGATTCTCCGTTCATCTCTTGCTTCGATGCTAAAAAATTGAAGATATATGGAAAAGGAGCTTTGGTAGATGAAAGAGTATTTGATTTAATACGATTTTTACTGCTCAAGGTGTAGCTTACAACAATTTACGAAAAATTTAACAGAAAACTTTAAATTTTCGTTTAAAACACACTAAACATGAAAACTATAACGATCTCTGATGATGTCTACGAGAAACTTGCAAGGCTTAAAGGTAAAAGGAGCTTTAGCGAAACGATCGATGATTTGATAAGAAAAAACGTTGAAAAAAGAATCGAGATGCTCATAGCTTCAGCAGAAAAGACTGGAAATGAAAAAGAACTGGAGAGAATATATAAGGAGATCAGAAAAGAGTTCAAGGTGAGACTTTGAAAGTCCTTCTCGACACATCTTTTCTAATTGAGCTAAAAAAGGGGAACGAAAAAGCTGTAAAAGTACTCAAAGAGTTGAGTGATTGTGAAGATCTACTTATAAGCACACTCACAGTTTACGAGCTTTTCTGTGGAGCAAAATATCTTTGGAAAAAGTTTGGAAATGCAAAGGATTTCTTAATAATACAAGAAATGCTTAAATCTCTTACGATAGTTCCTTTTGAGCTTGAAAGTGCAATGAAAGCTTCTGAAGTAAGAGCTGAGCTTATGCTTAAGGGTTTGAACGTTCCAGACATCGATGTTCTAATAGCTTGCAGTGAGAATGCAAAAATTCTAACTTTTGACAAGGATTTTGCTCCATTGAAAGATCTTGGGTTCGAGGTTTCGATCTTGGATTAACTATTTTGACTTTGGAGTGCGAAGAATGGATATTTCAATCAAAATTTTCAATATATTTTGGAATTTTTTAAGCTATTTCTAGCGATTAAAGATCGTTCAAAGCTTAGAGTTATCAATATCTTTGAGTTAAGAAATTCGATTAGGTTTGTAAATATTCGTTTGCGATCAGCTATTTCAATCAAAGCTGGTAACACTCGACTCTGCAATTGAAATCTTTTTAGTATTTTAAGGAACATCAAAGTTAAAAATGATAGATAGAGTTCTTAGACGTGTTCTTTTTAGAGAAGCAAACAGAATCGTGTTTATTATTGATCCATATTCGTTGGAAAATTAGCAGAAAAGATTTAATATGATCAAACTACATCTAGCATGGCTTTAAAGATCACGATAAAGGGCAAAGTCCACGGCGTTGGC
>JANXEF010000012.1 GCA_025057895.1 Archaeoglobaceae archaeon | reverse complement strand
AAACAAGGGATAAAGAGTGAGTCTGCTTCTTCGAGTAGAAAGATCCTGTAGCCAACGCCGTGGACTTTGCCCTTTATCGTGATCTTTAAAGCCATGCTAGATGTAGTTTGATCATATTAAATCTTTTTGCGAGATTGTTCTAGTTGGTCGTACAACTTGAAACAGTATAGTTACAAGTTATAACTTTTAAGTATAAGTTATAACTTTTAAGTTAAAAGATAAAAATCAAACCGAAAACTTATAAGTTATAAATAACTAGAAACGCGTCTGAGGTCTGGTTTGAAACAGAGCTGCAAGAGACCAATTGTGGAAAAATGTTAACAAAGTGTTGTGGAGTAGTTTAGCAAAAAAGGTCAGCGCATAAACGTGTACTTACAAGTTAAAACGTTTAAGATAAATGTTAAAACATAATCAATTAAAACTGATCAGTTAAAAGTGAACATCTTAACTAAAAGAGAGCCAAAAAAGTTTTCCAAAGATTTATAGATTTTGTAAGCTTGATCGAATCTTCATAAGGATCCAAATAGTTTTTGTAGATCTGTTTTTATTCGAAAGTTCAAAAATTCCATAAGGTAACATGTCTAGAGTTATAGTTAAAATGTACAAACAGATGTGAAAAGTATAAGTCTTGATTTTTTAACTCGAGATGCCAATTGCACTTTACTATAAAAAGTTCAAAAATTCAACAAAGAAAAATTTGTTCATCTAGAAAAAATTTATGCATATAGCACACTAAGAAATATAAGATATTTAAAAATTTAAAAAGTAATAATATATTTTAAATGAAAATCATCAATCTTAAACTGCGTTCAAAATACTTCCCATGTTTCCATCGGAAATGCGGCTAGTACTACTCCCTTTATATAGTATCGACTCTTTTCTTAAGGAAATCATTTCAACTACTCATCAGCTTGTAGTCTATTAAGGTCAGGGCATTTTGATTTTGAAAGTGACATATTGTATCTGTAATTACTTGAGCTAGATCTGAGTCAGATATCTGGCAGATATCTAGTCAGATCTGGGCTGGTGCTGGAGGAGCCCCACCTTCAAGATTGGTCAGATCAATCTCACATATTTAAAATAACGTTATTAGATAATGTTATTAGATAACGTTTTTATAGATGACAAGTAAATCATCATGTGGCTAGAAGGAAGTTGGATGATCTAAGGATAAAGGAAGAGGCTCTAAAGCTCAGAAGAGAAGGATACAGTTATAGAGAAATTGCAAAAAAAGTAGGATGCAGTGTATTCAAAGTTCATTCTCTGATATCTCAATATGAGAGTCCTAGAGAGAGAATTAAACAAGTTGTTGAGCTCTCTGATTCAGTTGAAAAGCTGAAAGGAGAGTTTGACGAGATTTTGAGAAAGCTTAAGGAACATGAATCAATACTGAAGGATCTGGAAGAACTTGGAAAGATAAAGAAATTGATGGAATCCCTAAACGAGAAAGTTAACTCCTTGAACAATGATTTCGAGTTGATTCGTAGTCACGCTGAATGGAAGTATCGGAATTGTAAATATTGTAGAGATGATGGATATTGTGATAAGTGGAGATGGCGTAGTCCAGTTCCTGGATGGGATATGAAAGAGGAGACTCGTGGAGGAAAAAAAACTTACAGACTCAACATTAAGAAGCATACAATGTACTGTGCTGCTTGTCATGAGTTTGTAATGAAAAAATAACCCGTTTTCGAAAAGTTTCCTCAAGTTTTACCACTGCGATACCCTTTTACCACGGTACAGACACATAATATTATAAAGATTAGAGAACACTCCAAGTTTTTAATAATATTAACATTCACGAATTTTTTACACACAACACCTGGTAACCTCATAGTACATCATAGAATTTTCCACAGATTCGAGTTCTGAAGAATTGTTTCCCAATTATACCGCTCAAAAAGTTTTTGGCTTTCTTTGCTTCTCTTTTTCATTTTTCTTTCTTTTGGCACGTTTTTTTTTGTTCTGAGAAATCTTTGCCTCTTTTTTTAATTTTCTTTGTTTTGGCGCATTTTCGTTTGGCGCACCCCCCCATAAAACTATGTTTGTTGTTAGTTTGTGCATGAGGTCCTAGCTCTGTTTTTTCTCTCGGTTCGAGTATTTTCTGAGTAGTTTTTTGATTTTCAGGCTTTTTTGCTTAGTTTTTGTATTCTTTGGCGCTTAACCTCATATATGAATGTGATAGAGAATCATAGCGTTTGATCTCTCCATTCACTAGAGCTGTTATGTTTGTTAGATTTACATCGAATTCTTCTTAACGGTGATTATCAACTCTCTCTGTTAGGATTTAGCCTCCAATCCTATCGAAAATCTTTATATTAGAATTTATAGTTATTGTTATATATAAGAAGTTACAATAGCTGTGCGGGCTACCCGGGCTACTTCATCAAAAAAATAAAAATCAAAAATTCCATGCTCCGCTCTCTACACAAGTTTTTCTCTCCTCTCCTCCCACTTTTATATAGTATATTTGTTTTGTGAACTATGTGCTGGCTATGGGGCTATCACTTTCTTGTACTCCCATCCCAACACTTCCCCCAAACTCTTTAGGTTGATGTTTATGTCGATCTCAGATAGTAGGGGCTTTGTTATTATCACTATATCCTCCTTTATGGTCATCCCCGGCAGCATCCGCTTCGCCAACAACACCCTCACCTTCTGCTCCAAAGACATCTCGCTTACGTCTATTCTTCTTTCCAACGACTCTGAGTCTACCTCAATAATACTCGACACATACCTTGCAAAGCTATCGTTTATGTATTTCACCAACTTCTCCCTAAACTCTTCAACAATATTGTGCTAAACGCTTTCCTCCCTCATACCTGAGGTCTAGCCATGCTGGCTTATTTAGGCCAGCAATTGCATAGCATCTAGCTAGCAGCTCTTCACCTTTGTCGAGCAGCTCAATATTATCCATAACTAAATTAGATATGCAGTTGCCCAATTCGCTCAACGTGTTTAGTCTTGGCTCTACCTTCTGCTTGAACCCCTCTTGTCTTTCCTTATGGATTTTCTCTCCATAGGAGAGGTTTATGACCAACACCTCCTCAATAGGGCATCATCCTTTGGCATGATCCTATTACTCGTAAACATCAGCAGTGCAAGGGCTGGATAATCTGTGTATGTTCCTTTAACGTACTTCTCCCATAGCTGTGGTGGAGTCAGCTGAGTTCTTGATCATCTCAACTATCTCCTCCCTCACTAGAGCCCCTCCAGGCTCGTTAACTAGCACTGGGAACGTTGACATGCTCACAACGTAGCCAAACCTAGCTGGCGTGTCAATGCTTGTGCCAGTCTTCTCATATCTCGTATCCAGTTCCCACATCTTCAAAACTATTCTACCAAGTGTTGTTTTTCCCGTACCACTGTCAACGTACAAGTAGAGCCATCTAAACATCCTGAAGTTCAGGGTATAGAGAAGTTTGAAGGTTATGTTGTTGGAAAGAAGCTCCTCGATCCATTTGCAGGTTTTGGCTCGATCCCTTTTGAAGAGCTCAGACTTGGACTGAATGTATATGCTGTAGAGCTTCTTCCAACAGCTTACGTATTCCTGAAGGCAATTCTGGATTATCCTCACCTTGGAGAGAATATTGTAAAAGAAGTGGAAAGATGGAGTAAATGGATCGTTGAAGAGCTCAAGAAAGATGCAATTGTTGAGCTTTACGAGAGCAATGTAGCGGTTTACATAGGTTCTTGGGAAGTGAATTGTCCAAACTGCAAAAAATGGACACCGATCATTGGCAACTGGTGGCTCGCAAGGGTTAAGGGGAGAGAAAGGTACGAGAAGACTAGCGTTCTTTAGATACAATAGTAGCAAAGATTGCATAGAAGTAGTAGATTTAGGAAGACGTTCAAGTCTTGCAGAAGTTGATGGAAGATCTATTAAGCTTGAAAATGAAACTTTCTTTGTTCCAGAGCTTAACGTAGATGCAAGAAGAAATATCGCTCGTTGCTTGTATTGCGGAATGGAGATAAATGAGTCAGTTGAGAGCGGTGATGAATGGCATGTGAAGTGGGCTTTAAAGAAGGTCAACGAAGGTGATGAGAGATTTGCAAGGCAGAGATTACTTGTAAAGGTTAAGATCGCTGATGGAGATCTCTCTTTCCATCCATGCGATGCTGAGGATCAGAAGAAATTGGAAAAGGCGAAGGAAGAAGTGAAGAAGCTGATAGAAGCTGCAAATGTAGATGTGCCCCAAGAAAATCTTTGGAATTACACCTCAGGAACAGCTGGGAATATCAGTATTATAGTTTGGGGTTTTGATAGATTTTACAAGCTATTCAACCCCCTTCAATTAATAACTCTTGTAAAGCTCGTTAAGCTGATTCGAGAGGTTGGCAAGAAGGTTGAAGAGGAGAAGCTAAGGGAAGGTTTGAGCAAAGAGGAAGCTTTCAAATTTGCTGAAGGTTCAAGGGAGAGTGAGAGATAAATCAAGTTTAAGGGACACGGATATGGTGGAGTCAACATAACTCTCACAGATGAAGAATTTGAATTTGCAAGATAAAATGAGAAGTACTGGCTTTAAATAGTCTGGAACGTCCTTCGAGGAGATACTTTAATCTTCTGTTTCCGAAATCCATTTTCTAAGGATTTCTTCAAATTTAAAAAGAGTGAGGAAGTTATAACGATAAAGAAAACTATGTACGTTTTAACATTCTCTAAGCCACGTTGACTTGTTTTAAGAATGTTGAAACTTTTTATTAAAAGCTTCAGATGTGGGTGCAAAGTTTAAGACGAAGTTGAAGGACTACGTTTTGTCTAACAATTTAAGATAAAATTGAATATACAATATATTAGTATTTTAAATAAAATAGTATAACTTACAACTTATAAGTTAAAAGCTGAAAAATTTTAAACTGAAAACTTGTAAATTAGACAATGATAAGAATAGCTATTTGCAATCAGAAAGGTGGTGTTGGTAAAACCACAACTGCTGTAAATCTTTCAGTTTATCTCGCTATCTCAGGAAAGAGAACACTTTTAATAGATCTAGATCCACAGTGTGCGGCAACCTCTGGGATGGGTATTGATGGGGATAAGACTTCATACAATTTAATGTCCGGAGATAATGTAAAGCCAATAGAGTCAAGCATCAAAAATCTTTTCATAATCCCTGCTTCCATAGATCTTGCTGGAGCAGAGATAGAACTTGCAAGTGAGCCAAACAGGGATTTCGTTCTAAAAGAGAGTTTGAAAAAAATTAATAGATATGAATACACGATCGTCGACACACCACCAAATCTAGGAATACTAACTATAAACGCAATGACTGCATGTGAAAGAGTTTTAGTCCCAGTTCAAGCTGAATACTACTCTATGGAGGCTCTTTCAAGACTTTGGAGGGTTTTTGATCTACTGAAAAAAAGATTAAAAGTAGATATTAAAGACAAATACGTTATAACAATGTTCGATTCGAGGTTGAAAATTTGTAGAGAAGTAGAAATGGAACTTAGAAAAAATCTCGGAGACAGGGTTTTAAAAACTATAATTCCAAGAAATGCTAGACTTGCAGAAGCTCCTAGCTATGGAAAACCCATAGCACTATATGATCCCAAATGCAGAGGGGCAAAGGCTTATAAGTTACTAAGTGAAGAAGTTATAAGTTTAGAAGGTAGATGGTAAAACATAATCAATTAAAACTGAATCAGTCAAAGTGATTAGAATGAAGAGGTGTTGGATTCTAACCGCGAGAGAGAAAGAGTTCATCGAAGATTGGTTGATGGTGATGGATGGGAGAATGGATAAAATTTATTTTTTTAAGAAGTGGAGCAAAGGTAAAGGAGATTTCTATAAAGACTATGAATTATTTAAGAAGGGTAAGATTAGCTTGGAAGATTTTTCTGAAAGATGGATGAAAAAAGGAGAATGGAAAAATCTGATAAGAGTTATGAAATACAGGATAAATTTGAAGATGAGAAATCTAGAGAAAATAATGAATGAAATTGAAAAGGAAATTAATTTAATGAAGAAATTTATGGAAGTAAATGAATGGCCATAGACAGGGGGGCTTCCAAGTAAATTGAGAAGTAGTAGTGTACTTGTGTTCAAGATCTAGAGTTAAAGGATTTAGAAGATCATAATATCTCATATAATAAATATAAATATTATAAATGATAAATTTGTCTAGAATAACATCTCTTCAATCTATCCTCATCATGCTGCTATATCTCTCAATTTACTTGGAAGAGTGTGTGTCTTTATAAATCAATTTACTAAAATAGTCATAGTCTCTCTTAGTAAAATGAGAAAGCTTATATTTTTGAAAAGCTAAAATGATTTCATGGTAGAGAGAATAGATGAGCTTTATAGGGAATCTCTGACACTTTATACATCTCCAATTCTTAAAAGTGGAGGCCTAAAATATCTTTCTGATAAATACATACCCGAAAATCCACTTTATAGAAAAGAACATATTCTAAAGCTTTCAAAATGGGTGTATGAGTTCATAGACAACTCCATTCCTGGTACAATATTTCTCGAGGGGCCATCCGGCACAGGAAAAACGATGTGTTTTAAAATAGTTGAAAAGTTCGCTAACAGAAGAATGCAAGAAGAGTCAATCTCAGAATCAAGAATAATATATATAAATGGTAGAAACAGAACTATAATGAACGTTCTCACTGAAATTTTGAACACCATCGGTGTTCACACTCCTCATAGAGGCCTATCTTATGGAGAGGTAATATCTAGATTGCTTGAAACATCTAGAAGAGTTCCAATTCATGTCTGCATAGATGAAATAGATCAGCTAAGAGTTTATCAAGATTCTTTTAATGTTGAAGATCTCCTATACCTTTTTTCGAGGAATGAAGGCCTATCGTTGACAACTATTACTAACAATTATAATTTTCTTGGCGATCTCGAAGATTCCAGAGTTAGAAGTTCGATAACAAAAGAAAAGAATCTAATCTTCGAAAGGTACAATAAGAAACAGTGTTTCGACATTCTCTGGGAAAGATGTGAGAATGCTTTCAGAAAAAATGTGATCTCTGAAGGAGTTGTGAGCAAGCTTGCTGATTATGTTAGCGACGTTTCTGGAGATATAAGAGATGGCATTGACACTCTAAGAGCATGTGTGGAGATCTGTCAAGGTGATGGTCTTCAAATAATCGATGAAAAGGTCCTTGAAAGAGCTGTTGAGTTATACAGAAATAGAAGGATGATCCAGAAGATCCATGCTCTTTCAAATTCACAGAGAACAGTTTTAGCAGCCTATTATTTTAACATCATAAGTAATGGGAGGACAGAACAGACGATGGAAGAAATATTTGACATGTACTATACTCTTCGAGAAAAAATGGGAAAAACATCCACGATACAAGATGTCAGAGCAAGAGTTGCGGATTTAGTTACTTTTTCTTTATTAGAATCAATTAAATCTGGTAGAGGACCAAGAAAGGGTGTTGAAAGAAGATACAGAGCTTTAATACCTATGGAAGTTATATATAGGGCATTAATTACAGATCCAGAACTTTCAGATATAGCAAAGGGTTTGATAGATGAGGTGAGAAAGAAAAGACTTCGAAATTATATCTGATTTTGGGACTTCCTTGTAAATTGAGAGTTGATTCATGGTAATGTTCAAGTGAATAAATTATAAGTTTATGAGTTTTAAGGTTATAATAGTAAAAGTTATAAGTGAAAAAGTTGGTTTGAATCTATGAAGAGATTAGGAAAAGGTCTCGATGCCATACTGGGTGAAAAGAGTGAAGTTAAAACTGATACAGTTAAATCTGATGTAGTTGAAAGTGATTCAGTTAAAAGTGAAAAAGTTTTAAGTATTGATGAGGGCGTCTTGAGAAAAGCTATTGAAGAGGGAGAAAAAAACCCTAGAGTAGCAGTATGGAGTCCAAAGAGCTCTATTGTTCTAAGAATTTTGAAAAAAACAATTCCTGAGTTTTCAATAAGCGATGAAGCTGCTGAAATTCTCGAAAATGGTTTAAGAAATAAGTATCCAGAAGTTTGGGAAATTGTAGAGAAGAAGATGAGAGATTGAGTAGTTTACCAATCCTTTTCGATTTAGGTTTTAACTTTTAAGTTTTCACTCCTTATTTTTCTATAGACTCTCTCTACTATATCTTCTAATTTCTCCTTTAGTTCATCTGTTATATCCTCAGATATCGTATAAACATCTTTTACTTCTATTCCAATGATTTTGAGTTCTTTTGGGGGATTCAATTCCAATAATTCCATTGTTTTCACAGCTTCATTTATTCCAAAGTAGTGCGGGCTAAAAATTGAACAGTACTTCACTTCTTCCAAGTCCACTTCTATGACCTCTCCAGTATTAGCTTTTGATGTCATGATGCTGTCCACAATTATCACTCTATTTCTTCCTTCTAGGTAGTCCATCAAAGCTAAACCGGTTTTTTCAACTATTTCTACTTCGTATCCATCTTTTATTAAAATGTCTCTTAGTCTTTCTCCTACAATTAATCCTATCTGGTCATCTTTAAAAATAGAGTTTCCAAGAAAAAGGACCAAATCTTTAACCATTTATAACTTCTAATAGCTCTCCCTTTGAATTGTATACGTAGATGTTGAAAGGTATAGAAGCTGATAGTGAATGCGTTCCACAAGCATGGCAGGGGTCGTATGCTCTGAATGCCATTTCTATCATGTTTAGAAGCCCATCATCCACTTTTCCTTTCTTTATCAAACTTCTAGCTGCCTTATCTACTGAGAGAGCCATTCGAGCAGCGTTGTGTTGGGTAGCTACCATCAAGTTTGCCTTCTTTATAACTCCATTCTCATCCGTTTCGTAGTGATGTATCAAGGTCCCTCTTGGGGCCTCTACAACACCTATACCCACTGATGGTGTTGCAGTTGGAATCTTTCTAACATCTTTACTTGCAATCTCTGGATCATATGCGAGTTCTCTGAACCTTTCAGCAGCGTAAATCAATTCGATTGCTCTTGCCCAATGATTTGCAAGAGTATGGTGAACAGGTTTTCCTCCCAGTGTTTTGTACATCTCTTCATAAGCTTCTTGAGCCAGAGGTGTAGCCATACCATCTGCTGCATTCAATCTGGCTAAAGGAGCTACACTCATAATTCCGCTGTCTTCACCATCAACTAATCCTTTCCATCCAATCTTCTTTAAGTATGGGAACTTTATATAAGTCCAGGGCTCCACATGCTCTGCTATGTAATCTAGATATTGATGGATGTCGAATTTTGCATGTTCGCTTCCTTTTTGAGATACAACTCTAACTTTTCCATCGTAGAAGTTAACTCTGTTCTTCTCATCTACCAATCCCATGTAGTATGTTCTATGGGTATAAGCTTCGCTAGTTATCAAGTCGACATATTCTTTGTTGTTCAAGACTATATCTTTGAAAACCTTATAGGTAAATTTTGCGAATTCTACACTCTCATCTGCTATCTTTTTTGCGTTTTCTATAATTTCTGGGCTCAATGGTTTGGATATTCCACCTGGAAGGCCAAAAACTGGGTGAATAACCTTTCCAGTTATTGCTTCATTCAATTTTCTAAGCTTTGCCCTCATCTTAATTACTTTTAATCCGACCTCTTTTCCTACTTTTTGTATAACTCCGATTACGTTTCTAGCCTCTTTGGGAGCTTTAGGTCCAACTATGAAATCTGGACCTCCAAGGACATATAGATGTAGAGCATGATCCTCGACCATGAAGATATTGTAAGTCATTTCTCTGATCTTCTTAGCAGCTTCTGGGGGCTCTACCTTGTATAGATCATCTAAAGCTTTTGTTGAAGCCATGTGGTGAGCTAAGGGACATACTCCGCAAATTCTAGATGTTATCTGTGGCATATCTTCAGCATGTCTACCAACAGCGAATTTTTCAAATCCTCTAAGCTCGGGAACTTGCAGATAAGCTTTAGCGCAGTTTCCAGCGTCATCTAATACTACGACTATCTTTCCATGACCTTCAAGTCTAGTTATTGGATCTATTATTACTTCTTTCATCTAATCCCCTCCTTTCATCTTTATCTTACCCCTCAACCTAGAAGCCGGTAAGGTGTATCTGTAAAATACCCCCATGAAATCTGGGAACTTACTCAAAACTTTTTCGATCTCCTTCTCATCCATGTAATCCAATATGCTTGCAAAGTAAGACGCAGCTTTACCACCGTAATCTTTAACTTCGTCCAATGGACCAAAGCAACCAGTACAAGGCATTGCTACCTTGAGACAAAGACTCCCACACCCACCACGAGTCACTGGGCCCATACACATCAAGTTTTGAGTGAGAAGACATTTGCTTGGATCTATTGCAACCTTGTGTGGTCTCATGAAGTCCTTTATCAGTACTTTTTCAGGTTTTGTCTCGTTTAAAGCACATTCATAGCAAACTGATTTAGTCAGTGCACCCAATGTTGATCCTTTAGGTGGTAGATTTCCAGAGAGAAGAGTTTCTATAGATTTCCAAGTAACATCTGGAGTAGGAGGGCATCCGGGGACGTAATAGTCTACATCTACTACTAAGTCTAATGGAAGAATTCTGGGTAGAAAATTGGGTAGCTCTAAAGTCACTTCTTTTTCTGTTTTTACTTGAGGCATTGTTTTCGATGGATTATCTACTGTTGGTGTCTCTTGATATACACACTTCATTATCTCTTCTTTATCGTACAAGTTTGCTAATCCGGGAACTCCTCCCCAAGCTGAGCACGCTCCGTAGGCTATGACTAATTTGGATTTCTTTCTAAGTAACTTTACTACATGTTCATGTTCACCCATTCTAATTCCACCGTTTATGAAACTAGCAGTAATGGATCCATCTGGTAGCTTTTCGACATCTTCTACTTTATAGTCTAAAGCAACAGGCCAAAAAACAATATCTACTAAGTTTATCACATCTAAAATTTTCTCCGCTAGATCTACTACTGCTTCTTCGCATCCACCACAACCTGCACACCAGTAGAGAGCTATCTTAGGTTTTTGCATATTTATCTACCACCCTCAATCTCAATCTTTAAAGGACCAAGGTTTTTAATTTTTTCATACATTTCATTAGCCACTTCAACGAACCTATCTGCTTCTGAAGCTGAGATCCATTCAAGTCTAAATCTTTCTTTCTCTATTCCGAATTCCTCTAATAGCTTTTTTAGCAGAGTCATCCTTCTCAATGTTTTGTAGTTTCCTTCTATGTAATGGCAATCGCCTGGATGGCAACCAGCGACTATTACTCCATCAGCTCCTCTTCTAAAAGCTTCTAGGACATATTGGGGGTCTACTCTACCAGAGCACATCTCTTTTACTACCAAGAAATTTGTAGGATATTTCATTCTACTAGTCCCAGCCAAATCGAGTGCAGCATATGTGCACCAATTACATGCAAATACAACTATTCGGGGTCTAAACTCCTTCATTTACACCTCACCCATAGCAGCTATTACCTGAGCCTTTATTTGAGCATCCTTAAAACCATATTGCTGCATAGCTCCTGATGGACATGCTGCTGCACATGTACCACAACCTTTGCAAAGTGCAGAGTCAACCTTTGCAACTCTTATATTTTTATCTATTATCTTCAAACTTATGGCACCATAAGGACACATTGCTACACATATAGCACATCCACTGCAAATGTCTTCGTTTACAACAGCTATTAGGGGTTCGACTGCAACTTCTTCTTTTGATAACAATGCGAGAGTTCTCGATGCAGCTGCACTTCCAGAGGCTATCGATTCGATAATATTCTTTGGTCCAGTAACTGCACCTGCTAAGTAAACTCCATCTGTAGCTGTTTCAACAGGTCTTAGTTTTAGGTGAGCTTCTCTTAGGAACCCTTCTGGACCACAACCTATTTTTATCGTCGTCCTAACTTTGTCGATATCTCTTGGAGGAGTCATGCCAACTACCAGTACTACTAGATCTGTTGGGATTGTTATCTCTTCTTGAAGAGTCTCCTCGAAAAGGGTCACACTTAAGTTACCCTTTTGATCTATATTTATCTTTGGAGCATCTTTAAATTTCGCAAATCTCACGAAATTCTCTCCAGCTTTCATGTAAAGCTGTTCATCTCCTCTTCCATATGTTCTGACATCCTTATATGCTATGTATATATTTGTGTCAGGATACTTTTCTCTGAGAACCAGTGCATTCTTGATGGTAGAAGAGCAACACATCCTCGAACAATAAGGATATGCATCAGGAGTAGTGCTCAATGATCCAACACACATCACAAAAACTATGTTCTTGGGTTTCACTCCATTGACTATTAACTCTCCTTTAGTTGGTCCTTCAGAATCGAGCAATCTTTCAAGTTGGAAGAGCGTTATAACCTTATTAGATAACTTATATCCATATTCACCAGTTTTTGGTTCATATGGATCATATCCCGCTGCTACGATTATTCCTCCTACGTTTATTGTTAACTCCGATGGCTTTTCGTTGAGGTTAATCGCCCCTACTGGGCATACCTTAACGCATTCAAGACATCTTGTGCAACTCTTCATGTCTATGACGTATATTCTTGGATAGGCATCTTTGAATGGTAAGTATATTGCCTTTCTCTTTGACATTCCAAATTCAAATTCATCTGGGACTTCTACTGGGCATACTTTGGCGCATTCTCCGCATAGATTACATTTTGCGTCCACGTATCTGGGATTTTTTACCAATTTTACTTTGAAATTTCCAACAGACCCATCAACACTGACTAGTTCCGTGTTTGTATATACATCTATGAGTCTGTTTCCAGCTACATCTCGAATTAATCCTTTGAATACATCTATTCCTTTCATTTCAGTGTAGGTTAATTTTCCAAGCCTAGCAGCTCTTCCACCCAGAGTGGGACTTCTATCTATCAAATATGTTTTAATACCTCTAGCTGCTAAATCCCTTGCTGCAGCCAATCCGGAAACTCCTCCTCCTATGATCAATGCGGTGTTATTAACTTTGAACTTTATTTCGCTCAGCGGTTCTAAGAGAGAAGCCTTAGCTACAGCCATTTTAACTAACAACTTAGCTTTAGTTGTAGCCACCTCTTTCTCATCGGGATGGACCCATGAACAATGTTCTCTTATGTTAGCCATTTCGAATAGATATGGATTTAGACCACCCTCAGCTGTAGCTGTCCTGAAAGTAGGTTCGTGTAACGAAGGAGAACATGCAGCAACTACAACTCTATTCAATTTGAAATTTTTTATGTCTTCTTTGATGATTTGCTGTCCTGGCGCTGAACACATGAAAACGTACTCTTTCGCAACTACTACGTTCGGAAGAGTCTTAGCGTACTCCACAACATCTTTAACGTTCACAACACCTGCTATGTTCGTTCCACAATGACAGACGTATACTCCTATTCTTAATTCTTCACTCATTTCTGTGCACCTCCGGCAAGGATAGATGCTTTTATCGCAGCATTACCAGATTGAACAACAGAATCTGGGATATCTTTTGCTCCTGCTGCAACTCCTACAGTGTATACACCATCGATCATAGTCAAAACAGGATCTAGATATTGGTTCTTCAATTGTACGTAGCCATCTTCACTTAATGGGAGTTTTAACGCCTCTGGATAAATAGGTTTTACACCAACAGCCAATACGACCATATCAAAAGTCATGGTTTTCTTTAAACCTGTGAAAGTGTCCTCATAGGTTATTATTAGGTTTTTAGTCTCGGGTTCTTCCTCGATCTTTGCTGGTTTTCCTCTCATGAACTTAACTCCAAATTCACGCATTGCTCTGTTATAGAATTCTTGATATCCTTTTCCAAAAGCTCTGAGATCCATGTAAAAGATTGTACAATCAACGTTTGGTAAATGCTCCTTTGCAAGTATAGAATGTTTAACAGATGCCATGCAACAGAAAGCTGAACAATTTGGATTTATCTTGACATCTCTAGAGCATACACACTGTATGAATGCTATGTTCTTAGGATGCTTGTTGTCAGATCTTCTAACTATTTCTCCTCCAGTTGGCCCTGTTGATGAAAGTAATCTCTCGAACTCCAATGATATGTATACGTTTTGGTATTTCCCATATCCGTACTGTGCTGCTAGAGTTGGATCGATCAATTGATATCCAGTTGCGACTACTATAGAGGCTACGTTTAGCTCTATAGTCTCTGGTTTTTGTTCATAATTTATAGCCTTTGTAGGACAAACCTTTTCACACACTCTGCATCTCTGTTTAGTAAAATATATGCAGTGCTCTTTATCTATAGTAGCCTTTAAAGGCACAGCTTGTGGAAATGGTACATAAATTGCCCTTCTTTGACTCATTCCCAAGTTAAACTCATCTGGTACTTTACTCGGACATTTATTGAAGCAAATTCCACATCCTATGCACTTTTCTTCATCTACGTATCTTGGTTTTTTCAAGATCTTTACATTGAAGTTTCCAGCAGATCCTGTGACTTCTATAACTTCTGAATAGGTCAAGAGTTTTATATTTGGATGTCGTGCAACAGCCACCATCTTCGGTGTAAGAATACATGCAGAGCAGTCCAGAGTTGGAAAAGTCTTATCTAGTTGCATCATCTTGCCTCCTATGCTTGGAGTTTTTTCTACCAAGTAAACTTGGATACCTTGATCTGCTAAATCTAAAGCTGCTTGTATTCCTGCAATCCCACCACCAATCACCAAAACAGGTTTGGGCAAATAACTCACCTCTTCTATCGTTTAGAGGCTAAATATCGTTCTTTCAAACTTTCAAAGTACAAAGCGAATGGTCTATACGCGAGATGAGACCATTTAGCGAATGGAACTTCTAATATAAGGAAAGGAGCGGCTATCATTAGGTGGAGAGAGTACATGATGTATGTCGGTAATGGGAATCCAAAAGTTCTGAAAATTCCAGTGAGAATGCCTGTAATCGTTGTCAATAATAGCAAGATTAGAAACATCCAGTCTGTTGAATGTGAATCTTTCCACATTGGCTGAGTTTTCTTGACTCTACCATATATTGCTATCGATGCTCCATAGAGCAATGCTATTGTAGAGAATATACCAAGAATGCTTAGGGGGTTAACGAAGAGAAAAGGATCGTTTGTTTGGGTAAATTTAAGCAAAGGAACAAAGAGAATAAACGAGGCAGCATAACCATAGAAAATTATTAGGTGATTTATCCAGTTCTTTTGTCTATCTTTGCATTCCTTGATTTTTATCTGTGTGAGGAAATGAAGTGGGACAATTCGAATGAAATCCCTGATCATAAAACCTAGAGGTACTCTTATCCTATTCCCGTTCTCGTCTCTCATAACAAATCTATACATCCTGTACAGGTTGGATAGAAGTATTCCTGCAAGTACAAACAGGACTGTTAATGCCCCAATTTCAGTAGTAAGATAGGGTGCAAATGTTTCTAGTTCTACTCTCGTCTCAACAATAGGGCCATGCAGCAAATAGATTATGGATCCAACTATGGCTGCTACAACTATTATTGCTATAACCTCTGCCTTCTTGGAGTAGTACATCAGTTTTGAAAATCCCGTCCAATCATACTTTGTTGTTAGATATCTTCTGAGAGACATCATGAAGCTTCCTGGATTCGCATCTCTTGGACATTGGTCACTGCACTCCCCACAGTAGTAACAAAGCCATGGATCTGTGCTTGAGAGGATTTTATCCTCCATTCCCAGAAGGGAGTATCTTATCAGTTTTCTAGGGTATGATGCTTTTTCTTTGGTTATTGGGCAAATAGCTGTACAGTTGCCACAGTTAAAACATCTACTAAACCTCTCTGCACCCAGTTCTACTAATTGTAAAGGATGCTGAGGAACTAAATATGTCATGAAAGACGTAGTTTATACTTCCTTTATAAAACTTTCGTTATACTTTCTCAACCATTTTTATTTATCATAATTAAAGTAGCTTTAACATATTCTAGGTACTATCTCTCCTACAGGTGGTTCGATGATCCTATATCCTCCTACACTTGTTCTAGCAATTACTAAGCTTGCACTCTCTTTCTCTCTAACTTCCCCTATTATTTCTGCATCTTCATACCCTATCGAGTGTACATCTTCAAGAATTTTTTCAGCCACTTCGCTCTTGACTCCAAGTACTGCAACACCTTCTGAAGCCAGATTGAATGGATCTAAGCCAAGAACTTCGCAATAGTTCTTAACAACATCTCTTACTGGCACCTTCTCCTCTTCGACTACTATTGCTGTATTTGATATTGATGCCCAGTAATTCAAAGTCGCAGCTAAGCCACCTCTTGTTGGATCACTGGCAGCATGTATTTCGTTTTTATACTTTTTGAAAAGAGGGATCATTAAATCTATTAGTGGTCTGACATCACTTCTTAGATCTGATTTTTCAAGAAATCCTTTTTGTTCAGCATATATCGTTATACCATGTTCAGCTATGTTTCCTGAGACTATTATCTTATCTCCCGGCTTTAGATTCTTGTCTGCTATCAGCTGTTCTGCAATACCTATACCGACAGTCGTTATTATTATTTTATCCAATTGTCCTCGGGGCATGACTTTGAAATCTCCCCCGATCAAACTGACCCCATTTACCTTGAATATATCAAACATTGAATTCAATATCTTTTCAAATACATCTTCTTCTAAACCCTCTTCAACAACTATTGAATCTAGTGCAGCTATTGGGGTTCCACCCAGCATTAGTACATCGTTTATAGTTCCAGAAGCTGCAAGTTTACCTATGTCTCCTCCTCTGAAAAATATCGGAGTAACCGTATATGAATCTGTTGTTATTACCAAATATTTTTCACCTATTGGTATCGCTGCTGCATCGTCTGGATAATCTATTCCCAGGCCACCATTTACGAGTTTCATCCAATTCGGCAATCTTTTGAATATGAACTCTTCTAAAAGTCTGTTCATCTCTCTGCCTCCCGATCCATGTGCTAAGGTAATCTTCTTCACACTAACACCTCTTCAATCTATCAAAAGCTTAAATATACTCTCTAATTTTTTCAATTCTTCCTTAGATTGTTCACCCTCTTCTACCAATTTTCTTTTTATCTCGTAAAGGTACTTAAAGCTGTCAAGGAACTCTTCTTTGCTTAACTTTGAAATTACAACTCCCGCATGTACTATCACATAGTCTCCAATAGATAGGTCTTCTACTACTGATATAGCCTCTTCAATCACACCACCAAAATCTATCCAACACTTGTATTCTTGAATTTTCACAACTCTCCCATATGTACCCAAACACATTCCTAGTCACCTCAATCTACTAAATCTGGCCCAAATAGAACATGTACCTTCTGTGGAAACCATACATGGTCCATATGGTGTAGTTGGAGTACACTTAGTTAAGAATAGTGGACAGTTTGTGGGTTTTATTTTACCTAAAATGACCTCTCCACATTTACATCCTGGCAGCAAATCATAGCGCCATTCGTTAAAATTTGGCTCTTTAAAACCGTATACATCAAAAGCATCTAGTTTTGAGTTCTCTTCTTTAAGCTTATATCCACTATTTGGTATGAAACCTATACCTCTCCAAGCTGCATCTACTACATCGAATACTTCTCGAATTACTTTTTTAGCCAACTCATTTCCATCCCAAGATGTTGCTCTTGTATATTCTATCACAACCCTTGCATCACCCTCATCTATTTGTCTAAGTATCTCCGCTACAGAGATGAGTACATCTATTGGCTCAAAACCAGAAATAACAGTTGGTATATTGTATTTCTCAGGTAAAAAACTCCAAGCTTTTCCTCCAATTATACTCGATACATGACCTGGACCAATGACTCCATCTATTTTTCCAATTTTGCTTATAGCATATTCAGCACTTGGAGGTGTCAATCTACCGCTAACGATGAATGTAAAGTTTTCTGGTAAGATTTTTTTGAGAATTGCCAGAGCGTATATTGGATAAGTGGTTTCAAATCCTACTGCAAAAAAAACAGATTTTTTTCTATTCTGTTGTGCATCCTTTATAGCGTTTAATAAGCTGTATACTACTGAAACATCTCCTCCAATCGTCTTAGCTTCTGCTAAGCTTCTAACTCCCTCTATTTCTTTCAGTGCTGGAAGCCTATATGCATCACCGTACGTGTAAACTCTTAATCCTTCAAGCGAGAGTTTAATAGCTACTTCAACATAATATGAAGGAGTAATGCAAACAGGACATCCTGGTCCAGCTATCAGCTCTATACCTTCTGGAAGCAAACTTCTCAAACCATAACGAGTTGTTGTCCACTCATGGGTTCCGCAGAAGTTCATAATTCTTATTCTTTCTATATTTTTCTTAGATTTAATGTTTTTCCAAAGAGTTTCGATGATCTTTACAACTCCAGATGCCAAATCTTGGTTCGTTCTAAAGATTTTATCGGTAATAGTTTTTAGATCAGAGGCATTTATAGAGCTATTTTCAGTTTTATCGTTAATTTTACCATCTTCGGGATTTTTCATACTATCATCTCCTACAAATTTTAAACCCTTTCATACCTTTTCCTGAATATGGTCTCCAGTCTATTAATTTTTAAGTTAATGTCCTTTCCCTTCTTTCAGCCTTAAAAACAGGAGTCTTTTAATTACATATTTATTTCTAACATTTTATCTCTTTGTCTCTTCCTAGTAAGATTATTATTCTTGTGTAGAGATCATATAATGTTGAGAGCTATTAAGATATTGGTTACAGGAATAGTTCAGGGAGTAGGATTTAGACCATTCGTTTATAGGGCAGCTATTAGTTCGAATGTCTTAGGATATGTTAAAAACATTGGGGGTAGTGCAGTGGAAATACACATAGAGGGTAGAGAAGAGAACGTAGATACTTTTTTAAGAATTTTTAATAAAAACACTCCAAAAATAGCTTACTTGGAGAGCATCCAAACTTTTGAAGTCGAACCAAATGGTTATCGCGAGTTTAAAATACTTCAAAGTGATCCTCAGCTCTATAGGAGTTCGATGATCCCACCAGATTTTTCTATATGCGAAGATTGTCTGAGAGAAGTCTTAAGTGAAGATAATAGATTCTACCTTTATCCATTTCATTCTTGTGCTTATTGTGGTCCAAGGTATTCAATAATAGAAAAGGTTCCATATGACAGAGAGAACACAAGCATGAGGGATTTTCCTCTATGTCATGAATGCGCTATGGAATACAAAGATCCCGAGAACATTCGTAGATTCCATGCACAAGGTATAAGTTGTGAAAGGTGTGGTCCAAGAGTTAGATTATACACAAGAGATTTTGAATACTTGGATGAAGGTTACAGAGCAATAGAACTTGCGGGGAATCTATTAGACGAGGGGGCGATAATAGCTATAAAAGGTATTGGAGGCTATCACATAGCAGCTTCGGCAACAAAAGATGATGTTGTAGCTCTTCTGAGGGAGAGGAAAAATAGGCCTACTAAACCATTTGCAATAATGGTTTTAGATATAGAAGTCGCTTCAAAGATAGTTCTTCTTAATGAAGAGGCGATAAAAATCTTGAAATCTAAGGAAAGACCAATAGTTTTACTCAATAGATGTGAAAACTCAAATATCTCGAATTTAGTTGCTCCATCTCTCCATCAATTAGGGATATTTTTGCCATATACTCCTCTTCATTATCTTTTTTTGGAAAAAACTTCGGATAAGTTCGCTATAATGACTAGTGGTAACCCAGTAGGCGAACCTATGTGCACTAATGAGGAAGATGCTAAGAAGAAGTTGTCCAAAATCGTAGATTATTTTTTGGTACACAACAGGAGAATAATCAACAGAGTTGATGACAGCGTCGTTAGATTTACTGCTGGAAGAATGTCTATTTTGAGGAGAGGTAGGGGTTATGCACCTTTTTGGACTACTTTACCTATGAATTTGAGTAGACCAATAATAGCTTTTGGTGCAATGCTTCAAAGTACTGGAGCTGTTGGTTTTGATGATAAAGTTGTTCTAACCCAATACATTGGAGATATAGATGAATACAACTGTTTCAAAGACTTGGAAAAATATCTGGGGTTCTTAATAAGTAATTATAAAATAGATGTTAGTTCATCTGCTATAGTAGCTGATCTACATCCGAGATATCCTTCAACTTTCTTAGCTGAAGAATGGGCAAAGAAATACGATACCGAGATATTTAAAGTTCAACATCATTGGGCTCATATAGCTTCAGTGATGGCTGAGCATAGATTGGAAGAAGAAGTAATTGGAATAGCTATAGACGGTGCCGGGTATGGATTGGATGGAACAATATGGGGTGGGGAAGTTCTAGTGGTAAATTATGGAGAATTCAAAAGAGCAGGACATTTAGAAACTTTTTCTATGCCAAGTGGGGAGTTGGCGGTGAAGTACCCTGCAAGAATGTTATTAGGTGTGCTGAGTAAAAAATTAAATGAAAATGAAATAATAAAAATATTTAAAAAATATAATATAATTGATAAAGGGTTTTCACGAGGTAAAGAAGAATTAGAAATACTATTGAAATATATTGATAGTTTTCCGAAAACTTCTAGTCTTGGTAGGATTCTAGATGCCGCTTCTGCTTTGTTAGGAATATGCTTCAGGAGAACATATGAAGGAGAACCAGCTATAAAACTAGAATCCTTTTCCAAGAGATGTGATGGTATTTTGGAAGTTAAAATTAAATCGGAAAGAACAGAGAAGATCTTAGATGTTTCATCCATCTTTTTAAAAGCTCTTGAACTTTTGAGCGACGGTAAAGATGAACATGAAATAGCCTATATCATACAAAAGACGCTTGGTTATGGTTTGGGTTTGATAGCACTTGAATCGGCCAAAGATAAGCATAGATATATAGTATTATCAGGTGGTGCAGCTGTGAACAGTTACATCGTAGAAGGTGTAGAAGATGCACTTAAAGAGTCTGGATTAAAGTTGTTATTACCAAATAAATATCCGACAAACGATGGAGGAATAGCTTTGGGTCAAGTAGCCATTGCAGCAAGATTATTAGATAATTAGGAAGGATCTTTGCTATTCTTATTAGAAGATGTACTTTTCTGAAGACTTCGAGAATTTGATTAGGATTCTATATTAGAATTGTTTATATTTGTTTTTTAATTAAAATATAGTATTCTAATTTTTATCTTCTCACTCAGTCAGAATTTTCAGCTCAACGATGGCCTCTTTTTAAAATTGGTAGCACTGATATTAACAATCGAAAAGTAATAAATATAAAAATTCAGTTATTTAATCGAGCAACTCGATTATTACAAAAAATATAAGAATAAAGTATTTTCTGCAAATCTAATCTTGGATGAGCGTATGAGAGTTTGTGATCAATGATCTTTTGGCATACTTTCCATGATTTTAGTATTAAAAAATATTGTCAAGTTGGTGTCATTATGGTTTATAGATTTAAAAGTTAAATTATTTTTATTAATTAAAATTATTTGTAACGGAAAGATTGAGCTGTTACAACCACAACTGCTGGAATGGAAAATGAAGAACTCGGAGAAGTATAAAACTAGTTGTTGATTGAATTGTAGACGAAAACACCGCTGTTCGTAAAGTTCAGCTCTGTTAAGCTGTTTTTTTTTGATTGATTGAGATCAATTGCATAGTAAAGGACTTCAGTTATTGTGACATAGCACTACTATAGTAATTTTTAAAATCCAAATCGATTGCGGTGATGTATGCTTGGTAAATATGGAGTGAGTGACTCTTTTGGTTCGTTTTTATGCCGACTAGAGTTATATTCGGCTTTACTATTTACATAAATAGCACTGAAGTATTCCAAAGATCGTTATAACTGTCTTCGAGCGTTACGTTGTTATCTGAAATTTTTATGCGGTAGTCGTTGTTTCCATACAATCCGTTCGAAGAGAGTATTCTCTTTCAGCGTTTATTCCTATGTAACTCATAACGCTCTGAGCAATAGCTGAGCTAAAATCTTAACAGATGTTAAATTCTTCTCCAGTAGTATATCTCTCACAAACATCTCCTTCAAGTTAAACAAAAATAAATTTTTTGATTTCAAAATCAAAATTTTATAATATTATTATAACTGAATAAGTTATAACTTAAAAGTTAAATGTTAAAAGTTATAAGTTATTACTAAGCTCTTTTGAATTTGAGCAAAAAAGTAGCTCCCTTCTGAGAATCTAGGAGTGAAATTCCGCCCCAGTATCTTTCGAGTAGAAGCTTCACTATGAACAACCCCAATCCACTGTGCTTTTGCGAAGTCGTGAATCCCTCTTCAAAAACCCTATTTTTAATCTCTTCCGGGATCCCAACACCATTGTCCGCAAAGATTACGTTGCAAAAATCTCCTTCAGGATATATAGTTACTCTTATCTCGTCAGCTTTTCCGTGTTCTATTGAATTTCTGATCAGATTATCAAAAATTAAAAATACACCATCGTCTGCAAGAACCTTGCAATCTCCATCGATCGATATCTCAATTTCATACTTGGAGCCGACCTTTTCTATTACCTCTCTCAAAGAGAGCTCCCTCAGCAAAGATAGCTTTGGCAAATCACTTATATACTTTAGAACTATCAAAGCATTTTCTAGTTCTCGAATAGCTTTAATAGCCATTTCTCTACAATGATTGCAAAGATCTTCTATCATATCAAGATAAAATCGAACAATTGTAAAAGAGTTCAAGAGATCGTGCCTTAGTATACTTACTGCGAGCGTCAAAATTTCATTGATCTTTTTAAATTCCATCTCTCTATTCTTCAATTCTGTTATGTCTACTATGAAGTGTAAAAAGAGTTTATCATTTTCAGATTCGATCACATGTGCTTTTGCCATTAACCATTTTTTGATTTTCTCTTCATAGAACTCTTCCCAATTCGTATCACCCTTCAAAGCCGCAAAAGCTCTACAAAAATCTGGTGGAGAGTTCAAGCCATGAAAAGCATCATAACACTTCTTTCCAATAACTTCACCAAATGTTTTTCTTGAGATTTCGTTTTGCATCACTACATCAAGATTAGAGTTCAAGATAACTATTGGTGTATCGAAGTAGTTTATCAGCTGTTGCAACTCTTTCTTCATTATTAAAGATAGGTAAACAAAAAATAAAAATTTTGCTAAAATTCATCATATTATAGCTTAGGATCCAATATAAACTAAAATAAAAATACATGATTTTATAAATTTATTATTAATGATGAAAGAATAAAAAGAATAAATTATTAAACCTCCTTTTCCCAATTCAACAACATGGGGTTAAGATTCACTAGGAGAGACTTTCTAAAGAGTATGACAATGTTTGGTGTGTCTGCGATGCTCATAAATAAAACTGAGATCGTCAAAGCTCTAACCCAATCAAAAGACTATTGGCACATTTGTTGGCTTAATGGAGCTACTTGTAGTGGATGTGAAGTTTCTTTCATACAACATACAGATCCGGATCTAATAGACATACTAACAAGTATAACAGTCGGAGAATCTGGGCTTCCAATCGCCTTACCAGATTACATGCAAGTTGTACATCCAGCTTCTGGGAGTTTAGCGATGGAGTTCATAGATTTATGGAAAGAGGCTAAAGAAAAGAGAAGAATTCTGATAGTAGTTGGATCAGTACAAAATCCCGGCTTTTGTGAAATAGGAGGAAGAGATTTTCGAGACTTGCTTAAAGAAACGAGTAAATTTGCAGACTATATAATAGCTTTTGGCTCTTGCTCCTCGTTTGGCGGAATTCCAAGAGCAAAGGGCAATGTCACAGGAGCTAAGAGTGTTTCTGATTTCTTAAAAGAAGTTGGAATTGTTAAACCAGTTATAAATTTACCAAGATGCCCGGGGCATCCTGATAGTCTCGTATTAACTTTGACCAGTGTCATGATAGGCGTAATTCCAGTTCTTGACACATATGGTAGGCCAATAGACTTCTATGGCACAAATATGCATCAAGAACTCTGCCCCTATAGACCGTTCTACGATAGAGGGATATTCATAACAAAGCCAGGAGATTACAAGCCTGGTGAAGAGGGATGTCGTTATAAGATAGGATGCAAGGGACCAATAGCTCAAACCGATTGCGCTTTGAGGAAATGGAATGAACATATCAGTTATTGTGTAGAAGTTGGAGCTCCTTGCATTGCTTGTTCTGAACCAAACTTTCCAGATGGGGATACATCTCCATTCTGGAAAGAAATGCCAGGATTGCCAACGATTCTCAATGCTCCTGCTGAGGTATGGGGAAGTGCTATAGTAGCTGCTACTACGATTGGATGTGCAGTTCACTTTGCTAGAAAAATGATAAAAGAGAAGAAAGAGAGGTGATTCTTATTCCAGAATTCTCTATTGATCCAATAACTAGGATCGAAGGTCATTTAGGGGTTAAGTTGAAGATAGAGAGAAATCCAGATCTTAAAAACGAGTACATCGTTACAGAAAGTCGATCTATTGGACACATGTTTAGGGGATTTGAGATCTTCTTAAAAGATAGAGACCCACGTGATGCAGTTTACATCGTGCAAAGAATATGTGGTGTTTGTCCAAATCCTCATGCAATGTCTTCTGTCCAAGCTCTAGATGAAGCTTTCAAAGCAGTACCGCCTCCAGCAGCGATATTAATAAGGAATATCATAGAAGGTTTTTCCTATCTCTACGATCATCTTCTCCACTTCTACATCTTGATTGGCCCAGAACTCGGAATTCTAACAGCACATCTACCAATGGTTCCGCCGGTTCTAGGAAAAGAGGGAATCGAGAAGTTAAACTTAGGTTCCCACTATGCAGCATACATAAGATATGGTAGAATAGCAAATGAGGTTCAAGCGATTTGGGGAGGAAAATTCCCGCATATTGCTAGCCTTTATCCAGGAGGTGTAACGATAAAACCAACTCTGGATAAGATAAACGCATCCATAGTCCGTCTTATACCACTATGGGAATTCGTAGCTCTTGTGATGATGGAAGATGTAAAAACGCTTTTGAATAGGAATGAACGATTTAAAGAAGTAACTGAAAGTATCTTAGGGGTAAAAATAGGTCTCGAGAACATAGGTGTAGGAGTGGGTAACTTCTTATCTTACGGCATCTTTCCAGAACCAGAAGATTACGAATCTGATTGGTTAGATCCATCAAAGAGAAGAAAATCACTATTCCGCAGCGGTTTTTGGTCTAAAGGTACTTTCTCCACTTTTGATGAGAGAAAAATAAAAGAGGAAACAAAGTATTCCTACTACGATAGTCCTTCTGGTCTACATCCGAGTATTGGAGAGACCTCTCCAAAAAAGGGAAAAACTGGAGCCTATAGTTGGCTAAAAGCCCCAAGATACGATGGTGAGCCAGCTGAAGTCGGACCATTGGCAAGGATGTTGAACACATTTGGGACCAAATGGGAAGTCCAACGCATACATCCGATAAAAGGTGAAGACTATGGACCAGTGAAGTATGAAGTTAGAAATCCAAATGGATCCGTTTTAGATAGAACTGTAGCTAGAGCCTTTAATGCAATGTTAATAGCTAACAAACTCTTAGAATGGTTACTTGACCTAAAAGGTTACATAGATAAACCTGTTGTGAATTACAAAGATGTTCCCGTAAATGCTAGTGGAAGGGGACTGTGGGAAGGTCCTCGTGGAGCACTTGGCCATTGGATAACTATAAAGAATGGAAAAATCGATAGATATCAATGCGTAGTTCCATCTACTTGGAACTGGTCCCCAAGAGATGATAGAGATAGACCGGGACCAGCAGAGATCGCTTTGACAGGACGTTTTAAACCAGAAATCAATGCTGTATGGATACCAACGATTTCAGTTTCAAAGTTAGCTAACGCGATTGCTCCTAAACTAGAGATAGAATGGCCTACAAGGATAGAGGGGTGGGGGAACATACTTGAAACCGTTTTAACAAAAATAAATCCTAAATATACTAGAATAAACATGGAAACTACGAACACTGGAGAACTGGTGAACTCAACAATACCTCTGCTGATAGTTCGTTCTTTCGATCCATGTTTAGCCTGTGCTATTCACATGATGATGCCGAGTGGAAAAGAGGTAATATTAGAGCTAGATCACCACCATTAAAGGGGATGAAAATGAAAAAAGAGGGTGAAAGAGTCGTTGTTGAAAGACACCATATAGGGATCAGATTTTTACATTGGCTAATATTTTTAGAAGGTGTTGTATTGGGGATAACTGGATTGCAGCTAGGCGGTCTTTACAGCGTTTCTATAACAGAACAGGTATGGATGATACACGTGGTTGTAGGACTTGCACTCATCTGTTCATGTGCAGCTCTCGTTTATTATCTTCTCGCTACGAACGAGTTTAGATGGTTCTCTATTCGACGTATTCCTCTTTCTATAAAATTTTTCATAAAAGAATTCAAGGCTTGGTTTGGAATAGGACCAGCGGTAGAGGAGCCAATAATCTACGATAAAGAAAAAAAAGAGTATGTGGAAAAATTGATCCCTTCTGTTATAATTGTATGGTGGGTATACGTCGTTTTAGGATTGATTATTATTATAACAGGATTGACAATGGCCTTTCCAAACGTTTTCAGCTTCTTCTACATTTTTGGAGATTTCTTAGCTCCTATTTTTGGAGGGGGAGAATATTCCGTGATAAGAGCATTACATAGATTCTCTTCTTATCTGCTTGCTAGCGTAGTAATAATGCATTCTTACGCTGTATGGGTCTTCAAATGTCTCAGATCGATGGTTTTCGGTGATAGAGCTGAACCTGTCAAGGAAAGAGCAAAGGAAAGATGAAAAGAACTGCAATAATTGGAATTGGAAACATTCTCTTGGGAGACGAGGGTGTAGGAGTACACTTAATAGAGAGGTTAAAAAAAGAGTTTTTACCAGAGAATGTTGAGCTCTATGATTGCGGTGTCTCTGGACTAAAGATCTTGAACATATTAGAGAGTTTTGAGAGGATTATAATAATTGACGCTCTAAAGCTGGGTAAAAAGCCAGGAACAATCTATATTTTTTCGATTGATCCAGACTATGGGGAAGATATGAATAGAATTAGCGGTATGACTTCTCTACACGATCTCGATTTGACTGCAACGATACAAATAGCCAAGTTAACAGGTTTTAAACTTCCAAAAGAGATAGTTGTTCTTGGAATAGAGCCAAAAACTTTAGAACCAAAGATTGGTTTATCCTCAGAAGTTGAAGCAGCAATAGAAAAGGTAACAAATTTTATAATCGAGAATCTAATCGAATGCGAGAAGTGAAGCTAAATCTCAATTCCAGCTTTAATCAAAGCCTTCTTTATTCTCTCAATTTCTTGCTCAATCCTATCGAATCTCTTTTCAAGTAACTCATTTGTTCTATCGAGTTTTGATGATACCTCTTTGATCCCATTTTTTACTTCTTTAACTCCATCTCTAACTTCCTTGACTCCATCTTTCACTTCTCTGATCTCGCCTCCAAGCTCCTCTCTTGTCCTTATGATCTCTCTTATAGTTTCATCCTGCTTTTTTAGCATCAAATCCATCTTTTCGAGCATTTTAACCCCAACTTGGACTATCTTTGAAAGCTGAGCTGTGTTAAAGCTATTTCTGAACTTCTCAACATCTCTAACTCTACCTTTGAATTCCTCAACAGTTATTTCTTCAACTATTGCAATCTCTGGCTTGCAAGTCTTAACAAAATCTAGGAATTGATCCAACTGCTCCTTCTCTCCATCTACTAGAACTATCAAAGCCTCTTTTCCATCTATCTTCACGTTTTTAGCATC
>JANXEF010000011.1 GCA_025057895.1 Archaeoglobaceae archaeon | reverse complement strand
TAGCTACGTAGTCTTTTTTAACTTCTTTTTGAATATTTGTCTCTTCTTCTATTTCTAAAACAATCATATTCTTCTTTTTAATTTCCAAAACCTTCGTAAATTCATTAATAAACTCATTTAAATTATTTATTTTAATTCGAAAAGAGTCTGATCTCAGTTCGGTTTCACATGACTGAAAAGATTCCAAAGTTCTACAAAAATTTTCTATACCGTTATCCATCCATGGATTATTATATGCTTTTATTTCTATAATAACCATTCTCTCACCCTAAAATTTTTCGAACATTTTTCAATTTTTGCACACCCAAACCCACCTATTAACACCTCTAAGAACCCGAAGATTAAGTTCATAAAACTTTCACCATACCAAATCCCATCGAGTTCTTCGCACCAAATCCTGCTTTATAACCGATTTCAAGCAACTCAGGATTTCCCTCAGCTTTAAAGACCATTTCAACGCAACGATGCCAAGTATTCTTGATCCTAATCCTTTTAGGCTTAAAACTTAAGGGTTCAAATTCTAATCCATCAGACTCTGGCTCTTTTTTGTATAGGATTTTGTATTTCTTGACGAGATTCTGTTTCAAAACATCGTAGAATTCCTTTTCCGTTGGGTATAGATCGATCGCTTTTCCAGTGTTTGGGTCAACCTTCGAGGCATTTATTGGGCTTAGTGTTACAAACTTCTCCTTCTCACCGATCTTTTTCTCCTCAAGGACTTCTATCTGTGACAAGATGAACTTTGAAGGGCCAATTTTTATCTCGGGCTTTAAAAACAATCCTTCAACAAGCTTCTGAGCCAGCTCGTTTTTTGGAGTGGAGAAAAAGAAATAAACTGTTTCAGATTCTATTATTATCTTTTCTCCTTCAATTCTTTTTTTTGGGATCATAAGCTTGCTGAACGTGAAAAATTTTGGAACATTTGGTAAATGAAGTTTTAGCGAGAGAGTTGAATCTGCGCGTTCAATTGCTCTATAAATAGCACTTGAAAGATGGTGAGAATAGTTTAAATCTATTGAAATGTTTGGATTTGACTTAAAATCTATTTTTAGTCTCATCAGATATTGTTGGATAGAGTTTATATATAAGCTTTTGTGTTAGCAGTCAAGAAATAAAAAATTAATGCACTCTTTTTCCCCATATTTTCTAAAAACATCGTGAAATCACTTTTAAGATTCCAGTGAATTTAGAACCTCGTCAACTCTTTTCTAATGTTTTCTACGAAAACTCTGAAATTTTCTTTTATGTTTAGAAATTATAGAGATAAAAATGATTTTACCAATTGCTGTAAGGATCCTTTAATCACTTTTTAGTAAGTTTAAAGTTTTAAAAAATTTCCCATGATAATTTTACAATCCAAACTCTTCAATCAAATCAAGTATCTTACGATATTTTTCAATGAACTTGAAACCTTTGTCGGTCAGTGTGTAATATTTTCTGCCCCCTTCATCAAAAACTTCGCGAACAAATCCCTTCTCAACAAGTTCACCCATGTATCGATTGAAGTTCTGTGTTGAGAGATTAGAAAATCTTAGCAATGGGGTCGGAAGTATAGAATTTCCTTGTGAGGCTATGATCCTAAGAATGTCGTAGATTATCTCAAGTCTCTCTCGCTTCTCTTTTCTCATCTTGCTCACCTAGATCTTTTTCAGAACTCTATATGCTATTATTCCAAGAACAAAGATTGATAGAGCATATATGAAGAATCTAAACTCGAAAGGAATTATTCTGAAAGATAGAAAAAGATTTAGAATCCAGAAAACAAAGAGTAGAGCGTAGAGTGGATAAACTCTGACAACTGTTGCTCTTCTTTCTGGTTCGTATTTTTTATAGCTAAAGACTATAACAATCAAAAGTACTATTAGGAGAGTAATCTGGATCATTAGAAGCAAAAAAGGTCTTCCGAGAATTGAAAAGACTGCAAAAATCAAAGCAAGAATGTGAAGTAAAATTTCATTTCTGAGTAACTCACTCCATTTCCAGCTGAGACTGTAGATGAGGTATAGAACTGAAGCAGAACTCGAATAAGTCATAAATGCGACGCTGAAAATCATTAACTCTCTGAAATCAAGTCTTGCATTTTCAAATAAGAAGTCAGATTGGCCATAAAAGAAAATAAAAACAAGAAATCTCAGAAAATAAGCAAGGCCAAGGAAAAGAAGTGTATTCGAAAAGTAATGAAAACCGCGGTATTCTGTAAGTCTGTAGAGTTCATGGATCTTATAGTAGATAAAAAAACTTATGAGAAAGACTATTGCACAAAAAATAGTTTCGATAGCGAGGATCTCTGCTGGAACAAAGAATCTTTGCATAATATCTCGGATGTCTTAGGGTTTAAAAAAGGGATGAACTTGAGATACATTGGAAAATTAAGTTCTAGAAAATAAAAAATTTATAGATATTATTAAACTATACTCGGAACTTCGCTCACAACTTTCGATTTAGTCAACTTAGGCTTTTTTGATTTCATAAATTCTTTTATTTCCTTCTTAATCTCTCTTAGCTCATCTAAACTCTTAGCTTTTTCTATACTATCTTTTAGTTCTTCTAGTTTTGTCGCATTTTCCGAGTCTCCCATTTCTCTCAATTTTTCAATCATTAAAATCATTCTTTGCTTCATTTCTTCTATCTTGTGCTGTTCTATGGCATTTTCTAGATCTTCATGGGAGTTCGCTGACAATATGTTGTTCTGAAGTTTTTTCAGTTCGGAAATTCTTTTTTCAATACTTTGAACCATTTCATCTCTTATATTCTGCCAATTAGTTTCATTTATCATATTTTTTGGAATATCTATATTTTTATTTATCCCAAATGCAACTGGTCCACTTAGTCCAAACATCCAAGCTGAAGCGGGGCTAATTAACAAAATTAGCCCGAGCAAACAAGTCGCAATTGTCTTTTCCATTTTCAAATCACCTCCAACTTCTAAGTGTTGTTTGAGATATATAACCAAAATGAAATAAAAGTGTGTATCTCAAGTCCATTAAGGTTAAAAATTAGATGGAAATTTAAGTATTCTTAATGTTCTATTAAGACTTATTCTGTAAATCTCTTGTTCTTGTTATACTCTTCAATCATCTATCGATTAAAGCACTTCCTCGAAGTTCTGCTACTCTGTTTTTTATAAAGGTTTTATTCCTCTTTGCTGTAGACTGAATTTGTATCGATATCATGAACATTTTTTCATTTAATATTTGCTTTTCCTGAATTCTAATCCTTTTTGTTCCTTTTGAGCCAAAAAATCTTATATATAACCACTTTATGAATTTAAAAAAAACCGAAATTACCAATATTTGTTTCTTTTTTATCTAAAAAACTTGTAAGTGGATTTAAAAATAGATAAAGAAAATCATCTCCTTCCAAATTTCTTTATCAGGAAGTAGATTGCAATTAGCGATGCTACAATTAGGCTTATGCCGATCAGCGTTCCGTAGCCCTTTTCCTGCACTACAAACGTTATTCGATCTGTGGTTTCTGTTTGATCTGCTTTAACATCTATCGTAACCTTATACTCACTCGGCGATGCATCTGCAGGAATATTTATTTTTATACTCACTGGATACCTTTCGCCAGGCTTCAGAGAGGAAATTAGCTCTGGTGAAATATCTTCCAGCTCCCAATCGCTGTTTGGTAAAGTAACAGAAATTCGGATGTTTGTAAGTGTTGTTCCAACTCCAGAGTTTTTAATTTCTCCTTTAAGCTCCACACTTTCTCCCTGTGAAGTTGTGATCGTGTATTTCCCATTTTCAGGCTCAAAGTATAGCTTAAAGGTGCCTAAGATCTTAAGAGTCAAATTCTTGACCGTAGTATATGCACCTTCTGCAACTATCTTGATCGGTATCTCCTTAGGCTCTGCTGTAGAGGGAACATAGAGCTCAAGCTTTAGCTCCTCAGTGTCTCCACTTTCAATAAAGATTTCTGAGATTACAAGATTGTCCTGTTTAAAAGTTGCTGTGTAATCATCTGAAGGTAATCCTTCTACTCTCAAAGCGTAGCTATCATCTGCATATCCAGAGTTCTTTATCTTAACTGGAATACTCGTAACTTCTCCAATAGTTGCTGAAACTCTTGAACTTATCGTTATCTCAGCATAGTAAGCTTTTTTCTCAAGCAAAACTGTTTCAAGATCGTTTGTTCTTCCCCCTTTGACTTTCACGTCTCTAATCGTTTTCACCTCATAACCTCCTTTCTCAATCTTCAAGTCATAAGTGCCAGGCAAGACTTCAATTATAGCTTCTCCATCTCCAGAAGTATAGAAAATCTCTTCTCCAACTGTTACCTTTGCTGAAGCAACACCTTTGCCATCTTTATCAACAAGCTTTAGCCTTATCTCTCCCTTCTCCCCTACATGTGTTTTGTTGATAAGGACTTCTATCTCCTCTACTTTTTCGTTGAATTTAAGTTTGGCCGAGTAATTTCCAACTGTTGAAGAGCTTTCTGTCTCTATTAAAGCCTTGATTGTCCTGCTCTCACCAGCAGAAAGTGTTAACTTCTTGACTTCGTGATTTCCATCATAAAATCGACATTCCCATTGCGTGGGAACCTCACAACTTAAATTAAGCTCGTAGCGAGCGTTTAGTTTGTTCTTAAGCGTAACTTCGATGTTCACCGTGTCCCCAGCTTCTAAAACGACTTTTTTAATCTTTGGAATCACTTCGACAGATTTTTCTGGGTAGCTAACGTTTAGAGTAATTCCTACGCTTTCATCAGCTTGGAGTGAGATGTAATAAATTCCTACTTTTTCAGGAGCAGTGAATGTAAAGCTTAGAGTTGCAGTTTTATTTGGAGTTAGCTTTATCGAGCTTATCCTCTTGTTCTCGTAGTAAAAGTAGCCTTCAAGATCGCCGTAGTAGGAAAGAGTGTAAGTTTTCTCATCACTGTCTGTGTTCTTTATCTGTAGAGAGATCGTTATCTCTTCTCCAGGCACCGCGTTGATCTCTTTAATCTCACACTCTAATGCAAGAACAGGGGTTAGAGATATAATTATTATAATAAAAAATAAAATTATCCTCATAGTTCTTCTCTCGTGAATCTGACGTATGCTAAGGCAAATAGAACAATTGGAATTATTATGAAGCTCAGCAAATTCTTAGTGATGTCAACAGTTCTGAAGTAACCACTTGCGGTAAGGCTGTTCAAAATTGTCGAATAGCTCGAAACTGGAGAGAAGATCGACAGCGAGGAAGTTATGCTTCTGAATCTTCTCCCTATAGCTTTGCATTTCCTCCATGTAGCTTCTTACCCTCGGATCGTCTCTACTTATATTTCCAAGATTCCGAAGGTCTCCAAAAGGATTCTCGGGTGGAGAGCCAGCAATCGTCTGAGCTATGTAGTTGCTGAAAAGCGGTAGTAAAAGGGCAAGAACTATGAATATTCCTATTGCTATTGTCAAAGCTGTAGAAGAGCTTTTGACCACTGCAGAAATCAGGAAGGCAATTGAGAAGAAGGTATAGAGGTAGGCAATCGTTAAAAGCATCATTTTTCCAAGACTAAGGATTTCTTCGAGATCTGGTGTATAGTAGAAAGTGAGTGCACCAAGCATGAATAGCGAAGTGATTGCAACGGCGATGCAGATTGCAAAGAACGCTGCAATTGCCTTCCCAATTATAATCTCGTCTCTGAAAACCGGATAGTTCTCAAAGTTCCACTCTCCTTTTCTCTTGTAATTAGATCGAAGCCAAGGGCTATCCCAAAGATACCACCAACAAAGGCTACTGATGAACCTCCGAAGAAGCCAATTGCGGGAGCAATCGAAATTCTTCCACCTGCAGTAGTGTTGAGAGTTTGTAGAACGCTCATCAGGAAGAATAGAACCATGGCAGAGAGCAATCCAATGAACCTTCTACTTGTAGTTATATCTGCTAAACTCCTTCTTTGCTATAATCAGAATCCTCATTCTAATCCCTCACAAGGATGAAATAAACTTCTTCGAGGCTTGGTTCTTTCAAATGGATCTCCTTCACGATGTAACCATTTTCGAACAGAAATTTTGAAATTTCAAGTCTGCAGTCTCTTTCTACTTCGATCAAAAAGTTCCCGCTTTTTTCATCGTAGCTAACTTTTCCAAATCTTTCAAGCAAATTCTCGCTTGCTCTTGGCTCAGTTTGCAGTAGAATCGCTATTTTATTATTCAATTCCAATATTTTTCCAGTTTTCACGATTCTGCCATTGTAAATTATTCCGATCGTTTCACATACTTCCTTGACTTCTGCAAGAATATGAGAAGAGAAAAAGATCGTCTTATCATCTTTCTGCAGTTTCTTTATTATCTCGCGAAAATCTGCAATTCCCTGTGGATCTAAACCGTTTGTCGGTCATCGAGGAAAATGACTTGTGGGTCGTTTATCAAAGCCTGAGCCAAAGCCAATCGCTGTCTCATTCCTCTACTGAACTCTCTAACTTTTTTATTCGCAGCATTAGCCAATCCTACGATTTCGAGCAATTCATCCAACGGATCTCTGGAAATACCTCCATAGAATTCTGAGAAGTATTTCAAATTCTGCATTGCAGTTAGATTTTCATAGAAACCAAATCTCTCCGGCATGTATCCGCAGATCTTTTTGACCTCTAATGGTCTTTTTTCGATGTCGATTCCACAAACCTCTATTCTTCCAGAACTTGGCTTTATAAGTCCAAGAATGCAGTTAATGGTTGTTGACTTTCCGAGCCATTTGGACCGAGGAAGTCTAAGACATCTTTTTCTTTAACTGAAAGATTTAATGAATCTAGTGCTTTGAAGTCACCATAATATTTTGTCAAGTTTTCAATCTCAATAACGTTCATACTCTTTTTTTGAAGCGAGTTATTTAAACAAGAAGATCAGCTGTGCATTTGAGATATATTAAAACGAATAATTAAAATAAAAACTTTGATTTTGATTCATAATTCTTAACCATTTTTTAGATCTCGATAAAATATTGTATCACTATTAATCTGTCACAAAAGATTGAGCTCTCTCTCAACAAAGTTTTTATTGAGGAGGATAGCATCACTTGATGGGGCCGTGGGGTAGCCTGGTCATCCTCTCGGCCTGGGGCGCCGGTGACCCGAGTTCAAATCTCGGCGGCCCCATATAATTTTATTTAAATATATAATATTAATTTTATTTCTAAATCAAATGAACATCACTGAGCTTGTAAGGTAAAAAGTTGAAAATTCATTTTTAAATTATGATAAAGACGATCTTGCTTTCGATAAATTTTTAATCAAAGCGCTAACTGCGCTTATGCACTACAAAGTTTGTTTGCTTGGAGCTACAGGAATGGTAGGGCAGAAATTTGTTCAAATTCTAGAGAACCATCCATGGTTCAAACTCACATCTTTAGCTGCTTCAGAGAAGAGGATTGGAAAAAGATATGGAAGCGAGGTTGAATGGATAGTTTCGAGTGATATTCCAAAGTATGCGAAAGATATCGAAATGGTTCCATTGGATCCGAAGCAAATCGATGCAGATATCGTTTTTTCGGCTCTACCTCCTGAAATAGCAAGAGAAGTTGAACCTAAATTCGCTGAAATGGGTTTTGCAGTTTCTAGCAATGCTTCAGCTTTCAGAATGCATGAAGATGTACCTTTAGTAATTCCTGAAGTTAATTCAGAGCATCTCGCACTTATAGAGGTTCAAAAAAGAAAAAGAGGGTGGGATGGATTTATAATAACGAATCCGAACTGTACGAGCACGATGTTTGTAATAACTTTGAAACCTCTGATGGACTTTGGACTGAGAAGTGTGAGAATTGCCTCTATGCAGGCTTTGAGCGGAGCTGGTTATCCTGGGGTTCCATCTCTAGCGATAACAGATAACGTTATTCCATTCATTAGGAATGAAGAAGAAAAGTGTGAAAGTGAGCCTTTAAAAATGCTCGGGAAGCTAGTTGGAGATAGAGTAGAATTCGCAAATTTCAAGATATCCGCTTCATGCCACCGTGTTCCAGTACTCGATGGGCATCTTGAAGCGGTTTGGGTTGAGTTTGAGAGAGAAGTAAGTGTTGAAGATGTGAAAAAGGCATTTAGATCTCTCAAACCGCTTGATTTACCTACATCACCGAGGGAAGTTATAGTGATCAGAGAAGAACCCGATCGGCCTCAACCGAGGCTTGATAGAGATACGGGGAATGGAATGAGTGTAGTAGTTGGCAGGATAAGAAGAGATGCGTGGGGTATAAAATATATGGTCTTGGGCCATAATACTGTTCGTGGAGCAGCGGGAGCTAGCATCTTGAATGGTGAGCTACTTGTAAAGGAAAAATTTGTTTAAATCGATTTTTAAATCTTTTTTCCTAAAATTTTCTCTTCGATCGAAGTCTTTCTTCCTGAGAACTTTTCTTGGACATCTCTGCGAAGGAGATACCATATGAAGAAGAAACTGAGAAGAACTCCAAAGATAGACAGGGGATCTACATAAATCATGATCAAGGAGTAGATGAATTGAAGGACTAGAAGAAAGATTGAAAGAATTCTTGCCCATTTTTTAAGCATTAAGATCCCACTGGCAGTTATAATATAAAGAAGACCTATGGATATTAGAGCAAGGGATGTGAACTCATATATAGTTGAAAATATTTCCTCAGCATCGATGAGTTGAGTTGCATTTAAATCTTCTAGAACTTTTTTGAATTCTCTCTTCATATCCTCATATATCTCATCTTTTGCGAAGATCATCCCAAATCCAGTTAAAATTCCAGCAATACCTTGGATCAATAGAAAGGTTGTTAGAAGTAAAAGCCCGAGAGGTCGCATGGCATTCGTATTACTTTGAAGATATATACTTGCTCATCAAAAACCAAACTCTTGAGGAGAAGTATTTCTCTGCTAGTCTGCTCTCAAACATTTTAACAATTTCAAAATCGAATTTCTTGAAGAAAAGAACTAAATCGCTGTCTGCGTGGATTATACAGTTTAGAGATCTTACATTTTTTTCTTTAGATACTTCTATCAACTTTTCCATGATGGCTGAGCCGATTCCCTCACGTCTTCTCAGAGGTGAGACTGCAATAAAATCTAAAAAAGCCTCATCTTTTTGGGGATCTCTTAAAAAGAATCTCAGAAGTAAAGAGGCTCTTAAACCTTCGATGAATCCCATTCTCTCTCTTAGAAACTTGAAGATTTTGTGTTTTTTAAAAGAGATACAAGAAAATCCTAAAATTCTTCCCTTCTCAGCAACAAAACAGTTTTCTAAATTTCTGTTGAAGAACTCCTTAAGAATTTCGCCTGCAAAGTATATGTCTCTGAATATAACTGAAATTTCTCTATCAAAAGAAAGTAAGAGAATTCTTACAGCTTCCCCAATGTCTTTCTTTTCAAGTGGTCTTACTATCATAGAAATTCTTTATCCTTTCGACTGCTTTTTTGAGATTCTCCATGGAGTTCGCATAGCTTATGCGGATAAATCTCTCATTGCCACTACCAAAAGCGATACCAGGAGTTACTGCAACTCCATAATCTATTAGCTTCTCAGCAAACTCCAAGCAATTTTCTTGGACGTTTAGGAACATGTAAAAAGCACCTTCCGGTTTTATGGTTGAATACAGTTTGCTTAACTCCCCATAGATGTAATCTCTTCTTTTTCTGAACTCTAAAACCATTCTTGAAACTATTTTTTCAAATTCCCCATTCAACATAACCTCTGCAACTGCCTTCTGCGCAAAAGCTGGAGCACAAACACCGTTGACTTGGTGAATCTTTAGCATTGAGTTCAGCAAGTCTTCTCTTGCTACAACATATCCGATTCTCCATCCAGTCATAGCCAAGGATTTAGAAAAACCGTTCACTACTACTACGTTTTCATAATCTGCAAGTGTAGTTGGTTTTCTATCGTAATAGATTTTATCGTAGATTTCATCGCTGATGATTACTGTATTGTAGTCCATAGCAATCTCAGCGATGGCTCTTGCGGATCTCTCATCTATAACAGCACCTGTTGGATTATTTGGATAGTTTAGAAAAACTACACTCACATCTCTTGACATCCATTCCGAAAAAAGATCAACATCTGGTACAAAAGCGCTATCGTGAGTTTTCATCTCTGTTATTTTTGCTTTACAAATCTTTGCATATGTAAAATAGCTGAGAAAAGATGGAGAGGGGATCACTACTTTTGAGCTCTCTTCGATAAATGCGAGACTTGCGTTGAGCAAAGCCTCACTACCTCCAGCGGTTATCATGACGTTATCTTTAGAAACTCCATATCTTTCAGCTATAACAGTTCTTAGCTCTTCAATTCCGAGATTTGATGTGTAATGTGTGTAACCCGAGTTAATTGCTTTTATTGCTCTTTCTACAACTTCATTTGGTGTAGCAAAGTCTGGTTCACCAATAGTGAGGCTAACTATGTCCTTCCCTTCTTTTCTTGCCCTTTCTACGATTTCAAACATTTTTCGAATTAAAGACGTGGAAACATCTCTCAGTCTTTGTGCTTCCATTGAAAAAATTTGGCATTGAAAATTAAAGTCTTTCGAAACAGTTATTTTCATCACGAGTCTCTTGGAGTTATGGGATTCGAAATAATTGCAAAAGATGCCCTTGGCAGAATCTGTAAGATTGAAACAAAACATGGAAGAATTGAAACTCCCACAGTTTTTCCTGTGATAAACCCGAATCTTCTTCTAATCAATCCAAAAAAATTACCCGATTATGGTGCCCAAGCTTTGATAACAAATGCTTACATCATCTATAGAAGATATAGAAAAGAAGCTATTGAGAAAGGAGTTCATAAATTTCTCGAAGTCGAAGTTCCAGTTATGACAGACAGCGGAAGTTATCAACTCATGCTTTATGGAGACTTAGAAATTTCTAATCATGAAATTCTAGAATTTCAGCAAAAAATCGGTTCTGATTTCATCGTCCCTCTAGATATTCCAACTCCTCCAGACGCTGATTACGAAAGTGCTAAAATAGATCTCGAAGAGACTATAAGAAGGGAAAAAGAGGCAAAAGAGTTAAATATAAATTCTCTGCTTGTTTTACCAGTACAGGGGTCTACAATTCTCGATTTGAGGCGAAAGAGTGCTGAAGCTGCAAGAGAAATCGGTGGTGACATCTATGCGATTGGTGCAATAGTACCTCTAATGGATGCGTATAGATTTCGTGATCTTGTAAGGATAATACTTGAAGTAAAAACCATATTACCTGTGGAGCCTATACATCTTTTTGGTTGCGGACATCCAATGATTTTTGCTATGGCTGTTGCTTTGGGTTGCGATCTTTTTGATTCTGCAGCTTATGCACTCTTTGCGAGGGATGATCGCTATTTAACTATTTATGGTACAAAAAAACTCTCTGAGTTGCATTATTTTCCATGTAGCTGTCCTGTTTGCACCAAGATGACACCTGAAGAAGTGAAGGAACTAGATAAAAGGGATAGGGAGGTTTTTTTGGCAGAACATAACTTGTATGCAACTTTTGAGGAAATAAAAGTTATAAAAGAGGCTATAAAAGAGAACACACTTTTTGAGTTGGTTGAAAAACGTATAAGAGCTCATCCAAATCTGATCAGTGCTTGGAGATTGATAAGAGACTATAGTGAAATTATTGAAAAGTTTGATCCTTGGATAAAAAAGAAGTTTTTGTACTGTGGTCTTGACACCCTATTTAGACCAGCTGTTAAAAGACATGCAAGTGCTGTGAAAAATGTTGATTTTGAAAAAGAAACTATCATAATATCTACAGATTTTGGAATCCTCGCAGATCTATATCTTCGTCCCGTTTTTGGAGTAGTTCCTATAGAATTGCTTGAAAGCTACCCCTGTGGACATGCAGAGATTCCCGACGAGGATACGATTGAAAAAGAAGCCCTAGAAATGGCTGTTGAAAATTTGAAAGATTTTATTAAGACAAAAAAAGGAAAAAAATTTGTAATACATGTAAAAGGTAGATGGAAAGAATTAATCAAAGATCTTCCAGGAGAGTGCGAGTATGTTTTACACTGAAAAAAGAGATGGATTTGCCAGAATTGGCATTCTTGAGCTTGAGGAGAAAATAAGAACTCCAGCGATTTTGGAAATGGAATTTTTACAGAGATTTAATTTTGGAAAAGCACCTTATCAGCTCAGGAAGATCGCTCCTGAGATATATGAAAAGCTGAAACCCACTGGAGAAGTGACGATCTTAATTGGCATTTCTGCAATGATGCCAAGAGAAATAGCAGAAGCCTTTTCTGAATTACGTGGAATTAAACCTTTGTTCGCAGTTGCATGCGCGACACCTCTGAATGTTTCAACTCTCATTTATCTTGGAGCAGACTTGGTTGATAGTTTGATGGCGATTGCTAAGGCTTATAAAGGTATTTACTTCTTTGGAGAACTTGAGATAAATGTTGAAAAACTCGAAAATTTTCCTTGTAATTGTAGATTTTGCAGAAAACAAAGTCTTAGAGAACTGAAAAAAGAGGAAATATATGAGACTGTAGCAGGTCACAACGCGGAGACGCTGAGTAGAGAAGTAGATAAATGTAGAATCCTGATTGAAGAGGAAAGTTTGAGAAATTATGTTGAAGCAAAGGCAAAACTAAGTCCTGAGCTTACAGCTTTGCTAAGATTTTCTGATCTCGAAGAAAGCAATTGTCTTCCAAGGTTTAGAAAATCTAAATGTTATTTTACATCCTATGAAAGTGTTAATAGGTTCGAGGTGAAATACTTTCTTCGTAGAGCTGTTGATTGCTATGATCCAAAGACGAAAGCTTTGCTTTTGCTTCCATGTACTGCAAAGAAACCATATTTAATTTCAAAAACTCATCGTACAATTCATAATTTTGTCAAAGTAAAAATCAATGAAATAATAATCTCTTCTCCACTCGTTGTTCCTAGAGAGTTCGAATTGATTTATCCAGCTATTAACTACGATACTCCGGTTACAGGATATTGGAGCGAGGAAGAAATAGATTTCGTTGCAAAATGGCTTAGAAGGTTTGTTGATAAGGGAAAATTTGAGAAGATAGTTGCTCATGTTGATGGAGGTTACAGAAGAGTAGTAGAGAAGGCTCTGAATGATTGTGAAGTCATATTTACTTCGGAAGGAGAAATTCTTAGTCTAGAATCGCTCAAGAAACTTAGAAAGGAGATTGAGGAATTCGATAACTATGATCTCTTTTCTGAAATGTTTAGACATGCTTCAAAGTATCAGTTTGGCATTGAAATCGAGGGAATGGTTAAAGGGAGATATCCTGAAATCGAACTACTAAAAAAGGAAAGAATTGCAAGATTTGAGCTAAAATATGGAAATCTAGACATCTATGGTGCCTTAGCAAGAGAAATGGTGAAGAGAAAAGATTATTTCGTGAAAATCGAGGAATTCGAACCAAGTTCGACAATTTTTTGTCCTGGTGTTGAATTAGCTGATGAAAAGATAAGACCTAACGACGTAGTAGTTTTCTATAACTCTTCCATTTATGGTGTTGGAATTGCAAGAATGCATGGCAAAGAAATGTTTGAAGCAGAGAAGGGTATTGCTGTTGAGGTTAGAAGGAAGTACAGGTTTTAGGTTGCTACGATCATCTGTGATTGTACAACATAAACCGGATTACCATAGCTGTCGAAGTAACCATCGAGTCTTAGAACTTTTGTTATCACAGTCCTCGTCTTTATTATACTCCCATCTTCGAGTTCGTACTCGTTCCAATCATCTCCAACAAGAGCTTTTATTCGAACGATAGTAGGTCTTCTTTTTTTCACTATCTCTTGAATAGGTGGGACAAATTCAGAAGGTTGACCTTTTAGCTCGTCTGGAGCTCTTGCAACAACCACGTTTTGACTATCAATTCTGTAGATCGGTTCACTGAGTACATCTCTTTGTCCAGTATCAAAAACTCTCGTAAGAATTGATTTAAACCTTATAACTGTACCATCTTCGAGAAAAACGTTCATCCAATCTTCCTTTCTTGCCTTGAAATCTAGTTCTTTAATCCTTTGCATGTATTGAATTTTCTGAAAAGCTTAAATAGATTGCGAAAAAATCTTTTCATGGAAACTCTGATCTTGACTCAAGAAGATGTAAAGTCGCTTATAGGGATAGAAAAGGCTATTAAAGCTGTTGAAGAAGCTTTCAAACTCTATGCAACGTCTAATGCTATTATGCCTCCAAAGGTCTACCTAACACTAGAAGAAGGAGATTTCAGAGCAATGCCCTCATCTCTTATGGGATATGCTGGTTTGAAATGGGTAAACTCTCATCCAAAAAACCCTGAAAAAGGTTTTCCAGCTGTAATGGCTGTTTTTGTTCTCAATGATCCATCTAACGGATTCCCTTTAGCTGTTATGGATGCAACTTATCTTACCTCACTTCGTACAGGTGCAGCAGGAGGGGTTGCAATGAAGTTCCTTGCAAGGAAAGACAGTAGAATTTTTGGTTTTATAGGCTGCGGTAAGCAAGCAATTTTTCAGTTTCTTGCTGCTAAAGAGTTGTTTAAAGTTGAGATTGTTAAAGCTTTTGACATAAATGAAAAAGCAAGTTTATCCTTTAAGGAATTCTGTGAAAGTAAAGGGGTTAAATGCGAAATCAGAGGGGCTGAAGAGGTCTGTGATTGTGATGTTCTTATAACATCAACCCCCTCAAATAGACCAGTTGTAAAAAAAGAATGGATAAAAGAGACCACTCACATCAATGCTATCGGTGCTGATGCACCGGGAAAGCAAGAACTCGATATAGAGATACTCAAAAGAGCTAAAATCGTTGTAGATGATCTCGAACAAGCTCTTCATGGTGGAGAGGTCAACGTAGCATATTCCTTGGGTATAATAAATAGAGAAAACATTTACGCAACTCTCGGTGAAATTGTTGCTGGGATTAAAAAAGGTAGAGAAGGTGATGAAATAACGATTTTCGACTCAACAGGTTTGGCAATTCAGGATTTAGCTGTTGCAAAGATAGTATATGAAAATGCAGTAAAAAAAGGGTTTGGAATTAAAATTAAACTTATATGAGGATTGCAGTGTTGACTTCCGGAGGAAAAGACTCTATTCTAGCATTACACAGAGTTTTCAAGTTTGGAGAGGTTTTACTCGTGAGCGCGATTCCAAAGAGTGTCGATTCTTACATGTTCCATACTCCAAATCTCCACATGCTGGATGTGATTGGTGATTGCTTAGGCTTACCCTTGAAAAAGATAGAAGTTTCGGGAGAAGAAGAAAGAGAAGTGGAGGAATTTATGGATGGTATCTCTGAGCTTGAAATAGATGCAATCTGTTGTGGAGCAATTTCTTCAAATTATCAGCTGAAAAGAATAAAAAAAATCTGTAATGATCTCAATTTGGAACTTTTGGCACCTTTATGGGGTGAAGATCAAGAAAGAATTCTTAACGAGGTCTCTAGAAAATTTGAGGCGATAATAGTTAGTGTTTCCGCGATGGGCTTAGATGAGAGCTTTTTAGGTATGAGAATAGATGATAGATGTATCGAGAAACTGAAAAGCATTGCTAAGAAAACTGGAATAAATCTTGCTGGTGAGGGAGGAGAATATGAGACTCTTGTCCTCGATGCACCGTTGTATAGGAAAAGAATAGTTATCAGAAAGCTTGATAAAATTTGGAATAGAGTTCGTGGTATTGCAGTTGTAAGAGAATTTGAAAAATTCGAAAAATTCAAAAAATTTTAGAAAATTTTAGACAATGGATCTTGCTATAATCTATAGCGGCAAATTTGGAGAGAGATTTCTCTGTAACATAGCTTTTCCTAGACTTTGTCCACAATTTGGAGCTTGTGGAATTGAATTCTGTGATTTCTGTAAAGAATACGATTTCTCTTCTAAAATCTCTTCCGTTATTAAACTTCCCGAACCATCTTTCCTTGGGCTATGCGTTGAAAATCCTGAAAATTTCATACCAAATTTTTCGTGTGATATTTTAATAGCTATTAACGTGCATCCAGACATATTGATCTCTCTACCAAAGCTCGTGAATTTCAATGCTCTAATTGTTCCGGCTTGCGATCAACGTTGGTGCTCCTTGGGGTTGAGAAAACAGATTTCAGACATTTGTTCGGAAATTGGTGTAGAATTTGCTTCTCCAAAACCATTCTGTTCTCTATTACCAAAAGGAAAAATCATATCAAAATTTTGTAAATCTTTTAAAATTGGTCGTCCTGAATTCGACATTGAAGTAGACGGGGATTCGATTACAAAGGTTAAAGTTTTAAGAAGTGATCCCTGTGGTTCAGCGTACTATGTAGCAAAGAAAATGCGTGGATATACCATAGGAAAATCGGATGAGTTATACAAGGAAATTCATCAACATCAGTGCGCTTACCCATGTATGGCAAGCATGGAACGAGATATTGAGCTCAAAGAAGCCCCCTTCCACCTTGCTGGATACATAATGGTCTACAACTTCTGTAGAGCTCTCGGAATAGATGCGAAGAGCTTCGTTCCTGAACACTTTCGAAAAATTGTTTTAAATAGTGAATGACCATAACTCCAACTTTTTAGAAATCAGTCATTCTAAAACTAAAATTCTCTAGCTATCTTGTAAAACTGGGGAAAAAAGGATATAAGTCGCCAAAAACATTTTCAACATGGAAGATGTTCTAAAGAAGATTACGGATTATAAATGGGAGCTGAGTAAAGACTACAAGAAAAACATGAGAGTTCCAGCCTACTTTTACATAAGCAGAAAGCTTATGAAAGATCTTGAAAAAGATGCGGTCGAACAAGCAGCAAACGTTGCAACGATGCCTGGAATAAGGCTTGCTTCACTCGTTATGCCAGATGTTCATGTGGGTTATGGTTTTCCAATAGGCGGAGTTGCGGGTTTCGATGTTGAAGAGGGAGTAATCTCTCCAGGTGGAGTTGGATTTGACATAAACTGCGGTGTTAGATTGCTTAGGAGCAATTTAAAGGTTGAAGAAGTCAAACCAAGAATCAAAGAACTCATAGATACTCTCTTTGTGGCAGTACCTTCAGGAGTTGGTAGTGAAGGAAAGATCACTCTTAAGGACAAGGAGCTCGAAGAAATCTTCGTTTCAGGGGCTAGGTGGGCTCTTGAAAACGGTTATGGTTATAAAGAAGATCTCGAAAGGTGTGAGGAAAATGGAGCTATGCCAGGTGCAAGACCGGAAGTTGTGAGCAGAAAGGCTAGAGATCGTGGAAGAACGCAGCTTGGAACTCTTGGTAGTGGAAATCACTTTCTGGAGGTTCAATATGTAGAAAAGGTCTATAACCCAGAGGTAGCAAGGGTTTTTGGTATTGAAGAGGGGACTGTTACGGTGATGATTCATTGCGGGAGTCGTGGTTTAGGACATCAAGTTTGTACGGATTTCCTTGAAGTCCTTGACAGAGCTGTTAGGAAATACAACATCTCTTTGCCAGATAGGCAACTCGCATGTGCACCAATTAAAAGTAAAGAAGGAGATGATTATTTCGCAGGAATGGCTGCAAGTGCAAACTTTGCTTGGTGTAATAGGCAAATAATCGCGCACTGGGTAAGAGAGAGTTTTGGGAAGGTTTTCAAGAGAAGTGAGGAAGATCTTGGGCTTGATGTCATTTACGATGTTGCTCATAATATAGCAAAGTTCGAAGATCACGTTGTCGATGGAAAGAAGATAAGAGTCTGTGTTCATAGGAAAGGAGCAACTAGAGCCTTTTCTGCTGGAAGAATTGAAGTGCCTATAATTTACCGTAATGTCGGTCAACCAGTGCTTATACCAGGAAGCATGGGAACTCCAAGCTATGTTCTCGTTGGAACAGAGAAGGCTATGCAAGAAACCTTTGGAAGTACATGTCATGGGAGCGGCAGAATTTGGAGTAGAGCTGAGGCAAAAAGAAAACTCAGAGATAACGTTGTAAAGCAAAATTTGGAGAGAAGAGGTATTTACGTTCGTTCTGCTGAAAAAGGTTTACTCGCTGAAGAGGCACCAGAGGCTTATAAGATCAGCGAAGATGTTGTGGATGTAGTTCACAGAGCTGGAATTTCAACGCTTGTAGCAAAATTGATCCCTCTTGGTGTTACAAAAGGTTAAATATTTTAAAATTTTTAGAACTAAAATTTGAAAGTTAGATCACTCCCCCCTCTCTGAGTTCTTTTAATTTTTTCGCATCAAAACACAGGATTTTAGTGTAAACATAGGTGTTATCAGCTCCTGGTGGTTTGCAAATCCACTTAATTCTTCCTGGTGTTTCGCTCATCCAGCTAAAGGAAGAAGTTTGGATCAACATTCTTCCATAGTATGGATCTTCCATCCATCTCAGGATTCCTCTTTCATACCAGTTATCGAGTTTAGAACTATCTTTTGGGGAATGAACAATTCCTGTAACTACTGTACCTACTTTCGTCTTATCCATGCTATATTCAGTGGCCATTTCAATTATTTTATCTGAATTGTAGTTTTTTGCCCAGTTTTCTATTTCTTCCCTCAATATGATTTGATTCTCTATTTTTAATCTATGTGCAGGTGTAGGATATTTTTCGAACAAGTCAGGTCTCTCTATTAAATTTGTTAATCCTTTCCAATTCTCGTCGCTGTAGCCTGCTATGAAAACGTTTTTTCCATCTCTAGCTCTAACGACTGTATAAGCAAAAACTGCAGGATCATATGGGCCAAATCTAGGAACAAGTTTGCGAGATTCGTGGTAGTATTGTAAATAATAGTTTGAGTGTCTTAACAAACATTCAGCTGGAGAGACATCGATGTACTGACCTTTACCCGAATGTAGTCTATAGAAGAGGGCTAGTAGAGTAGCATAAGCACCCCATGCTCCACCAACATACCAAGCCATCCAATTTCCGATCTTTAGAGGAACTTTATAATCATCTGGAACTTTTGGATCAAATTCTGCTTCTCCTGTAACTGACATAATAGTAGAGATAGCTTGATCTATCAAGTCGTAATCGTAATAGTCCTTGACTTTTGGTCCAAAATTACCGGTTGAGGAATAAGAAACGTAAATTATTCTTTCATTTATCTCTCTAAGATCTTCGTATTTTAAACCCATTTTTATAACCTCACTTGGCTTAAATGACTCAATTAATACATCAGACCTTGCAATTAGCATTTTTAAGATTTTTAACCCTTCTTCACTTTTGTAATTCAGTGTTATATGATATTTATTTCTACCACCTTCAGCTATATACGCTAAGCCTGTATCTTTTACTATAATACCTTCAGGAGTCATTTTTCTAGAAATGTCTCCACCAGGTAGCTCAATTCTTATAACTTCAGCTCCAAGTTCAGCAAGAATTGATGAGCAAAATAATGCAGCAAAATTTCCCGTTGAGATGTCAAGAACTCTGAGACAATCTAAAGCTTCTGGTTTTTCATAAATTTTTGATGGATCAGTTAAATCTTTTACCCAAGAAAAGTAATTAGGGGACATAAGCAAACCTCTCAAAAGAATAGACCACTTCTTTTATCCCAATCTTCTGGAGGTCTTGTACCTTTTCTCTCACTCCATTTACCAATGACTCCCTCTTTTTCAAGCTCTTTGATCTCTTCTAAACTCATTCCAAGAATTTTTGTTAGAACAAATTCGTTATCAAAACCTAGAGGTCTTGCAGTCCATTTTATTCTTCCTGGTGTTTCAGACATTTTAACTGCTTGAACTTCCGCCAACTCTTCCCAGAGATGGTCTTCATAGATCCAAACTGTCCTTCTACTTCTGAAGTGCTCATCTTCATAAAAATCCTTAGAGTTATAGACTTTGCTGGCTACAAAGCCGTATCTTTCTGCAATATCTTCTACTTCTTTCACTTTCTTATTTAGACAAAAATCTTTCAACTTTTTATCAAGTTCATCTACAATAAAGTGTCTTTTCAACGGATCTACAAATTCTCTGTAACTTTCATCTAAATTTAAGGCCTTACAAAGTCCAAGGAACTCATCATCTCTGTAAGCAACTATCGCGATGAACCCATCTAGGCATTTATAAACTCCAGAGGGGAGTATGGCTGGATCACGATTTCCGCATCTCTCTCTATTCTTTCCAGTAAGTCCCACGTATACCCATGTCCAGTCCATCCATCTGACACCTGTCTCGTTTTGAGAAATGTCTATGAACTGTCCTTTTCCAGTTCTCTTTTTATAAATTAATGCTGAAATTACTGCTATTGCTCCAGTTATTGATGCAGCAAAGTCTAAAAGCCATGCACCAAATTTAATTGGTTCTCTTTCTGGAAATCCTGTTATATACATCATACCACTCTCTGCTTGAGCTGTAGCATCATAAGAAACTCTAAGAGCGTTTCTACCCCATTGTCCAAAACCTGAAAGAGAGATATAGATTATATCTGGTTTTATTTCTCTTATTTGTTTATATCCTATCCCCCATGAATCTACCGTTCCAGGTCTGAAGTTTTCTATGATGACATCGCACTTTTTGGCCAATCTGTATATTATCTCTTTTCCTTTGCTTTTTCTCAAATCGATTGCAACATGCAATTTGTTGTGGTTTTGCTCTTCAAAGCCTGGTGAGAGATTTTTGTGGTAGAAGAACCATGGTGTTACATATCTCATAACGTCTCCTACTCCTGGTAATTCGACTTTTATCACTTCAGCACCGAATTCAGCAAGAAAATCAGAAGCAGCAGGTCCAAGGACGACGTTGGTCAAGTCTAAAACACGAACATTTTCAAGTGCTTCCGGTTTTGAACTCAAATCTGAAAAATAAAAGCTCTTCATTTGATCACCAAAAAAGAAAAATTTATTTTAATTAATTTTAGACTTCCATTGCTGCTTTGACCTCTTTTTCAATATCTTCTCCCGATGCACTCTTTGTGAAGAACGATACTATGATCATTACTACGAAAGTAATTAGAAGTGCGATGCTATAGCTTGGTATTCCATATGGCATTATTTTCCAACCAAGTCCTCTTTCCAATATTAGGAAAGATATGTTCAAGATTAGACCTGTAAGTAATGCAGCGATTGCTGCCTCTCTTGTTGCTCTCTTCCAATTCAAACCAAGGCCAATTATCGGAACTATTGCACAGGCAAAGTAACCCCATCCCAAAGTTCCGAGTATGGCTACAAGGTATCCACCAAAATAACCGAAGATGAGAGCAACAACAGTTAGTAGAATTGTTACAACTCTACCCCACTTGATCTGAGCCTCTTTTGTCAGCTCTTTACCAAAGGATTTTGTTAAATCTCTAACAATTGCCCCAACTCCGACTGCAAGGAATGCACTCGATGTTGACATTATCGCAGCCAGTAGACCAGCATAAACAATCCCTGCTAAACTTGATGGGACTTTTCCTAAAAATGCAGTAGCAGCTTCATCAGCAACTTTTAAGGGTGCAATTTGCCCAGTCACTAGGAACCAAAGCGCTGTATAACCAACAAAAATCCAAAGCAAGCTTGAGATCATGTAGCTACCACCACTTATAACTGCTCCCCATTTGAGATCTTCGTATCTTTTCAATGCTATGAATTTTGTAGCAAGATGAGGTTGTCCTAAATTGCCAATGACGAAGACAAAATACCAAATAAGAGCCAACATCCAAGTTCCTGTTCCTAGAGGGTCCACTTTTACAGGATCTTTCAAAGCTATTGTTCCGAAGAGTCCACCAGTCCCGCCAGTGATAACTAATGCAATTATTAAAACTCCTATCGCAGCTATCAACATAACGATTCCCTGCATGACATCAGTTAGTATACTCGCAGCCATTCCTGCAACTGCAGTGTAGAGCATAGTAATACCAAATACTATTATTATAGCTATTTCTAGTGGTACTCCTAGTAATCCCGCTACTACATAACCTCCAGCCAAAACCTGGGTTCCTAAATATGCAAATACTCCAAGTACTAGACTTATAGCTAATAATCCTCTCACAGCTTCACTCTTGAATCTCAGAGCAGCTATATCTGGCAAAGTAGCAACTGGTTTGACTTCTGTTATGAGTCTAATCCTTTTTCCTATGATCCACCAAGAAAAACCGAATGCAGCAGCTTGAGCTAGGGTAATCCAAAGTGATGTTGCACCCATGGCATAAACTAAGCCAGGTCCGCCTACAAAACCAAAACCACTCATTATCGCAGCAAAACTAGCTAATCCAACTAGTATTGGGCCAAATAGTTTGTGAGCACCAAAGTACTCTTCTGCAACTTTTACGTATCTCTTAGCATATAGTCCTATAACAAAGGTTATTATGAAGTAGCAGACTACAATTGAAACGATCACTGGGTCGCTCATATTTTCACCTCTTCTGTTTTTCCAATTTTCTTTTTAAACTCTTCAAGAGCTGATTTGTTTAGTCTGTTGAATAGAAGCGCATATCCGAGTGTAGTGGGTATGAAGATTAGCAGCCACATGAGTGGAAACATCACAAAGAAGCCCGGATGCATACCTGCGATCCAGAAATCTGGTACCCTTTTGTAGAAAAGCCCCCAATAGTAGAAGATCAGTGAGATACAAATTATCCATATCATAAGAGCTGAAACTCCAACAAAAATCGCTTCTCGTTTTCTTGAATTGGAGGCACCAAGTATTAGCCATAGAGATAGATTTATTGCCATCAAATACGCGAAGATTTGCCAAAAGTTAACTAGCGCCGTCGTTATGAGCAATATGGATGTTATGCAAATCCCTAAAACTAGCCAGTCTCTAAACTCCATGAAAATCTTATGCCTAATTTAAAATTAACTTTTATGACAACATATTCACTTATATTAAATTTAGATATTTTAATGAAAATCTTTGAGCTGATTGTAGAGAGACAAAACTTCTGGCAAAATTTTTTTTACTGTTCTTCTCAATTTTCTTGAAATATATCCCTTAGATAGATTTAAATAGGAAGATAAATCATCCAGATTAGCTTTTTTGGGATCATGGAAGTAGCCTAATTTGAATGCGAATTCTAAGACTTGTTTCTCAGTTGGATCTAGGTTTTTAACTAAATTTATAAAATTGACAATCCAGTCTATATTTGATATGACTGAAGAAAGGTCTTTGATGCTAACGTAGTTGTTCTTCATTAAATAGAACTCATGGTTTTTTTCAAGTTCTGACAAGGTTATTTCTAAGGATTTTTTGTCATCGAACCCAATGTTCCAGATCTCTCTTCCCCTTCTGATAAAAAAAGGTCCAACTATGTATCCGCCATTTTTCCTGATTATCTTCATGGCTTCCGTAAAGTTTATAATAGTTTTAATCGTTGCCCTATTCTTTTCTCTCTCCAGAACTTTTAAATCTACAAAGTTTGGTTCTTTTTGAAGTATTTTCAGAGCTTCTTCCACTTCTTCTGTACTTGATGCGTAAACGTAACCTCTATTTAGTAAGAATTCTTCTTTAAAGTCCCAAAAGGTCATATAATAACCCACTTCTACATTTTCTGAACTAAGGATGAAAGGACAGTCAGACTGTATCATGTCCAATACAACGATATAAACCATCAATCATTTATTGGACGATTAAGTTAAAAAGTTTTCCAATACCTAATGAAAATTGAATATCGATAGAAGAGTATTGCTTTATTTTCAACTCAATCTGAACTATTCGCTCTTTTTAGTCTTTCGACCCCATTTATCGACTCTATTATTCTTACAACTGCTTTTGGTACACAATCTTGCCAATTTTTCCCGTTTAGCATCATCTTTCTAATCGTTGTTCCTCTAAATTTCTCTCTATTAAAGTTTGGGGGATAAACAACTTCAAGACCAGCATCTTCAAATACTTGTGCTATAACCGGGTTTCTCGTGATTATAGCCTTTATCTTTGGTACAAGATTCAGGATGTAGAAAGCATTGCCTACATAAACACTCATGGTTGGAACTGTGGCTGTTATAATCCTATCAAGGCTTATATTTCCCTCTATCAGAGATTCTCTTATCATCCATATTCTTTCTCCAGCTGTGAACGGATTTCTCAACGTGTGACTTTCATCTGCCATTCCGATGAGAAGAACAATTTCATCGAAACTTTTCAATGCCCATTTTATCACTTCAAGATGTCCTAGGTGGAATGGCTGAAATCTGCCAAAGATCAGTGCCCTCTTTTGCATATGAAGAGAAGTTGAAGAATTTAAAAAAATTTATTTTTTTCTTTCAACAAGGAAATCTGTTAAAGCTTCCAGAATTTTGCGCCCCTCGTTTTCATCTAATTTGAAGAGATTTTTCTTTGCGATTTTTATGTACTCCTTTGCCTTTGCTCTCGCATAATCTATGGCTCCACAAGTCTTGAGTTTCTCAACGTCTCTTTTGATCTCTTCGAAATTCACAATCTTTTTACCAAAGCTTTCGAGTTTTACACCTTTTTCGAAGGCTTTAATAACAACAAGAGTTTTTTTACCTCTCACCAGATCGCTTCCCCAGTCTTTTCCAATGTCTTCTCCAATTAGTCCAAGAACGTCGTCGTGGATTTGAAAACCAATTCCTGCATTGATTCCGTATTCCCAAAGCGTTTGAAAAAGCTCGTATCTACCAAAGAGAATTGCTGGAAGTGATGCAGAAGCTGCTATGAGTACTCCAGTCTTTAGTTCCACCATTTCAAGATATTCCTTTTCATTTGCCATGTCCCTTTCAAAGCTTATGTCCATGAACTGCCCTTCACATATTTTTATACATACATCTGCAATAACTTCAACAGCCCTTTTTATGTTCTTATCTTCAACTTCGCATTTTGTTATCAGACTGAAAGCTTCTGCAAAGAGTGTGTCTCCAGCGAGAATAGCTATTGGCTCCCCGTACAATGTGTGAACAGTTTTGACATTCCTTCTCATAACGTCTCTATCCATTATATCGTCATGTATTAGAGTGAAGTTGTGTATGGCTTCAATGGCTACTATCGCAGGCATTATTTTTCTGTAATCCTCTCCCATAACTTCACAGATCAGCATCGCAATTACTGGTCTAAGTCTTTTGCCTCCTGCTTTTATAAGATGTCTTGCAGCCTTATAAAGTTCTAGTTCTTTCTCTGGAAGATAATTTTTTAATGCTTCATCGACTATTCCTGCTCTTTTCTGTATCTCTATCATCTTCCCCCCCTGCAGAATTCATCTAAGTTAATCTTCCTGAATATTAACCACTGGAGGAGATTTCCAGTTACAAACACTGGTCTTTCTCTTAGTTCTTGAACTTTTTTTGTGCCACATAAAAACATTGCTGTTTTGAAACCTTTCATGAATCTTCTGATCTGTCTCTTTACTGCATCTACACTATTTTTTGCTGGTGCTAGAAATGGTAATGCAGAGCTTGCAACTATTGCACCTATAGCTATACTCTTTGCAACATCTATTCCATTTCTTATTCCACCAGTCGCGATGACTGGTAGGGTTGAAGCACAATCAACAATGCAAAAAGCAGTTGGAATCCCCCAGTTGAGAAAATCAAAACCAACAGCTTTTAGAGTTTCATCTTCATTTCTATAAGCTTCGACTAAACTGAAGGATGTCCCACCTTTTCCACCTACGTCGACTGCTGAAATACCAACTTCTTTTAACTTTAAGGCAACTTCTCTACTTATTCCCGCTCCAGTCTCTTTCGCAATTACTGGTATTTTTGTAGTTTTGCAAACCTCTTCGATCACAGAGAAACCCTTCTCAACCGTTAAATCTCCTTCTCGCATCACAGCTTCTTGAAGGTAATTCAGGTGAATTGCTATCGCATCAGCTTCAACCATTTCTATTGCTCTGTCTACGACCTCCAAATCCTTTATAACCTGTGGAAGGCCAATATTTGCATATATGAAAGCTTTTGGAGCTCTTTCTCTAACGATTGAAAATGTCTCCTCAACCTCTTTTTCTTCAATTCCTGCTCTCTGACTTCCTACTCCCATACCTATGCCCATCTCTTCAACAGCAGTAGCAAGGTTTTCGTTAATTTCTTTTGCAACTAAATGTCCTCCAGTCATTGAAGCGATCAGAAATGGAAAAGACAATTTTTTTTCGAAAAAACAAATATTGGTGTCTATCTTCTCAAAATCTGTACTAGGTATCGCTTCATGAATTAACATAACATCTTCAAGTCCAGTGTATCCAGATTCGACTTCTTCAGTCAAACAAATTCTGATATGGTCAAGCTTTCTATCTGAAGTTTTCACAAGATCACCTCTGTTCCAACTTCTTTTCCTTCGAGAAACTTTTTAATATTTTCTCCATTGCCTTTGAATACAAAAACTCTACATTTGTGTCTCATTGAAAATATTTTTCCAATTTTTCCCTTCATCTTTCCTGTAGCATCCTCTTCACCAATCGCATCTGGAGACATCTCTCTATGTAATTTATTAACAATAATACCATTTACAAAAACCCCTTCTACATTGGTTGCAAACCCGAGACTTTCAGCTTTGAATCTCTCTGCGAGTTTAACTGCAAGATCATCACCGCTAACCACTTTAAAATCATAGTTCACATCACCATGAATGACTGGTAAAAATCCTTTTTTTAGAATTTTTTCAATCTTTTTAAAATCGCAACTCATGGGATGTAATCCTATTGCGGGTACACTGTGATCTATGAGTCTTCTACAGAAAAACTCGTTTAACCTCACACATGCATTGTGTATCTTTGCAATGGAAAGAGTGCTTTCTAAACCGAACAACTTCACATGTGGATGTCCGAATGATCCAGCACCATGTATTAAAATGAGATCAGAGTAACTTTTGGAAATGGCTGAACAGACTTCCTCAATCGCATCTTCATTTAATTCTTCGAAGATTTCTTTTTTCGTTATAACAGAACCACCAACTTTAAGAATTCTCAATTCTAACCCCCTCCGCATTTGTTTTCACAACAAAGCTGCCTTCTGGTTTTTTTCCTTTAAATAGACCGTAAACACAACCTCCTCCACCTGCACCTGTAATTTTGACTCTGAAACCAAACTTTTCCATTTTAGCTACAACCTCATCTATCTCTGGAGAGCTAACACCTATAGCTCTTAGGAGAGACTGATTGATATATATGAGTTCTTCGAAGTCCTCTAAGCTACAATTCAGGGATTTCAACGTTATTTGGTCAATTGCGTCGAATATCTTTTCTACTACATCTCCGTATCTTCGTCTCAAATTTGCTACTTTTTCGACCATAGTCTTTGTAGCTCTCTCCCATAACTTTACAACGAAGAGTTCCAATGATAGATCTACTTTTATTTTTTTTGGAAATATCCAAGAACCCCCGAAAGTTGATATGAAAGGATCTACTCCACTACCCCTTCCTTGTACATCCATTTCTACTTTTCTTGCAATTTCGAATATTTCCTCATCACTAAGTCCAGCATTAAACTCTTCGCTCAAAGCCTTTATAGTTGCCACAGTTACTGCTGAGGAACTTCCAAGACCAGAGGCAATCGGAATGTCACTTCTTATCAATATTTCTACTCCATTTATCTCCCTGATCTCCTTAAATCTTTCTAAAGCAAAGCTAACATATGGGTGAATTTTGAAATCTATACTTGTTACTCCTAGCGGAGATATTATTTTGAATTCGGTAGATCTCTTCACTTCCACTCTACAGCGAAGATCAATTGCAGACACGAGAGCACGTCTTGAATAAACTACTGCATGCTCACCAAAGAGAATTATCTTTCCTGGTGCGGAAGCAATCATTGAATTTGCTAGTTTATGGAATTTTTAAGCTTTTTGTAAAACTTAGTTTCACTCTAGGATTTTAATCGGAACAAATCTAAGTTCTTTTGGGTTAAAATTGATTTAAAGAATAAAAAAGCGAGTTAAAATAACAATTTTAGAAATGGAAGATTTAACTTAGTATACTCTCGAAAAGCTTTTCATCCACTTTGTAGATCATTGGAATTCCAGTTACTTCGCTTGCCAATGGCGTTAATGCAGCGAGATCATCTCTGCTGACAAGCTCGATCTTGAATTTCCTCATTCCAGCAAGCAACTGCTTCATGCCAATGGCCATTCTGTATACGTAGCTGTAAAGTCCTACAGCACTCCATGGAATTGCGTTGCCAATCTTTTCTCCAAACTTAGCCTTGAAATCATCTGCAAGGATGAAGAACTTCTCGGGCTTATCTCCAAACACTTCTGCAAAACTCTTTGGAACTTTTCCGTCTTTTGCAAGCTTTACAAAGTATTCTGCCTTCATCACCGCAGTCAAAGGTGATCTGCCGGTTGTTACAGTCTTCACCATCGGCCCATCGCCAAAGTTGCTCATCGCTATTGCCTTTACCATCTGCGTTTCATTGATAAAGCCACCAGCAATGCTTATGTCTGGCACGTATTTTTGCTTTTGCTTGAGCATTCTCGCAGCCTTCAGCACAAGAGCTTCAAGATAGACAGTAGGAATGCCCATTTCATTCATCATCGGCACAGGGCTCATTCCAGTTCCACCGCCTGCACCGTCGAAGGTAATGTAATCAACTTCTGCCTCGCTTGCAACTCTCATTTGCCATGCTACATCAGCTGGTCTGTAGGCGCCAGTCTTTATCGTTACACTCTTTGCCCCAAGATCACGGATTTCCTCAACGAATTCGATCAAGCTCTTCTCAGTTGGCATGCCAACTCTGCTGTGTCTTTCAAAGCTCTCAAATAAGCCATCCTTAAAGGCTTGCTGAACAACCGGATCTTCTGGATCTGGAAGAACAACATAACCTCTCTTCTTGAGCTCAATTGCTCTCTGTAAGTCTCTAACTCTAATTTCTCCACCTATAGCCTTCGCTCCTTGTCCCCACTTGATCTCGACTGTGTCAACTTCGAGCTTTGAAACTACGTATTCGTAAACACCAAAGCGGGTGTCTTCAACGTTCACCTGCACAACTACGTCTCCATATTTTCCATCCCAGAACTCCTTGAACCTCTTTACCCTTCTCTCCATCTCTGGGGATCTAACAACTTTACCATCTTTGAACTCAGACTTTGGATCAACTCCGCACACATTTTCTCCTATGATGAGAATACAACCCGCAAGTGCTGCACCAACCGCAAGCCCATCCCAATATCTTCTTGCCACCTCAGTTGAGCCAAATGCACCCATTGCGAGTGGGAACTTAACCCTTGTTTTTCCGATCTTTGACTCAACACTGGCATTTGGAAATATTGCAACATCTGGATCTGGTTCAATCCCTTCCGCCCCCCTAAGCCTTGCAAGCAGATTGAAATGACTCCAATCGAGTCCATAGTCCTTAAGAGAAGAAGCGGTGCTCTCTCCAAAGTATTTTGGCTCAGGATACAAGGCTTCATTTGCTCTGAAAGTTGCCAATGCAATTTCGCAGATAAATGGACAGTCGCTAACGCATATTGGGCACATGCCACTCTGTGGGTTCACATCTCTAACTCTCGTCCTTGTGCCTGTTGTAGACATTGCGTTAATATATGCAGAATTCTTTTGCACCCTCTCCATAATTCCACCTCCGTCTTGCGTTTTTGCCAGTGTTAAGCATAAAAAGTTTTTGGTTATATACGTTTTACACTAATATAACCTACCTTATACAAATGAATATATATACAAAATTTTTAACTTACGACTCAATTTTTGTATTTTCTCCCAACTTATTAGAAAAAAGTCGAAGAAACTTTAAATTTTTTGCTAAAAATTGAATTTTTTTAAACACCATTTGAAAGACTCAGCGGAGCATCTTTGAAAGCAGATCGCTAATTAGCTCAGAAAAAAGCACTT
>JANXEF010000010.1 GCA_025057895.1 Archaeoglobaceae archaeon | reverse complement strand
AGAGATCGTTAGAGATTGCTTTGAGGATTGTAAACTCTATTCAGAGCACAAGGATAAACAAGTGATTGCTTATCCACTCGAATTTGAATCAGAAATCAAAGTTCTGCTTTTTATTGCGGAAAAACTTCGTGAGAGTGAATTTGAACTAATTAGAACTCTTTTAGAGGATGTCATCTTCGTGAGAGAGAAGTTGGAGCTTGAAGAGGAGAAAACAAGGTTATTAGAACAGCTTAAGAAAAACATCGATGAACTTGCATATTTGGTTGATGGAATTAGAAATCCCTTAGCGGTTATCCTTTCCAGTGCGGAGCTTTTTGCAGATGAAAAACTAAGGGATAGAATTTATGAACAGGTTTTGAGGATAGATAAGATAATATCAAGGCTTGATAAGTTATGGATGGAATCCGAGAGGATCAAAGGTGCTTTAGAAAAAGTGAAAGAATAGATTGGACTTTTTAATGTCCCCAAAGCGGACTATGCACTCGAAGCTTTCATTACATTTAGGAATTCGCAATTGCAGAGATCGCTCATTGCTGGTTACTGATAAACTCCAGAACCTTAGTGCGATAACTGAAGGTGACAAAATAATTCTCGTAGGCGAAGAAAACCTTGCAGTCTCTCCTGACGATGTTTTGCTCGAAAGAAGGATATAGAACTTACGCAATAATAACCTTGATCGTAATTTTGACATTCGTAGTTTTTTCGTTGCGGTAAGAAAGCTAAGGTGATCTCAAAAAGATACTAATTTTAATTTTTTTATTCCGAATGAATCAAGTTTGCTATTTCGAAGCTTCTTCAAAATCAAGAAAAAAATAAAAACTCTTAAGCTTTATCCAGCGAGAGTGAAGAGAATGAAAATCAGTTCTTCTATCTGGTTTAGACATTTATCCTTTTCCTGAAGAATCCGAGGATCCTAAGAGAGCGATAAGGGAATTTGGAGTCAGCCAGCGTTCCATGCTCCCCTTGATATTCTCCTTGCTTGTCCAAGAGATCTTCAATAAAGGTGCTTGAGAAATGCTTGCAATTTGTTGGGAATCCTAAAAAACTTGAAAAAGATGTAAGAAAATTAGAAAATGCGATCAAATTCGCAGTTGATCATTGAAATAAAGTTGGATTGAGGTTTTATTGGAAAACGACCAGTGGTCCAAAGATGTAAAGCCAAGGATCTGCTTAGTACCACATGGCAAAGGGGTTTTAATCGTTAAATCTAAAAAAATCAATTTTTGAGGCTTATAAAAAGCTAAAAAACAAGTGGATCATGAAAAAAGAAGAGAAAAATCTCAAGAGCTTATTCATCTTTTTTATAAATCTTCTTTCAAATTTCAGTATAATCTATACCGAGCTCCGATAAACTTCATCAAGATTCAAGGTATTCCATATTCTTCAGAATCTCCAATTTCCGAAGAGATAAATCTATCCTTTTCAAAAAAGAATCGAAAATATTCTTGAGGAATTGTTATGTTGAGTAAGGGAAGTTTAAGCTCACAACTTGGTTTTCTCTATCTATTCTGTCTATTCTCCCAATCTCTTTTTTAATCTACCATCATATTCGATGCTTCTCAACTGCTATAACGTTCTTCCCTTTGTTATAACTGATATTTAAAGCATTGAAATTTTTTTCTTTGCTTTTAACTTTATTAATAGCGCCCGGGCCGGGATTTGAACCCGGGGCGTGGGCTCGACAGGCCCACATGTTGGGCCGGACTACACCACCCGGGCTTGAAAGCATTAAGGCCGAAGATTTTTAAATTTTTGCAAAAACACGATATGTCCAATAAAGCAGCTTAGTAGATGCTAAAAAACAAACTCTTTGGGAAGAGTGATCTAGATTCCGTTAAATCGAAAAAATTTAAATTCTCACAGCAAAGTCTGGACAATGTTTAAATGTCATCTCTACACTTGGAAAGACATTGAGAATCTGTGTATAAAACTTGCAGAGATTATAAAATCGAGTGGTTTTCAAGTTGACGCTATAGTTGCAATTGCGAGAGGTGGATGGGTTCCTGCAAGGATTCTCGCAGATTTACTCGGTGTTAAAGAACTTTACAGTGTAAAAACAGAGCATTGGGGAATTGTTGCAACGATAACTGGAAAAGCGAAAATAACTCAACCCCTATCAGTCACTCTAGATGGAAAAAACGTTCTCATAGTAGATGATGTCGCAGATACGGGGGAGACTATTAAGATAGTAAAGGACCACGTGACTTCTCTAAAAGCAAAAGATGTTAGAACAGCTGTTCTTGACTATAAGAAGACTTCCACTTTTGTTCCAGATTATTTTGCAATTGAAATGGATAGCTGGAAGTGGATAATCTATCCCTGGAGTATAAGAGAAGATCTGAAGGGATTGATAACGAAAAAAGGTATTAAAAGTTTCGATGAAGCGATTAAAGCTCTGAAAGAGTTTGATATAGAGATAGATAATGATATCGTCAGGGAAATTATCGAAGGATGAATTAAAAAGATTGATCTTAGTTGCTGGAGGAAAAGAGAGAGCAGAATTAGTTATAAAAAGGGCCGAAGTTGTGAATGTGCTAACTGAAGAGATATACACTGCTGACATTGCAGTATGTGGAGATAGAATTGCCGGAATTGGGCACTACAGTGGATTAAGAGAATTAGATGCAAAAGGGTTCTATGCAATTCCTGGATTGATAGACGCGCATACACATATCGAGATGAGTCTTTTAACACTTTCTGAGTTTTCAAGACTCGTAGTTCCAAGGGGTAATACTTGCGTCGTTGCAGATCCACACGAAATCGCTAATGTTCTAGGTAAAAATGGAATAATATATCTTCTTGAAGAGGCGAGAATAGTCCCGCTTAGATTCTACTGTTTAATTCCTTCCTGTGTCCCTTCTTCACAACTCGAAACTTCTGGAGCAGAAATCAAAACCGAGGAGATAGAAGAGCTCATGAGGTTAGAAGGAGTCATAGGGCTTGCAGAGTTCATGAACTATCCAGCAGTAATAAAAGCTGAAGACTGGACAATTGAAAAGATAATCAAAGCGAGAATCGTTGATGGACATTGTCCAAAAATTCTAGGAAAAGATCTAAACGCATATATCTCAGCAGGAATTTTTTCAGACCATGAGAGCAGCGAAATCTATGAAGCCAAAGAAAAGTTGAGACTCGGTATGAGAATAATGATACGCGAAGGATCAGCTGGGAGAAATCTAAAAGCTCTGAAGGGTCTCGCTGGACATAGATACACAATGCTCGTAACAGATGGAGATCGAAGTGTAAAGGATTTATTTCTTGAAGGTTATCTAGACAGTGTTTTCAGAAAAGCAGTTGCAGAAGGGATAGATGAAATTAAAGTTCTGCAGATGGTAACATTAAATCCGGCAGAGTATTTTGGAATAAAAGCAGGTTTTATTTCCCCAGGTAGGTTTGCAGATATAGTTCTGCTAAAAGACTTGAGAAATTTTGTAGTTGAAAAAGTGTTCATTGGAGGAAAAGAGCCAGAATTCAGATCTTACAGATATCCAGATCATGTAAAGAACACGATTAGGGCAAAAAAGTTACGAGAAGAGGATCTCTGGATAAAAAGTGGAAAAAAAAGAATAATAGAGGTACTAGATGGAGAAATAATTACAGGTGAGATCGTCGAATTCGTTGAAGGAATAGACATTGAAAGAGATATACTGAAAGCTGTTGTCGTTGAGAGACACCATAACACTGGAAGAGTTGGAAAAGCCTATGTGAAGGGTTTCGGGCTTAAAAAAGGCGCTATTGCTCAAAGCATAGCTCATGATGCACATAACATAGTTGCCATAGGATCAAGCGATACAGAGATCTGTATGGCTGTGAACAGAGTGATTGAAATTCAGGGAGGAATAGTTGTTTACGATGGAAAATTCACAGAACTACCCTTAAGAGTTGCTGGATTGATCAGCGATGAAAGAGCAGAAGATGTCTTTGAAAATTTAAAGATGTTGGAGGAAAAAATAAAGAATTTGGGTTGTAAGCTGAGATCACCAATAATAACTCTGTCCTTCTTAGCTTTGCCAGTTATCCCAAAGCTGAAACTTACAGATCTCGGATTAATAGATGTAGAGAGATTTGAAGTTTTAGATCTCTCCTAAAGAAGCTCAAGATTTTTTGTCTAAATAGAAATGACAAATATTTGGATAAAACTTATAAATAGAATTAAATTACTATAATATACTCTGCCGGGGTTGCCGAGTTGGCTAAGGCGGTAGACTCGAGATCTACTGGGCTTTGCCCGCGTGGGTTCAAATCCCACCCCCGGCGTTTTAGTTGGTGTTTAAATCTTATGGATATTCTTTAAAATTCAAAAGGGGATACTTTTCAAAGAGATTAAATTAGAAGAGAGAAAAACTTTTAAATATTCAAAACATTTGTTTATCATGGCAAAGTGTGCGAAGGGTAAGAAGCCTAAGGAAGAGAAAAAAGAGGAAAAGGGAGAGGAGAAGACCACAAAGAAAGAAAAGAAATAGCAATACTTTTTAATTCGAATTAATAATACCAAAAAATTCGAAGTTCATCGTAATCATTCTCCTATTTTTTTGTATTTCTGGAGCAAATTTTATGAGATATAGTTCAATTCACCTGAGATCAAAAGGCTTATTGAAAAATATTAAAAGATAAAATATTAAGAAATAAAACGCTCAAATCTTCTCAAAAATTCTGAAATTTCTTCTCTTGAAATTGCATAGCTCAATCTAACCCAATTCTTGAAAGAAACACCAAAAGCAGAACCTGGAATTAGCGCTACATATTCTTTTTTCAGAAATTCTTCACAGAACTTATCTCCATCTCTTCCAACGTTCATGAATATGTAAAAGGCCCCATTTGGTGGAGCATAACTGATCCCAAGTTCATCGAGTCTCTCCATTATCATATCTCTCCTTCTCTTGAATTCCATAACCATTTCTCTCAAGAATGAATCATCTCTCTTCAACGCTTCGATGGCTGCAAATTGAACGAAAGAAGTTGGATGACTGACAGAATGTGACTGAATAACGTTCATCTTCTCTATTATCCACTTAGGTGCTACCGCATAACCTATTCTCCATCCAGTCATCGAATAAGTTTTTGAGAATCCATTTATCGTGATAGTTTTATCAAACATATCTTCAAAGCTAGCAATACTGTAATGGGTTCCCTTGAAAATTATCTTCTCGTATATCTCATCAGACATGACAAATATGTCCTCATCTAACGCGATATCTCGTATCTTCTTCAAGAACTCTTTCCCATAAACTACACCCAAAGGATTGCTTGGTGTGTTAACAATGATCATCTTTGTCTTTGGACTAACGAACTCTTCAACTGGGACATCGCTGAAATCTTCGCTATGTGGAACCCAGATAACCTTACCTCCAGCCATCAAGGCACAGGCTTCATAGCTGACCCAAGATGGATCAAAAAGTATGATCTCATCTCCCTCATCGACTAGACTCATCATAGCCTCGAAAATCGCATACTTTGCCCCTGGAGTGACAATTACGTTTTCTGCAGTTGCATCTACTTTATTCTCTCTTCTCATCTTTTCTGCTATAGCATCCAAAAGTTCTGGAATCCCTTTAGTTGGTGTGTAAAAAACTTTTCCTTCATTCATAGCCCTGTAAGCTGCTTCTATTATTCTCTGTGGTGTCTTAAAGTCTGGTTCACCAACGCTCATGTCTACTACATCTTTTCCTTCCCTAGAGAGTTGTTTGGCAATCGAAGAGATCTTGAGAGTTGGGGAGGGATTTATCAATTCAACTCTTCTTGCCACTTTCATATTCTCTCAGCCTCCTAACAAGTTTAACAGCTGCTTCAACTGCTCTCTTTGCATAATCAATTCTCTCCGCTGCTGCAATTCTGCCCATACCTGGACCACTGATTCCAAGGGTTACAGGTTTTCCAAAATCTATGCTTAAATCCATTATCTTTCTAGCAGAGTGTTGGGCTACAATTTCATCGTGTTCTGTTTCTCCTTCAAGAACACAACCTATTGCGACGATTGCATCAACATTTCCTTTTTCCAGCATCTTTTTAACAGCAATAGGTATGTCAAAGGTTCCCGGAACTCGAATGACTTCAAAAACTTCTGCTTCAAGAAACTCTGCATGCTCTTTTGCGAGTATTTCCATCATGTAAGTTATATCTCTGTTGAACTCTGAAACCACAAAGCCTAACCTAACTTTTTCCATGCAGAATGTTTGCTTAAGCTTTTAATACTTGTCGGATAATAGCTTTATGAAGCTTGAAAACCTTCAGTGGGAAGATAGAGGGGTTTATAGAATCGCAAGAGGTTTTGAACTCTCTAAAGATTGTTTCACTCAAATCGTAGAAGTTAAACAGAAAAAGGAAGTAAAGAAGCACTACCATGAAAAACAAACCGAAATCTTTGTCATTCTAAGCGGTGAAGCTATTCTAGGAATAGGTGAAAGGATATATAACGCAAAAGCTGGAGAAATATTCCTCTGCAAACCAAAAGAAAGACACTGGGTTAAAAACTATAGCAATGAACCATTTAAAATACTTGTTTTCAAATACAACTACGTAGAAAATGACATCATTTGGGAAAATTGAGTTTTCAATTTCGAAAGAAAAATTTTTTATACTTCATATATTCATCCTACGATGGATGATTTCCTCAAAACTGTGATATCGAGCATAGCGGAATTGATCTTGGTCGTCGACGAAGAGGGCTCGATAACTTATGCAAGTCCTCAAGCACAAAAAATCCTAGGAATTAAAGCCGAAGAACTAATAGGAAAGAAGTTATGGAAGATCCCTAATTTGGAAGATTTCGAAAGAATGGAAGAGTTCTTCATAAAACTCAAGTTAAGCGGTTTTTTGAAGAGAAGAGAAATCTTTGTAGTTTTTAAAGAAAAAGAAAGAATTCATCTTCAAGTCTATGCAACTCCCCTTAAAGATTTTTCAGGTTTTGTCCTTGCGATCAGAGATATAACCCCACTCATTGAAGCTCATAAGAAAATAGAGGATCTGAACGAAGTACTCAGATTGATGAACAAAATGCTCCGTCATGATCTCTTGAACAAGTTAGCAGTATTGAAAGGTTTTTTGGAGATTTCTATAGAGGATCCTAATAGGGGAAATCTCGAAAGAGCACTGAAATTCGTAGATGATGCTGTTGAGTTGATCAACAGAATGAGAGAGTTCGAGACGACTTTGATACGTAGTGAACTAAAAATAGTTAATGTTCGAGAAGTAGTAGAAAAAGTAGCTGAAAACTTTAGAAAACGTGGAGTTGAAGTTAACATAGTAGGAGAGGCTTCAGTGATGGCTGATGAAGCCCTTTACTCAGTTTTTGATAACATTTTCAACAATGCTGTGAAACACGGAGAAGCAAAGAGAATAGATGTCATGATAGAATCCTCTAGTGATCATTATAAAATAACAGTCGAAGATTATGGAAAAGGTTTACCTCCGGAGATCACTAACAATCTTTTCAAAGAAGGTTTCACGTATGGTAATAAATCCGGTAGTGGTCTCGGTCTTTACATAGTGAAAAAAGTTTTGGAGAGGTATGGGGGAGAAATAAGAGCATATAACAGAAAAGGCGCAGTTTTTGAGATGAAAATTAAAAAAGCAATGTGCCAATAAAATAATTAAACTCTTATAAAAGATAATTAAAATCTATCTCGAGCTTGAGATTTATAATAGATCAGCCTAGCTCATAAAGCAAAAATAAAGTTTTAGCCCCGGCCGGATTCGAACCGGCGTCGCCGGCTCCAAAGGCCGGCAGGATTGACCACTACCCCACGGGGCTTCAAAGCTTATTCTTCACAGAGTAAATTAATTTTACTCTACTTCAAATAAACTTCTTCATCTATTTGATCTCAAATCTGAGAATTGCACTTATACCACCAAGCTTTGAAACAATCTCTCCAGGCTCAAATTCAGAACTTAAAATCACAACCTTTCCCCCCATAGATCTCACATTCTCCATAAAACCATCTACATCCCATTTTTCTCTCTCCCGCAATAAATAGTCATCAGAAACTAAAAGTGTCTCTATTGCACCACATTCCCCTGCCAATCTGACTTCTTCAATTCCATAAGCGACTTTTTCACCTTTTGCTATCCCATATAGCAATTTATCAACGATTTCTGTTTCTTCTGCAAGTTTTACTTCACCTATGAGTTTATCGATAGCCCTTCTCTTTATAACTTCAACAAAACCTCTTCTCCCTATTGCTGCTGTGTCCACGATAATCACTTTTTCAGCAATATCAGCATTCCTAATTTTAATAAATTCATAAAAATCTTTTTTAGTAAATCCTGGACCTGCAATTATCAGAAAGCGAAAATTAATACTTTTCAATTTTTCTAGGACTTCGGTAAAGAATTCCTCTCTTGTACCATTGTAATTCTTTGAATAGCTTCTTCTTTCCTCAAAAACTTCTTCAACTCCCCAATCTCTCAGAATTCCAGCAATTGCCTCTCCTTCTTCGATTGTCAAAATAACTATTTCAGGTCTCTTTGAAGACTCGACAGTCCTTCTCAACCTCTCTAATTGTTCTTCTTTCCACTTTTTTATTATACTGAGTTCCTTTCCTGTAGTTATGTTTAGCGTGTGAAAACCAGATGCCTCAATACCAGAAAAGATCTTGCCAATGATGCGTAATCTATTTGAAAACTTGTGAAATTCGACTCTTTCAACTTCTATACCAATTCTGACTACTACCATTTCCTTGTCACTTCTCAACTTGTCATCGCTCTGTATTGCACGTTTTGACATAGAAAAAACACGATCGCCTTTTTCAATTAGAAATCTAAGATGCCAGAGATCTTCAATTTTTTCGGGAATAATCTTTATTTCTCCTTCATTACCTCGAAGATTTTCCTCCACTATCTGCACAGCCTAATTAGCAGTCTAGATTTTTAAAATTCCCGACTTCAAATTCTTTTAAATTTATTTCATATGTTAAAAAGGTGAAGCATACTAATAGCTTTTTATAACTGTTGTGAAGAAAAGTTATGATCAAAAAAATCGAAGAAGGACTTTACAGAATTGAAATACCTCTACCAAAAAATCCGCTTAAATCTATAAACTCCTATGTTTTAATAGGTAAAAGAGCTCTTGTCATAGATACAGGATTTAACATGGAAAAATGTTATACGGTTCTATTCAAAGGGCTCAGAGAGCTTGGAATTGAACCTAAAAAAGTAGATGTTCTTTCAACTCATTTGCATGTTGATCATCTTGGGCTTTCTGAAAAGATTGCGAGAAATTTGCTAATGAGCAAAATAGATGCTGAAATAACAGTAAAAGAAATGCTTGATCCAGAATATTGGAAAAAAATAGCAGAAATATATGTAAAAAATGGTTTTCCTGAAGTTGAAGCAAGAAAGGTAACAAGAATTCATCCAGCGATAAAATATGGTTCTAAATTCAGTGGAGAGATCGTTTTTCTAAACAAAGGAGAAATTCTCGAATATGGTAACTTTTGTCTCGAGATCATTTTTACTCCTGGCCACACACCAGGACATGTTTGTCTTTATGAAGCAGAAAAAAAGATCTTTTTCTCTGGAGATCACATTCTATTCGACATAACACCAAATATCACGTTTTGGGAATCAATGAAGGATTCTTTAGGAGAATACCTCCGAAGTCTCGACAAAATACATGAACTTGAAGTGATAAAAACCCTACCTGGGCACAGGAACTTCAAAAATTCTCACAAAAAGAGAATAGAGGAGTTAAAGAGACATCATAGAAAAAGACTCGAAGAGGCTTTGTGTTCAGTTAAAAGAGGTTACAACACCGCATGGGAAGTTGCACAACATATAACTTGGGATCTCATATATGAAAATTGGGAAGATTTGCCTACAATGCAGAAATGGTTCGCAGTTGGAGAGACTATAGCTCATCTGGAGCATTTAGAATTGAATGGAATGATAAGAAAAAAAGAAGAAGAGCTAATTAGATACCTACCTAAATAAGCCCAGCGATTTCAAGAATTCTGTCATCTATTGATTTAAAATTTGAATCTGCAATGATTTTACCTCTTTTCATGATCAGAACCCTTTCACAAATCTTTGCAACATCCATCTCATGAGTTGCAACTATTACAGTTCCTTGATAGCACTTGATTAACTCTTTAACTATTTTCCTAGTTTTAGCATCAACGTTAGCCGTTGGTTCATCAAAGAAAATAATTTCAGGCTTATAAACTAGAACGCTCGCGATTTCAACTTTTTTTTTCTCTCCACCACTTAATCTGAATGGTGGTTTGTGTAAGATCTCTTTTAAACCAAACAACTCTGAGAACTCTCTTAAGATATAATCCATCTCCTCCCTACTCATTCCCAGTTGTCTTGGAACATAAAGGAGTTCATCTCTAACCGTAGGATTAAAAAGAAAATCGTCTGGATTCTGGAAAACAACACCAACTCTTTTCCTTATCTCTTCAATCTCTCTAGTCGTGAAACCAAGAACATTAACTTCTCCTTCACTCGGTTTCAAAAGAGCAGAAAGTAGAAAGATGAGAGTAGATTTTCCACTACCGTTCTCACCGATAATCGCGACTTTTTCACCTCTATCAATTTTTAGATTTACTCTTTCAACTCCCAAGCTTCCATCTGGATATCGATAACTTATTTCCTTTGCAACTACAGCATAATCCACCACAAAGTTATGAATGCTACTATCGCTATATAAGAAATTTCGAGAGTACCAAAATCACTATCTCCCGAAACTATTTTTTCACCACGCGAGAGCATTGCAAGCTGTAATCTTTCAGACTTCTCGATGTTTCTAAGGAAAAAGAGGCCAATAGATTCACCACCTTTTTTCCATATCTCATAATGGCTACTTCTTGCAACTCTTCTACTCTCTCTTGCAAGCAAAACGTTGATTATATCTTGAAAAAGAACAATTATATAGCGATAGGATAGCCAGAGAGCTTGTACAAATATTTCTGGAACTTTGAGAGATCTCATAGCTATACATAGTTCAAAAAAATTGGTACTCATTATGAGCATCTGAACAGCTAGGAGAGAGATGAAGACGCGAAGTGTGAAAATAAAAGGATATAGAGAATTTGAAAAGATCAAAGGTAAAACTATTATGAAAGAAAAAGCCGTAAAAATCCAGATTCTAAGAAGGAGTTTTTTAATACTAAGTCCAAATATTTTAGAAATCCCAAGAATGGAAAAGAGAAGGAAAAAAAGTTTTCTGAGTTCAAAAGTAGAGACTGCAAGGATGACGAAGATGATAACAGATATGAACTTTATCCTCGCATCTATCCTGTGAAAGATGCACGGATTCTGATATTCTTGAATTAAAAAGTTCTGAAAATAATTAGAAGCATTTTTAAGGGTTTTTTCGAGAAGAATATGCATATCTTATCGCAAGCGAAATAGCTAATACCACTAAAACTCCGATGGAACCACTTATAAGAGCTCCAATATAGGGATCGAAACCCGGAAAAGTATAATCTGGAAATATTCCCTCAAATATTCTCATTTCCTCAAGTTCAAGTATTTTTGCTGCGTTTTCCATCGGCTCCGAGTAGCCTACTTCTTCTGCAAGGTAAGCAAAAACAGGAGATAATACAATCATGATAAAAACCAATGCAGAAGATTTTTTACCAGTTTCTTTCTTTTCAAGAAAATCCATCCTTCTCGTCGCTATGTATCCAATCACACCAGCTGTTATGACTCCCTCTATTACTCCAAGGATAGCGTGCCATATACCCATGACTGGAACCGTTATGCTTAACCCATATGCAAAACTCGTCGATAGCCCGATTTGCATTCCAGCAAAAATTGCAGCAACTGTTATTCCAATCCAACCAGCAATGAAAGAAGCAAGAACTCTGTCAATTTTCTGAAGGGCTCTGTATGTGTAGTAACCAATAAAGACGTTCACAACAGCCATGTTCCAAACGTTAGCTCCCCATGCGGTGATACCACCATCGTTAAAGACTAAGGTTTGAATTGTTAGAACTATCGCCATTGCCAAAGATCCGGCATAGGGGCCAAGAAGTATTCCTGCAAGACTTCCACCAACATAGTGTGCCGAAGTACCACCAGGAATTGGCCAATTTAGCATCTGAGCTGCAAATATTGCCGCAGAGAGAATTCCAAAGAGTGAAGTGAGCTTTTCATTTTTAAGCTTAAAAATCGAGTAGCCAATAACAGCTATGCTGAGAATAAAAAATAAAGCTGCAATACTTAAATCTAAATATCCATCAGGAATATGCATACTTTTTGTGATTAACTCGGTTGATAAATTTTTTCATTCTTATTATCTAGTGTTAAATTTTTATAGATAACCGATCAAGCAAAGATATTTAACCAAAAACATTTCTTGAGCTATGAAGCTCGTGACATGCGGATTGCCTTATGCTAATGGCAAGCTCCATATTGGACATCTTCGCACATATGTTCCCGCAGATGTTTATGTTCGTTTTCTCAGAATGATGAATGAAAAAGTTATCTTCATCTGCGGTAGTGATTGTCATGGAACTCCGATTGTTGTTAACGCTGAAAAAGAAGGTATAAGTCCAAAAGAACTTGTAGAAAAATATCACGAGCATTTTATGCGTGTTTTTAAGGAGATGGAGATAAGTTTTGACTTTTTTGGAAAAACAACTGAATATTATCATCATGAACGTACAAAAGAAATAGTCAATAGATTGATTGAAAAAGGATATGTTTACAGTAAAGAAGTCGAACTAGCCTTCTGCGAAAAATGCAATCGTTTTTTGCCGGATAGATATGTAGAAGGTATTTGTCCATACTGTAAATCACCTGCAAGAGGTGATGAGTGTGACCAGGGCTGTGGGAGACATCTAGAGCCTGGAGAGATCCTAGAACCTAGATGCAAGCTATGTGGAAACATAGCGATTTTTAAAAAGAGAAAACATTATTTCTTTAAGCTTACAGCTTTTCAGGATTTTATTAAATACTATCTATCAAATCTTTCTGGAACAGAGAACGCGATAAACTATGCAAAAGAGTGGGTTGAAAATCTAAAAGATTGGTGTATAACTCGAGACCTAGATTGGGGAGTAAGATTTCCATTAGATGAAACCCTTGTCTTATACGTATGGGTCGATGCGCCCATTGGCTACATAAGCTTCACAGAAAAATTCACTAGAGAATGGGAAGATATCTGGTTAAAAGGAGATGCTGAGATCATCCACTTCATAGGACTGGACATTGCTTATCATCACTGCATTTTCTGGCCTGCGATGCTTAGGGCTGCAAACTATGCTCTACCAAATGCCATAGTTGCAAGTGGCATGGTAAAAATTGAGGGAAAAACTTTTTCAAAGAGTAGAGGTTATGTTGTATGGGTTGAAGATGAGTATCTGAGAGCTGGATTCAACCCAGATTATCTTAGGTATTACATAGTGAACTACACGAGTCATGAAAAAGATTTGAACTTTTCATGGGACGTATTCAGAGAAAAAATTAACAATGAGGTAATAGCAACTCTAGGAAATTTTCTCTTTCGAATCATGAGCTTTTCTTGGAAAAACTTTGGAACTGTGAAAATGGTGGTCGATAGAGAAATAATCGAAAGAATTGCAAAATCAAAGGAAAGAATAGTCGAAGCTATAAGAAAATGGGAGTTCAAGAGTGCAACTGATGCAATAATGGAACTTGCAAGTTTCGGGAATACCTATTTCCAGAACTCAAAGCCCTGGGAGATAATAAAATCTGACAAAGAGAGAGCGATGAAAATAGTCGCTAATGCTCTTCAGATAGCAAAAGCACTGATAATTTTTAGCTACCCGGTAATGCCAAAAAGCATGGAAAAGATAGGAAAAGCTATTGAAATGAATTTAAAAAGCTGCTCAATAGAGGATGCAACAAAAGTTGAGAAAGAATTAAAAATCATGAAGTTAGAGTTACCCTTTGAAAAGATAGAGGAAAAAGATCTAGAAAATTTGAAGATGGCACTACTGGATAGATTTGCAGAAAAACCAGAGATTTCAATTGAAGATTTTAAAAAGCTTGATATAAGAATTGGAAAAATTTTAAGTGTAGAAAGAGTTGAAAAGAGCAAAAAACTACTGAAATTTATTGTTGACATTGGAAACGAAAGAAGACAGATAGTTGCTGGAATAGCGGAAAATCACAAACCAGAGGAACTACTTGGCAAGCTTGTAGTAGTTCTAACAAACCTAAAACCAGCAAGAATAATGGGTGTCGAAAGCAAAGGAATGATTCTCGCTGCAGATGCAGATGGTAAGGCTTTTTTGTTGATTCCAGAGAAAGAAGTAGAAGTTGGGACAAGAGTTAAATAGAGATCAATTTTTCTTGTTTACATGTGATTCAAGTGAAAAAAGGATGTTTTAAAAGTTAAAAAACTAAAAAGAAATGAAAATATTACGATAGAGTTAAAAACTGTTCTCATTTCTCTTTTCATGCGATCTACAGAGATCAAACCAGAGATGGATGGAGAGAGAGTAATAATTGCCGGATGGGTTCATGAAGTTAGAGACCTTGGAGGACTCGTTTTCATCGTTATCAGAGATCGAGATGGTTTTATTCAGATCACATTGCCAAAAAAAACAGTTAATCTAGAAATGTTCAAGAAAGCAAAGAAGATTAGTCGAGAGAGTGTTATTAAGGTTGAAGGAATTGTTAAAAGAGAGGATAAAGCTCCGAACGGATTTGAAATAATTCCAGATATTTTTGAAATTCTAAGTGAGAGTCATTCACCTTTGCCTTTAGAAGTGACTGAAAAAGTTCCCGCAGATCTAGAAACAAGACTTGACAACCGCTTTATGGATTTAAGAAGACCAAAAGTTTCTTCTATTTTTAGAATAAAATCTCAGATATCGAAGAGTATCCGAGACTTTCTCAGTAATAGGGGTTTCATCGAAGTTCATACTCCAAAAATAGTCTCAACTGCAACTGAAGGTGGAACAGAACTCTTTCCAATCAGTTATTTTGAGAGAGAAGCTTTTCTTAACCAAAGTCCCCAGTTATACAAACAGATACTAATGTCGGCTGGTTTAGAGAAAGTTTTCGAAATTGGACCAATTTTTAGAGCTGAAGAACATAACACCACGAGACATTTGAACGAGGCGACATCTGTAGACATAGAAATGAGCTTCGTAGATCACGAGGGAGTCATGGAAATTCTAGAAGAGATGGTCAAAAAGGTATATGGAAATGTAATAGAAAAATGTGAAAAACAGCTCAAAACTCTAGAAATAGAATTAGAAGTTCCCAAAACTCCTTTCAAAAGGATAACATATACAGAAGCTATCAAGATCCTCGAAAACAAGATCCCTTGGGGAGAAGATTTAGATTTACAAGCGTTAAAAACGATCGGAAATGAAATAGGTGGATTTTACTTTATAACAGAGTGGCCTACAAAGATCAAACCATTCTATGTAATGCCCTTTGAAGATGATAGAATATGTAAGAGTTTTGATCTTATGTATGGATACATTGAAATCGCCAGTGGAGCGCAAAGAGAGCATAGATATGAGAAGCTACTGGAAAACATAAAGAGGAGGAATCTATATCCAGAGAGTTTCGAATTCTATCTAAAGGCTTTTCGTTACGGTATACCTCCGCACGCTGGTTGGGGACTCGGACTCGAGAGACTCATCATGGCAATGCTCGGATTGAGTAATATAAGAGAGGCGATGCTATTTCCTCGAGATAGGACGAGACTTGTTCCATGAGATTGTTTTATACAGCTCAAAATTTTCCAAAATCATTATTAAGTAATCCTGGATCCCAATTTTACTAGCTTAAATCTCTACCACTTTCATTTGTAGTAGTAAAAGATAAATAATCAAGGGCTAAAAAAATTTTTAATGGTTGAAAGATACAGAATTCTCAGAGAACTAACGAAGGCGGAGATAAGAGAAGAGTTGAATTTAAAGAACGTTGTAAGTGATTACTACGTTGCTGATCCATTTATAAGAATTGTGATAGTAGAAGATATGGAAGAGAGCAGACTGAAATACCACGTAATAGAACCATCGCTTAGCGTTGAAGAGGTTCATATTCTGTCATCTATGATCTACGATCTAAGGCGAATTCTATCTCTTTCCGATGTTTCTAAAGAGTTAGAGCAGAGAATAGAAAATCTTCTAAAAGCTGTAGAGAGACTGATGAAAGAACATGGAATAGAGACTAGTGATGAGCTATACACAAAGATGCTATACTATTTTTTCCGAGAATTTTTTGGTTACAGCGTCATCGAAGCCTTGATGCTAGATCCCAACATCGAAGATATTTCCTGTGATGGTTATGAAGTACCTATCTTTGTATATCACAAAGACTATGGATATCTCGAGACAAACATAAAGCTTGGAAGACAAACACTTGACAGAACGGTACTTTTACTTACCCAGAGAAGCAATAAACATATTTCAGTTGCGAATCCAATCGTAGATGCGACACTACCTGATGGAAGCAGATTACAAGCCACTTATGGCACAGAAGTTACACCAAGAGGTTCGAGCTTTACGATAAGGAAATTCACAACAAGACCCCTAACACCTCTGGATCTCATAAGGTCTAGAACTGTACCTTTAGACATCATGACATATCTGTGGCTTATGATAGAACATAAACTTTCCGCAATCATAGTAGGTGAAACTGCGAGTGGTAAAACAACAACTTTAAACGCAATGCTCATGTTTGTACCTCCAGAAGCAAAAGTTGTTTCGATTGAAGATACAAGGGAGATAAAGCTCTACCATGAAAATTGGCTTGCCCAAGTTACTAGGACTGGAATTGGAGAACGTGAGATAGATATGTATGATCTTCTGAAAGCAACCCTCCGACAAAGACCCGATTACATCGTAGTAGGGGAAGTTAGAGGTAAAGAAGCACTAACACTTTTTCAGGCAATGTCAACTGGACATGCAAGTTATTCTACTTTTCACGCAGGTGACATAAATCAGATGGTCTATCGATTTGAGAATGATCCTTTAAACGTTCCGAGAAGCATGCTCCAATTTCTTAACGTCGTTCTCGTTCAAAACACTTATCTAAGACAGGGAAAAAGAATAAGAAGAACTAGAGAAGTCAATGAAATCCTTGGAGTCGACCCCGTGGATAAAAATCTACTAGTAAATCAATTTTTAAAATGGGACCCAAAGAAAGATGAGCATATTCAAGTCAGTTTTCCAAAAAATCTCGAGAAAATAGCTCTATCAAGAGGAGATGATGTTTTTGAAGAGCTAGAAAGGAGAAAGAAGTATCTAGAATGGATGATAAAAAGAGATATTAGAGATTACAAAGATTTTACAAAACTAATCCATGCCTACTATCGCAATCCAGAACTCGCTTTTTCGCGAATCATATGAGAGTTACAAATGCTTTGAAAACATATTTCAGAAAAAAAATAGAGAAAAACCCGGAAAAGTATAAAGATATCAAAAAAACTCTTGAAAGCTCAAGGTTAAAGATAACTTTGGCTGAACTCCTCTCTTCATCCATTCTTTACGCTCTAATTGCTATGGTTTTTGGATGGTTCTTATTTTATATTGGACTGATCTATGCGGGAAATCTTCTAAACATATATTTCATTTACTTTTTTGAAATCGAGCTTTGGCAGTTCCAGATTGCAATCACAACAATCTTTTCCATTTTGATCTTCTCCATAACTCGTTATTTGATACTCGCATATCCATACTATGTTGCAAATTCGAGAAAAGGCAAGATAGATTCATCACTGCCCCATGCTGTTAACATGATGCTTGGAATGGTAAAAGGTAATGTACCTTTGATTTCAGCTTTTAAATTCATAGCAGAAAACCGAACACTTTTTGGAGAGGTTAGTGTTGAATTTGAAAGAATTTCCGTACTTGCTGAACTTGGTGATCTTGAAAGTGCGATTAGATACGTTGCAGATACGACACCATCGGAAAAGCTAAAGTTTTTCCTTGAAAACTTGATAGACGTCTATCGTGGCAGTGGAAGTGTTATTAACTACCTAAAAGCAAAATCAGAACAGTTCTTCATGGAAAAAGAAAGGAATTACACCATATTTGTAGAATCCATGCAAATACTTGCAGAAATATACTTAACACTTTTTATAGTAGCACCACTCTTTCTTCTCATAATCTTGGTTGTTTTTAACCTACTCGGAGCATCTTCTTTCAACCTTTATAGAATTTTTGCATACACCATGCTACCTATAGGTTCATTGATCGTTCTCTGGATAGCTCATTCATCATCTCTAAAAGAGAGCAGAGAATTCAGAAAAGTTGTAATCGAGAAAGAACATATAAATGCTCCTATTTCGCAAAGAAGACCTAATTTCAGATTTAAGAAGTTAAAAAGAGTTTACAACTCAATTAAGAACTTCCTGCTCTATCCAGTTTTTGAGGAACCCTATGTTTTGGAAATAAAACACATAGCATTTTATTTCTTAACGCCTGGACTTATCTTTTTCCTCATCTTCTATGATAAAATGGAATTCGATTATCTTCTTTTCTCAACTTTTCTTGCAATTGGCATACCTTTAGTATTCTTCGTTGAATACAGAGAAAGGTTGATAAAAAGAGCTGAAAAAGAGCTTCCGGAATTCTTAAAGCAGTTTGCTTCCTTGAACGAGGCTGGATTAAACGTTATAGAGGTTTTAAAGAATATTGGAGATTCTAAGGCAAGTTTGGTTAGTAAGGAGATAAAGATAATTAAAAGAGAGCTCGAATGGGGCGAACTCGTGACAAAAGCTTTTTTAAAACTCGAAAAAAGGATAAGAAGCGGAATATTTCAAAAAGCTATATCGATGCTCGTCAAAGCAATAGAGGTTTCTCCGAGTATTAAGGATGCTCTCTACACAGCTTCGATTTTTTCAACTCTTGAAATAGAAATTAGAGAGAGACTTCGAGGTATAATGAGCACATATTTAATAATAATATATCTCGCTTTCGGCGTATTCTTGTATACAACATTCGTTTTGATGAATAACATGTTCTCTGTTTTAGCATCAACTCCATCTCAGTTCGCCTATTTAGATCTCATAGAATTAGAGAAAATATTCATGGAGACTTCTCTGCTCATAGCCATTTTTTCAGGTTTAGCTGGAGGAATAATGGGAGAGGGGAGAGTTGAAGCTGGATTGAAGCACATCTTCTTACTCCTCATGATAACATATGTCTTCTTTAAGTTCGTCGTTTAAGACTAGGATCTCAGCACATCTTTTGGATTCTTTTATAGCAAAGGGTGAAAAAGTTGTTGTTGAAGGTTATTTGACTCTTTACGATGAAAAGGAAAAAAGATGGAAACCTCTAGATTCTGAAATTTTCTTTTATTTGGACGGAAAAGAAATTGGTTTTACAAAACCAAATTTTGGAAAATTTTCCTTCAAATTTCTCTCCCCATCTCTAGGCAGACATAGAGTAGATATTAAATTCGAAGCAGAAGGCTATGAACCAAGCTACAAATCAATAAAATTTCAAGTCGTGGAAAGCGAAAGAAAGAAAAAAATTTTAAGGATCGCAAAACTGATTTTTCTGTTCATTCTCCTACTTTGCATTTTTCTACTTATTTCAATATTTATAGCTAAATTACTTTAATTTTTTCAAACCTGATCGCTGGTGAGATCGTGTTTTCTATTTGCACTTTCTCCAGACAAAATCCTCTTATTTTTTTCAAAAAATCGAAGATGTTTCCATATATCATCACACCCTTGAATGCTCTTCCATCGATTTCGGCATTGAGACATTCAACACTGAAATCCCCGCTAATAGGATTCGTTGTATGGGAGCCTATGAAGTTGTGCACAATAAGTGCAGATTCAACCTCAACCTCCTCATCGATCTCAACGATAATGTTACTCGGCAAAGGCATAGGTGGGGAATCTATATCAATTCTTAGTCCATTTCCACTGACTCCAAACTTTTTTGAGTTTTTCCAGTCTGAGTAAAATCCAAGAACTTCACGGTCCAAAAGTACTTTCTTTCTAGCCATGACACCTTCATCATCAAAAGAAAAACTCACGAAACCTCCAGGAAGGGTTGGGTCATCTAAAATCTTCAGTTCTCCAAGATACATTCCCTTATGAATACTACTTCTTCCTCTTGCCACGTTTTCAGCTGAAAAAGAGGGGTAGAGTGTATTAGAGAAAAGTTGATGAACCGCATGGGGCATGAGAACTATGTCATAGTACCCATAGTTTAACTTTTCAGCTTTTGAAGCTTTAATTGCAAGTTCCTCAGCATAACGAGCAGTAGATTCTATTTCAAGCTCCAATTCTCTTCTCCCTGTCTGAGCAAAACCGCTACCTTCTTCGTAAACTGTCTCAATAGAAAAAAATGAAAAACTACCTTTTTCCCGTAATTCAGCCCCAAAAGAATTTTTTAGCTCAATTTCTACAACTTCATGACTTATGAGAGCATTTGCAATCTTTGCTTTTTCAACAGAATTGATTAGAATTTCGTATTCATCTTTTATGAATTCTTGAAGAGGATTTTCAAATCTTCGATCGTATATTTTCTCAACTCTCGCTGGTTTTTCTACAGGAAATTCTTTAAGTTCCTCTTCCGAGATTCTTGCTATTTTTTTCGCTTCTTCAATCGTTTTTTCTAGGTTCTTACCAGAAGAGAAACCAACTTTGTTATTTTCAATTACTCTGACAGCAAAAGCATGATCTTTCAATTTTCTCAAAAATTTAAGTTTTCCTCCTTCGATTTCTGCTGAAAAACCAACAATCTTTTCACTGAATATTTCCCATTCCATCATAATCCACCCACTTTTGCCCTACATAGAACTCTTGGTGCACCATCTGCAACTGGAATTATCTGATACGCTTTTCCACAAAAACCAGGATCGAATTGAGCTTCTACACCGATTTTCAGATTTTTGAGAATATCTAGGTACCCCATCAATCCTACATCTCTTATCATTTCGGTGATTTCACCATTTCGAACTAAATAACCATACTGTGCATTGAAGTGAAAGTAGCCAGTAGCTGGATTTGTTTCTCCTCCCCTCGAGCCTAAAAGATAAACACCATCTTTACAAAACTCAAGAAGCTCTTCAAAAGTGTAATCACAAGGTTCAAGATAAGTATTACTCATCCTGACTATTGGAAAATCTACTCCTTCTGCTCTTGCATTTCCTGGTCTACCGATAAGTTTTTTAGCAGTCTCTCTACTGTGAAGATAACTCTTTAAAATTCCATTCTCAACGAGTAATTTTTTCTCAGCTTTTATCCCTTCATCATCAAATGGGAAGAAACCAAATTCCTCTATAGTTGGATCATCTACTATTGTAACATTCTCTCCTGCAATTCTTTTTCCAATCTTACCGCTGAGTACACTTGAACCTTGTAAGACGTGATCCGCTTCAACTGCGTGCCCAAAAGCTTCGTGAATGAAAACACCTGCAAGTTTGGAATCCATCAAGACGTTCATTTCTCCTGAAGGGGGAGAAATTGCGTTTGCAAGTTTGGGAAGGACTTCATTGATCTCTTCAGTCAGTTCAAAGACACCCTCTAGTTTCTCAAAACCACCAGGTTTCATCAATCTCTTCGATAAAAACTGCAAAGATTTTCCTTTTTCAACTGCAAAAATCGAAATTCCAACCCTAGGAACGAAGTAGCTGACTTCACTTCCATCCGAATCTCTATAGAAGAACTTTTTAAAGCTCTCGATATAGTTTATTTTAACACTCTTTGCATTCAAGCATTTATGAAGATCTCTCAACATCTCGATCTTCTCTTCAATACTCAAATTCCAAGGTGGAATTTTCATTTTCATCTCGTAATTCCCTCTTGTTACAACTTTCTCAACATCTGAGTCCCCATTCCATATTAAATTCCGTTCTGCTTCTCTTATACCATCAGAATCGCTCAAATTTCCTTCAAAAACTCCCCAAAAACCATTTTTGAGTACTCTAAAGCATTTAGACTTGAAGAAACTTTTCTTCGGTTTTTCAATTATGCCATCTTCAAGTGTCATCGTAAAACTTTCAATTTCAACTTCTCTTATATCGTAGAACATCAGTTCTCACCCAAAATACTTTCAGCAGCGATTAGTCCAGTAACTGCAGCACCAACAATACCTCTGCTGATTCCTGCTCCATCACCTATTGCGTAAATGAAGGGGATATTTGTACGCATCCTATCATCTACTTTTAGTTTTAGAGAATAAAATTTGACTTCAGGGGCGTATAGGAGTGTAGAGTCATCAGCAACTCCTGGAATTACCTTATCGAGTCTTTCAAGTGCATCTAGGATGTCGTCTATAACTCTTCCAGGATATGCTAAGCTTATATCTCCCGGGATTGCAGTTCTTAGTGTTGGTTGAACAAGACGATTATTTCTTATCCTGTTCTCAGTACTCCTTCTTCCTAGACGTAGGTCTTTAAGCCTTTGTAAAATTGGATTTCCGCCACCTAACTTTGTTGTAATCCTTGCAAGATCTCTACCCCATTCGTTAGGCTCTTCAAATGGTTCCGTGAACTCATAATGACCAAGCAATGCGAAATTCGTATTTCCGGTTTTTTCTTTTGCTTTGCTATGCCCATTGACAAGACAAAAGTCTCCGTAATCTTCCCTTATAACCCAACCGCCTGGACACGTGCAAAAAGTTCGCATATAGTCATCGTGTCTCCTCGTTATGACCCGGAGTTTTGGGTCGTAAATCGTTGAAGTTATGTCACTCATTATAGATGCAGGAACTTCAATTCTTACACCAACATCTATCGCCTTTGAGTTTTCCGAAACTTCAATGCCGTATTTCCTAACCCATTCCTCAAGCCAATTTGCTCCACTTCTACCGACAGCAATTATAAGATTCTCATAACCAAATTCACTACCATCAGCAGTTTTAATAACCTTTTCATCAGGATTTGTGTCGACTACAGTTGTTTCAGTTCTTATCTCAACTCCCCTCCTTCTAAGCTCATTTTCAATACTTTTAATAACCTTCGGAAGTTCATCACTTCCCACATGTCGCTGTCTCAAAGGTACAAACTCGATTCCAGCAGCGTTTGCTTCTTTCAAAAACCTATTTATTTTCTCTTCGTTTTCTCCATAGATCTCTCTAGTTACACCATGTCTCTGAAATATCTCATCGACTTCATTCATCTTTTCAATCAGATACTCTGGCTTCAAGAAGTCGAAGTCTCCACCCACTGTAAAACTGGAAGAATAATTTGGATTGACATAATTCAATTTTCCATCTGAAAGACCTCCAGCTCCACCAACACCACAAGTGATGTTACAAGGGTCGCATTTTTTACAAAAACTCTGTGATAAGTCACTTGGACATTTTCTTTTAGATATATCCCTTCCCATTTCAAAGATCGCTACTTTTTTCCTTTTTGCAAGCTTATATGCAGAGAACATCCCAGCAGGACCTGCACCAATGACTATGACGTCAAATTTCATACATCTATAGTTCTCTCCGTTTCAGCCATTTAAGTTTTGCTGTTTCCAAGGTTTTTTAAAACTTTGAATTCATGAGTTTTTTAGGCAATCGATTCAAGAGTTTATAGATCTAAGTTTCAAGATTAGGGATGCTAAAATAAAGATTAATCCAAAATGGAAAATTAAGTTTGAGCTCCCCTAAGTAGACTTTTTAAGACCTAGAACCCAGATAACATGCATTTTCAGAACTCGATCACCTACTCCTTGGACCTTGCCAAAAGATAAGAATTCAATCTCAAAAATAGATCTCTCCTCTCGATAATTTTAGCAAAGATGTCCTCATAATTTCCACTGGCAAGAATTGAAACGATTGGTTCACCCTTCCTGTAAAAACCCCAAGGAATGTCGGCAAAAAATGGATTTCCTACTAAACTCACCAAATAAGTCCCCAAATCGACATCTCTATCTGTGAAAAATATTGCCCTGATCGCATATCTTTTTGATCTTACTTTCTCGACCTTTCCATTTTCAAAAGCTTTTACATGCATTGAGAAAAGATTAACGTCTGAACTCCATTCAATGCTATCGAGAGAGCCTTGAAACCTTGGATTCAATTCCAAAACATAAGGTTTATCCCCGAGTATGAAATCAACCCCTATAGATCCTTTAATATCAAAAAGCTGAGCTGTTTCAACTGCAATTTTTTCAATTTCTATCCTCTTTTCCTCATTAACTCTCAATGGTGTTAGATTACCGCTATATCTAAAAAAACTTGCGTTCATCTCTTTCCATCCAGAAAAAATGTAGTTACAAGCAATTGGAGTTACCTCTCTCCCAGAAATAAGGGAGACACTACAAGGAACACCTTCAACATATCTCTGCAATATAAATCCATTTTCAGCTTTTTCAGCAAACTTTATACCTTCTCCACCACCACCAACTCTCGGTTTAATTATAGTTTTACCCTCTGGCTCTTTTAGAACCTCTGGATGAGGAATTCCAGCTTTTTCAAGAGTTCTGTAGAATTTTAGTTTATCAACGATTTTTTTACAAACTCTTGGATCATTACAAAGTAGCTCAGCTCTGATTTCGAGTGTTTCTGCATTGGAACATAGTACAACTCTTGCATTATTTTCCTGAGCAAGCTTTTCTACCAAATCTCTACAGTTTTCTCTCATCAAATAGACTTCTCTACAGTAGATCCTCAGATCTAAATCAAAATATTTCGTTATTGCATAAACTTCATAACCTGCTTTTCTAGCGGATTCTGCAACATTTCTTACATTGGTTCCTACTAGAAGCACTTTTTCAGACATCTCTTTATTACGTCTTCTTCTTCACTTCTATAAATCTCTTTTGCGCTTCCCTCACCAAGAACTCTTAAACCACGAAAAATTACTGCTGGAATTCCATCTCCTGCTTCTCCCATGAGCAAATTTGCAAATCCAGCAATCTCGTCTGCTATACATTCAACTGTGACTTCTAGCAAATTTCCGTAAAGATCTTTTTCTCCTCTCCAATCTCTCATTGCAAAAACTCCAGAAATACCCATAGCAATACCTACAACCCCTTTTCTAAAACATCTACCGTTTGTATCTGTTATGATGATTCCAACCCTCTTACCAAGTTTTTCAAAGTTTTCTCGTATTTTTTCTGCACTTTTGTCTGGATCAACAGGAGGTAGTAAAATCTTGCCTTTTTCAATGTTTGAAGCATCTATGCCAGCATTGATACATATGTTACCGTATTTTGCTTTTACAAGCAAGAAAGGTTCTTTTATTAGAATTTCATCACTTTCCTCAATGACTGCTTGAATGAACTCTGGAGGTTTTGCTATATTTTTGCTTAAATCTAAAGCTAAATCACCTGGTTTATAATCAGATAGTTTTCTTACTCTTCCCTCAGATTTAGAGACAATAGTCGAACAAATAACAACAATATCACCGTCTCGGACTTCAACTTTTTCAGATATCAACTTTGCTATGTTATCTCCCTCCTTTATTATCGGCAAACCTCTCACAGGTATAACTTCAAGCTTTCCTCGCAAGATATTCGAAGACGATACGAAGAACTTCTTCTCTGCTTGGTAGCACTGCAACTGCTCCTTGTGATAGCTCTTTCTTTCCCCCTCCACTCCCTTTTGCAAGAGTCCCCACCCCCTTCATTATTTCTCGAGCATCATAATTCTCTCCAGCAAATGTAACAACGAGGACCTTTCCCTCTCTTTTAGACATAAGACAACCTATAGCTCCCTTTTTTGCAAGATAATCCCCTATTTTGAGCAGCTCGTTCATGTCTGCACTCAAGATGTCAACAACAACCTTTATCGAATTGAACTCTTCAGCACTCCTCAAAAGCGATTCACCTTTAACTTTTGCTAGCTCATCTTTAAGTCTTTCTATCTCCTTTTTCTGCTCTTTCCACTCTTCAAAGAACCTCTCTACAGTTTTTGGTAAAGCTTTTGGCTCTACTCTAAGAATTCTACTAGAATTCTTGAGAATTGACTCCATACTTGCAATGGCATCGAGTGCAGCTTCTGCAACCGCAAATTCAAACCTAATAACACCATCCTGAATGGAATCGATGCTTAGAATCTTTATCAAACCTATTTCTCCAGTACTATAACAATGGGTTCCACCACAGGCTTGAACATCATCACCAACACGAACTATTCTTATTTCTTTCCCAGGTGGGACACCACCCTGATACAGACGAAAACCAAATTTTCTCTCTGCTTCAATTCTATCCATCCAAAACCATTCTATGGGTTTATTTGCAAAGACTTCTCTATTCAGAATCAGCTCTATTCTTCTAATCTCTTCTTCACCGATCTTCTTGTAGTGAGTCACATCTAGTCTTGCTCTATCAGCTTCTTTTTTAGCTCCTGCTTGCCAGATGTGTTTTCCATATATTTTCTGTAGAGTATAGAGTAGAAGATGTGTCGCAGAGTGATGTCTCATATGTCTCAATCTCTTCTCAACGTCGATAAGTCCTTTTATTTCTCCACCGATCATTCCAGTACCTTCTATTTTATGTAAAACGATGCCATCGAGATCAAAAACTTCTAAAACTCTAAATCTTCCATTTTCATTGATGATGAAACCGCTATCGCTCTCTTGTCCTCCGCTTTCTGGATAAAATGCAGTTTTGTCAAGAATCAAATAGCCATTCTCATAACCAATAACCTTTGCTGTGAATTCGAAGAGCTTTGGATTTTCATAGTAAAGTTTTAAAGTTTTTGGATACTCTTTTTTTAACTTTATATGTTCTTTTTTCTCCTTTTCTGCTTTAGAATGTCTTTTAGCAAGTTCACTGTAAATATCTACTGCTTCGACCTCTACACCTTTCTCTTGAGCTATTTTTGAAACGAATTCTGCAGGAAGTCCATGAGACTCGTAAAACTCTATTAAATCATTTTTTCCTATCTTCTTTTTTCTATCAACTGTTCTCTCAACTATCTTTATACCTTTTTCAATCGTGAACTTGAACCTTTCTCTTTCAAGTTCTAGAATCTCTTGAATAGTTTCAGAGGAGACTTCAAAATCAATCCCCAAGGATTTCATATGCAAATCGACTAGGTCAAAAATTTCACAATCCAATTGTAGTTCTTCGGAAAGTCTTAGAATCCTTCTTATCATGAGTCTCGCAAGATAACCTGCTCCAGCATTTGAGGGTACGAGTCCATCACCGAGCATGAAAAGAACGCACCTTGTATGATCTGCAAGTGCATATATCTTTCCAACAGGCTCAATGAGTTCTCTGACTTCATCTATGTTCATATCAAACTTTTTAGCAATTTCAGCTACTAGAGCATTTTTTTGGATTCCAAGACTAGCCAATTTTGCAGACTCAGAAATCAACTTTTTCAGATCTTTACCTTTTAAGCTTTTTAAGCCACTAGATTCGTATATCTTATCTATAACATTCCCAAAAATAGCATCGTAAACAGTTGGACTCCCCTTACTCATCCATACAAATCTTTCAAGTCCATAGCCAGTGTCGACTATGTAATTCTTCATCTTCCTATATCTCTCTCCCTTTATCACTATTTCCCCATATTCACTCGTTTCGAGGTTCATAAAGACGAGAGTTGCAACTTCGAGACCACGAACTATAGCCTCAAGACAGGGTCCCGCATTACCACCTCCCGCCCAAGGCTCTTCCTTGTATATTATCTCCTCTCTTTTAACTCCTAGTTTTTCAAGAAGCTCAGTGCAGTAGGCAACGGTTTCATTTTTCCAGTATATTTCTCTTTCAGGATAGTTAAACGCATGATGAGCCATCATTTCGAAAAGTGTTAGATGTCTCCCTGTTTTACCAACACTTTCAAGATCATCGAGTCTTATGCAGGGCTGCGAAATCGTAAGAGGATTTGCAGGTGGAGGGGCGATACCAGCAGTGACGAATGGTTGAAAGTCAGCTATGCTAGCTATGGTGAGATATATATCATCTCTCCACCTTGCAACCACTGGATATCTTTCAATCCTCTTATGTCCTCTTTTTTCAAAGAATTGTAGGTAAAATTCTCTCATTTCTGATAAATCAAAATTTCTGTAAAAGGGTGAATTATCTATGAAACTATAACTCTCACAAGGAGGATCACCACAGATATCTCTATCATCGATTGTCCAGAAGTATTTTCCACAGCTTGGACACTTCTTTCTAACAAATCCATTCTCTTTTAGAAATGAGATGTCTAGATATTCCTCTTCGAGTGTCATCGTGTTCTTGTTAAACTTTCGATATATATTTTTCACGATCCACTACCATACATCCAACACTTTCTAAGAGCTTGATAAATCGTAAAATTAAGTTTAGAGCTTGAAAAGTGCTCAAAAACCGCAAATTATTTATGTAAAGGGTAAAATAAGGTAGAAGGTGATCTAATGCCAGAATTAGTTTTAAAAGGGAAAAAACTAAGACTAGATGAAGATGGATTTCTCCAAGATTGGGAGCAATGGGATGAAGATGTGGCAAGAGCACTTGCAACAGACACCAGATTTGGATCTTCGATTCAATTGACTGAAGAGCATTGGAAAGTTGTGAGATATCTCAGAGATTATTTTTTGAAATATGGAGTCGCTCCGCCCATTAGAATGCTTGTAAAACAAATGAAAAAAGATATAGGGCCACATGTAGACCTTCAATACATCTATAAGCTTTTTCCCCAAGGCCCAGCAAAAGACGCTTGTAGAATTGCTGGACTACCAAAACCAACAGGTTGTGTTTAGATGCTTTTTTATTTTCCATTTTCTTCTCCTTTTTCAAAGTTTCATAAATTTAATCCTTAGGATTTAAAAATTCTGCTGAATTTGGCAAAAATCTTTTATTTTGTGTCTATTTTTTTTATGGATGATTTGATAAATAAATTGATCAAAGTTGGATCAATAAAATTCGGTGAATTTACTCTTTCTTCTGGTAAAAAGAGCAACGTTTACATTGACATAAAACTAGCTGCTACTAATCCAGAGATTTTAGAGACAATAGCGAATGCTATCGTAGAAAAACTGAGATCTGTTGAATTCGATAAAATAGCGTGTATAGAGCTTGGTGGAGTGCCTCTTGCGATTGCTGTATCTTTAAAATTGAAAAAACCAGTATTAATATTTAGAAAAGAAAAAAAGGTTTATGGATTAGGCGAAGATTTGATTGGAGATTTAAAAAATGGAGATAGAGTTGTGATAATCGAGGATGTCGTGACCACTGGAAAGTCAGCTATATCGATTATGGAAAGGGTTAGACAAAAAGGAGGAATAATAGTTGGATTAGTCGCAGTTGTAGACAGGGAAGAATCGAATTTAAAATTTGAAAGTCTATTAAAACTCAGCGATTTAATAAAAGCAAAGAATTTCCTGAACTCTACCAAAATTTAATTCTTCAGCCTCTTTTTCAAGACTTTCTATTCCAAAATCAAATCTGTAATTTTCGAGAGATTTTTTGATCAGTTCTTCAGAAAAACCAAGTATCTCTGAAAGTCCTTTCACCCCATCCCTTGGTGAAGATTTGTCATAGTATTTTAAGAATTCATCGAAGAGTTCTCTGTTCTTGTTTAAAAAATTCTCATTTACTGCCAAAGAACAGCAAACAAAATCTCCGATCACATCACAAAATAGCTCAACTTTTTCAAACATAGAAAAATAAGGTTCCCATATTGCTATTCCACGCAAGTTAGAGATTTGCGAAATCATTTCATCTGGATTATCAAAAAATTTTATTTCTTCTTTTATTTCTTTCATCTTTAAATATTTTCTTAAAATCCTCTCCATTGTTGAAAACTCCGAACAGCCAAAGCCTTTACCATTCGAAATAGCAACACCACTTCCATTCATAGCTACAACTCTGAAAATCTTTATGTTTTTCATCAAAACTCCAAAAAAAGCTTGAGTTACAAATGGAGAGGCTACAATATCGACTATACCATGTACTAAGTCTTTAGTAGCCTCGATACTATTTTTGTAAACTCTGAGGATAGCGTTAACTTTTTCTCCTGCACTAACAACTTTTGGATACTCACTTGCTTTTAGAATCCCAATTCTCACTATTCCCTCAACAACTCTAGGATAGTATTTCACAAGCCAGACTCGATAACTCTTTTGTGAGATTTCTTCCCTTACAATTACTCTCTTTTCTTCAAGATGTGAAAGAATTTCAGATACTGTTGATTTTGACAAATTGAGTCTTCTAGTAATTTCACTCTGTAATAATCCTTTTTCCTTAGCAAATTGGAGCTGAGAGATTATTTTATCTTCTGCCTTCATTTCAGCACTTCATACACCCATTCAACAACTTTTTCAATCCTTTCTAAAGCCGTACCTAGGTAATTTTCAGGCTTTAGAAGATTTGATAGCTCTTCAGCTGTGAAATACTTCATTATATCTCCATATTTAAGAAGTTCATCTAGGAGAGATGTGCTATTTACATAAGCTCTCATAGATGCCTCTCTCAAAATCTCATGTGCCATTTGTCTGTCAAATCCTTTCTTGGTTAGCGCAATCATAACTGCCTCACTCATATTCAAGCCCCTCTGCATCTCAAGATTCTTTTTGACATTCTCAAGGTCAATTGCAACACCAGAAACAACCCTTATCATCCTAGTCAATATGTGATCTGCAAGTATCGTCGCCTCGAGTAAAGTTATTCGCTCAGCAGAGGAGTTAGTCAGATCTCTCTCTTCCCAGAGTATTGCAGACTGATGTTGTGGTTCAACAAAAGCTCGGACTATTCTTGCAAGTCCACAGATATTTTCGCTGTCTATTGGATTTCTCTTATGAGGCATTGTAGAGCTCCCGACTTGTTTTGCTTCGAACTTTTCCATCAGTTCTCCGACTTCACTTCTCTGGAGAATTCTGAAATTCAAAGCAATTTTTTCAAGAGTTGTCGCTAAGTTGGCCAAAAACTCGAGATATTCACAGTAAATATCTCTTGGGATTATCTGTGACGATATTATTGCAGGTTTTAAGTTCAGAAGTCTCATGACTTCGTTTTCTATTTCGAATCCATCCTTACCAAATCCAGCCTGTGTTCCGATTGCACCGCTCATTTTTCCGACAAGAAGTCTCTCCTTTATCTGTTGAAGCCTTATGTAGTGTCTTGTAATTTCAGAAGACCATAAAGCAAATCTAAAGCCATATGTTGTTGGTAAAGCAGCCTGTCCATGTGTTCTACCAAGGCAAACAATGTTTCTGAACTCTAATGCTTTTCTAGCCAAGATTTTTCCTAACTTTTTAATTTTTTCTTCCATGATGAGGATGCTATCTCTGAGCTGTGTAGCGGTAGCTGTATCGATGATATCATTTGAAGTCGCACCGAAGTGAATCCATCTACATTCCGCAACTTCGCTTATCGCTCTTACAAGTGCCATTATATCGTGCCTAATCTCATCCTCAATTTGCTTGACTCTCGCTGGACTTATCTTTAAGGCTTTTTTACGCACTCTTTCAACTTCTTCTATATTTAGGTATCCCATTTTTGAAAGTGCTTTGAGTAGAGCGATTTCAACTCGAATCATTCTCTTAACCTTACTCTCCTCACTCCAAATTCTCTTCATCTCCTTTGTTCCATATCTATATTCGATGGGGTGGATCATGTCATCAATTTCACCTTAACTTTAAAACCTTTTTACCTTTTTCACATGGAATTATCTTGAGCTTTGCATCATTGAATTCGATTTTGAAAACCAAATCAAGCAACTTATCAAGAAAGATAGCCAAAGCAGATATCTCACTGTGTGGTTGTAATCCAATGGAAATGTTTAGATCGCATAATTCATAGACTTCTTTTGGTACTTTCTCTGATCCGACAACCACTAAAATTTTTTTTGCTCTTCTTATTTCCTCGATTTTTTCTGGAAGTGGAATTCCATACATAGTCAACTGAACTCTCAAACCTTGAAAATTTTGAAGCATCTTTTTCCATTCAGTAGCTTCAATAAAAAAGTCGCCTCCCCAGGTTTTAACGACTTTACTCACACTCTCAAAAAGATTTTTGTCAAAACGATCGAAATATATCCCCTTAGCTCCAAATGCCCTTGCAACTAGAGCGACATGTGTTGAAATACGTTGGTCCCTTCCAATTCTATGCCCAAGACGTAGAACATAGACCTCCACGTAAAACACTCGCCTTTAAATTTTTTAGATTACTGGTTTAGATATTAAATAAATTTAATGAAAAAATTAATTATATTAGAATTTTAGATATCCTCTTCTTTCCAGCCATTCAACCTGAGGATTCGTGTATCTCCATACAATGTCTGCACGATCTTTTTGAAAACTCCAAGGTATCACAATGACAACGTCGCCCTCCTTTATCCAGATTTTCTTTCTCATTTTTCCTGGAATTCTCCCAAGCCTCTCGACTCCGTCTTCACATCTAACCTTTATATGTCCTGCACCTAGCATCGAGGAAACAATTCCAAACATCTCTCCTTTATCTTTATCCGGTAGTCGAACTCTTATTATCTCTTCCTCACTCAGATCGACACCTCTTCAAGAGGTCTTAGCCTTGCTTAAATATTTTATCTAAACATTTTTCGCTGTAAAGAGTCTATTTTCTCACCCAAGTCCCTCATTTCAGGTCTTAGTGCTTTTGAGATCCTATTTTCGAGTTCTTCGGAGCTTATGGCAATAGTCCTCCTCACATTCTGAAACTCTTCAGTCATCTCTTGCATTCTTAACTCTACGCTTATCAAGAAGATTGCAAGACTAGCGATCAAAAGAGCTGCTAGAAAGACGATAACGTAGTCAACTCTGTCATAAAGAGATAGCCATTTGTAAACGAGTCCTGCAGCAGAAAAAACCATCACTATCGAGAGAATCACCTCTCTACCGATGCTTTTCCATGATAGCATGTCTTTGAGTGATGTGTAGAACTATTTATATTTTTTTATCAATACACGACTTCAAAGTCCATATTTCAGATAAATATGAAATTTTAAGAAAAGATATCAATCAAAAAATTTTTACTAAAAGTAAAGAAAATCAGAAAACTTTAAATACATTACATTTTACTTTAAATCAAAATAATTGGAGAGGGTTAGTATGAAAAATATTAATATTGGATGCCTAATCTCAGCACTAATATTGGTGATAGCAGCTAGCTCAGGCTACGAGCTGAGTGTAGAAGTTACTATGAACAGCTTAGCTCTTGAAAATGCTACAGTTTCAGTTTACAACGAAACTCTAAAGCTGACAAAGTATACAACAAGAGGATTAGCCCTATTTGAGCTTTTCGGTGGGAATTACACAGTTAAAGCAACTCACGAGCTTTGTTTCAACGAGAGCTTTGTAGAACTAGCAAGTAATATGAGTTTAACAATTGAACTGAGATGCGAAGTTTTCTCTATCACAGTTTTAAACTTGAAAAGAGATCCAATTGAAAAAGCTTTGATTAAAGTTGGAGAGATCGAAAAGCTGACAGACAAAGATGGAAAAGTTACGATCAATACAACAGAACTAGGATTCAGATTTTTAGTCCAAAAAGATGGTTATTTGAGCAGAAATGTTGAAGCTGAAACAGATTCAATCACAGTAATTCTTCTAGAGGATCTCATAACTTTCTATCTTGGAAACGATGAAAACTACGAGATACTGAAAGAGATCGAAAATGAAATTGGAATGATCGAAGTCTTTAATATTAGCCAAGAAGTTGATTTTGAAAACAAAAGCTTGATATTTCTAGCAAATTTAAACGAGAGTTTATCTAAGGAGATTGTTAACAAAACAAACGCTATTATAGTCTCATTTAACTCTACAGTTGGTTACAGCGATGAAAATATATCAAAATACTGGATCTACGGAGGAAAGGAGAACTTGCTGAATCTTGTGAACTATTTAAGAGCAAAATTCTTCGAATTGAACATCGCATTTGAAGCTCCAAAAATCCCCGAAAATAGGACAAAGATCCTGTTCATCCTCGACAAAAACTTGAGACAGGTTCCACTAATAATGAATGCGAGCAAAGATCTTTACGTTGAAAAAAATCTGAACATAACAATTCTTGGCTATTCAGACGTTTTGGATTTAAAAGAGAGAATTACAGCTTTGAATTTTAGCGAGTTCAACGTAATTTTCCTCTACATGCTCGGCTATCCTGTTCAGGATCTGCTAAAAGATCACCTCTTGCCTTTGAAAAACCAGATAAAAATTTTAGGTATGGGTTTCACAGACGTTCACAACATAACCAACGTAAACCTTTCAGCTCCTGAATACAGAAACATAACTCTTTACTGGAACTACGGCGGTTCAGAAAATTTTAGAAGACTTACGATCTTTCTTGGAGTTAAGCTTTGTGGAATAAGTGTTGAAAGCTTCGGTTTAAAATCTATTCCACCGCCAATCGAAATTCCTCCTTATGGAATTTATCATCCAAGGGCGATTGGTTATGGCTATGGAGGAATGGGTATATTTTTAAGCTTTGAAGATTATATGAACTGGTATAGAGAAAATGGATTGAAAGAGAATGCTCCTTTTGTTGGAATCCATTACT